>DAOTXS010000098.1:0-31678 GCA_034435055.1 Anaerolineae bacterium | reverse complement strand
TGATGCCGGGGGATCGGGTGACGATCAAGGTGAAGTTGATTACGCCGGTGGCGTTGGACAAGGGCGAGCGGTTTGCGATTCGTGAGGGCGGTCGCACGGTGGGCTCCGGCGTCATTACCAAGGTGATGGGATAATGGCAAAGAAAGAAAATCGATTGGTTGTGACGCTAGAATGCACTGAGTGCAAACGGCGCAATTACACCACTGAAAAAAACAAAAAGAACGACACAGCACGCATCGAAATGAAAAAGTATTGCCCCTGGGACAAACGGCATACTTTGCATCGCGAGACCAAGTGATAGATCCCAAGGCACCGTCTCCAAGACGGTGTCTTGGCTTGTTACTCAGATCGCTTTGAGAGGGAATTGTGGCTAGAGAAACCCCAAAGGAAAATCGCATCGTGCAGTACTTTCGCGAGACGCGCGCCGAACTCCGTAAGGTAGTTTGGCCTACCCGCGAAGAAGCCACCAATCTGACCGCTATCGTCGTCGTAACGATTATCGTGATGAGCATCTTTTTTGGCGCGGTCGATTATTTGCTCACCCAACTTTTCCGATTATTGATCACGCGTTAGTTGTTGAAATGAGCCATTCTGTGGACGATCCAATTTTGGACGAAACTAAAAATCAAATTCCTGAAGCCGAAGAGACGCCGTCGCCCGAACCGCAAGCGCCGGAAGAAATATCCGCGCCCGTCGAAATCGAAGGCGAAGCGGCGCCTGCGGCGGAAGCGTCGGCAGGCCCACGACGCGCGTGGTATGCCGTGCATTGCTATTCCGGCTACGAGAACAAAGTCAAAAAGGGTCTCGAACAACGCATTCGTTCGATGAATATGCAGGAAAATATTTTCCGCGTGATTGTGCCCACAGAAGACGAAATCGATGTGCGCGAGGGCCAGCGCAAAGTCATTCAGCGCCGCGTTTTTCCTGGCTATATTCTCGTCGAGATGATAATGACCGAGGAATCATGGTACGTGGTTCGCAACACGCCGGGCGTGACCGGCTTTGTCAGCTCGGGTGATAAACCCGCGCCTTTGCGCGAGGAAGAGGTCGGCAAAATTCTCAAGCGGATGGAAACCGATCAGCCGAAGGTTCGCGTAACCTATCGACCGGGGCAAGCGGTGCATATCATCGATGGACCTTTTGCCGATTTCCGCGGCACCGTTGAAGAAGTGAATATGGAAAAAGGCAAGGTGCGCGTCCTCGTTTCGATGTTCGGGCGCGAGACCCCGCTGGAACTAGATTTGTTGCAAGTTGAAAAAGTTTAAAATCAATGAACCAAACAGTTTAAGGATTGGCACCTTGGCTCATTGGGAATTGGTATCTTGGAGGAACTGTGGGTAAGAAAGCCAAAGCAATCGTTAAATTACAAATTTCCGCCGGCAAAGCAACGCCTGCCCCACCCGTCGGCACGGCGTTAGGTCCACACGGCATCAACATTATGCAATTCTGCAAAGAGTACAACGCCAAGACCGCGAGTATGGCGGGGATGGTTGTGCCGTGTGAAATCACAATCTATCAAGACCGCTCGTTTGCATTCGTTCTCAAGACGCCGCCCGCGCCGGTGTTGTTGCGCAAAGCCGCCGGGGTCGAAAAAGGTTCGGGGGTACCGAATCGCAACAAGGTTGGTAGTGTCACAAAAAAGCAAGTGCGCGAAATCGCCGAAATGAAGATGAAAGACCTCAACGCGGTGGATATTGCCGGCGCAATGCAAATGATCGAAGGCACCGCGCGCAGTATGGGAATTGAAATCAAGGAATGAGCCAAGTTATTGGTCGAACCTGTAACTTTGCATTCGGAAATTTGAAACTCGTAGAGACGTGGGAGCGCGACAACGCGCGAATCTGACCACCAGGAGTTTATAATGAAAAAGCACGGAAAAAAGTACGCAGAAGCGGCAAAACTGGTTGACCGCGAAAAACAATACTCGCCGCGTGAAGCCGTCGCCCTGCTAAAGAAAACAGCCCACACCAAGTTCAACGAGACGGTTGAACTGCACCTTAAAATGGGCGTCGATGTCAAACAAGCCGATCAGTTGGTGCGCGGCGTCACACTGTTGCCGCACGGCACCGGCAAAACCGTTCGCATCGCCGTCTTTGCCGATGGCGAAGGCGAGCGTATCGCGCGCGAAGCCGGCGCGGATATCGTCGGCGGCGATGACCTGATCAAAGAAGTCGAAGGCGGTCGCCTCGATTTCGACATCACCGTGGCAGTTCCGCAAATGATGGCGAAGGTCGGTCGTCTGGGTAAAGTCCTCGGCACGCGCGGGTTGATGCCCAGCCCCAAAGCCGGCACCATCGTTCCGCCGGAGCAATTGCCGCGCTTGATCAAAGAACTGCGAATGGGGCGCGTGGAATTCCGCACCGACAAGACGGCAAACATCCACACGGTTATCGGCAAAACCCAGTTCAGCGAAGATCAATTGTACGAAAATTTGATGGCGATGCTCGATGCCATTATGCGCGCGAAACCGACCGCCGCCAAAGGTCAGTACATCAAAAAGATTGTCGTGGCGAATACGATGGGCCCCGGCATTCGACTCGATTTGAACACGGCGCTGGCGACCAAAGCCGCCGCGTGAGTTGCATAAAAATCAAAACTGAATATAATCTGTTCCGCTGATGACCGCAGGTGCATCGTTAGTGATGCTTAATCTCCTGCCGAGGCGAAGACAAGTTCAAAGCGGGCAATTGATCGTTTGCTCCTACAAACCAGTCTTTGTGTCGTTGCGTCATCGGCACAAGGACTTTTTTTTAAGGAGGTGAATTCACTTGCCCGTCACACGAGAACGCAAAGAAGAACTGATCGCGCAAATTAGCGCGGATTTGCAAAAAGCGCAAGCCATCATCATCACCGATTATCGCGGTTTACCAACAGCGGAACTTGCTAAACTCCGCAACGAATTGCGCGGCAAAAAAGCCGGCTTGCACGTCGTCAAGAACACCTTGATGGAACTCGCGCTCAAGCGTGCGAATCTGCCCGCGCCGGAAGATTTGCTCGACGGCACGACGGCAGTTGCGTTTTGTTTTCAAGACATCGCCGGTCCTGCCAAATCGATCAATGATTTCCTGCGCGATAAGGAGAACATCAAGATCAAAGGCGCGATCATGAGTGGGAGTGTCTTGCGCGGCGCAGAAGCCGAAGCGCTCGCCAATCTGCCCACGCGCGAACAACTCTTTGGCAAACTGCTCGGCACGATCAACGCACCCGGTCAGCAGGTGGCTGGCGTGGTAGCATCCGGCATTCGCCAGGTATTGTACTTGCTCAAAGCGCGCGCCGAACAATTGGAAAAACAAAGCGCGTCTGCGTAATCAGTTTCAAGTTACAAGGTTCAAGGTTGCATGTAGAAACTTTAAACTTGGAACAATGAACCTTTAAACAAAAAATTACAACAAGGAGTAATAGAAATGGCATCCGAAAAAATTACAAAGATTGCGGAAGAGATTCAAGGGCTTTCGCTGCTCGAAGCATCGGAATTGGTCAAGATGCTGGAGGAAAAACTTGGCGTGAGCGCCGCCGCGCCGGTCGCCGTCGCCGCGATGGGGGCAATGCCCGCCGCCGGCACTCCAGGCGCCGCCGCGCCAGCGGCGGAAGAGAAAACGGAATTCGACATCATTCTGAAAGACGCCGGATCGCAAAAGATTCCGGTCATCAAAGCCGTCCGCGAAATCGTTTCGGGCTTGGGTCTGAAGGAAGCCAAAGACTTGGTCGAATCCGTCCCCGCCACGGTCAAAAAAGGTGCGACCAAAGAAGAAGCCGCTGAAGCCAAGAAAAAATTGGAAGAAGTCGGCGCAACCGTCGAGATCAAGTAAAGCAAAAACCTTTCGGGTTCATCTCGTTACTGGAATTACGAGACGCTTTACTTTGTTCCGTATGACAGCGCAAACAAAAACGCTCTCTTGCAAATTGCACGGGAGCGTTTTTTCTTTTTGACTTGCGCTTGCAGTCGTAGTAATATCACGGCAAGCGGAAAATCCTAATGACGGCATTGAACTCTCAATCGAGTAAATGGGGAGCGCGTTTTCTGGCGCACGATACGCCGGCAAGTCTAGTGGCGGGGCAAAGCACCACCGTTACCCTGCGCATCGAAAATGTCGGGGTGGTTAAATGGCTTCAAAGCGGCGACACCCCGGTTCACGTCGGTTACAAATGGTTCGATCAAGCCGGCACCCAAGCGATGGATGTCGATGACCGCCGCACCGGTTTACCCGCCGATCTTTATCCTCACCAAGAAACAATCTTCGCCGCCGCGCTGACTGCGCCGCAAACGCCTGGCGATTATCAACTGCAATGGGATTTAGTTGTCGCCGGCAAGCATTGGTTCTGCGATGCCAGCCATCCACCCTTCCGAATCCCGGTGCGCGTTACCGCTGAACCGCGCGATATTACCGGCTGGCGTGTCGAATCGAACATGAACATTGCCGACGTTACGCGCACACTTGATGGCGATCCCCGATCATTTTGGGACAGCGGGATCGCGCAAGCGCGCGGTCAATGGTTCCGTCTGAATTTGTCCGCGCCGCGCATCATCGATGGCATTCAAATGCTCAGCCCGGGAAAAGATTTTCCGGCGGGCTATGCCCTCTTCGTTTCGCCGGACGGCAACGCCTGGACCACCGTCGCGCAAGTTGAATCCGAAAATCAGTACGATGTGATGGCAATCTTTGCGCCGCAACCGGTGCAGTACGCCCAAATCAATTTGCTCGCCGCCGCGTCGACAAGTTGGAAAATCTCCGAGATTCTGGTACACGCGTCGCCGGCGTGGACGGCGAATGCCAGTCACAATCCCAAAGGCGCGCGCCACGCTATCGATAATCGGGATGAAACCGCGTGGTCAAGTGAAACCGCGCAAACGAAAGAGATGTGGTTCGCCATCGACCTGGGACATTCGGAAATCGTCAGCGGCTTGACGCTCGTCTCGCCGGCGGATGGACTCGCGGCAAGTTATCGTGTGGCGGTGTGGAACGCTGGCGCCAATCGCTGGCAAGTCGTTGCGGAAAAATTGAACAATACCGCACCCGTCGATTTGGTATTCAACGCGATCCAAACGCAATTTATCAGCATTCAACTTTTGCAAGCAAGCACTCACGGGTGGACGATTCAACACGCGCGCATCATACGCGAAATGGATCGCTGGCTGGGACCGAACACGTAGAAAAATACGGTCGCTCCCAAAAGGAGAGTTTGATGTCAACGACGACAAACACGCCGCAGAATCCCCTGCGCCTGTGGGATTATTTTTCACTGAACGCGTACTGGCTCGCGCTCTCGTTCATGTGGAATTCCATCGGACCGATTCTGTTGCCGGTACTCGTTACCCGGCTCGTCCCCGAATCGGAAAAGGGCGGCGCCCTGGGAACACTCACCGCCATCGGTCTCATCATCGCAACGATTGTGCAACCGCTTGCCGGCGCGTGGACTGATTCGCGCACAACACGCTGGGGCAAACGGCGACCGTACATCGTCGGCGGCACGCTGTTCGATGTTGTGTTTCTGCTTGCCATCGTTTTCGCGCCGAACTTTGCTTTGATGTTGGTGGCGTACGCGTTTTTGCAAACTGTCTCCAACATTGCGCACGGACCGTACCAAGCGTACATTCCGGAACTGGTGCCGGAAGATAAACGCGGTAAAGTGACCGGCGTTAAACAGTTTCTAGAAATGTTCGCCGCGATTGTCGCCGCGCTCGTCGTCGGTAATTTAGCCAAAGACAATACTGTCCTCGCGTTTGTCCTCATCATCGTTACGCTACTCATCACGATGGCGATCACCGCGTTGTTTGTAAGAGAGCAACCGTTTGATGGCATGACATCGGTGACTAAACCTGCCGTCGCAATCGATCGATCGATTTGGCAAACGCTTTTTCACAGCCGCGATTTTTTCCTGTGGCTTGTTTCGCGTCTGTTGATTCTGCTCGCGCTCAACCTCGTCCGCAACTATTTGCTCTTTTTCCTTGACGACGTTTTGAAAATGTCCGACCCGGCAAAAGAGGTCGGCAACTTGCTGGCGATTCTTGGTGTGGCAGTCACGCTCGTGGCTTATCCGGCTGGCGCGTTGAGTGATCGTGTGGGACGCAAACCGTTGGTGATCCTTGCCGGCACGCTCGGTGCGGTTGGCGCATTGTTGTTGATGACCGCCAACGAAATGACGATGGTGCTGATCAGCGGCGCGATTCTCGGCGTGAGCATCGGGATTTTCTTGAGCGCGAATTGGGCGTGGGGCACCGACCTGATTCCGCAAGATGCCGGCGGACGCTTGCTGGGTATTTCCAACATTGCGACAGCTGGCTCCGGCGTGCTTGCCGGCATCGGCGGCTATGTGCTCGACTATTTCAACAAACAAGCCCCGAACGCCGGCTACACCGCACTTTATCTCATCGCCGCAGTGTGTTACATTCTCGGCACGGTGGTGGTGCTGGGTGTGAAAGACGTGCGACGGAAATGAATGCGCCCCAAATCATTCAACGCTTGAAGCAACATGCCAATCCCAAGAACGTTGCCGGGATGGCGCGCTACGGCATCAATCCGCACAACACGCTCGGCGTTTCAATTCCCACGTTGCGCAAACTCGCAAAAGAAATCGGAACCGATCACGCACTCGCGCAGGATTTGTGGCAATCCGGCATCCACGAAGCGCGCATCCTCGCGTCGATGATCGCTGAGCCGGCGCGCATGACCGAGGCATTGCTGGAACGCTGGGTCAAGGATTTCGATTCCTGGGACGTGTGCGATCAAGTTTGTATGAACCTGTTCGAGAAATCGCGTTTGGCGTACCGTAAAGCGGTGGCGTGGAGCAAACGCGATGGAGAATTTGTCAAGCGCGCGGGCTTTGCGTTGATGGCATGTCTAGCGTGGCACGACAAAACTGCGACCGATGCCGCGTTTCTCCAATTCATGCCGGCAATCAAGCGCGGTTCGACCGATGATCGAAATTTCGTGCGCAAAGCGGTGAACTGGGCATTGCGAAATATCGGCAAACGCAATCGTGCTTTGAATCGGGCGGCGATCCAAACTGCGCGCGAGATTGAGCAGATTGATTCAAAGACGGCGCGGTGGATCGCGACAGATGCGTTGCGCGAGTTGACAAGCGGTAAAATCCAATCGCGTTTGCGAAAGTAAAGCCGACCTATCCTTGTAGGCAGAGCGAAGCAATCTTTCAAAGTACTGAGAGATTGCTTCGCCGCTTTGCGGCTTGCCGTGAAATATGCACTCTTGAGTTCGGAATGCATTGACAGCCCATCGCATCTGCCCTACAATAATTGCAAGGAGGTCGCGATGTCCGAAACGAAATGGACGAACCAAGAAATTGCGAATCTGTTTTATCGCATCGCCGACATTCTCGATATTCAAGGCGAGATCGTTTTCAAAGTCGTCGCGTACCGCCGCGCCGCCGACGCGATCGAACATCTGGGACGCGACCTGCGCGATCTGTGGCAGGGCGATCCCAAAAATTTGCAGACGATTCCCGGCATCGGCAAGGAAATTTCAGAAAAGATCGATGAAATCTTCCGCACCGGTAAACTGGCATACTATCAAAAAATTTCCAAGGGCGTGCCGCCCGGTATTTTCGATCTCTTGCAAATTCCCGATGTGGGACCCAAAACGGTGGCGCGACTGTGGAAAGAATTGAACATCACCGACGTGGCGAAACTTGAAAAGGCGGCGCGTGCCGGTAAATTGCGCGCGCTCAAAGGGTTCGGCGCGAAATCGGAAGAAAAAATCCTCGCGGGTATCGAGGCGCAACGCCGCAAAAAATCATCGACGCGCGTTCTGCTCGGCGTCGCGTACCCGTTTGCGCAAGAAATCATCGCGGCGCTACGCGCATCGTGCGGTGACGCGATCCAAAACATCGCGCCCGCCGGCTCGCTCCGCCGAATGAAACCGACCATCGGCGATCTGGATATTCTCGTGAGTTCGAACGAGTCCGCAAAAATCATCGATGCGTTTGTAAGTCTGCCCATCGTGCGCGAGGTGAACGCAAAAGGCACGACGAAAGCGAGTATCATTGCGGAGAATAATTTGCAAGTCGATTTGCGCGTGCTGGAAGCGAAACATTGGGGCGCGGCGTTGCAATATTTTACCGGAAGCAAAGAGCATAATGTTGCGCTTCGGCAAATTGCACTCGCACAAGGATTGTCGTTGAGCGAATGGGGATTCAAGCGAGTCAAAGATGAAAAGGAAATTTTTGCGCCGACCGAAGAAGAAGTGTACGCAAAACTCGGCTTGCAATGGATTCCGCCGGAATTGCGCGAAGCAACCGGCGAATTGGAACTTGCGCAAAATAAAAAGTTGCCGCGCCTCGTCGAGCTGAAGGATTTGAAAGGCGACTTGCAAACGCACTCGAATTGGAGCGACGGCAGTTTCACGATTGAGCAAATGGCGGAAGCGGCGCGCGCGCGCGGACTGAAATATCTTGCGATCACCGATCACAGTCAAGGGCTTGGCATCGCGCGCGGACTGACGCCGGAACGCGTCAAGGAACAGTGGAAAGAAATCGATGCGCTGAATAAAAAGTGGAAGGATTTCGTCGTGCTGAAAAGTATCGAAATGGAAATTCGTGCAGACGGCTCACTCGATTTTCCGGACGAACTGCTCGCGCAATTCGATTTGGTCGCCGTCTCGACACACAGTACGCTCAAGCAATCGCGCGAGAAAATTACCGCGCGCGTGTTAAAAGCAATTCAAAATCCGTACGTCGATATTTATCTGCATCCAACCGCACGCCTCATCAACGAACGCGAAGAATCCGCGCTCGATTTGGAACAAGTATTCCGCGTCGCGAAAGAAACCGGCACGTTGCTCGAAATTGATGGCGCGCCAGAGCGACTCGATTTGGACGATGTGCGCGTTCGTCGCGCGCGCGAAGTGGGCGTGCAAATCGTGATCGATAGCGACGCGCACTCGCCTGCCGGTTTTGATGGCTTGTTTTATGGCGTTGCGATGGCGCGGCGCGGCGGGTTGACCGCGCGCGATGTGTTGAATACGCTCGAGTGGAAAGAGTTGCGGAAGAAGTTGAAGAGAAACAGAAAGTAACAGAAAACAAAAGACAGATAACGGAAGAATGAGAACGAGGGACTAGCGACTAATGACTCAACTTGGACAATCCATCACCCGCATCGACGCGCGCGCCAAAGTGACCGGCGCCGCGCTCTTCCCCGGCGATGTGAACATCCCGGGACAACTCTGGATGAAAGTGCTTTTCGCGCGGCGACCGCACGCGCGTATCAAACGACTTGACGTATCGAAAGCGCAAGCCGCGCCCGGCGTCGTGTACGTGTTCACGGCGCGCGATGTGCCGGTCAACGAATTCGGACTCGGTTCCAAAGACGCGCCGGTGCTCAACAACGACGAGATTCGCTGGGTCGGCGAAAAAGTCGCGCTCGTCGTCGCCGACACGGAACAGCAAGCCGAACACGCGCGCGATCTCATCGAAATCGAGTACGAAGATTTGCCGCCGCTCATCGATCCGCATGAGGCGATGAAGCCGGGCGCGCCGCAGGTTCATCCACATTACGCCGGCAATGTGATGAAGCACATTCCGATTCGCAAAGGCGATCTTGAAACCGGATTCGCGCAAGCAGATGTGATTATCGAAAGCGAATATCACACACCCGCGCAAGAGCACGCGTACTTGCAACCGGAAGCCGGCGTCGCGTACATCGATGATGAAGGACGCGTGACCGTTGTCGTCGGTGGGCAGTGGACGCACGAAGACCAGGAGCAAATCGCGCACGCGCTCGGCTTGCCACTCGACAAAGTGCGCGTGATCTACCCGGCAATCGGCGGCGCGTTTGGCGGACGCGAGGATATGAGTGTGCAAATCATTCTCGCGCTCGCGGCGTACAAATTGAATCGACCGGTGAAAATCATTTGGTCGCGCGAAGAATCGATCATCGGTCATCACAAACGCCATCCGATGTGGCTCAAATCGAAATGGGGCGCGACGCGCGACGGCAAAATCGTCGCGGCACACGTCGAAATCATTGCGGACGCGGGACCGTATATGTACACCTCGCCGAAAGTTTTGGGGAACGCGGCATTCGGCGCAACGGGTCCGTACGAAATCCCGAATGTAAAGGTCGATGCGTACGCCGTTACGACGAATAACATTGTCACCGGCGCATTTCGCGGTTTTGGTGGACCGCAAACGCATTTCCAAGCCGAGTCGCAGATGAACAAGCTCGCGGAGAAACTGGGAATCGATCCTGTCGAATTGCGTTTGAAAAATGTTTTGCGCGAAGGTTCGCTTCTTTCAACGCAAACGCCGTTGCCGGGGGGAATCGTGAGTTTGCCGCAAGTCGTGCAAAAATGCGCGGACGAGTTTGGATGGGCAAAACGATCGGCGGTCGGCGGTCGGCGGTCATCAGTCGGTTTCGGTTTTGCATGCGCTTTGAAAAACATCGGTTTTAGTTTTGGCTATCAAGAAAATGCGTGGGCAAAAGTGGAATTGCACGGCGGCGCAGAAATCGAAAAAGTGATCGTGTATCACGCGGCGGCGGAAGTTGGGCAAGGCGCGCACACCGCACTCGCGCAAATGGCGGCGAACACGCTTGGCGTCTCGCTCGACAAAATCGAAATGCGCGTGTCCGATACAAACACGAGCGAAAGTTCCGGCAGTGTGTCCGCGTCGCGGATGACGTACATCGGTGGAAACGCGATCAAGGGTGCGTGCGAACGCGCGCTGAAAAAATGGAGCGACGAAGAACGTCCGGCGATTGCCGAGTACAAATATCTCGCGCCGCCAACGACGAACTTTGACCCAGTTACTGGCAAATCGAAACCGAATGTTGCGTACGGGTACGTCGCCGAAGCCGTGGAAGTTAAAGTGGATACCGAAACCGGGCAGGTGCGCGTTGTGCGTGTAACGTGCGCGGACGATGTGGGCAAAGCGATCAATCCCAGGTTGATTGAAGGACAGATCGAGGGCGCAATTGCGCAGGCGCAAGGGTGGACGATTCAGGAAAATTTCCAATCGAAAGATGGCAAGGTGCTGACGCCGACGATGAGCACGTATCTCATCCCGGGAATTCTCGATGTGCCGGAGAGAGTCGATTCGGTGATTCTGGAGTACGCTGACAGCGATGGTCCCTGGGGTGCGCGCGGAATGGCAGAGATGCCGTTCATTCCCCTCGCGCCCGCCATCATCGCCGCCGTGCACGACGCGACTGGCGTGTGGTTCGATGAATTTCCGCTGACGCCGTGGCGGGTGTTGGAAGGACTGAAGAAAAATAAACTGGACGCCGACTAACGCGGACAAGCGCAGATAATTTTTCTGCGTTCGCCGGCGGCAATCAGCGTCCAAAATTAAAAATAGTGCAATGGTTATTACCAGCAAATTGAATTTACGCACGCGCGGCGGATACGATGTGCAAAATATTACCGAGACGCTTGCGCGCGCGCTCAAAGAATCGAAACTGCAAAACGGCATCGTCACGATTTTCTGTCCCGGTTCGACCGGCGGACTCACGACGATTGAATTTGAAGATGGGACGATTCACGATTTGGAACAAGTGCTGGATGAAATCACCCCGCCGAGCCGAAATTATCGCCATCACTTGCGCTGGCACGACGACAACGGTCATTCGCACATTCGCGCCGCGCTGATCGGTCCGTCGCTCACCGTGCCATTCATCGACGGCAAACTCACGCTCGGCACGTGGCAACAAATCGTGTTCTGCGAATTCGACACGCGCCCGCGTTCACGCCAACTCATCGCGCAAATCCTCGGAGAATAAAATGTCGTTCATGCAACGCCACGCTTGGAAAATCATTCTGCTCGTTTTTCTCTTTTTCATTCTCGCCGCCGTTTTCTTTGCGCGCCCCGCAATGGAAGAAGGCATCGCCAATCTGCCGACGCGCACGCCCACCGTAAGCACTCAATTACCCAATGAAATCATCGTCGTCACGATTCCGCTTGCCGGGCGCGCCGCGAACAAGGACGCTGAATTTTCCGGGCTGGCGTGGTACGGCGATGATTTGATTTTGCTTCCGCAATATCCCAATCGATTTGGCGCGGGCGACGGCGCATTGTTGGCAATTGCAAAAGCCGATTTGCTTGCATTCATCGACGGCAAACGCCAAGAGCCAATCGCGCCGCGCGCGATTCCCTTCAAAGCGCCGGGCTTGAGCATTGCCGGGTTCGAGGGCTATGAATCGATTGCGTTTGTCGGCGAGCAAGTTTTTCTGACGATTGAATCCAAACCCGGCGCGATGCTGGGCTATCTCGTCAAAGGCAAAATCGCGCGCGACTTGAGCGCAATCGAAATCGATGCGTCCGCGTTCGTTGCGCTTGCGCCACAAGCCGACATTACCAACTTTAGCGACGAAACGATTGTCGTCACGAAAGACAAACTGCTGACGTTGTACGAAGCGAACGGTGCCGGACCGAATCCCAAGCCGATCGCGCGCGTTTTCGATTTCAAGCCGGCGGTAGTTGGCACCATTCCATTTCCGAATATCGAGTACCGCATCACGGATGCAACGCCAACCGACGCCGCAAACAAGTTTTGGGCGATCAACTATTTTTTCCCGGGTGACGTGAAAATTCTGCCGCTGTTCGATCCGCTCGCGCAAAAATTTGGTAAGGGCAAAACGCACACGCAATATCCGCAAATCGAGCGGCTGGTGGAATTTCAGTACAACGACGCCGGCATCACGCTGACTGACACACCCCCAATGCAATTCGTTTTGCCCAACGCCGACGCGCGAAACTGGGAAGGGATCGCGCGGTTGGACAATCGCGGATTTTTGATTGTGACCGATGCGTACCCGCAAACGATTTTAGGTTTCGTGGTGAAGTAAAAATTTCACGCGAAGACGCAAAGAAAAGGATGTCATTCTGAGGGAGCGGAGCGACCGAAGAATCTCGCTTATATCAACATCGATTTGATTGCCTTGCGTAATTTGCGAGACCCTTTGCAGCGCTCATGGTGACAGACGGTCTTTGGAACATTGACGGGAGAAAACTAAAATGGAAGAGTTATCGCAACTCAAATGCGTGGCGTGTCGCGGCGGCGAACCGACGGCAACGGACGCAGAAATCGCCGTGTGGCATCCAATGATTCCAGAATGGCAAATCGTCGAGCGTGAAAATATCCAACGTTTGGAGCGTACGTTCAAATTCAAAAATTTTGTGCAAGCCGTCGCCTTCACGAACCAAGTCGCGGAAATCGCGGAAGCCGAAGGACATCACCCGGCAATTCTAACCGAATGGGGCAAAGTAACGGTGACGTGGTGGACGCACAAGATCAAGGGTTTGCACCGCAACGATTTCATCATGGCGGCGAAAACGGATCGGCTGTTTGCCGGGTAACACACAAAATGCAGATTATCTTAAGCGCTAACTTGTTCACCAAGTAGCGCTTTTTGTTTTCACAGCAAAACACAGTTGCTTTAACAGATATTGACAATAAAACAACGTAACAAATTGGGCCTTGACAAATACCAGAAAATCAGTATAATAACAATAGAACAAAACGATGTTATGAAACATTGTTTTGAAACTAAAGGAGGAAACAGTGAATAAAGATCCCTTGGACGTAGTATTCGGCGAATTAGAAGAGCTAGAAGGTCCTGCTCGCGAAAAGCTTGCGAGGCTAATTGTCCCCTTCGTCAAAATTCACGCTGAAAGCGGAAAAATTGGCTTTAACCAGGATGCTTCAGCTAGACTGGGCCCAAAGCAGAAAATTTTGGTTTTCTTATTAGCAAGGCTTGCCCTTTCGACTAGAAACCCTGCCCACCCTGCTGCATTGCCGCCCAAACAGATTGAGAGTGAGACCGATATGCCAGGTGGAACGGTACGACCAAAGCTCGCAGATCTAGTCAAAGAGCGTATCGTCTTCAAAGATGAAAGCGGGAAGTATTCAGTGCGCCCGTCAAGCATTAGCCGTGCAGAAGTCATGTTATTGGACTTTTTGCCAAGAGGAGAATCCTAATTGTAACGTATTGACGTACCTTATCGCCTAAATATTCAAGAAAGGATAGTAAAGATGGATAACGCAGACCTAGCTACTCCCACTTGGGAAGAAGTGGCTTCCAATCTACCCCGCAAAGCTAAAGACATTGAACGCCTGATGGTGGCGATGTACTACCGCTTTCGGTTCGAGAATTGCGATTTTTCCGATGTGGCTGAAATTGCAGATGAGTATTTTCGTCGCGCACGCTGGCCACATCCAACTAACTTGGCCGCTACTGCTAATCACTGTGCCTCAAAAGGATGGCTTTCTGAAGCAGGAAAATCAGAGGGGCGCAAGATGTGGCGCATCACGCGAAAAGGGCATGACCAAGCAGAGAAACTACTGAACAAAGAGGATGATCAACAAAAGGACGGTGTCAAATGAAAACAAAAAATACAGACAAGGTTCAAGCTACCGACTATCCCTTTGTAACCCCACAAAGCATGGCCGAAATGATGCGCTTCATTCGCAAGCCAGGATGGGCACACACCATTGACAAAGGATTGGTCAAGAAATTGGGAATCGCACCGAACAATGAAGACAAGGTTCCAAGTGCCTTACGCTTCTTGAGAATAATAGACGATGCAGGACGCCCCACCAAAGAATTTGACGAACTCAAAAACAATTACCAATCAACACTCAAACGACTCGTCAAAGAAACGTATGCCGAGTTGCTAAGCATCCATCCGCCTGACATGGTAACGCGCAAAGGACTCAAAGCTTTCTTCGGGAAAAAGCAAACTGACGAACGGCGCGCCAGGTTCTTCATCTGGCTCTGTGGTGAAGCAGGTATTGAACTCTCGAATCTTGAATCCGAAAAAGTCAGGCACGGTTGAGAGATGCTTTTTAATGACTCCCTGATCGTACTCAAAGGCGCGGGCGATCTGGGCACCGGTGTGGCGTTTCGATTGCACCGCGCCGGTTTTCCACTCATCATCACCGAACTCGCGCAACCGCTCGTCGTGCGGCGCACCGTCGCGTTTGCCAGCGCGGTGTACGACGACGCCATCACCGTCGAGGGCGTCGCCGCGCGCCGCGCCGAATCATTCGCCGACGCGCGCACACTGCTCGACGCGGGCATCATCCCGGTGCTCGTTGATCCCGAGACGCGCGCGCGCGAATTTTTCGCGCCGCAAGTGTTGATCGACGCGGTAATGGCAAAGCGCAACACTGGCACGCGCATCACCGACGCGCCGTTGGTGATCGCGCTGGGTCCCGGCTTTACGCCGCGCGTCGATTGTCACGCCGTCATCGAAACGAATCGCGGGCACAACCTGGGACGCGTGTTGTGGGATCGACCGGCGGAAACGAACACCGGGACGCCGGGCGAAATCGGCGGCAAAAGCGGCGAGCGGGTTTTGCGCGCGCCCTGCGCCGGCGCAATCCAGTCGATCAGGCAAATCGGCGATGCGGTGATTGCGAACGAGGTTGTTGCATTGGTTGGCGAGGCGGATGTGCGTGCGCCGTTCGATGGAATTTTACGCGGCTTGATGCACGATGGAATTGTTGTGCAAGCCGGAATGAAAATTGGAGATGTCGATCCGCGCGCGCGGCGCGAGCATTGTTTTGCGATTAGCGACAAGGCGTTAGCGATTGGCGGTGGAATATTGGAAGCAGTGTTGACGTGGATGAATGCCGGAAAAAGTCAATCAGTCAACTGGTCGACTAGTTGACTGATTGACTGATCACCGAATCACCCCTAGTTCTTTTCCCACCTTTGTAAAAATTTCCAACCCGCGATCCAAATCCTCGCGCGCGTGCGCGGCGGAAATCATCACGCGAATGCGCGCTTTACCTTTCGGCACGGTTGGAAAACCGATTGCCATCGCAAACACGCCGTTGTCGAAAAGCGCGCGCGAAAATTGTTGCGCGAGCGGCGCTTCGCCCAGCATAATCGGCGTGATCGGCGTCGCGCTAACGCCGGTATCGAAACCGAGCCGCTTCATCTCGCTTTTGAAATAGCGCGTATTCTCCCACAACTTGTCGACGAGTTCCGTCGATTGATCCAGCAAATCGACGGCGGCGAGACACGCGGCAGTGTCCGCCGGCGTTACCGCACTCGAAAATAGAAACGGTCGCGCACGCTGACGAATCCAATCGACCACAATTTTTTTGCCGGCGATCACGCCGCCAACCACGCCAAACGCTTTGGACAACGTGCCAATTTCCAAATCGAATTTGCCGTGCAAGTGAAAGTGATCGACGATGCCGCGCCCGCCGCGCCCGACCACACCTTCACCGTGCGCATCGTCCACCATCGTGATGACGTTATACTTTTCGCACACTGCGTACAATTGATCGAGCGGCGCGATGTCGCCGTCCATCGAAAACACGCCGTCGGTGATGAGCATCGCGCGGCGATGATTGCCGACATTCTCTTGGATGACGCGCTCGACATCGGCGACATCGCAATGTTCATAGATGATAATTTTCGCGGACGACAAACGACACCCGTCGATGATGCTCGCGTGATTCAAGCGGTCAGTAAAAATCACATCCTCTTTGCCGACCATCGGCGGAATCGCGGCTTGATTTGCGCAAAAGCCGGATTGCACGTACAGCGCATCTTCCACCCCTTTGAACGCCGCCATTCGTTTTTCAAATTCGCGATGCAGTTCCAGCGTCCCGGCGATACTCCGCACCGCGGCGGGACCGACACCCCATTTTGCGATGGCGCGTTGCGCGGCAACTTTCAAGCGATCATCATTCGCAAGCCCCAGATAATTGTTCGTGCAAAAGTTGAGCACTGCTTTGCCATCGACGATCATCCGCGCGCCGCACGCCGAGCCAATGGTGCGGATTGTGTTAAAGAGACCTTGTTGCTTGAGATTATCCAGTTCGTCTGAAATCCATTGAAGTTTGTCCGCCATTCGTCAATTCTCCCAATCGAGAATCACTTTGCCGGAATTGCCCGACCGCATCACCTCGAATGCCTTTTCAAATTCCGTGTAGTGAAAACGATGCGTGATGACCGGCGTAATGTCGAGTCCGCTCTGCAACATCGATTGCATCAAGTACCACGTCTCGAACATTTCGCGCCCGTAAATGCCTTTGATCGTCAGCATATTGAAAATGACTTTGTTCCAATCGATGGCGATTTCTTGGTTGGGAATTCCCAGCATCGCGATTTTGGCGCCGTGACACATATTGTCGATCATATCGCGGAACGCTTGCGGATTGCCGGACATTTCCAGTCCCACATCGAATCCTTCTTTCATTCCCAACTCTTTTTGCACCTGCGCAATACTTTTCTCTTGGACGTTCAGCGCAACCGTCGCGCCCATCTTTTTTGCGAGGTCGAGGCGGTACGGATTCACGTCGGTCGTGACGACGTAACGCGCGCCGGCATGTTTGGCGATTGCCGTTGCCATCATGCCGATGGGCCCCGCGCCGGTAATCAGCACATCTTCGCCGAGCGTTTCAAACGCCAGCGCGGTGTGCGTCGCGTTCCCGAACGGATCGAAGATTGCCAACACATCGGTGGGGATGCGCGGGTCGGCATGCCAAACATTCGTCGCCGGGATGCACAAATACTCCGCGAACGCGCCGGTGCGATTGACCCCAACGCCCTGCGTGTCTTTGCACAGATGCCGGCGTCCCGCAAGACAGTTGCGGCATTTGCCGCAAACGATGTGTCCTTCGCCACACACCACCTCGCCAACGTGGAACCCTTGCACATTACTACCGAACGCGGCGACTGTCCCGACGAATTCGTGGCCAATCGTCATCGGTACCGGAATGGTTTTCTGCGACCACGCATCCCAGTTCCAAATATGCACATCGGTCCCGCAAATTGCCGTCTTGCGAATTTTGATCAAGACATCGTTGATGCCGACTTGTGGTTCCGGCACATCAGCAAGCCACAAACCGGGTTGCGCGAATTTTTTGACGAGTGCTTTCATTCGATCTCCTCGTGGAACAAGTTTCAAACTTGTCCTACAAAATGACTTTCGAGCCACGCCGCCACGTGATTGAACACGACATCGCTTTGACAATCTGTCCACACAGAATGCCCCGACCCTTTGACTGGGTACCATTCCTTGTCGTTGCACGCGATAGCATCATACGTGGCGCGCGTACTGGCGTGCGTCACCACCGCGTCCAACTCACCTTGCACAACGAGTGTTGGCACGCAGACATTTTGGGCGCAAAGCGTTGCATCTTGCGCCATCGCAATCGGAATAAAATCGGCGCAGACACTCGTTTGCAAAAAGCCGGCGGCTTGCGCGCGCGCACGACATTCCTCATTCGCAAAAATGTCTTTGTACGTTACGCGATACGGCACGTACAGCGGTTGATGCGTGAATCGTTTTTGAAATCGATTCAACGCATCGATGACACGATACAAGGTGAGTTCGCCGGGCTTGAGCTCATCGCGCAGACGACCGACTGTTGCGCCGGCAACGATGGCGCGCACGCGTTCGTCGCGCGCGGCGGTACACACCACCGCATCGCCGCCCAAACTGTGCCCGATCAACGCGATTCGATTGTTGTCGATGCCGGGATGTCCTTCGATGTAATCGAGGGCGTGACGTAAATCCTCGACGTTGCGTTCGGTGGACATTAATCCGCGTTGCCCTTCACTTGCGCCGTGCCCGCGAAAGTCGATGGCAAGCGTTAAATAGCCGCGCGCGCAAAATCGTTCGGGATAATCGCCGTACTCTTGATGGGTGGACAACAAACCGTGCGCGAAGATCAGTGCCGGATGTGGTCGCGGCGTGATTGGTTCGTGGAGGATGCCACGAACGATTTCTTTGCCGGATTGAAACTCGATGACTCGCATTGTTCACCTCATCTCTAATTCTTACCACAGACGCTTCGCGCACAGAGGTCACAGAGAATAGAAAATTATCTCTGTGTTCCCTATATTCTCCGTGGTGAATGTTCATTTACAAATTGCAAAATCTTTTCAAACGCAATCTCTTTCGACACATCTTCCAAAACTAAATGTCCGCTGTGTTCCAACCACAACGTCTCTTTCTCGCGTGAACCGATCCGCGCGTGAAATTCATCGAGCGAGTTGGCTGGAATTGTGCGGTCGCCGCGCGATTGGATGAGCAAGACCGGCGCAAGAATGTCGGGCAAATCGGCGCGCAGGTGCGGCAAAAAATCGAGAATAAAACTGGCGGCGGGGCGTGTGGGATACCCCGGATATTCCGGATGATTCGCGGCAATTGTCGGGTCGAGCGTGTCAACGTTCTTGGCATTTTTGTGGACGACAGGAATTACATCGAATAAAACGGGGAACGTGCGGAACAGAGGGATAAGCGGATTGTCAATCGAAAAAGGCGCGGAGACCGCGATCACGCCGGCAAGCGGTCGATGCGCGGCAAGATGAAGCGCGAGCAAACCGCCCAGCGACAAGCCGATTGGAATTATCGTGTCGCACGTTGCGCGCAGTTGATCGTACGCGCCTGTCACCGTCGCGTACCAATCGGTCCAGCGCGTCGACAAAATGTCAGTGAGTTGCGTGGCGTGCCCGGCGAGCGCGGGCGCGAGAATCGTATAGCCGCGCGCGGCGAGGAAATGCCCCAGCCCGCGCATTTCGTACGGCGTGCCGGTGAAACCGTGAATCAACAAACAACCGGTGCAATTGCCGGGAAAAGAAAAGGGCTCGGCATTCGGCAGGTATTTTGACGACGCTGTCATCACGTTGATTATACCACAAAAAATTTGGGGCGTTCAATTGAACGCCCCTACGAGTTATCGTAATCCCGCAAACAAATCTTTTTCGCGGCGCGATTTTTTCGGCAAGCGCGATTCGATCAAGGCATAGTATTCGGTATGCCATGCGGCTTCGGGATGCTCGCCGAGCCCGCGCATAAAATCAAGCGCGTCGTGGCGTTGGCAATACATCGCATTCTTGATCGCTTCGCTATATGCCGACACGTCGAGCCGGGTCGTGATCTCTTTATCCGGCATCGCGTGCAATTCACGCACGTCCCACGCATCGACGATGCTTTGCGGCAAAACACAATAGTACAACTTTTGCGGAGTCCACGCGCGCAAGCCATCTTCAAAGTGATGCGGAAATTTGGCGGGGTCGCTGGCGTCCCGAAATGCAGTGATTGCCGCCGCGTTGAGAATTTGATTATCGCTGTCGCCCGTCAATCCTTGCGGTCCAAACGTGACGATCACTTGGGGTTGCAGTTCGCGGATCAAGCGCACCAATCGTTCTGCGATAACTTGGGGCGCAACCTGTTTCAACTCGCCGCGTCGATAATCGAACAAGCAGGCACGGCGAATGCCGGACGCCCGACACGAACAGACGCGATCCCGCGAGCGCTGAGAACCGTCAGTCAATTCGATGGGTTGATTCGTGCGCGTCGCGGTAACCAACGTTACTGCGACACCTTCGCTGGCGTACTTGGCGAGCGTGCCGGCGGGACCAAACGATTCATCTTCCGGGTGCGCGAAAATGGCGAGGAGTGAGAGCTTTTCGCCGGTCAAGGCATGTTCGTGCGCGATGGAGGAATTGGAACGAGTCCGAGACATTTTAGGCAACTTGTTTTAATCGAGTTTCTTTGAGGGAGGCGGTCAGCTCTTTTTGCGCCGCACGATAACGCGCAAGCAAACTCGCTTCGCTTTCTTTCACCAGTGTGGTCAGCACAAAGCGCGCGCAACTGGCGCAACCGCCGCGTTCACGATAACGTTGCGCCGTGCAATTGACGCAACCAGTGAGACGAATCATCATCAAGGCAAATGCCAAAGCATCTGGATGCGTCGAAGGTAATGCCGCCACCCGTTCGACGAGCGCGCGCCATTTGGGTCCGCGCAAATCTTTTAATTGTGGAACTGCCCAATGAGCAAACAGAAATTCCGTACGGTCGAGCATAGAACCTTCCTATCGGGATAATTCTAATCAGCGCCACTTAAAAAGATATAAGGAATTCCACCAAGCCATTAAAAAGTTGTAAAGACTTGTTTGCGAAATTGGATGATTCGACTAGAATACAAATCACGAAATCTTCGATGGAGAGGTGGTTTTATGACAGAGTTCAAAAATTTTATCAACGGCAAGTGGGTGCCTGCACATTCCGGTAAAACGTTTGCCAGTTACAACCCAGCCACCGGCGCGTTGATTGGCAACGTGCCGCTGTCCGATGCGCAAGATGTAACCGATGCGGTGAACGCGGCGCAAACTGCATTTGAAAAATGGCGCAAGTATCCCGCGCCCAAACGCGCCGAACTCATCTATCGCGTCGCGGAAATTTTACGC
Source organism: Anaerolineae bacterium (assembly GCA_034435055.1). GTDB lineage: Bacteria > Chloroflexota > Anaerolineae > UBA4142 > UBA4142 > DAOTXS01. The sequence continues at coordinate 10,511 of DAOTXS010000098.1, read as the reverse complement.
GCACGCAAGCAAGAAATGGGCGAACTGCTCACGCGCGAAATGGGCAAGGTTTTGCCGGAAGCGTTAGGCGATGTGCAAGAAGCCATCGATATGGCGATGTATATGGCGGGCGAAGGTCGCCGCCTCAACGGCTTGCTCGTCCCGTCCGAATTGCCGAGCAAATGGGCGATGGCAGTCCGCGATCCGTTGGGTGTCGTCGCCGCGATCACGCCGTGGAATTTTCCGATTGCAATCCCGGCGTGGAAAATGTTTCCCGCGCTCGTCTGCGGCAACACCGTGATTTGGAAACCGGCAAGCGATACGCCGGTGTTGGGCGTCAAGATGATGGAAATCTATGAAGAAGCCGGCTTTCCATCCGGCGTCGTGAATCTCATCACCGGCGGTGGCGGCGTTGTCGGTGATGCTCTCGTCGCGCATCCGGAGGTGCGCTTGATCACGTTCACCGGTTCGACCGACATTGGACGCGATGTCTCGATCAAAGCGGCGCAGAATCTCAAACGCGTCTCGCTCGAAATGGGCGGCAAGAACGCGATCATCGTGATGGACGATGCCGACATTGATCTGGCGATTGATGGAATTGTATGGAGCGCGTTTGGCACAAGCGGGCAACGGTGTACCGCGTGCAGCCGTTTGATTGTGCATCAGGCGATCAAAAAAGAATTGATGGACAAACTCGTCGCGCGCGTGAGCAAATTGCGTTTGGGCGATGGCTTGTTGCCCACCACCGACGTGGGTCCGGTCATCAACAAAAAAGCGGCGCAGAAAATTCACGAGTACACCGAAATTGCCAAGCAAGAAGGCGCGGTAGTGTTGACCGGCGGCGCAATCGCCACCGAAGGCGAACTGGCGAAAGGTTCATTCTACCAGCCAACGATTTTCGATAACGTTACGCCGACGATGCGCGTAGCGCAAGAAGAAATTTTCGGGCCCTCATTATCGACGCTCACGATCAATTCGCTGGAACAAGCCATTGCGGTCAACAATCGCACAAACTTTGGTCTCTCGACTTCGGTCTATACGTCCAACGTGAATCGCGCGTTTGATGCAATGCGCGATGTGACGACCGGCATCCTCTACATCAATGCGGGGACCATTGGCTCAGAAGTCCAGTTGCCGTTCGGCGGGACGCGCGGCACCGGCAACGGTCATCGCGAAGGCGGGGGGCCGGTTGTGCTTGACACATTTTGCGAATGGAAGACAATATACGTCGATTACAGCGGACGCTTGCAACGCGCGCAGATTGACACGGATGATCTGGTACGGAAAATCTAGTTTCATGTTACAGGTTTCAAGTTCAAGGTTGCAACGCGTCAACCACCTGGGTCTGTAACCTGAAACTTGGAACCCGCAACTATTTTTATGCCCACCCTCATTCAACTTTCCGACCTGCATTTTGGTCCCCATCACAACTCACATCTCGACGAAATAGTTTTGCGCGACATCGCGGCGTTGAACCCTGACGCCGTGATTGTTTCCGGCGATTTGACAATGCGCGCGCGCCACGGCGAATTTGAGCAAGCCCGTAAATTTCTGGCACAGATCGATAAACCCTGGCTTGCGATTCCCGGCAATCACGATCAACCGATTCTGCCGGTTGCCGATGCGATTGAACGATTTACTCATTGCTTTGCGCGCTACGAAAAATACATCCACCCCACCGTCGATTCCGTTTTGCAAACTGCCGGCTTGTGCGTCATCGGCTTGAACGACAATCGTCCAATTTTGCCTGGCGGCTTTTGGTCGCGCCCGCAACACGCGTGGCTCATCGAGCAATTAGCGCGCGCGCCGCACGAATCGGTTAAAGTGATCGTCACGCATCATCAGCTTGTGTGGCAAAGTTGGCGCCCCGCCGGCTTTTGGCGCGCCGAACGCACTTTGGATTTTCTCGCGCGCGCCGGCGTGGAGTTAGTGCTGAACGGTCACACGCACGTTGCCAACGCAGAGCAATCGACGCGAGGCATTGTTGTTGCGCGCGCCGGCACCGCGACGAGCGGACGGTTGCGACACGGCAATGCGAACGCGTACAACTTGATTAGTATCGACGAAAAACAAATCGCAGTTTTTGTGCGAGCATATGACGAACGCGCCGATGCGTTTGTGTCTACGCGCGCGTTTACGTTTGAACGAAAAATTCGTAGGGGCGACCCTGGGTGGTCGCCCTTGCGGGCAATCACATAGGATTGCCCCTACGAGGATATATAATGGATATTGAAAAAATTGTTCTCATTTGGCCCGGGCGCGAGGGGCGAATGTTCGGCAAAGCGCCAGGTTCTCCCTATACATTGATGCGTCTCGCAAGTCTCGTGCCGGAAAATATGCCGGTCGAAATCTGGGACGAAGATTTGGGACCGTTGCCGCTGAATCGTTTAGGCAAACACGATTTGGTGGGCATCACCAGTAAAACGCTGACGATTGACCGCGCGAAAGAAATTGCGATGATCGCGCAAAAACGCGGCGCGACGGTCGTTGTCGGCGGGACACACGCGACACTTGCACCGGAAGAAGTTGCCGAATGGGCGCAAGTAACCGCCGTCGGCGAAGGGTATCACACGTGGCCCCAAATTATTTCCGATGCGTTGCAGGATCGTCTACAAAAAATCTACACCGACGAATCGTGGATCGATCTGGCTGGCGTCACGTCGATCACCGACCGCGTATTGTCGATGGTCGATGAGCATCGCAACTATTGGACGCCGTTCATGGAAATCACGCGCGGCTGTCCCCGCGATTGCCATTTCTGCACCGCGATTCGCGTCAGCGGCAAAATTATGCGCCATCGTCCCGTCGCTGAAGTCGTCGACGAAATTCAGCGGCGGCGCATCAAACGCTTTTTCCTGACCGACGATAATTTCGGCTTGAATTTTCGCACCCATCCCGATTACATCGTGCAATTATTCGACGCACTGAAAAAACTCGATTTGAACGGGTGGACGGCGCAAGCCGAAATGATGGTTGGTAATTTTCCGGAATTGCTCGGACTCGCGCGGCAGGCGCACCTCGATAAATTTTTCATCGGCTTTGAATCGATCAACGCGAGCAATCGCCGCGACCTGGGAGGCAAGAGCAAAGGCGGCGTCGCAGAGTACCGACGGGTGATCGATACGATTCATCAGCACGGCATCGGCGTCGTCGGTTTGTTCGTCCTAGGACTCGACGGCGACACGCCGGACGTTTTTGAAAACACCTGGAACTTTGTGCGCGAAAGCGAACTGGACGCGGTGAGTTTCACGATCATGACGCCGTATCCCGGGACGGAACTGCGCCGCGAGTACGTTGAGCAGAATCGATTATTGCCGGGGGTGGGCTGGGACAAGTACGACACCGCGCACGTTGTATTTCAACCCAAGCAAATGACCGTCGAACAATTGCGACGCGGGTACGATTGGATTTGTCGCAAAGCGTACACCCCCTTATCGATTGCCGCACGCGGGATGCGGGCGTTGCGCCGGCATCCGATTCGCAATTATCAGCGGCGCGCGTTTTCCAGTTTCAGTACCGATTTCGGTTATCGCAAAACAGTCAGCTATCGCGACCGCGAGCCGGATTTCCGGTGGCGGGTGCCCGCGCGTTTAAATCTTGTCCCATCGAAGGACTAGCATTGCTCCGCCTCACCGTACTCTTGCCGATCTACAACGAAGAACGCGAACTCGCCGCCTGCCTGGATCGTGTGCTTGCTTCACCCGTCCCTGCGGAAATCATCGCCGTTGACGATTGTTCTACCGACGCAACGCCGGCAATTTTGCGACGGTACACCGATGCGCGGTTGAAAATTTTCCGGCACGAACAGAATCGCGGCAAAGGCGGCGCGGTGCAAACGGCGTTGCAGTATGCGACCGGCGATGTGTGCATCATCCAAGACGCCGACACCGAATACGATCCGCGTGATTACGCCAAACTGCTTGACCCCATCGAACAAGGTCGCGCGCAAGTGGTGTACGGCGCACGCGATCTCAGCACGCAACCGCTCATTGGTCATCTGGGAAATAAATTCTTGACGCTTGCTACAAATCTTTTGGTCGGCACACGCCTGAGCGATATGGAAACGTGTTACAAAGTTGTGCCAACCGTGTTGCTACGCAAGTTGAATTTGCAATCGCGCGGATTCGAGATCGAACCGGAGATTACGGCAAAACTTGGCAAGCGCGGCGTGAAAATTGTTCAAGTGCCAATTGCGTACGCCCCGCGCCAGGATAAAAAGTTGCGCCGCTTCCGCGACGGGTTCAAATCGTTGATGGCGTTGATCAAATATCGGTTTGTTGCGTAGCAGAATTTCTTCAAATCTTTTTATAAAAATTATACACTCGGCGTTAGGCAAATAATTGACTAGCCCTCCGCACAATGCTATAATGTCCTCGCCCTAACTTCTAATCTCCAATGTTTTGGAGGAGGTTCCCTTTGCGTGTTCTGTTAATCAACCCGCGTTTTCAACTTCCCATCGATACCCGCACCACGCCGCATTTGGGCGTGGCGTATCTTGCCGCCGTGAGCGAACGGCGCGGCGACGAGGTGCGCGTGTTCGATATGGATGTGGAAGATGTCAAGTTAGCCGATTTCGTCCGCGATTATCAACCCGACATCGTCGGCATCACGAGCAATACGCCGCAGGTGAAACAAGGATGGTTCGCGGCGCGCACAATTAAATCCGTACTCGATGTTCCGATCGTACAGGGCGGTCCGCATGTTTCCGCGTTGCCGGAAGAAGCGGCGTCGCGCCCGGAGATCGATATCGTCGCGCGCGGCGAGGGCGAAGAGACCTGGCTCAACTTGTGTGAGGTCGTCGAGCAGGCGAAAAAAAATAATTCCAAGTTCAAATCCGTTGACTTGCTCGACCCAGCAAACAAATTACTCGACGGCGTGCTGGGCATCACCTATCAAAGTGTCGATGGCAAAATTCGTCACACGCACGAGCGTCCATCGATTGCAGATTTGGATGCGTTGCCCTTTCCGGCGTACAAGTATTTCAAAATGGAACGCTACACCTCGTTGCAACCGGCGATGGATGCTATCGAAATGGGCAAGTCGTTCAGCATTATGACGTCGCGCGGCTGTCCGTATCGTTGCACGTTCTGCTCGCAATCGGTAATGGCGGAAAAGTGGCGCGCGCGTTCGCCGGAAAATGTCGTCCAAGAGTGGGCGCACTTGGTTCACGATTTGGGTGCGCAAGAAATTGGTATCCTCGATGATTCCGCGAACATCAATCGCAAACGTCTGCACGAATTGGCGGATTTACTGATCCAAGAAAAATTGAATCACGTGCCGTGGATCCTGATCAACGGCATCCGCGCCAATCTCGCCGATGAAGATTTACTGCGTCATTTGAAAGAAGCCGGCTTGAAGCGACTCGCGTTCGGTGTGGAAACCGGCGACGAAGATATTTTGGAATCGATTGATAAACGCGTAACGCACGATCAAATTCGGCAAGCGTTCAAGAACGCAAAAAAAGTCGGCTTGGAAACAGTGGGCTTTTTTATCATCGGCTTGCCGGGTGACACGGAAGCGACGATGGAAAAAACGATTCAACTCGCCTGCGAACTCGATCCGCTCGTCGCAAATTTTTCGATGATGACGCCGTATCCTGGGACAAAAGTGTGGGAACAGGTGCATCGCAACGGCGGGCAGATGCTCGTCAAGGATTGGCAGGATTACGTGTTCTTTGAAGGCAAAGCGCGTTTTGAATTGGGCGAGACGACCGCCGCGGCGCAAGAGAAAAAATGGAAAGAAGCGTACCGTCGATTCTACTTGCGCCCGCATCGCATTGCGATGACGCTGATGCGCAAATCGACGTGGCAACATTTCCCGCGCACGTTGCGAATGGCGTTGAAAATCGTTCTGCCGAAGAAAGAAAAAGACGAGGTCAAGGCAATCGTCGAAGAAACGCAGGTGGCTTGTTAGGGGCAAAATCTCAAATCCCAAATCCAAATTTCCAAATGGCGGACTGGCGCTGTGGCGAGGTTAATGGAATTAAGGGCGCGACGAAAGGAAGAGTATGATCAAAGTGGGAAAGAAAACGAGGGCGAAGTATTGGGGAGCATTTACGGTTGAGAAATTGGTCAGACTTGACAAGCCGGTCAGATGCCTTAGTTCCGAAAAAGGAGAGGTTGATTTCGATCCGACAATCGTCAAGATTTCTTGGGAACAGACACCCTCAGATGATAAGCATGATTTGTGGTTTCCATATTGGATAACAATTGATGGTAAGGAAAAATACGGGCAGTTTGCGCCTATGATTGGACAAGGTGCATTTCTTGAATTGCTCTCCAAGGCCATTGATGCGAGCTATTTTGATGAAAAATTCCTTGGAGAATTGAGCAAAAAGATTACAGAATATTTGGAATTACGACGTGATAGTTGACATGAAACGACTCTGGCTAGACCTGGGCGACCTCGGTGTTTTCGTCCGCCCCGCCGGTGCGCACGATCGTTGGCAGGATCACGGACTGGGTCTCTTGCGCACGATTCTGAAAAATAACGACGTCGAAACCGATTTGTTCTCGACGCGCTCGCTTCATTCGTTCGATGAACTTGCGCCGCGCGTGCAAGGGTACGACGTGTTGATCATGAACGTACGCAGTTACACGTACCCGTTTGCGTACCAAGCCGCAAAAATTTTCAAGCGCGTCAATCCCAAAGGATTGGTCATCACTGGCGGAATGCACGCCACCGTCGCGCCCGACGAAATGGACGCGGTTAAAGAATTCGACATCATTTGTCAAGGTCCCGGCGAAAATGTTATTGTCGATTTGATGAAAGACCCAGGTTCTTTCCCGCGCATCGTGCAAGGCATCGGCGCAAAATCGATGTCCGACTGGCCCCTGATGGATCGGACGCAGTGGCCCAATCCCAATCTGCCGGACTTTCCGTGGCCCCTCGAACCGGAATGCGGCTGGGGACCTGGTCCCGTCGTCACCATGTTGACGAGCCGCGTCTGTCCCTGGCAATGTGTGTTCTGCAACGAAGCATCGTACATTCCGAATATGGGACGCAAGTCGGTCGATCAAGTCATCGACGAATTGAATTATCTTGACGACAAGTACGGACCGATTGGCTCGTTTGTCATTCACGATTCGATGTTTTTCCAGAATCCACCCTGGCTCAAAGAGTGGCTGGAAAAATTTCCGCGCAAGGCGCACAAACGCTGGCCCTATTGGGCGGCGGGGCGCGCGGATACGGTGCGTCAATGGCCCGATCTGTTCGAAGCCATTGTGCGCGAAACAAATTGGAATACAGTCTCGCTCGGTTTTGAATCTGGTAGCGATCGCGTGCTGAAAATCTTGAACAAGGAATGTACGGCGGAAGACAATTACTTTGCGATCGATTTGCTCAACCGGATCAGCGATGACATCGCGGCGAAGGGTTACATCCCACCCAAATTCTGGGCAAACATCATGCTCGGCATTCCCGGCGAAACGCGCGAAGACGCCTTCGACACGATTCGCATGCTCAAGCGGATGAAGCGCGTACTCCCGTCGATTTCGTACTATGCACCATATCCCGGCTCGGCGCTCGGCTATCAACTCATCGCCGAAGGCAAAAGCCGGATGTCGAGAGAGAATTATCATCGCTACCCCGACGATGAAAAACTCAAAGGCATCGATTACAAATTTTACAAGCAACTGTTGCGCGGCAAATTCGATCGCGAAGTGAATGCCAAGTTACCGCAATTCCTGCGCGAGAAATCCGGCGTGTACGAAGACGCGTTGATCAAGGCATAATGTAATTTGTCATTGCGAGGAGGCGGTTTGCGCCGACGAAGCAATCTCCACAGGACTTACATTGCTTCGCTCCGCTCGCAATGACACAGAGAAAACATGAGCAGTTTCAACCATCCTCATTATTTTTTTCTCTTTGAAATGAAGAACGGCAAAAAGAAACTAGGTTATGGCGGGAGCGCAGATGAAGCGTACGAAAATCTTAAACTGCGCCTATCGCCACAAGAGATGATGCAAATTGTCAAAGAAAACCCCGTGCGCATCATCCAGCGCGATCTGCAAAAGTACGTTCGCGAACTGGGGTAATCGCTGATTCTGGTTTCATCGAGGCGGGGCGATGATGGTCTCGCCTTTAATTTTGTTGATCGCATGCGCGTGTCATTCCGAGGCAATGACACAGTGCAACAATTGATGTATAATCATCGCAGTGGTGAAGCTATGAGAATTTTGCTCGTCTCGCCCGAATCCAAAGTGTGGAATTCGCGCGCGCATATTCATAACGGTTTAGGCTATCTTGCCGGCGCGCTTCTTGCAAATGGCTATCCCGACGTTACGCTGTACGACGGCGCGGTCGAAGATGAATCGGTGGCGCAAGTGTTGGATCGCGCGATTGCCGCCGGCAAGCCGTTCGATGTCGTTGGATTTTCCGCGCCGACGGTGCTAATCGAAAATGCGTGGAAGTCGGCAATCGATGCCAAGCAACGCGGCGCAATCACGATCTTTGGCGGTCCGCACCTCACGTTGCAACCGGACGAATCGATGCAGAGACCGGAAGTCGATTTCGTCGCGCGCGGCGAAGCCGAAGACACCATCATCGAATTTATGCGCGTCTTGGAAGACGGCAAGAATATCAGCGACGCACGATTCCGCAACATTCTTGGTTTATCGTGGCGCGATGTAACCGGGCGCGTGATGCATAATGTGGATCGCCCGTTGCGTCCTGATCTTGATAATATTCCGATGCCCGCGTACCATTTGTTCAAGATCGAACGCTACACCAATTTGAATCCACTGACCGATGGACTCGATCCGCACGCACGCGCGTACACAATTGTTACGTCGCGCGGTTGTCCGTACAAATGCACGTACTGTTCCAAGCCGATTACGGGTGATACGTGGCGCGCGCGCTCAATCGACAATGTGATGAACGAGTGGCGCTATTTGGTCAAAGAAATGCGCGCGACCGAAATTGGTTTGACCGACGATATTTGGAATCTCGATCTCAAACGCGCGAAAGAATTGTGCCGCGCGATCATCGATGAAGGGTTGAACACCGTCCCCTGGGTTACCGTGCACGGAATGAAAGTGAATCATACCGACGCGGAACTTTTCAAGTTGATGAAACAAGCCGGGTGCAAGCGCGTCGGCTTTGGTATCGAAAGCGGCGACGAGTACATTTTGAAGCGTGTCGTCAAAAAGTCACAGACGTTCGATCAGGTGCGCGCGGCGGTCAAGAATGCCAAAGCCGCTGGCTTGCAAACGATGGGGTTTTTCATTTACGGGATGCCCGGCGAAACCGAAGAGACGATGGAAAAGACAACGCAACTTGCGCTCGAACTCGATCCCGATCTCGCAAACTTTATGATCGCCGCGCCGTTCCCCGGCACCGAATTGTGGAAGCTCGTTCAAAAGGAAGGCATTCTGTTTTCGCACACGTGGGATGATTACGCGATTCATTCCGACAAGGCGCATTTCCAAGTGGGCGATCTCACCGCCGAACTCGTCGAGCGCAAGTGGCACGAGGCGTACCGCCGATTCTATTTCCGTCCGCAACGTATCGCGCGCCGATTGTTGATGAAAGATACATGGCTCAACGCGCCGCAACGCGCGAAGGATGCGCTAAGATTTTTCCTGGGTGCAAAGTCGAGCGCGAGTGTGCATTGAGAGGTGAAAAATGGCAAATGAACTTGTAAACAAATGGATTCGCTCTGATCCCGCCGTGATGATGGGCAAACCCGTTATCGTCGGAACGCGCATCACGGTTGAGTTGATTTTGGAAAAACTTGCGGCAGGTGAAACCATCGCTCAAATTCTTTCTGCGCACCCACGATTAAAGGAAGAAGCGATTCGCGCGGCGTTGCCGTTTGCAACAGAAGCGTTGCGCGCTGATTGTTATCACGCCAAGTAGTGTGCGTATTCGACGCGACATTCCGTAAAAGGAGGTGACGATGAAGTCCTCACTTTTCGCAGTCCGCATGTTGCTCTTGGCGTTTTTCTTCATATTGCTTGCCGCTTGCTCTCCTACTGCAACACCAACACCGATGCCGACAGCGACCGCGGTACCGACAGCAACTTCTACTGCAACGCCTCTGCCAACGGATACACCTACACCGACTGCAACGGCAACAACCACGCGAACAGCAACGCCCACGAACACGCCAACGGCAACACCAATCCCATCGGCGCAAATAAAGAACCCAACTACGCTTTTCAAGAATGCTGATTTGAGTTCAGAGAAGATTGGACGCCTAGCTATTGGCGCAAGAGTAACGACGCTTGGCACATCTGGCGATTTTGTCCAAGTGCGTGCTGAAATCAGCGGGACTGTTCAAAGTGGCTTTGTTTTCAATCGTGCACTCGATAAAGTACCCGATGGTCTACCTGTAGTGTCACAAAAGCAGATTGTGGGGAAACTCAAATCTGCGATTGCTTCCACAAACCCGCGATTGTTTAGAGCCTATTTCAAAAATCGAGAAATTGCCTAAAATGGGGGTATGAGTCGCCATGAACTAACCGATGACCAATGGGCAGTGCTTGCACCGCTACTGCCGAAACGCAAGCGAGGACGCGGACGACCCCGCA
>DAOTXS010000097.1:0-141881 GCA_034435055.1 Anaerolineae bacterium | reverse complement strand
TTACAGTGACGAGCGAAAAAGACATATCGGACCTAAAGGTATTTCTGTCTTCTGCCTACGATGCACTTATCGAAGAAGCGCAGGATTGGAAGCAGAGTGGGGTAAATTGGGTTATGGAAGCCAAAGCTAATCGCACTTTCACTTTCACTCGCAAGTTACGTTTCCCATCCAGAGAGGGTGAGTTCCAGATAATCGCAGAGGTTTACAAATCCTACGCGCCGAGCGTGCATGCTACCGATTCGATCAGAATCTATCTCACCCGTGAGGGCGGGAAGGTTTATCTGTCAGGAACATCGATACCATTAGGGACTCCTGGCAAGCCTATCCCTGCTGTCACAATCACGCCTGGCCCATCACCTACGCGCATACGACAGACGACGCCTACGCGTCCGCCGTATCCATAAAGCGCGGTATGGCCGTTGGGCGTGCGGCTAACAAAGAACTGCGCCAAACACACGCAGGGCGACAATGCGGCGTGGAATTTCGTCTTGCACTGCGAAGTTGACTTGCGCCGCATTGCGCCCTGCTACAGCGTTTGCCATCAGTTGAAACCGACGGCTGATTAGGTGGTAAGTCGGTTTGAGCCGACTTGACGATTATTAGACGCCGATTTTCAATCGGCGGTAACGCGTGCAATTTCCAAATCTCCAATTCGCCGGCAAGATTCCCTTGCCGGCGTTTTCGTTTGACCCGCATCCACACATCCGGTAGAATGTAAATATCGGAGGTGGGTCGTGAAAATAAAATTCCTCGCCAGCATCTTGTTGCTCTTCACCGCCGCGTGTAGCGTTCCCGGCATCGCGCCAACGTCAACCGCATTCCCTGCGCCTTTGCCAGTCACCACGCCCACGCGCGCCGCGCAACCTACTCCTCTGCCGACTCCCGCGCCGGCAATCACCGTGCCCACCGTCCGCGAACGCATCGTCACGCGCGAATTGCCCGGCGTTGGACGCGCGCCGGTTGCATCCGTCACGCTCGACGGCAAAACGTACGTCGCTAACTTTGCCTCCAACAATGTGGCAATCATTCAGAACGACCGCATCACAAAATTCTTGCCGACCGGCAAACGCCCGAGCGATTTAGCAATCGATCCCGCGAGCAAACGGATTTTCGTTGCGAACCAAACCGACAAGACGATTTCGATCATCGCCAACGATGCGGTCGCGCTAACGACAAGCATCGGCGAGGAACCGCGCACGTTGTGGTTTCAGGACAATCGATTGTTTGTTGGCTTGGAAACCAAAGGCACAATTCTCGTGCTCGATCCGGCGACACTACAACAGCAATCGGTGATTTCGATTCCAAACGCGTTCAGCGTCATCAATCTCGCCGGCGACGCAACGCATCATCGACTTTACGCCGCGCTGTTCGATAAGATCGGCGCAATCGATTCGACGACGTTGCGTTTGGTGAAGACGATTGAAGCAAAGGCAAGTTATTTCACACTTATCGCCAACCCGGCAAACGACAGCGTGCTCACGGCGATGTACGATTCGACGACGAACGCGCAATTTCTGACCGCGTTCGACCCGGTTTCCGGCGCAACGCGGGGGCGCGTAAAAATCGGCGGCGATCCGCGCGATGCGGTGATAAGCAGTGATGGCGCGCGTATTTACGTTGCGAACTCATTTTCCAACACGGTGTCTGTCATCGACGCGCGCAACCTGACCGCGCTCGCCGAAATGCCGGTCGGGCTAAAACCGTACGCGCTCGCGCTCGACGAAAACGCGCGGCGGCTTTTCGTCGCCAATTACGGTAATGACAACACACACATCATCGACACGCAAACAAATCAAGTGGTCGGCGCGATTCCGTTGGCGATTCGTTTGACCGCGCTCGCCGCAAACGAAACGACGAATCGTATTTACACCGCGAGCGCGACGACCGATTCGGTTTTCGTCGTCGAAAATGATCGCGTGCTGAGAGAAGTCAACGCCGGGCGCGCGCCGTTCGATCTTGCGCACGACGCAACAACGAATCGTGTGCTGGTCGCCAATTCATCGGACAACACGCTTTCGATCATCGACGAAACGAATTTTGCCGTTCGCACGACGCAACCGATTACGCGATTCTTATCGACCGTCGCCGTCGATTCCGAACGCGGGCGCGTCCACGCGAACGAGGTGATGCTCGATGCAAATTCGCTTGCGGGCGTTGGCGCGATGACCGTGCGTGGCGTAACGATCAATTCGGTGATCGCGCCGGATTTCGTCCGTGTCAACGCAAACGCAAATCGGATTTACGCGCTCGGCGGAAACGGCGTGCCGGGTTCCAACAGTCGCCGCGTCGCGTATAGCATCGACAGCAATACGATGCAACAACGCGCGGTGCTTGCGTACGCCGGCAACGTCGCCGAAATCGAAATCGACCCGGAGACGAATCGCGTTTTTCTTGCCGGCACGCATCCGCTCGCGTTCACACACGAACTCGGCGTGTTCGATGTGAACGACAACAAAGTGTTCACGCTGACGCTGTCCGCGCAAACGACCGGGATGCTTTACAATCCGCAAACGCGGCATCTGTTTCTGTCGCAAAAAAGTTTGCCGCGCGAAAGCAATCAACCGCCGACGCAAATCGACAACACGGTTTTGGTTCTGGACGGCACGACGTTTGGCGTTGTCGCGCAGTTGACCGTCAACACGCCGGGCAAAATGACGCGCATCGGAAATTTGATTTACGTCGCCAGCCGCGACGACGGCACGATCACGATCATCGAAGATGTGATGACGCCCGCACCGCCATCACCCACACCAACGATGACACCGACACGATTTCCAACGTTGACTCCGCCGCCGGCGTCGCCGACGCGCGCGTCAAGTTCCGCATCGTTGCCGTTGTGCAGTCCGCCGGTCGCCGCGTTTGCGACACAAAAATGGACCCCCACCGTCGCAACGAGAATCGGTTGTCCAACCGAAAACGCGCGGACAACGAATATGGTATTTCAAATGTTCGAGCGCGGCACGGTGTTCTGGCGCGAGAGCGACACGAAAATCATCGTTGTGAACAATGATCGGTCGTGGATTATTTTCGACGATGCGTGGACGAGCGCGTTGCCGGAAGATTCGTGTCCCGGCGTGAGTGTCGCCGGCGTCAAACCCAAACGCGGCTTTGGCAAAGTGTGGTGCGAGCAAGCATCGGTGCGCGCGAAGATCGGCGCGGCGACTTCACCCGAACAGGGACCTTACCTCGCGTCAACGCAACAATTCGAGCGCGGGCAAATGTTCACGGGAGCAGAAGGCGGCTTGGTCTACGTTTTATTCGATGGTGGACAATGGGAATAAACTCGATTCGCGCGGTCATCTTCGATGTCGGCGGCGTTCTCTTGCGTTCCGGCGAACGCGTCGTGCGGCGCAAGTGGGAAACACGGCTGGGTTTGCGCGACAGAGAATTGAGTCGAATCATTTTCGGTTCCGAGGTGTCGCGGCGCGCGATGCTGGGTCACGCCACTGAAGAGGATGTGTGGCGGGAAGCCGGCATCACGCTGAAACTTGGCACAGATCAGTTGCGCGAATTGCGCGCCGATTTTTGGTCGGACGAGAACTTGGATCATGCGCTGGTACAGTTTCTCCGCGATCTGCAACCACGTTACAAAACCGGGATTCTCAGCAACGCATTTGCTTCCGCGCGCCAAGCATTGACGAACAAGTACAAACTGAACGATGTGGTGGACACACTGGTTTTTTCCGGAGAAGAAAAACTCGAGAAACCCGACCCGCGTTTTTATCGCATTGTTCTGGAACGATTGGATGTTTTGCCGGAGCAAGCAATCTTTGTCGACGACATCGCAGAAAATATTCGAGCCGCCGAACAGCTCGGCATGAAAGGTGTGCAGTTCAAGGAAACGCAACAAGCGATTGAAGAGGCGAACAAGCACCTTGAGCGAAAATGCTGATGTCATTGCGAGCGAAGCGAAGCAATCTTTCAACCGTCCCTTGAGAGATTGCTTCAGCGCAACAACCGCGCCTCGTGATCACAACATCGGTTCTCGTATTGCCGTCGTTGGCACGACTGGCTCCGGCAAGACAACGCTCGCAAAACAAATCGCGCAACGACTCGGCTATCGACACATCGAGATGGATTCACTGCACTGGGAACCGAATTGGACCGAAGCGCCGCTCGATATTTTTCGCGCGCACGTCGAGCAAGCATTGACCGGCGATGGCTGGGTCATCGATGGGAATTACAGCAAAGTGCGCGACATTGTTTGGGGACGCGCGGACGCGCTTGTCTGGATCGATTATTCTCTGGCGACCATCTTTTGGCGATTGGGCTCGCGGACGATTCGGCGCATCGTCACGCGCGAAAAGTTGTGGGGGACGAATCAAGAAGATTGGCGCGTGATCTTTGGACGCGAATCGCTTTTTCTGTGGGTTTTGCAATCGCGTCCGCGTCATCATCGCGATTATCCGCGCTTGCTCACGCAACCGGAGTACTCGCATCTCAAACTGATTCGCTTGCACTCGCCGCGCGAAACGGACAAATGGCTGAAGGAAATTTAAATTGACGCGAGAAACTTTTTATCGATGGATCGACGCGCGCCTGATCGCCCTCGCGCGCGTTTATTTTACCTTGCTCTTTGGCTGGGCAATTTTACACTTTGTCTTCGGCGATCGCTGGGCGTGGCTGTTTCTCTTTAACACCTTTGCCGGCTATCTCTTTGCGCCTTTGCCGATAATTTTATTCCTGGCTTGGAAAACACGCCGCCGCGAAATTTGGATTGCGTCGATCATCGCGGCAAGCATCGCGCTCTTTCTCTACGGCGAATTGCTGTTGCCCAAATTCGCGCCGAACATAAATCGCCCATCGCTCAGCGTGATGACGTACAATATGCTTGGCTACAACACCGCGCATCCCGAGGTGGTCATCGCAACGATTCGCCACGCAAACGCGGACGTCGTTGCAATTCAAGAATTGAACGTGGAAGCCGGCGCGTTAATCCAGCGCGAACTCGCGCACGATTATCCGTACCAAATCCTCGATCCGCAAATCGGCGTGAGCGGCGCGGGCGTGCTCAGCCGGTTTCCTCTGCGCGACACCGGCAAAACTCTGCCGGGTGAATGGATCGGCGCGCCACAAATTTTGTCGCTCGATTGGAACGGACGAACAGTGACAGTGTTGCACGTTCACACTTTTCCCAGCAACGCCCCGCCGATTGCATTTTTCCTTGCCGGCGATGCGCTCGAAGAATCGATTCGCGTGCGCGAAAATCACTCACGCCTCATCGCCGATTTTGCGCGCGCGCATCCGGATTCGCCACTCATCGTTACCGGCGATTTCAACGCGACCGATCAAAACACGAGTTATCAACTTGTGGCTGGTGTATTGCGCGATTCGTGGCGCGAAGCCGGTTGGGGATTGGGACACACGTTTCCGAGCAACAATCTGAACACTCGCCCGACGCTCAGCGTGGCGGGACTGTATCCAATGATGTGGCTCGTCCGCATCGATTACATTTTTCACTCATCGCACTGGCGCGCGGTTTCGGCAGAACTGGGCAACTGGGATGGCTTTTCCGATCATCGACCGGTGATTGTAAAATTGGCTTTGGAAAAATAATCGCGACATCCCGATGAGATGTCGCGACATCATTTTGTGATTTCGTTGATTGCGATTCGCGCCAACACGCGCACACCATCAAGCAGATTGGCAAAGCGCGGGTCTTGGGTTGCGCCGCGTTTCCAGCGCGCATAAATTTGCTGAATGATGACGGCAATTTTGTAAAGCGCATAGACGTAGTAAAACTGAATCTGCGAAACATCGCGCCCACTCACCTGCGCGTACCGCTGAACGATTTCATCGCGCGTGAGATTCCCCGGCAACATCGTCAAACAAAACGCGAGCGTTCGCAATTCCTCCGGGTCATTCGCCTCGACCCAGTATCCAAGCATCGTCCCCAAATCCATCAACGGATCGCCAATCGTCGCCATTTCCCAATCCAGCACCGCGCGAATCGACAAATCGTTTGCATCGAGCACAAGGTTGTCGTACTTGTAATCGTTGTGAATCAACGTCGCGTCGGACGCTTCGTGCGGCGGCAGATGTTCTGCAAGCCACAACGCGATGCGCTCCATCGCCGGAATATCATCGGTCTTGGCGTTGGCGTAGCGCTCCGTCCAGCCGCGCACTTGCCGCGCGACGTACCCTTGCGGTTTGCCCAAATCACTCAGCCCCGCCGATTCATAATCGATGGCGTGAATCGCGGCGAGATTATCAACGGACGCAATCGATAAATTCCGCATCACGTCAGGCGTCAGAGGCAAACCGGTAGGTGGTTTCGCGCGCAAGACGATGCCGTGAACACGCTCCATCAAATAGAACGGTGCGCCGATAATCGATTCATCCTCACAATACAAAATGGCGCGCGGAATTTTGTTGTAAACGGGATACAAATGCGAAAGGATCCGGTACTCGCGCGACATATCGTGCGCCGATCTGATATTCGCGCCGAATGGCGGACGGCGCAAGACAAATTCTTGCGCGCCGATCTGAACCGAGTATGTGAGATTAGAGTGACCGCTGGGAAATTGGCGTACAATCAGTTCGCCACCTTGTCCGCCAAGATGTTCACTCAAGTATTTAGCCAAGTTGGCGCTATCAAGCTCTTCGCCTCGTCGGACTTGACGTGGCTGATCGATCCAATTGACATTCATGGTTTTCCCGACTTGGCTTATGCGCCTACCAAATCAACCTTCACGCCGTACTCTTTGAGCAACTGGCGCGCCACTACCGTTTTGTGCACTTCGTCCGCGCCGTCGTAGATGCGCGCGGCGCGCTCGTGGCGATAGAAAAAAGCCAGCGGCGTGTAATCGGTAACACCGAGTCCGCCGTGAATCTGAATCGCGCGGTCGAGTACGCGCTGCAACACATCGGCGACAAAAAATTTGATCGTCGAAATTTCGACGCGCGCTTGGCGTTGTCCCTCGCGATCCACTTTCCACGCGGCTTGCAGAACCATCAAGCGCGCCGCGTTGATTTCCGCACGACTCTCGGCAAGCATCGCTTGAATGAGTTGTTTTTGCACAAGCACCTGTCCCGGCGCGAGTTGACGTTTGGCGGATCGCTCGCACATCAATTCGAGCGCGCGTTCGCAGATGCCAATCCAACGCATACAATGATAAATGCGCCCAGGTCCCAAGCGTTCTTGCGCGAGCATGAATCCGGCGCCCTCCGCACCTAACCGATTTGATTGCGGCACGCGGCAATCTTTAAATTCGAGTTCGCCGTGACTTGCCCAGTCTTCGCCGCTGTGCCCCATCACCGGCGTGTTACACACCAAGCGATACCCCGGTGTGTTTGTCGGCACGATGATTTGCGTCGCGCGTTCGTGTGGCTTGGCATCCGGATTTGTAATCGCCATCACGACGGCAAACGCCGCGCCATCAGCAGAAGTCGAAAACCATTTGCGTCCGTTGATGATGTAATCGTCACCGTCTTTGGTCGCCGTCGTACCCAGCCACACCGGATTCGACCCGGGATAATCGGGTTCGGTCATCGCGTAACAACTGCGGATGTCGCCGCGCACGAGTGGTCGCAAATATTTTTCTTTTTGTGCAGGCGTCCCTTGCGCGATGAGTAATTCCATATTGCCGACATCGGGTGCTTGCGAGTTGAAGGCGTAATAACCGAGCGGACTACGTCCTAGTTCTTCGCTAATGTGCGCCATTTCCAAAAACGAAAAACCTGCGCCGCCGTACTCTTTGGGAATCGACGGTGACCACAAGCCCATTTGCTTGACCTGGTTCCGCTTCTCGTCAAGTGCCGGCAACAAATCCGTGAACGGCTTGCTCAAAAAACCGCGTTCGAGCGGATACAATTCGGCGCGCACGAAATCACGAATCATGTTCAACGTTGATTGCAGTTTCGGTTCGATTGAGAAATCCATTTGCTACTCCTTGAGCAAAAACGGAGGAGGGTGTTTCGCCAATCACGCTTCTCGCAATGAAAAAAGACGCTTAATCGATTTCCGGCATCGTGGCGGGCGGCAGTTGGCGTTCCCAGGTCAGCTTGACATTGAAACTTGCGGCAGTGCTGGCGGACGCAACCAACGCGCCGGCTTCGGCGGTCAGCACCAAGCCAAAATCCACTTCGACTTTGCTGGGGCGCTCGACCAACTTGATTTGGGTGATCGTATCGTTGACGCGCCGCGCCATCGCGTGAATCGTGTTCATCGCGTTGGTAATCGCTTTTTCCGATAGCGCGGTGAGGTCTTGCGGAGAAAGCGCGGTGCGCACCATACCCGCGGTGGATTTGAACTCGACTAGGATCGGGGCGTGTTCGTCAATCGTAAAAGTCGGCATCGTCGTTTCCTTTCAGTATTTTTATTTTTCGATGATACTGATTATATCACGTTCGTGCGAAACGTAGCAAGGTCGAGCAGAACGTGCGGTTTTGGGTTATCCCACACAAACCCACAGTTATCCCACATCCGCGATGCGGCGCATCCACAATCAAAAAGCCGCGAGGTGGATAACCACGCTCGCGGCTCCAATCGGTGCGTCAAGCGCGCACCGCCGTGAGACAGCTCCGACAATAAACCGGTTTAATCCCACGCGGCACAAATGGGATGTAAGCCGGCGCGCCACAGCTGGCACAGCTCACGGTCAAGTACTGGCGTGGTTGATGCAATTGCGCCTCGCGGCGTTTGTCCCGACAACATTTGCAACGCTTTGGCACATTGCTCAACCCCTTGCTTTGGTACCACGCCTGCTCCCCGGCATCCCACAGAAAATTGCGACCGCATTCGACACAGACCAACACTTTGTCATTTGTCGCCACCCCCGCCTCCTCCTCGCATGAAAGATGGATTACCGCATCTTCACCATAACACGATTAAGCTGTCAATCTCAAGCAGGATCTAGTAAAAAATTCTTTACCGCACGCATCATCGGGTAAAAATTTGGAAACAAAAAAGCGACAGCCGATAATCCTGGCTGTCGCCTGCCTGATTTGCAATTTACCAATTGGTTTGTCTGCGCTCGCGGACGATGCGTTCGTAAATCTCGATGGTTTGCTCAGCAATCCGATTCCAATTGAAATCTTTTTTAACGAGGCGGTACGCTTTTGCCGCGCGCGCGCGCGCCGCTTTGGGATTCCCCAGTGTGTGCAAAATTCCCCACGCCGTCGATTCGACATTGTCGGGAAAAATCGTTACGCCGGTCACATCGTGCTTGACCACTTCTTTCAGCCCGCCAACTTCGCTGACGATAACCGGGCATTTCGCCGCCATCGCTTCCAACGCGACGATGCCGAAGGGTTCGTACAACGACGGATAGATCGCCGCGTCGGCAACTTTTAGCAATCGATTGCGATCCGGGTCAGAGATAAAGCCGGCGATTTGCACTTGACTGGCAATACCGAGTTCTTGCACGCGCCGTTTCAATGGCTCAACCATACTGCCGGTGCCGGCGATGACAAACTTGGTGTGCGGCATTTCCGCCAGCACGCGCGGCGCGGCTTCGACGATAAGGTGTGCGCCTTTTTCTTGCACCACACGTCCGACGTTGAAAACAATCCGTTCGTGCGGCAATGCCCAGCGCGCGCGAAATTCGGTCAGGTCGATTTTATCTAACGCATCGAACGGTGATGCGTCGACACCGTTCGGCACAACATCGATCTTGTCCGGCGGTGCGCTGAAAAATTCCTTGACCTCGTTTGCCATATACTGACTGCACGTGATCACGCGCCACGCTTCGTACGTCAGCCACCATTCGGTGCCGTTGATCGCCTGCGCAATTTCACCGTTCAGGAAACCACGCCCGCGTCCGCGCTCGGTTGCGTGAATCGTTGCGAGTAAAGGAGTCTTGTGTAACTTTTTCAAACCCGCCGCGGCAAATGCTACAAGCCAATCGTGCGCGTGAATCAAATCAAATCCGCCAACTTGGGGATACAACTTTTCTGCCTGCTCTTGCAAATTCAGATTCGTTTGTTGCGCATCGGCGAAAAAATTTCCCATCCGCATCACCGGCGGATTGACGCGATAAACCGACGGCGGCGGGGTTTTCCGCGCGCGCGATTTTCCCTCCGCAATGGATTCTCGCTCTGCCCCGCCCTTCCAACGCGGTGTAACAATATGAACTTGCACCCCGGCTTCGACCAGCGCCGGCGCGAGCGCGGCAACATGCGCCCCCAAGCCGCCAATAACATAGGGCGGATATTCCCACGATAGCATCAAAACGCGCAGTTTTTTCTTTGGCATAGTTTTCCACGATGGACAAGTTTGAAACTTGTTCTACTTTTGATATTTTTGTTGATTTTGCAAATGCTCTTCGTAGGTTTTGGCAAAGACGTGCGTGCCGTCGCCTTTGGAATAAAAAAATAGATAATCGGTTTGCGCCGGCTCGATGGCGCCGACAATCGACGCTAAACTTGGATTGCAAATGGGGCCCGGCGGCAAGCCGGGATTCAAGTAGGTGTTGTACGGCGATTTCACCGCTACAAGTTCCTCAATGGTCACCGGCGATTTCCACCACTGCTTGGTCGCCGGCTGATAACCGAGCGCGTACTGCGCTGTCGAATCGGACTGCAACAGCATTTTCTTTTTCACGCGATTCCAAAACACGCTGGCGATGATCGCGCGTTCGTTTGCCGCCACCGCCTCGCGTTCGACAATCGCCGCAAGTGTTACCGCTTCGTACAGCGTAATCTTGGCGGCAGTGGCTTTTTGGCGCATGGCGTCGGTTACGCGACTGTTGAATGTGTCGAGCATCAATGTAATCATGAATTCGTTGGAAATATCGAGCGGCACGTTGTACGTTTCGGGAAACAAAAACCCTTCAAGACCTTGCGGCGCGGTCTTGGGTCGGTCCTTGAGAAACGCGTAATCGAATTTGCCTTCGCGCACGAGTTTGAGAAATTGTTCCTTGGTGTAATTCTTCAAACCAAGCGTCGCCAAATAATCGGCGATTTCTTCTGCGCGCCAGCCGGGGCGAATCGTGATTGGAATGATTTTGGCGTAGCCGTGTTGTAACGCCTCGATGATTTCTTCGGTCGTCATTGTTCGTTTGAGTACGTAATCGCCCGCCTGAATTTTGGTGGCAACTTTGGTGTACTTGACTAGATTGATGAACAAATCAACGTTCTTGATCAAGCCCTGTTTCTGCAAACGCACGGCAATGTCCGTTGGCAATTCGCCGGGCGCAACGGTGAATTGCACCGGCGTCGCGTCGTTGCCGGCGGGCTTGTTCAATTCGTCCTTGTGCTGTTGCAAGTACAAGTACGCCGGCATATCTTCGATGCGGGATGGTGTGGGCAATTGATTTTCCGAAACGAGCAAACTGCCCGGCTCGGCAGAACTGCATCCGACTAGGATCAATGCGAAAAGTAAAATGCTAATGAGTTTCATCGGCTTGGCTGTCCAAATAATCTTGTAACAAAACGGCGGCGGCAAGCGCGTCGATCCCGCGCCGGGATTTTTTTCCACGCGCGCCGGTTTCGTGCGCGCGCTTGGTTGCTTCCACCGTTGTCAAGCGTTCGTCCCAAAAAACGATTGGCACAAGAATTCTTTCCGCAATCGTTTGCGCGTACTCGATAACTGCTTCCGCCTGCTCGCCTTGCGAATTGTCCATATTGCGCGGCAAGCCGACAATCAATTGCGCCGCATCGTACTCGCGTACCAAATTTGCAAGCACCTGCGCATCTTGCTCCAGTGACCCGCGCATGATCACATCGACCGGCGTGGCAAGCCGCAAATCGGAATCGCCAAATGCGACGCCGATGCGTTTGTTACCCACATCGAGTCCAAGATATTTCATCGATTCACCCTCGGTTCCTCGATGAACACGGCAATGCGAAACGCGAGCCACGGCAATCGGGGCCAGAGCGGCGGCACGATGCGAATGTTTGCCGGTTGCGCAAGCGTCAAGCGGCTCGCCAAAAATGCTTGAGCCTCTTCAATCGATTTGCCTTGCACACCCGCCGCCACTTTGGCGGGATCGATTTGTGGAATTGCGTAACCAATCGCGCGAATCGGCTGGCGCAATTGGATGCCTTGAAATTTACCGCCCGGCAAAATCTCGACCGCGACGCCATTTTCCAAAAGTCGATACCCGGTTTGTAATTGTTTTTCCAACAACGTTTCCATTACGGCTTCCAGATCGGCGCGATCAATCGCCAAACCAAACGCGTTCGCGGTCGCTTTGAGTGTCACCGCGTCGGCTGGCTCATCGACGGCGCGATCAAATTGCCGATCCTGAATATCGACCAAGATGGAATCCGGCGGGATAAACTCCCCCGGTTTCAAGCCGACGTTCAACACGCCCGGCGCTTGTTGCTTCAATTGCTGAAGAAGTTGCTCTTCCAATTTCTTTTTATCGTCGGCGGTTACGACGCGCACGGAACGCAACGTGCCGCTTACCGTCGGTTTGGTGTTGATCACTCGCAGCGATAATGTGAACGAACCTTCGACGGTGTTGATCGCCAGTTCGCGGACATTGCCGGTGGGGCCGGGATCGACTGCCTGAATCGGCGCATCGACGCGATTGTTGACACCGCCGGGAAGCGTAACCGTCGTCTGCGTCGAAAATCGAATGGGCACGCCGGCGCTCGTGCGCACGATGGTGCCGGGTGGAATTGTAATTTCTTCGGCGCGCAGATTGGTAAACGTAACCGTGCCGGTCGAGCGCGCGTCGGGTACGGTTTTAGTAACGGTCGTTCGCAATTGCAACGTGCCACTGATTTCTTTGTTGATGCGCCGCGCCGGAATTGCGCGCGTTTCCGCACTCACCGCGCCAATCGATGAATCGATAATAATGTCCGTTGCAACATTCAGCGCGACGGCGGACGGCACCAATTGAATTTGAGCCGTCGGCACAATGAACACAGCAGCGCACGACAAGAGCAACACCACAATCGCCATAACGATGAGTGTGCCGCGCCACTCTTGCATCGTGCGTTGCATCGACGCTGCCGATTCTGGCGATTCTGTCGGCGGTTTGCTCGCGCGACTGCTGGCGCGCGCCGGTTCCGACATTTGCCAGCGCGCGCGTTGCACCTGCGGAATCGATGTAAAAACCGGAAAGCCAAATTCTGCGCCGTGCGCCCGCGCGAAGGGATTATGCGCGACCAGCGCAATTTCCGCCCCCAGGTCATCCGCCGCGCGTCGCAACAATTGCAGACCACTGCGATTTCCAAGTGCGGGGCAATCGTGTGGAACGACAAGCACCAGATGTGCAAATTCTGCTGTTTCGATGCGCGCGCGGATCGCGGCAAGGTCATCGGTTGGTTGGAGCTGAACGATTTGGTACATATAAAACTAATTTTCGATTTTGATTAGAGCCACTTGAGCTTGCCCCAAGATAATCTGTTTTGCTGAATCGCGCAAGTAAACCATCACTCGATATTCGCCCGATTCCAGATCGCTTGGCAGGTCAAGGTCATGCCAATCGAGCAAGACTTCGCCCATGTGCCATTGTGACGTCGGATAAGTTCCCGCCGCCGGCGCACTAGATTTTTCCAGCACCGTAATGTCTGCCGCATTTTTCAAAGTAACCTGCACGTGATAATCGCCGCGCGGTTGGGCGCGCGCACGCCAATACAATCCAACGGCGAGGCGTTGTCCCGGTTCAATCGTTTTTGGCAGAGACGCCAAACCCAGCAAGCGAATTTCGCCCATATCGATCATCAAAGGATTTTCAATGTACAATTCGCTTGCCGTTTTGCTCGACACATCTTTTTGGATCTTGAGTGTTGCAAGCGGCGCTTCATAGTCGAGAGCGGTTCCGTTTGCGTCGCGTGGCTCCAAATAACGATCAGTTACAGGATCGTAAACGCCGACGGTGATTGCATACATTCCACTCGGCGCGGTCGATGGAATGTCAAAAGTAAATTGATCGGGGATCGATTGCCCCGACGTCCATCGATTCGTCGGCAAGAGTCCGCGCCGTGGCTCGCGGTCATCGCGCGCGATGACGTGCCCGCGCGAATCAACCAGTCGCGCGTGGATAATGTATGCGCCAGGAATTGCGCGCGCCGCCCGCCACTCGACAATCGGACAAATCACCGAACCGCCGCGCGCAGAATCCGTAATCAGTAAATAATTGGCAAGCGTCAATTGATTTCCAAACGAAATTCCGCTGGGGCGATTTGCCACACGGCGCGACGCAAGAATGAATCCCTCTTTTGCCTGCGCAATTTCAAAATAACCCGACCGCATATATTTTTGCCAGTCGTCCTGGAATGCCTGAAAAGCGTACTGCGTCTCATCGACAATCACGTACTCTTCCCGGCAAAAATCGGGCGACCCGGGAAATTCATGCGCGCCCGCGCGACCTGAAATGTGGAGAACCAACCCCCGTTGCGCCACCACAACCGCATCAGCAGGAATTTTACTCAAGAGTTCGTAACCGGCAAAAGTGCGCGCGGTAACCGCGTATTTTTCCGGCTTGAAATTCCGGGCAAGTGGACCGGGCGAAAGCAGATAATAATTCGCCAGCGATGCTAGAATCAGCAAAACACCAACACCCAGTGCGCGCGCAAATTTTTCGTTCCGCGCTTGACCCAGCTTTATCAAACGTTCGATGGCAAGCGGCACCGCAAAAAACAAAGGCACAAGGGTTGGCGCGGCATAATGTGAAGCAAGCGAGGTCTGGAGCGGATAATCGCTCAGCACAGAAATTGCGAGTGATGGAATTGCCAGCGCGGCGATTTCAAGTCCGACGAACGGCAACAAGCCAAGTGGCACCAACAAATTGATAAGGTAATCGATTTTGCGCTCGACGAACAAATGAGAGACCACAAGGTCTGGGCGCGTGAGAATGGTCAAAATGATCTGCGAGAGACTGTTACCCAAATAATCATAACGTCCAAACCCAGCCGCAAAACCGCTGCCGAAATAGTAATAGCCGTACCCTTCCGGCGCGCCGCGAAAAAATGGAATGAGCCATTGTAAGAGGAAAACAAACCACGCTATCGATCCAAAACACAGGATTAAACCCAGCCATCGTTTGCGCAACACCAGAAACAGATAGACACCCAATCCCGCCGCCGTGAGCGCTAAATCTTCTTTGATCAAAAGAGACAAAAGAACGCAAATGAAAAATGCATCCAGACGCTTGCGTAAAAGAAAGAAGCAAGCGTACGCCAAAACTGGAATCGCCAGCGCGATTTCGTGAAAGCCGTACAAGTTAACGTGCTCTAAAGCCGGAAAAAGAAAATACACCGCTGCAAGCAGAACGCCAAATCCATTTCCAATTTTCGCGCGCGCAATCCAATAAAGTGGAAATACTCCAACCGCAATCCCCAACGTTTGAATTAGCAACAGAACCGCCGGACTTGTCCAAACTGCATACCAAGGGACGAAGGCAAGCAGAATCGGCGAAAACCGTTGTTGGATGAGCGATGTAACATCTGACAATAACGAGGTTTCGAGCAATCGCCCGTGTAATGAGTTCCACACGACTTGATGAAAAAGTCCCACATCGTCGTCCGCGCCATTCAACGAAAAATGCAACAAGAGCGTGAGTGTTCCAAAAATTATAAAGTAGATGATCGCCAAAATCACAACACTGCGGTCGGCAACCCGACGCGAGAGAACGAAACCACGTCCGTTTATCCAGCGTTTGCTTAAACCGTATGCGAGCAACCCCATCACAAATGGAGTTGCTCGCAGGATTGTCTCAGACATCAATAAACCAAAAACGCTTTACAATTTTTTCGCAATCATATTCGCCGCTTGTGCGATTGCTTCCGGCAACAGCGACGCATCTTTGCCACCGGCTTGCGCAAGCGTCGCACGGCCACCGCCGCCGCCGCCGACAATTTTCGCAATCGGGCGAATGATTTGCACCGCGTCGAAACCTCTTGCCACCAGATCAGGCGTGACCATCACGATTAAACTTGGCTTGTCTTCGATTGCCGCACCAAGCACAATGACACCGGAACCCAGTTTGTCTTTGAGCCAATCGCCGATTTCGCGCAACATATCGGCGTTCGCCGCTTCAACTTGCGCCGAAAGGACTGACACACCATCGACTTGTTGAACCCGGTCGAGCAATTTGCCAACTTCGCGCATTGCCAGCTCGCGGCGTAATCGTTCGATTTCTTTTTGTTGCGCCTCGCGCTCGCTCATCAGCTCAAGCACTTTGTGATCGACCTGTTCCGGCGAGACGCGCAAGTACGCCGCCGTGCGTTCCAAGCGTCCCAGCCCATCCGCAAGCAATTTGCTCACGCCGCGCCCGGTCGTCGCTTCGATGCGACGCAACCCAGCACCTACCGATGATTCCGACAAAATGTGGAACGAACCAATCTGGCTCGTGCGCGACACGTGCGTGCCGCCGCACAACTCTTGGCTGAATGGCTTTTTCGGATCGCCGATTTTCATCACGCGCACGCGATCGCCGTACTTTTCCGTGAACAACGCCATTGCGCCGCCGGCGGTTGCCTCTTGATAACTCATCTCGAACGGCGCGACCGGCAAATCCGCCAGAATTGCATCGTTCACCATTTCTTCGATGCGGTCGAGTTCGTCTTGCGTAACCATTGCATTGTGCGCGAAATCAAAACGGAAACGCTCCGGCGCAACCAGCGAGCCGGCTTGTTGCACGTGTTCACCCAAAACGTAGCGCAACTCGCGATGCAAAAGATGCGTCGCCGTGTGATTGCGCATAATGTCCCAGCGTCGCAAACGATCGACTTCAGCCACAACAGAATCACCGACGCGCGGATTGCCTTTCAATACTTTGCCGACGTGCACAATCAACCCGGGAATCGGTTTGCGCGCGTCCGTGATTTCAATTGCCCACTCGACGTTCGCCTCTTCGGTTTCTGCGCCGTCCGCAACGCCGGCATATCTCACGATGCGCCCCACATCGCTCACCTGCCCGCCCGACTCTACGTAGAAGCACGTCTTGGGGAGAATCACTTCCACTTGATCGCCGGCTTTCACTTGGTCGGTGAGATTGCCGTCGCGCAAAAAGCCGGCGACCGTCGTCGCCAAATCCGTGCCGCTGTACGGGTCGTGCACAACACCGGCAGGCGCGATGCGTTCCGATGCCACCAGTTCATCGAGCGTATCGCGATACAACTGCTCCCCTTTATCATCGACCGCGCCGATTTTCGAGGTGGCACGCGAACGCTCGGCTTGTTCATCCATCGCTTTGCGAAAGCCGGCTTCATCAACGGTCATTCCAAATTCGCGAGCGTAATCGCGCGTGAGTTCCAACGCAAAGCCGTACGTGTCGTGCAGTTTGAATGCCTCCGCGCCGGGAATTTGCGTTTTGCCTTTCGCCTTCAAATCGGCGACCAAATCTTCCAGCATCGCCGAACCACTCTTGAGTGTTTTTTGGAAACGCTCTTCCTCTTGCAACGTGATCTTCATAATCGCATCCCGGCGCTTGACGAGTTCGGGATATTGATCGCCCATCACCTCGATGACGGTGGGCAAAACTTGCGTGAGGAATGGTTCGTTGAAACCGAGCAATTGGCCATGGCGCGCGGCGCGGCGCAGAATCAAACGTAAGATATAATTGCGCCCCTCATTGCCGGGAATCACGCCATCGGCGGTGAGAAACGCAACCGCACGCGAATGATCGGCGATGACACGGTACGACGCGATGCGTTTTTCCATCGTCGCTTTGTCTTGCCCCAGCAATTTGCGTGTGCGTTCGAGAACCGGTTTGAAGAGATCGGTGTCGTACGTCGAGGGTTTCGCTTGCAACGCCATTGTCAAGCGCTCCATCCCAGAACCGGTGTCCACCGAAGGCTTGGGCAAAGGCGTTAGCTTGAAGGTATCGCCATCTTGGAATCGATTGAATTGCATAAAGACAAGATTCCAAATTTCGACTTGCTCGTCGCCGTCGCCGTTGACGTACTCGACGCGATTGTATTTGGGATTTTTAGGATGGGGTCCCAAGTAGTAATGAATTTCGGAACACGGACCGCACGGACCGGTTTCCCCCATCTGCCAGAAATTATCCTTGCGTCCAAATCGTCGAATGCGTTCCGGCGGCGCGCCGACTTTGACCCACAACTCGGCGGCTTCTTCGTCTGCCGGCACTTGATCATCGCCTTCGAAAATGGTGAACCACAACCGCGCTGGGTCAAGTTCAAGATGATTGACCAGCAAATCCCAGGCGTACTCGATTGCCTCCTTTTTGAAATAATCGCCGAACGAAAAGTTGCCGAGCATCTCAAAAAAGGTGTGATGGCGCGGCGAAGGACCCACGTTCTCCAAATCGTTGTGTTTGCCCGAAACGCGCATACATTTTTGCGCCGTCGTCGCGCGAACGTAATCGCGTTTTTCCAAGCCCAGGAAGGTGTCTTTGAACTGCACCATGCCGGCGTTCGTGAACAAGAGGGTCGGATCGCCAGCGGGAATCAGCGATGAACTCGCAACAATCGTGTGCTTGCGGCGCTTGAAATAATCGAGAAAGGTTTTGCGGATTTGTTGAGAAGTGAGAGACATAACAAGTCCTTGCTAAAATTTCAAATTCATTTTAGTCGAACACTTGGCGGATGTCAAACATTGCACCGCTTTTTTATCCACCCGGATTCTCATTGACCTTTTTCGCAATCTCCCGTATTATCGAGTCAATCATTTTTATGCGGAGGTGTTCGATGACTCGCCAACAATGGATCATCGTTGCTGTTTTAGGCATCAGCGTTTTGTGTATTTGGTGCGCCGGCATTTTTATCGTCGCGCAACAAATGCTGGGGGCGGATGTTCAAATCGCCAATCTGTTTGTGTCAGCCACCCATACACCCCGACCCACCGCAACGCCGATGGAAACGCCAACACCTTCCGCAACCCCGACCGCCATTCCTACTGCGACGCGCGTCTTTGCGCCTCCGCCGCCACCACCCACGCGAACCCCCGCGCCGCCTAATCCACTTTCCAATGCGTGGGCAAAAGCTGAAACCGCCACCGCGTATCGAATGGATTTCGATATGACGATGAAAGGCGCATTGGGAAATGTTCCCGGCGTTACCGGCGCCACTCAAGAACTTTCGTTGTTCACGATGACCGGCGCGATAGCGGGCAAAGATTCGCACATCGTCTTCAAGGGATTCATCGCATCTTTCCTCGGCGGGGATCCGGCAAAAGGATTCGAGATGATGACCGTCGGCGGCAAGACGTACGTCCGCGGACCGCTCGCGATGATGGGTGCGACCGAAAACAAGTGGTACGTCGGCGGCACGGGGCAAGTGACTAGCAGTTTGCCAAGCGCGGACGATTTCATCGGCAAATCATCTTCGCAAAACGTCGATTGGAATATTTTCAAAAAGACGAGCACGGAGACATTCGACAATCGGCGTTGTGACGTGTACACCGGCGACAAGAACGCAGCGTTGACAATGTTCCAAGCGCTCGACTTGCAAAGTACAACCGATTTCAATGCGCTGAGCCAGTTGGATTCTGCCGACATCAAGTTCTGGGTCTGCGACGACGGTTATATGCATCAGTTGGTTATGAATATGGAAGCACACGACGCCAAGAAACCAACCGACAAAATCACGATGCTTCTCCGCGTTCATCTGTACGATTTCAATGCGAATATCAAAATCACGCCGCCGGCAAATGCGGCTCCTCTCACTGGTTCTTTCTTTGGCATCGTAACTTCCACCCCAACACCAAAACGCAATTGAGCTTGCAAGTCTGTTCGCGCGATAAAAATAAATCTGGCGAAGGCATTTGACCTTCGCCAGTATTTTTTCATCGACCCGAATTTACGGATTGTTGTGCCGCTCGACTTCTTCCCATTGAACTTGCCATTGCGCGGCGCCGGGGTCAAGGTATTTGTCTGAGTAAAGATAAATTGCGCCGGTCGTCGCCACAATCTTTTTGATGTCCTGATACTCTGGTTGTCGCAAAAGATTTTCGACGACTGTCTCCATCTGATCGCCCGCGATTTGAAAAATCGGATCGTAGAACAGCGCCACGTTGGTGGGGCGCGGATACACTCGCGACTCTTCGCGTACAGTTTCCGCAATCGTCATATACGGATTCTTCGCACCGGCACGCGCCAACAAACTCGCGTAGTGGGGCGTCATGAAATTTTCGGAATAGAGATAAGCAATACCGGTAGGTCCGATGATTTGCTTAATGTCCGGACAGTTTTCGGCTCCGGCGACGGCTTGGGCGTACTGTTGCACGCGGTCGGCTTCAAGATCGGGAAAGAGCGTGGGCAGAGCATCAATCGCCGTGAGCTGAAATGTCTTTGCCGAATCTTCGCGCACCTTGTCTACGATTTTGCCTTGCGTCTCTTCCGCAACAATCTTTTCGATTGCTTCTGACGCGGGTAGAAATTTTTCAGAATACAGGTACGCCGCGCCACTTGCCGAGACATAAACCTTGACATCTTGATAGCGTTCGACCTTGACCATCGCGGTCAAATGATCGATGATTTCCTCCGGCTTCATATCAGGAAAAAGCGCGCCGAGCGCTTCGACGTGAATGGGCTTGCCGACGCTTTCGGTGTCCGTGCGAACTTTGTCGGCTATGGCAATGTAAATCACATCGACCGCGATTTTCTGGACGCTGGGCGATGCCGCAGTTGTGTTTTCCATTTCAACCCTCACGTTCATCTTGGAATTACTTGCTGGGCTGAAAAATTCTCAGCCCAGCACTTCGAACTGTCGATCATCAAGCCGGCAACAAACCGGCTTTCGCAAGTGTGTCGGCAACGTACCCCAAGCCAAGACTATCGAGCGTCGCCTTGGTCGGCATTCCGGTTGCTTTGTCCCAACCAAGTTCAGCGTAGAGCAAATCCTTGCCCAGTTCGATGTCTGCCTTGTCCATCTTGGCAACCCCCGGCGTGAAGGGCTTGGCGCTAGCCGGATAGTCAAAGACCCAGTCGTTCATTTTATCGTGATTGACGCGCATATTCTTTTCGTTTGCATACAACGCGGTGAGCGCGCGGAACAACGTCAAGATGCGCAGACCAGTCTTTTCGAGATCCGCTCGGCTGATCTTTTCGCCGGTCACCGCGGACAACACTTTTGCTTCCATCTCAACATCGCCGCGATACTTGCGATCCTTGCGCGGCGAAGTCCATGTGGGAAGCGTCCAGTTGCACGCGGTCAGCGAGTTGTGCAACTCGAGATACACAATCGACATTTTGGTGAAGACCGCTTTGCCTTTGTTCATCGGCGTGTTATTTCCGGAGGCATCGAACGCGTCCGGTGAACCAAACAGCTCCGCCGAGATTTCTTTCATCAGCGATAGCGGTAAACCACTTCCTTGGAAGTTGGAATGGGTGTGACATTGCACATCGCGATTGTACAACATATTGAGCAACGCGCCAACCTGCCCGCCTTCGTGGTGCTTGGCATGATCATCTTTCCAACAACTCGATTCGTACGTCTGATGCCACGCCGCTAACTCGGGCCATTTTTTCGCCACGCGCGCAGGACCTTCCGCAAATGTTTTGCCCAGTTCACCCTCTTTAAAGGCAATGCGTCGGAAAAGGTCTTGCAGGAATGAGGGATCACCATTCTCCAGCTTTTGCCAGGGAATACTGTTGTATTCTGCCGCCGGAAGCTTTGCCTTAAGAAAACTGTTTCTGTACAAATAGACAAAGTCGCGGGGCCATTGTCCGTAGTCGCTCCACAGTCCATAGTCATCTGCCAAGGCACTGCCCAGTTGCGATGCTTCCATTCTCAGCTCAGATCCACTCGGCAGATTAAAGAAACTGCTACCGAACGAATTGCCGGTACAGGTGTTGCCTTGATACCGCGAGACGCCGTACTTGGTTTCCAGTTGCGGCATCGAGGTGTACGCATGGCAACGAATCGGGCAGGAATAGCAACCACCCATTCGGACGAGATATTTTTCACCGACACCTTCGCCGTGATCCAAGACACCCTTTTGCGTCCGGTAACCGATGCGATTCAAATCATCGGCTGAACATTCGCCGGTTTCGATGGGCGGGTTCGCCGCGCCCCAGTACAAACCTTTGCGCGCCGTCCAGCGA
This sequence comes from Anaerolineae bacterium, assembly GCA_034435055.1. Classification (GTDB taxonomy): domain Bacteria; phylum Chloroflexota; class Anaerolineae; order UBA4142; family UBA4142; genus DAOTXS01. Next base: position 119,976 of record DAOTXS010000097.1, on the reverse strand, counting down.
GTATTTCCGTAATACTCTGCCCACGGTTGCGGCGTGCGCGGCACGACGCCTTGATTATTCGCACCAAGCAAGGAAAGATATTCGTAGGTCAAATCTTTCCACGCCTTTTTGTCAGCGGCAATCGCCACCGAGCCGGAACCTTTGACAGCAATCGCTTTCAAGTTCTTGGAACCGAGAATACTGCCGACGCCGCCCGCCGAGTGCGAACGATTGCACAACACGCACGAAAGTCGGACGAGATTCTCGCCGGCTTGACCAATCGCGGCAACCTGCGTATCTGACCCAACTTCGTTGCAGATTTCTTCGGTTGCGCGGAAAATCCCATTGCCCCACAGATTCTTGGCATCGCGGATTTCCACCTTATCGTCTTTGATGTAAATCCACACCGGTTTGGCGGCTTTCCCTTGAACGATTAGCGAATCCCAGCCGGCGAATTTCAGTTCCGCACCCCAATGACCACCCATATGTCCGGTGCCGGGTAATTCATTGATGTGGACGGGCCACAGCGAGGTGATGGAAACGCGACCGGAAAGCGGCGAACCGGATCCGGTCAGCGGTCCGACGCCGAAGATAATGCGATTCTCAGGGTCCCACGCTTTGGTGCCGGGCTTGACTTCGTCCCATAGAATTTTATAGCCCAGCCCAGTGCCCCCAAGAAAGTCTTTGTATTTGGAAGTATCCTCCGAAGTAACCTTGCCGGTCGACAAGTCAATTCGAAGAATCTTGCCGGTATATCCTCCTGGCATTTGTAACCTCCGTTGTAACTCTAGTTTTTTCTAGCCCAAAGCGGCTACTTGTGACACGTGCCACAGGTATTCGCAACGTTCGGCGGGGTTGAAATGGAAGCCGGCACAACCCATTTCTTGGGAATGTCCTTACTTCGATCGACCCACGCCACATAACGCAACGCACTATTCGGGCACGCCTTGACACATTCCGGTTCGCCGTTACACAAGTGGCACTTGCTGGCTTTCTTCAGTTGCTCGTCAAACACTGTCATATCCCACGGACACGCGGCTTGACACTGACGGCATCCCGTGCATTTGCTCGCGTTAATCACACGCGCATTGACCGGCCCGGAAACCTCGATTGCGCCGCTGGGACAAGCCATCATACACGGAACTGGATGCGGGCATTGACGACAAGTTTCTTGAATGAGCAAAAAGTTTCCGAAATGTCCGTCGCCGCGATAGAAACCTTGTTGCGCCCCAGCCGGGCCAAAATTCATATTGCGCGAAACTTTGACGCGCGCCAACGTCGGCTGATTCTTGCCATCGTTGAACGACGTGCAGGCGATTTCGCAACGCCGGCAAGCGGTGCATCGCGTTGGATCGCCGATTACCATACCTTTGGGCAGGGCAAGGTCAGCACCCTGACCGGCTGGCGCGGCGTCTGCCATCTGCAAACAGACAATTTGTGGAATAACCAGTCCGACCGTCCCAATCCCGGCAAGTTTGATAAAATCACGGCGGGAGATTGGTTTGTGTGCCGCGTCGGACAACGAAGCAATTAACTTGCGGTCATCATTCTCACCGTTCATTTTCGTCCTCCTGTGCCGATTCTGTTGACTCATTTTCTCGTTCGACCAACCGTTGAACCCGTCCGATTTTTGGATCCTCCTTTCCAACACCGGCGCACATCGATTTCTCCGTGCCGCCAACTGTTTCAGGTCTGCTCGATTCATTTTCGATTGCTTGCAAAAGGTCTTCCACTCGATACGCTGATTTCTGCTCGCCGCGATAAATACACATCGTGTTGGTCAATAGATTCAGTCCAATGATCTTGGGACCGGTGCCGTCACCCAAGATTCGGAGCAAAGCCGGCGCTTGCACACATAAAGCCGATTCGTGATCCACAATCACAATGTCCGGATGGAGCAGTTGGATTCGTTCGATTGCCTTTTCTATATCCGACTCGCGCCCCACAAATTCCACTTGGCTATTCTGGCACAACAAGGTCTCAACACCTTGGCTAAAGAGCGGGTGAGTCGAGAACATAAAGATTCGCTTCATACGATTACCATCGCCCATACGCAAAAAACGAAAACGAAGCAGTCCCCCGACATCGCAATTAAGCAATGCCGGGGAACTTGACCCTCGTCCCCGGGCAAATACCCGAGGCGGATATTCACCTGCGAATCAACTCTGTCTTAATTATCCATCAACCTAACTTATTTGCCTATACTCTACCCAGCGATTAAAAATAAAAAACCGGGCTATTTTTCCAATAGCCCGGTTGAGTTATCCTGCTCACTTTCTCGATCACCCAATTGGATTACTTGCCTGTCTCGGACACCAATCCTTGCCGCACGGCGTAGACGGCGGCTTGAATCCGATTGTGCAAATGCAGTTTTTCGAGAATATTGCGCAAGTGAATCTTGACTGTGTCTTCGGCAATCGACAACGCCGCCGCGATCTCTTTGTTTGTCTTGCCTTGCACGATCAACTCCAGCACCTCAACCTCTCGTGCCGATAATCCATTCCGCGTGCCGGTGGGCTCGATACTTTTACTGGGTTGACGGAACTCATTCAGAATTTTCACCGCCAAATTTCCCGAAACCGGTGCTTCGCCACGACGCAAACAATCCAACATTTCGAAAAGTTCTCCCGGTTCGAGGTTTTTCAGGAGATAGCCATCTGCACCATTCTTAATCGCCGTAAATAAATCACGATCATTATCCGAAACGGTGAGCATAATGATCCGCACATGCGGCATTTCTGCCTTGATACGCTTGACCGCCTCCAGCCCGGTCATTTCTGGCATATTGACATCCATCAAGATGACGTCCGGCACGTGTTCAAGCGCCCGTTCGCACGCCTCCGCACCATTGCCCGCCTCACCAACCACTTTCAAATCGGGGCGAGAAGCCAACACCGCGGCGACGCCTTTGCGGAACAAGACGTGATCATCCGCTAATAGTACGCGTAATATTTTCATGAGGGTCCTCAAATACCGGATAAAGTGGAACTCGCAGAATGATGCGCGTGCCGGCGCCGGGCTGAGAATTTATTTCCAAATCACCACCCACACTCGCCGCACGTTCGCGCATAATTTGCAAGCCGTAATGTTGCACACCGTCTTGGCTCAATTTGATCGCGTCAAATCCAGTGCCGTTATCACCAATTCCGATTTGAACATGATGATCCACGTGCTCGATCCGAACCGACACCCGGCTGGCGCGTGCGTGCTTGCGCACATTCGTCAGTGCCTCTTGAACGATCCGATTTATTTGCAACTGAACTTCCTCGGGAAACTCCACCAATCGTAGATCCTCGATCCAAAAATCCGTCTCAATGCCATAATGCGCTTGGTATTCGTCCAGATACCCTCGCAACATCGAAATCAACCCGTCTCCAATCGGCGCTGTTTGACGAAGATTGAAAATCGCCTCGCGCACATCGGTGAATGCTTCTTTGGCAACTCGCTTAATTTCGATCAGGTTGGCACGCGCTTGCGCGAGTTCTGGTTTGGCCAGTAGCTCGTCAGTAACCGCTAGTTTGAAATTGATGTAGCCAAGCATCTGCGCCAGATTGTCGTGCATCTCGCGCGCCAAACGGTCGCGCTCTTCCAAGATTGCCAGCGAGCGCACCCGCTTGTACAGTTCAACGTTTTCACTGCGCGACGACTTTAATTGCCGGCGCATATCGTCGAAGGTGTCAGCTAACTTGCCAAATTCATCGCGCGTTGAAACTTGAAGCGCGCAATCAAGATTACCCGCACGAATCTCCGTCATCCCGCGCGTCAATTCGTCGATCGGTTTGATAATCAATTTTCGCAAGGCAATAATCATTAGGACGATCAACAAAGCCAGCGATACCAACGATGACAGTACAATCCGCCAAAAACCCGACGCCACCTGATTATTCAAATCGCCCAATGACATCTCGATCATTGTCAACCCAAGAATGCGACGTTGAGCGTCATGGCAACTCTGGCATTGCGGTTGATTGTAGATCATCGTAACATTGAGCAAAGCGGTACGTCCATCGCTCATTTCAGTCATCGTTGTTTGATTGCTAGGGCGCGTGCCGTCGGTATGGCAAAATTGGCATAACGCCTGAGAATAATCGAACCGCACGCCAACTTCGGTTGGCTGAGAACTAATATGCACAATTCCCTGTCTGTCCAAAATTCGAATGTGCTCAACGTTCTGTTTGTCCACCAATGTCTGAACAATCTGCCTAATCATCGGACGATCGTCGCGAAGCATTGCCTGCTCCAAACTCGCATTGATCGCATCGCTCAATCGTGTAGTCGATTGCATGGCACTATCTTCAAGTTGTTGTTTTTGGAGTGTGAGAATTAACGCGGACGAAGCCAGAACACTGAAGAAGGATACAATGGCAATTAAGAGGACGAGCTTGAAACGCAAACCCCAATTGAAAGACGCTTGCCAATGGCGAAATTTGTCAACGTAACGAGTGATCAAGTAAAGCATATCGATTTGCCGAGTAATCGAACAAATACCATGCCAAAGAATAGAAAGCAAAAACCTCTCCCAACTTTCGAGAGAGGCGATCACGACCCCCGGACTAGGTTATAAGCATCGTCGCTCATATTGATAATCCGTATTTATTATATTGCGATGCATCCGAAAAGTCAAAACTTTGGTTCACCATTCTGGCATATCGAGCATCTGCACCTCGACCGTCTCACCTTTGCGAACGTACGGCACATCTTCCGACACGACCACCAAGCCGTTCGCGCGCGCGACCGAAGTGAGAATGCCGGAACCTTGTTCGCCGGTGGAACGAGCAACGTAACCACTGCCGCGTTTCTCGACGACAACGCGAATAAAGTTGCGCCGTTGCGCATCGTTCTTGATATCTTCGAGCAACTCGGCGCGCACCGTCGGACGATCGAATTTTGTTTTGCCAAGCATCGTCAAAATCGCGCGGCGCGCAAACACTTCAAACGAAATCATCGCGCTGACCGGATTGCCGGGCAAGCCAAGCAATGGCACATTCTTTTCGCTGCGCGCGCGCAAGATGCCAAACGCCAATGGTTTGCCCGGCTTCATTCGCACTTGCCAAAAGTGCATTTCGCCTTCCGCGTTCAACACCTCTTTGACGATATCGTAATCGCCGACGGAGACACCCGCGCTCGTGAGAAACAAATCGACATTGGCGTCCAGTCCCGCACGGATTTTTGATGTCAAGTCGTCGATGTTGTCGCGGGCGATGCCGAGTTGAATCGGAATGCCGCCGGCTTTGAGAACCGCCGCCGCGTTCGAGTACTCGTTCGAGTTGCGAATCTTGCCCGGCGTAATCGGCTCATCGATAGCGACAAGTTCATCACCGGTCGCTAGAATCGCCACGCGCGGACGTCGATGCACATTCACGAATTTTTTGCCCAACGACGCCATCACGCCAATCTCCGCCGCGCGCACAACTGTGCCTTTTGGAAAAACAACTTCGCCGATGCGAACATCTTCGCCGGCGTTACGCATATTATCGCCGCGCTTGACCGATTTCAAAATCGAGACTTGCTCACGTTTTTTTCCTTCACCCTTTGCCGCCGTGCCTTCCGAAGTTTCTTCGAATCGCACCACCGCGTCCGACCCCGCCGGCATCGGCGCGCCAGTCATAATCCGCATTGCCGTGCCGGGCTCAACTTTGAGTTGCGAAGTGTACCCCGCCGCCACCTCGCCGATGACACGCAAGCGAATCGGATTTTCTGTGGTTGCGTTCGCAACATCTTCTGCGCGGACTGCGTAGCCGTCCATCGCGGAATTGGCAAACGGCGGCACATTAATGTCCGACACAATATCTTCAGTCAAGACGCGATCCAACGATTCAAGTAATGACACACGTTCAGGTTCGAGCGGTTGAAAATGTTTGAGAATGTACGCCAAGGCTTCTTCAACTGAAATCATTCAAAAACCTCTTTCGACCGAAGACCGGCGACGGATGACCGTTATGCCCGGTCTTCCGTCTCCGGTCATCCGTCTACAATAATTCTTTCAATCCCGGTATACACTTGCATCTCGCCGCCACGCGCATAACCAACCAGCGCGATATTCCACGCGCGCGCCAATTGCATCGCCAAATGCGTCGGCGAGGTGCGCGAAACGACAATCGGCACGCGCATCTTGGCGGCTTTGGTGATCATCTCCGATGAAATGCGTCCGGTGGTAATGAGCATCGTATCGTGCGTGTTCACGCCACGCATCATGCAATCGCCGCGAATCTTGTCGAGTGTGTTGTGGCGCCCCACATCTTCGGCGAGCGCAAGCAACTGCGCGCCGTCGGTAAGCGCAGAAGTATGCACGCCGCGACATTCGCGGTACAACGTGGCGCGATGATTCAACTCGCGCATCATCGCAAAAATCTGCGCGGCGCGGATTGTGCGGTTGGAATCGAGCGGCGTTTGCGCTTGCGACAAATCGTCGAATGTTACACCGCCGCCGCAGCCACTCGTCAACGTACGATGCGGCGGCAGGCGAAAAGCATTGTGCGTGAGACGCACTTCGATTGCGCCCACGCCGCCTTCGCACGGCGCGATGTGTCGAACTTCGTTGACACCCAACGATGGAATGTACCAATACACTTGATCTGCCGCCTCGTGAACGCGAATCGATGCAACGTCATTCAAGCCACTAATCAATTTTTCCGATGCGAGAAAACCGAGCGCGAGGTGATGCAAATTGCGCACCGTCGCCATGAACGTAACCACTTCGATGCCGTTGACAAACAATCCACATTGACTCTCGCCAATGATGACCCCGTCGACGGCTTGGCGGCTTTTTTCGGTTACACGATAAATCCGTACGGATGCTTTGGCTTCAAACATCGGTCATCAACCGTTGGGCGATTTCAAAATCTGCCGGTGTATTTGCGTTGAAAAATGAAATGTGTTTGGGATCGAATCGATCAATTTCAGCGACCTCTACAATGCGGGTTTTTACATCTGGCAAAATACTGATCAAGCGGAGATCGTCAACCCGGAGACGTTCGGCGATGATGGGCAAACAGCGTTTGGAATAAATCGCGTGTAACGGATGGAGGTCGGCTTCTTTCGCCAGCATTTGATCCGGGCGTGGCGGGATAGTATCCACGCGCGGTTTGCGTTCGCTCGATGAACGCGGCGTGTGCCCAGAGAGTCCACGCGCGCGTGGAATAACCACATCGTACTCTGACTTGATCGAAATCATATACCGGATCAGGTCTGGATTGAGAAAAGGCATATCACACGCCAGTGCCAAAACATTCTCGTCTTGCGCGGCAAGCAAGCCGGAATATAATCCCCCCAGCGAACCTTTGTGGGGGAAAACATCGCTCACCACACGCAAGCCAAACTGTCGGTACAATTCAACATCGTTCGCTACGATGATGGTCTCGGCGCAAACTTTGCCGGCTTGCTCGATCACACGACTGATCAGCGGTTTGCCGTCAAATTCGAGAAACGATTTATCGCGCCCCATCCGCCGGCTTTTTCCGCCGGCGAGAATCACTGCACTCACGCGAGGTAAGAATTCGATCATCTCAATTCAGCGAAAATAATCCCTGGTCGGGCAGGCGCGGCAATTTTTCCAGCATCGTTTTCAGCAACTCGATCTCGCGCCGCAACAAATTCAACTCGCGTTGCAAGCGTTCGTGCGTCGTTTGAATTTCCAGCAACATTTGTTTTTCCAACGCGGTGATTGGCAACACGGCGGCGACGATGTACGAAAGCGCCGTTGAGTCGTCGGGTAGATTGAACGCGGTTGCAACGCGGTCGGGTTCGCTCACTTGGCGAATCGCGCGCACGTACTCGGTGAACCAGCGCCGCACGTCCGCCGCAACCGGTTGCGTCTGCGTTTCATCGACGTGTTCGTCCGGCAACAACACGATGCGTCCCGTCGCGTACGCGTGAGCATCGAATTGTTCCAGTAATCGAAAACGCGTTACGCCGAGCGCGGTCAAATTCATTCGACCATCGGGCAAGTGCGTGAGATTGGTGATCTGCGCGAGGGTACCCACCGGGTGCGGAATCGCTAGCCCGCCTACTTCGACGCCTTCTTTGATCAGTAGAACACCGAACGCCAGATCGTCATCGATACAACGCGCGATCATTTCCCGGTAGCGCGGTTCGAAAATATGCAGCGGCAATCGCGCGTGCGGAAACAAAACTGTATTCAAAGGGAAAAGGGGTAAACCGTTGTCGAGAATTTTCATCGTTGCAACAAAAAGGGAACGCGCGACAGCGTTCCCATCGATTGCTTTGCTCGTGCGCGAAGCGGCAGTCTAATTATTTTTTGGCAGATTCTAGATATGCCACAGCTTCGCCGACCGTTGTGATTTTCTGCGCTTCTTCGTCAGAAATCTCGCCGCCGAATTTTTCTTCAAATTCCATAATCAATTCGACGAGATCGAGCGAGTCCGCCTCCAAATCTTCACGAAACCGTGCCTCGGGTTTGACTTTGCTGGCATCGACGCCGAGTTTGTCTACAATAATTGCTTTAACCTGTTCAAAAACCTGCTGATCCATCGGATCCCCTCCTGTGAAATAATCTGCAGACGAAAGATGAGCTCGTCAACCGCGCCAAGTATATGCGGAATTGGCTCGTGCGTCAACCTCTCACTTGTGCTATAATTCGTCTGCGTTTGCACACTTTAACACCACGCTGGGCAATCGGTTACGCTCGACGCAAAGGATTTCATGTCCCCTGACGAAACCACTCACGAAAATCGCAAACTGGAGCATCTTCGCATCAACCTGACCGAGGATGTTCAATTCAAGCAGACCAAGACCGGGTTGGAACGTTATCGCTTTGTGCATCAAGCACTTCCCGAAATCAACCTGAGCGACATTTCGCTGGCGACGACGTTATTCGGCAAAAAATTGCGCGCGCCCATTTTGATTTCATCGATGACCGGCGGCGCGCACGAAGCCGAACGCATCAACTTGACACTGGCAAGCGCGGCGCAAGCGACCGGCATTGCGATGGGACTTGGCTCGCAACGCGCGGCAATCGAAGATGAATCGCTCGCGTACACGTACCAGGTGCGCCGCGTCGCGCCCGATATTTTGTTGTTCGCCAATCTCGGCGCGATTCAACTCAACTACAATTATACCGTCGACCATTGCCGCCGCGCGGTGGAAATGATTCGCGCCGATGCGTTGATCCTCCACCTCAACTCGATTCAAGAAGCGGTACAAGCCGGCGGCAATGTGAATTGGCGCGGTTTGCTGAACCAGATCGAAAAAGTGTGCCGCGCGCTGACGACGCCGGTCATCGCCAAAGAAGTGGGCTTTGGCATTTCGGAAGAGACGGCGCGGCAATTAGCCAACGCCGGCGTCGCGGCAATCGATGTTGCCGGCGCGGGCGGTACGTCGTGGGCGGCAGTTGAAGCGTACCGCGCACCGTCGGCGTTTTTGCGCGAACTAGCGCTGGCGTTTTGGGATTGGGGTTTGCCCACCACCGAAAGTTTGGAACACGCGCAACGCGGCGCGCCGGGCTTGCCGTTGATTGCAAGCGGTGGAATCAAAGACGGCGTCGATGCCGCCAAGTGTATCGCGCTCGGCGCGCGGCTGGTTGGCTTCGCTTCACCGATGTTGCGGCTTGCGGATCGCGGCGCGGAAGATGTGATCGAAGGCATCAAAATGATCGAGGAACAAATCCGCGTGGCAATGTTCGGCATCGGTGCAGAGAATTTAGATGCGTTGAGAGAAACAAAACACCTGAAGAAAGTATGACTTTAATTGTCATTGCGAGGAGGCAGTTTGCGCCGACGAAGCCGCGTACGCGTCTCAAAAGTCTCTTGAGAGATTGCTTCGCTTCGCTCGTAATGACAAACGGGATTGGTTAATGGACGCTTACCTCACCGCTCTAGAAAATGAATTGCGTTCGCTCGTCAATGCGCCGGAGCCGGCATTTGCCCCGTACTATGGCATGTTCAAATATCATCTCGGTTGGACGAATGCCAATTTTGCGCCAACGAAAAACGATGCCGGTAAACGTGTCCGTCCGTTGCTTTGTTTACTCACGTGCGAAGCGGTTTGCGGCGATTGGAAACGCGCATTGCCGGTTGCCGCCGCTATCGAATTGGTGCATAACTTTTCGCTGATTCACGACGACATCGAAGATCAAAGCGACGAACGGCGCGGTCGTCCGGCGGTGTGGAAGGTGTGGGGCTTGGCGCAAGGATTGAACGCGGGCGATGGGATGTTTATGCTGGCGCGGCTCGCGCTCGACAAAATGCCGCAACAAGGCATTGCCATCGATCAGTGCGCGCACATCAATTACGAATTCGATGCGACGACGCTCGCGTTGTGTCACGGCCAATTTCTCGATCTCAGTTTTGAAGCGCGGCTCGATGTCACCATCGACGAATATTTGAAAATGATTCGCGGCAAGACTGCCGCGTTGATTGCGTCGTCGGCGCGGCTGGGCGCGATGCTCGGTACGCAAGATCACCGCTTGCTGGAAACCTTTGAACGTTTTGGCGAAAATATCGGCTTGGCGTTTCAAATGACCGACGACATTCTGGGCATCTGGGGCAATTCATCGGTTACCGGCAAATCGGCGGCAACCGATATTCTGACGAAAAAGAAATCGCTCCCGGCAATCATCGGCTTGAGTCATCCGCAACACGGCGCGACGCTACGAGCGATTTACAGCAAACCGCAACTGACGCCGGACGATGTAGCGCGCGTGCTCTTGCTCCTCGATGCCATCGGCGCACGCGAGCAAACGCAGAAACGTGCGGACGAACATCGCGCCGCCGCGCTCGCCGCGCTCGATGCAACCGGCATCGATAACCCGGCGATGGATCGCTTGCGCGAAATTGCGGACGCAATGACCCGGCGCGTGCGGTGAAATGAATCCGCAGATAATATTTTTTCTGTGCAATCTGCGGATCGATTTATTGTCCCAGCCGCTTGTGCGCCTTCACCATCCGCACCGTTTCGCGAATCCGCTTTTGCCGCGTCTCGTCGCGCTTGGCTTCCGTAATCCAATAAATGTACTGCCGCTTGTGCGACGGCGCGAGTTTTTCAAAATTTTGTTGCGCGATTTTGTCCGCTTGCAGCGCGCACTTTAAATCTGCCGGGACATTCGACACATCTTCGCGCATTGTCGCTTTCTCCCATTCGCCGTTGCGTTTCGCTTCCTCGACTTTTGCTAATCCGACAGACATCATTTTGCCTTCTGCAATCATTTTCGCCACGCGCTTTTTATTCGACTCGGACCAAACACTTGCGCTTTTGCGCGGCGTAAAACGCACCGCATATTTTTCTTCGTCGATGCCTTTGGTCAAGCCATCGATCCAGCCAAAGCACAACGCCTCCTCGACGGCTTCGTTGTACGTGACGGTCGGTCTGTTGGAATTCTTTTTGTAGAACACGAGCCACAATTCTGTTTCGCGCGCGTGATGCTTTTCCAACCACGCGCGCCACGCGGCACGATTTTTGAAGATTGAACGTTTGGTGATTTCGGGCATAATTCACACCCTCTCAAACTTCGCCGTGAAATGTCGCAGCAACGGCGCTTCCCAAACTAGCTTGACGCCACGAATCGTCTCGCGCTTGCGATACAACTCGATAATCACGTCCGCGACGTAATCCAAATGCGATTGCGTGTACACGCGGCGCGGAATTGCCAACCGCACCAAATCGAGTGCAGGATATTTCATCTCGCCGGTCGCCGCGTCTTTATGCGCGAACATCACACTCCCAATCTCGCACCCGCGAATGCCGCCTTCCACATACAACGCAATGGTCAACGCCTGCGCCGGAAACTGCGACTGCGGAATGTGCGGCAGGAATCGTTTGCCGTCGAGAAAGAGCGCGTGGCCGCCCGGCGGTTCGACGATTGGAATACGATTTTCTTGCAAGCGCTCGGCAAGATAACGAATCTGCCCGGTACGATACGCCAAATATTTTTCGTCGGTCGCTTCGACCAAGCCGCGTGCCATCGCCTCCAAATCGCGCCGCGCGAGTCCGCCGTACGACACAAAGCCCTCGGTGAGAATCAAGCGATTCTGAATCTGCTCGAATAATTTTGCATCGCGCGCCGCCAACAGTCCACCGATGTTCACCAGTCCATCTTTCTTCGCGCTCATCGTAAAGCCATCGGCATACGCAAAAATTTCGCGCGCGATTTCAATGATCGATTTGTGGCGATAATCATCTTCTCGTTGCTGGATAAAATAACAATTCTCAGCGTAACGACACGCATCGATGAAAAACGGAATCTTGTACCGCGCGAGCAATTCTTTCGTCGCGCGAATATTCGCTAGTGAAACCGGCTGACCGCCAACCGCGTTATTCGTGATCGTCATCATCGCCAGCGGAATGTTTTCGACGCCGACACGCTCAATTGTCTTTTGCAAATTCGCCAGATTCATATTCCCTTTGAACGGATGCCGATTCGTCGGATCGAGTCCTTCGGGAATCACGAGGTCGAGCGCGACACCGCCAATCGCTTCGATGTTTGCGCGCGTCGTGTCGAAATGTGTGTTGCTGGGCACCACTTTGCCGGGTTGCACAAGGATGTTGAACAGCACTTGTTCTGCGCCGCGTCCCTGATGCGTCGGCACAAATTGCTCAAAGCCAAAAATATCGCGGACGACTTGCGCGAGGTGAAAATAATTTTTCGACCCGGCGTACGATTCGTCGCCGGCGAGCATTCCTGCCCATTGATGGTCGCTCATCGCGCTGGTGCCGGAATCGGTGAGGAAATCGATGGTAACCGCACGGCTCGGCAAGCGAAAAATATTGTAGCCAGCATCGGCAATAAATTTTTCGCGCTCGGCGCGCGTCGTCACCGGAATCGCTTCGACCGATTTGATTTTGAAAGGTTCGAGTGTGTACTGTGCCATAATCGTCTCATTGCCAGATAATCTGGGTCGGACAATTTATCCGACGCACTGGCTAGAAATAGTTTATCACGTTCAACACGCAAAAGCAAGAAAATCGAGCCGCGATTCATTTTCCAAATTCACGCCTTGTCAATTGACCAATCCATCGAGATGTGTTATAAAAAGAGCGGAGACGAGTAACGTTTGAGACGCGAGAGTTTAGAGAACCGTGATAGGTGAAAAGCCGGTCTCTCGTCAAACGCGAAGAACACTCCCCCGTATTCGCATGATGCGACGGCTCACTCCCGTTAGCGAGTTTCAAGGTCACACGTATCTTGAGCGGAGCAGTCGAAGGAGCGCGTGACAAAGAAAGGTGGCACCACGAGTCCCCCCTCGTCCTTTCGTACAGGATGATGGGGGATTATTTTATTCGTGAAGATTGGCGGATAAAAAAACGGAGGGTGCAATGCAACGAATTCTTTCCACCCAATTGCACGAACATGTCGGTGAGCGCGTGACGATTGCCGGCTGGTTGCACAATTTGCGCGCGCTCGGCAAAATCAATTTCGTGCTGGTGCGCGACCGCGCCGGCATTGCGCAAGCAATGACCCAGGATGCCGACGCGCTCGCGCCGCTTCAAGGTTTGCAAAACGAAAGCGTGATTCAAATCGATGGCGTGGTTGTCGCCGAATCCCAAGCGCCAAGCGGATTTGAATTGCACGATATTGCGATTCACGTGATTGCGCCGGTTACCGACACGTTCACGATTCCACTCAACAAACCGGTCATCAACACATCGCTCGACGTTTTTCTCGATCACGCAACCGTCGGCTTGCGGCATCCGCGCAAGCGTGCGTTGTTGCGATTATCGGCGGCGATTATGGCGGCGTTCCGCGAATTTCTCAACGGTGAAGGATTCACCGAGATTCAATCTCCCAAACTCGTCGCGTCGGCAACCGAAAGCGGCGCGAACGTTTTCGCCGTCGATTATTTTGGCAAACGCGCGTTTCTTGCGCAATCGCCGCAGTTCTACAAACAAATCGGCGTAGGGATTTTCGAGCGGGTGTACGAAATCGCGCCGGTCTTTCGCGCCGAACCGCACAGCACGACGCGGCACGTGAACGAATATGTCAGTATGGACGTCGAATTCGGTTTTATCGAAAATCATTTCACGGTGATGGCGATGCTCACGCGCGTCGTGCGGCACATTCTGACGCGATTGGCGGAAACCAAGTCGGCGGAGTTGGCATTGTTGGAAGTGAAAATGCCGGACGCGCCGGAAACCTTTCCACACATCCATTTCAAAGACGCGCAACAACTCATCTTTGAAAAATACGGCGAGGATTGTCGCGGCGAACTTGACCTCGCGCCGCAACACGAACGCTGGCTTAGCGAATGGGCGCGCGAAAAATATAACTCGGATTTTCTCTTTGTCGTCGGTTATCCGATGGCCAAGCGGCCGTTTTACACGCACCCTGATCCCGCCGAACCAACGTACTCGTACTCGTTCGATTTGCTTTTTCGCGGAACAGAACTCGTTACCGGCGGTCAGCGGTTACATCGTTACGAAGATTATCTCGCCGCACTTGCCCGCGCCAATTTCTCCATCGAACCATTCGCGTATTATCTCGAGCCGATGAAATTTGGAATGCCGCCGCACGGTGGATTTGCGATTGGACTTGAGCGATTCGTGATGCAGTTGTGCGGCTTGTCTAACTTGCGCGAGGCAACGATGTTTCCGCGCGACCAGCAACGATTGACCCCGTAAAACCGGCGGACGTCCACGACCCCAAAACTATGTTTCAGCGCACGTTACAAAAAAGGCGACGCACCTCAATGCGTCGCCTTGATTTCTTCTACGTTCGTCGTTTATCCTTCAACAGCGCTTCGATTTCCGCGCTGGCATCGGCAACCGAAATCCCTGCCGCCGCCGCCCACTCGCGCTCCAACTCCGCGCGCGCTTTTCGCAACGTATCGTTGTCCAATTGCGTCAGCCGTTTGCGTGCGCTCCGCGCAGTTAGATCACGCACCACTTCACACAGAATCTTGAGCGAGCCGGCTTTTCGCCGGAGAGCAATCTCCGCTTGGCGTTTGCTGTGATTATCGTTCAACGGTGCGGCGCGGCTTTTTAACGTAGTGCGATAACGCGCCAACTCACGTTTGGCAACCACGCGCCGCAACCCAATCGTGGCGGATGATTCGATAGGCATCCAGATGGTACTTTTTTCTGTGGCGATCTCGTAATACAACCGCGAGCGATCTTCGATCAATCGCTTTTCGGTAATGCCAACAATATGCCCAACTCCGTGCACGGGATGAATCACCGCATCGCCCACTTGAAATGTCATCGTTGCTCCTTTCCGCTCAGAACAAAAACGCGCCAGCCCATACGAGGGTCTGGCGACAAAACGCGCGCACAAATCCTAATACGCAAGTAACGCTATTATACCACAGAATCGATTTGCGTGTGCGCCCGACATTTGCCATCGCACCACAAACTGATAAAATAGCGGCATCTCAATTTTCGGAGTCTTGATGCGTTTTTGCTCGATGATGGTGCTTTCAGTAATCGTTGCTCTTGCGGCTTGCACCTCGTCCCCCAACCCAAACAACCTTGCCGCACCGCCCGGGATTACGCGCATCCCGGTGATCGCCACGCCGAATCCCACGCCACCAACTCCCACGCCGGTATCGGTTACGATTTATGATCGCTACACCGTGCGCGCCGGCGATACGCTTAGTAGCATTTCCCTGCGTTTTGATATTTCGATTGAAGAGTTGATGCGCGTCAACAACTTGACAAACGCGAATGCCTTGCAGATCAATCAGCAATTGAAGATTCCGGCAGTCGTCTCGCGCGTCGCGCCCGACACCCAATTATTGCCCGATAGCGAGGTGGTATACAGTCCGGCGTACGCCACATTCGACGTTGCGGCAATCGCCAATCGGTACAACGGTTATCTCGCCGCGTATCGGGAAAAAGTCGAAGGCGAATGGATGACCGGCGCGCAAATCATTCAACTCGTCGCCGAACGCTACAGCGTGGGTCCGCGCGTTTTGCTCGCGCTGATGGAATTTCAATCCGGCTGGCTGACGCAATCGATTTTGAACGCGAATCAAATGGCGTACCCGCTGGGCAATCCCGACGGGTATCGGCAAGGATTATTTCTGCAAGCGAGTTGGGCGGCGAATCGATTGAACGAAGGATACTATGGCAAAATCACCAAGCGACTCGAGGCATTGCGTTTTAAAGATCGTTCGCGCGCGCGCGTCGGCTCGTTGGTTAATCCGGGAACAGTTGCGATCCAAAATGTGCTAGCGCAAGTGTGCGATTGGAACACGTGGCAAACGCAAATCAGCGACGCCGGTTTTATCGCGACGTACCGAAAATTGTTCGGCGATCCAACTCAGTACGCCATCGAGCCGTTGATTCCCGCCGATTTGAAACAGCCGACTTTGCGATTGCCGTGGAACGATGGCGAAATGTGGTATTACACCGGCGGACCGCACGGCGGCTGGGGCGATTATGCGTGGGCGGCAGTCGATTTTACACCGAAAGATGTCCTCGGCAGTTGTTTCGCTTCGCGGCTGTGGACGGTTGCTGCCGCGCCCGGAAAAATCATTCGCGCAGAACATGGCCGTGTCGTGCTTTCGTTGAGCAACGACGATTTTCCCGGTAAAGGTTGGACGTTGATGTATTTGCACATCGCCAGCGCCGGGCGCGCAAATGTTGGCGCGCAACTCAACGCCGGCGACCGCATCGGGCATCCGTCGTGCGAAGGCGGCGTGGCAGATTCAACGCACGTCCATTTCGCGCGGCTGTACAACGGCCAATGGATCGACACACAAATACTGCCGATGGTTTTGTCCGGCTGGACGATCATCCCGCTCGATCAAGAGTACGATGGAAAAATGTCGCGCGGCGCGGAAACACGTGAAGCGTGCAACTGCCGCGACGATGTGAAGAACGGAATTGTGGCAGATAGCCAAAAATGAAAAATCAATTGGACACAGACCAGCGCAGATACTTTTTGATTTTAGAGGCGTTCATCTGCGTCCAATTCTCTGGAGGAAACGATGAACGTATCGATGGTTACCACTGCATTTGAAATTCCCGGACATCGCGTTGCCAAAAATCTTGGCGTCGTGCGCGGCATCACCGTTCGCTCGCGCAGCGCGCTAGGCAATCTGGCTGGCGGAATTCAAGCACTTTTCGGCGGCAACATCACGATCTACACCGAACTGTGCGAACACGCGCGCGCCGAAGCATTCGATTTGCTGATGCAACACGCGCAACAAATCGGCGCGAACGCAATCATCGGTATGCGCTACGATGCGAACGAAGTGATGGAAGGCATCACCGAAGTATTGGCGTACGGCACCGCCGTCGTCGTCGAACCGGCGTGATGCAACTGCCGCCGATTATTCACACCTCCGAACCCGGCTCGTGGGCGCGGCTGACATTTGAAACGCGCATCCCGCGTATCATCGATGACGTGATCGCGGCGAATGATTATCCACGCACGCTGGTTACCGCGCTCAAAGCATTGCGCCGGGAAATTGTCGATGGCAAAATTCGCGCGTTGAACGAAGTCGCGGACGACCGCGCGTTTTGGGACGAGCATGCGCGCGAGCATCTTGGCAAATCCTGGCTCGAGGTGCCGTGGTTTTGGGCAGAAACATTTTTCTATCGGCGACTGCTGGAAGCCGTGCGCTATTTTCAGCCCGGCAAGTTTTATCGACACGACCCGTACGCAAAAATCAAACGCGAAGAACTCGCGCCCAACCGCGCACTGCGCGCCGTGAGTCAAGTGATCGACTCATTGCCAAACGACGAGCGCGCCGCGTTCCACTTGCTTTTGCACGCCGATTTGTGGGGCAATCGCGTTGACCTATCGATGTACAACATCGCCCCATCGTTAGCGGCTACGCTAGATCACGAACGCGAAAATTTGTTGGTCGATGATTCGGCGCGAGTGTGGGAATATTTACACACCCATCGCGGCGGACAGATTGATTTCATTTGCGATAACGCCGGCACGGAGCTGGTCTTTGATCTTGCGTTAGTTGATTTTCTGTTGCGGACGGAAATCGCCAAAGAAATCCTTTTGCATTTGAAATCGCATCCCACTTTCGTATCTGACGCAATGGTCGATGATGTGATGCAATCTATCGATGCGCTGGGACAAACACCGACACCGGCTTTGCGGCAATTAGCATCGCGGTTGGCGCAAGCCATCGATAATGGTCGTTTGATTCTGAGCGATCATCCATTTTGGGTGACCGGCTTTTTCTTCCACGCACTGCCGAACGATTTGCGCGCGACTTTTGCGCGATCATCAATCGTCATCAACAAGGGCGACGCAAACTATCGACGTTTGATCGGCGATTGCCATTGGAATCCAACCACATCGTTTGAATCGGCGTCCGCGCATTTCCCGGTATCCATCGTCGCGCTTCGGACATTGAAATCGGAACCGCTGGTTGGCTTGCGCGCCGGCGTCGCAGAAAAATTGCGCGCGCAAGACCCGGCGTGGAATGTGAATGGCAAGTTCGGCGTTATCCAGTTTCGTGATTAAAATTCTCCGATTTCAAACGTTTGCAATCCGCATAGAATTGTGATATGATTTAATTGTAATTTCCCCGCACGACCATCCCCTCGGAGAAAAATAAAAATCGAAAAGGAGGCAAAGATGCAACCCCGTAAGACTTTGTTCGTTTTGTTCGTGATGGTGCTTGTCGCGCTCGCCGCGTGTGCGCCGGCGCCAACGCCTGCGCCAACAGCCGCGCCGCCCACCGCCGCACCAAAGCCACCTGCCAGCAGTTCCAGCGTGGCGTCATCCGTTGCACCAACGGCAGTCCCGCCCACCGCCGCGCCGACCGCAGTGCCAACTAAAGCACCGCTCAAGGGTGAACTCAACTTGCTCTGCACCCCGCAAGAAGTCTGGTGCCAGGGTATGAAGAAAGAGTTTGAGGCGCTGAATCCCGGCGTAACCGTGAACTACATTCGTCTTTCCAGCGGCGAATCGTTGACGCGTATCCGCAACGAAAAAGCCAACCCCCAATTCGACATTTGGTGGGGAGGACCCATCGATTCTTTCATCGCCGCCAAAGCGGAAGGGCTGCTTGAACCGTACAAATCCCCTGGGCATGCCAACATCATCGATCCCAAATTGATGATGGACAACGATCCCAATCCGCAGTGGGTCGGCATCTACGTTGGCTCCCTCGGCTTTGCGACAAACACCAAGCAAACTGCCATCAAACCGCCGACCTCGTTCGACGACCTGATCAAGCCGGAACTCAAGGGACAAATCGTCATCGCGCATCCGGCGTCGTCGGGTACCTCGTACACCTTCATGTGCACGGTGCTCCAGATCAAGGGCGAACAAGCCGGCTGGGATTACATGAAGAAATTCGCGTCGAACGTTTTGATCTGGACCAAAAGTGGCGCCGCGCCGGTGCAAAACGTCGGCTTGGGTGAAGCCGCCGTGGGGGTCGTCTTCTCGCACGACATTGTCGCCGGCATCGATGTGAACAAATTGCCATTGGCGCTAAGTTTCCCCGCGGAAGGCACGGGTTATGAGATTGGCGGTATGGGCATCATCAAGGGCGCCAAGCACCCCGATCTCGCCAAAGCGTGGTACGATTGGGCACTCGAAGCCAAGACCCAGGAACTGGGCAAAAAGTACACCGCCTATCAGGGCTTGACAATCAAGGGCGCGGTCCCGCCCAAACCCGAATTGCTGCAAGTGAAACTCATCAATTACAACTTTGATTATTGCGGCAAGAACAAGACCGCCTTCGTCGATAAATTCTCCAATGAAATCGCCGCGGCAACGCTGGCGAAATAAATCACCTTGTAGGGGCGGGGTAACCCCGCCCCTTTTAATCGCATATGACAACTCTTGCCCGTTCCTCACTGTTCGACTCGCTTGTGCGCCGTTATCGCGAATTCAAACTCATCGCGCGCGACCCGGTGCTTCTCGT
The DNA here is from genome assembly GCA_034435055.1 of Anaerolineae bacterium. Taxonomy (GTDB): domain Bacteria; phylum Chloroflexota; class Anaerolineae; order UBA4142; family UBA4142; genus DAOTXS01. The sequence continues at coordinate 100,204 of DAOTXS010000097.1, read as the reverse complement.
CGGTTTGTTGATCACCGGCGCATTCATCCTCACTTTTATCGTCTGGCCCCTCGTCCGCGTCATCTGGCAGGGATTCTTCGTCGGTGCTGGCAAACCGAATGCGGGCGCGTTTAACATCGATTATTTTTTAAACTATGTGAATCCCACCTTCACCGCGCAATACACACAAATCTTTTGGTGGACCATTCAGATGGGCATCGGCGCGGCGGTTGGGAGCACGATTGTCGGATTTCTTTTTGCATACACGATGGTGCGCTGTAATATTCCGTTCAAGGGCCTCGTTCACGCCATCACGCTTGTGCCAACAATTTCGCCGCCGTTTGCCATCGCGCTGGCGACGATTCTTTTGTTCGGCCGCTCCGGACTAGTCTCCAAAGGTATTTTGAACATTCAATTCAAACCCGGCGTCAACGATATTTATGGACTCGACGGCTTGATCTTTGTCCAGATCATCACGTTCTTTCCCGTTGCGTATCTGATTATTCGCGGCTTGCTCGAACGCATCGATCCCTCGATGGAAGAAGCCGCGCTCGCGCTCGGCGCAAGCAAGTGGCATATTTTCCGGACGATCACGTTGCCGCTCTTGACGCCCGGCATCGCCGGTTCGTTTCTCTTGATGTTCGTCGAAGCGCTCGCCGATTTGGGCAATCCGATTTTCATCGGCGGCAACGTAACGGTGCTTTCGACGCAGATCTGGATTGCGGTCAACGGCGAATTCAATCAGCAAAAGGGCGCGGCATTATCCTTGATTCTGCTTTTGCCGACGCTGACCGTGTTTCTTTTGCAACGTTACTGGGTCTCGCGCAAATCGTACATCTCGGTCACCGGCAAACCGACGGGCGGCGGCGCGGGCTTTGTCAAAGAACCGCTGATCCGCTGGACCTTCATCACTTTTACTTTTCTTGTACTCCTGTTGATCGTAGCGTTGTACGGCGCGATCTTCCTCGGCTCGATCACGCGGCTGTGGGGTATCGATTACACGCTCGACCTGAGTCATTACGGCAACGCGATTGATCGTGGCTTGAAGCCAATTCTCGACACGACGTTTCTCTCCGCATTCGCCACGCCGATTGCCGGGTTGGTTGGAATGATCATCGCGTATCTCGTTGTGCGTAAAACGTTTAGCGGAAAAGAGGCAGTCGATTTTGCGTCGAACCTGGGCGGCGCGGTGCCCGGCACGATTCTTGGCATCGGCTACATCATCGCGTTCATTCAAGCGCCGCTCATCATCGTCGCGATTACGTTCGTCGCTCTCGCTTATTATTTGGTTGGCTCCAGCACAAATTCATTTTGGGGACGCGTGATCTTGATGCTCGTCGGAACACTTATCGGCGTGGGCATTAATTTCCTCAACCTCGATGAAAAAGGGCGCGCGCCGTTGATGAGCAATCCGCTGATCGCGCCGCTCGGTAGTTTGCCGGTCATCGATCAACAAACGTGGACAGTTGCACTCGCGGCAATTTTGGTCATCGTCGGTTTTGCGAGTCTGTTCTTCGCTAATCCCAAAACGCGCCAAGCATCGTTCATCATCTTGATCGTGATGGCGGCATATTTGCTCTCGCGTTTGTTCATCGGCGATTTGACCGCGCCGATTGGCGTTTGGGGACGGCAACAAGGCGGCAACATCTTGCCCAAGACCGGCGCGAGTGTTGCGGCGTGGATCAATTTACTCTTTCAACCGCCGCTCGCAATCCTGGGATTCACATACACCGTGATTGCCGGCTTTATCATCAGCGCGTGGGCTAACCGCGCGCGTGTGATTGGAATGCTGGCTTTGCTCGCCGTGTGCGCCGCGCTAACTTTTTACGGCGAAACGCTCGCGCTCGTTGGCTCGCCGTACATCATCATCGCCGCGTATGCGGTGCGCAGTTTGCCGGCATCGGTGCGCGCCGGCATCGCCTCATTGCAACAAATCGACCCAGCCATCGAAGAAGCATCGACGAACCTGGGGGCGGACGCGAGTCTCACTTTTCGTCAGGTTACGTTGCCGCTGATTCTCCCGGCATTCGTCGCTGGTTTGATTTTTAGTTTTGCGCGGCATATGACTTCGCTCTCCGCGATCATTTTCCTTTCGTCCGCGAAATGGCCCATCTTGACCGCGTTGATTATGAGCGAGGTGGAACAAGGCGGAATGAGTCTTTCCGCCGCGTACTCGATGATTCTGATTTTCATCGTGCTGGCGGCAATCGGTTTGATGTACGCGTGGGCGGGGCGCGCGTTCCGCGCGTCCGGCATCGAAACAAGTTTGGGAGCAGGATAAATGTATCTCACACTCGATCACATCACCAAAAAATTTCCGGCGCGCGGTGGACAAGGTGAAGTTGCCGCGGTGGACGATGTTTCACTGAATATCGAAAAGGGACAGTTTGTCACGTTGCTGGGTCCGTCTGGGTGCGGCAAGACGACGACGCTTCGGCTGATCGCCGGTTTTGAATTTCCAACGAGCGGTCGCATCTCGCTCGATGGCGCGCGGCTGGACGATGTGCCGCCGAACCGCCGCGATATGGCAATGGTGTTTCAAAGTTACGCGATCTTTCCACACCTCAACGTGTTCGAGAATATCGCGTATGGTTTGAAAATCAAAAAACTTTCGACGACCGAAATCAAAAAGCGCATCGATGACGTGATGAAACTGACACAACTCACCGGGTTGGAAAATCGCGCGCCGAATCAACTTTCCGGCGGACAGCAACAGCGCGTCGCGCTCGCGCGCGCGCTCGTCGTCGAACCGAAGGTGTTGTTGTTCGATGAACCGCTATCGAACCTTGATGCAAAATTGCGTGAGGAAATGCGTTTTGAAATTCGCGATCTGCAAAAGCGTTTAGGCATCACCGCGATTTACGTAACGCACGCGCAGGAAGAAGCACTTGTGATGTCCGACCTCATCGCAATCATCAATCAGGGCAAGTTAGCGCAACTCGGTACGCCGGAAGAAATCTACGAGCGTCCGCGTTCGCGTTTCGTCGCCGACTTTATCGGCTTGAGCGATTTTCTCCCCGCGCGCGTCGAATCGTTTGGCGACAAGTTGGCGACTGTAACCGCCGCCGGCGCGGTCTTCACCGTCCCCATCACCGACCCGTTGATCAAGGGGCAATCGATTCTACTTCACATTCGTCCGTACGATATTGCGTTTGCGGACGCGTCGGTGGACAAGAATGTGTTGACCGGCACGGTCAAACAAGCGACGTATCTTGGCAACATCATCGATTACCGCGTGTTGTTGCCGGGGAATGTGGATTTGCGCGTGCAGTCCGACACCTTCCATCGCTACAAAACCGGCGATCACGTGCGGCTTCATCTGCCGCCGGAGCGGTGTCATCTGATTGCGGAAGATTGACCAAGGAAATGGGATACGAAAAACGTAACCCGCCAAGCGTGAAACGGAAAAGCGTATCCCGTTTGTGTTTTGCTTTCACTGTGACTGGCAAGAATTACACTCATCCTATCAGCCTCGGCATTTTGTCGAGAATACTGTCGTCCGTCGCAGGAGTAAAATACGTAGGAGTTGATTTCCGCCTGAACAGCGGGAGAATCAAGTTTCAACCAGATTTGGTTGCCCTCTCTCAGGTTGAGCCGCTTCGCCCTGTGCTATTCCTTGACTACGAAAGCCCGAATAGCAGTGACATGAGAATTCCAAGTAAGGACGTGAACGCGTACCGAGCGTGGAGTCAGGTTTACGGTAGACACATTCCATATATCATCGTAACTACTTTGCCAAATCGCAAGGCGGACTGCTGGAAACTGCGCTGGACGACAAAAGAACAGTACAACGCCAAGTTTCGCGGTAGAGAGAAAGATATCTGCCAGAATCCATTTCGATTCTGGTATGATGAATATCGCGTTGCGTTGCGGGGCGAAGACCTGAGCCAGATTCATTTCCTAAACATAGACGGAAAGAAAGTCAAGCACGTCCGTTTGTGACATTGGTGTTCACAGAGACGTAGCGCCTATATTAGACGCCGAATTTATTCGGTGGCGTCCAACAATGTTTCCCCCACAACAACCAAACGGGCGAGAAAATTTCTCGCCCGTTCTTTGTTTGTGTTAGTAACTCACCTTACGCAAACCGAATTGTTTTACTGCAAAGCCCACGGAGACCGCTGAGATTTTTCAGGATTTTTCTCTGCGAACTTTGCGTTCTCAGCGGTGAAATTGCGTAACGTCAGTTAGTAATTGATGCTATGCAGGTGATGTCATTACGAGATTGCTCGCTTCGCTCGAAATGACATATCGCAAATTTAGCGATCAGCAAATCCTCGGTAGTTGCTCGCCACTGAGCATATCCACCACACGCATTCCACCAATCCGACTTTTCAAATACACTTTGCCAGGATGATCCGCAACCACCTCACCGATTATCGCGGATTGTTTGCCTAACGGATGCGCCTGCATCGTCGCCAGAACTTGCTCCGCCACCTCGCGCGCGACGATGGCGAGAAATTTGCCTTCGTTCGCGACGTAGAGCGGATCGAATCCCAGGATTTCGCACGCGCCGCGCACCGCATCGTCAATTGGAATCTGCGTTTCTTGCAAGCGGATCCCAACCTTCGCCGATGCGGCGATCTCGTTCAACGTGCTTGCCACTCCGCCGCGGGTGGGATCACGCAAAACGTGAACGTGTTCGCCCGCCACCTCGAGCACCCGCGCGACGATGTCGTGCAATGGCGCGGAATCGGATTGCAGTTGCGTTTCAAAGTCCAATCCCTCACGCACCGACATAATCGCGATGCCGTGTACTGCAATCGCACCGCTAAGCAAAACGAGGTCGCCGGGTTGCGCCCGCTGTGGCGCAACGCGAATGTGCGCCGGAATCATGCCGATGCCGGCGGTATTGATGAACACGCCATCGCCCTTGCCGCGATCCACCACTTTGGTATCGCCGGTCACAATCGGGACGCCAACCTTTTGCGCCGCGTTCTGCATCGATTGCACAATGCGCCACAAATCGTGCATCGGCAAGCCCTCTTCCAAAATCAGCGCCGAGGAAAGCGCGAGCGGTTGCGCGCCACACATCGCCAAATCATTCACCGTGCCGTGCACCGCCAGCGAACCAATGTCACCGCCCGGGAAAAAAATCGGATGAATCACATACGAGTCGGTGGTGAATGCCAGGCGCGCCCCATGCGTTTCGATGATCGCGCCATCGTGCAAGGATTCCAGCGCGGGGTTGGCAAACGACGGTACAAACATTTTTTCGATGAGCATTTGCATCAAGCGTCCGCCGCCGCCGTGCGCCAGCGTGATGTGCGGATATTCGTTGATGGGAATCGGACATTGCACGCCGGTAAATTCGACTGCGCTCATAGCGTCCTCGCAAACTGAAAGTACGCCGCGCACGCACCCTCCGGCGAAACCATCGGCGCGCCGAGTGGATGCTCCGGCGTGCATTGCGTTCCAAACGCGGAACAATGATGCGGCTTTGCGAGTCCTTGCAAAATTTCGCCGGCGATGCACAAGGGCGATTCATGCGCAATGACCGAGGTAACAGCGAACCGTTGTTCGGCATCAAAGGCGGCAAACTCGGCGCGCAAACGATAACCACTCTGGGGAATCTCACCGATGCCGCGCCACTTGCGATCCGTCACCTCGAAGACTTGTTTGATCAGATTCTGCGCCGGCAGGTTTCCTTCGCGTTTGACCGAGCGTGTGTACTGATTCTCCACGTGCGCGCGTCCTTCTTCGAGTTGCTTGAGCGTCATATAAATCCCTTGCAATAAATCGAGTGGCTCAAAGCCGGTCACCACAATCGGCACGCGATATTTTGCCGCGATGGGTTCGTACTCCCAATAGCCCATCACCGTGCAGACATGCCCTGCCGCCAGAAATCCTTGCACACGATTATGGGGTGAACTCAAGATCGCTTCCATCGCCGGCGGAACCAGCACGTGCGACGTGAGAATCGAAAAATTTTGCAAGCCGAGTTGTTTGGCTTGCCAGACCGCCATTGCATTCCCGGGGGCGGTGGTCTCAAAGCCAACCGCAAAGAACACCACTTGCTTGCCCGGATTTTTCTGTGCCAGTTTCACCGCATCGAGCGGCGAGTACACCATCCGCACATCGCCGCCGCGTGCTTTGATGGAGAGCAAATCATCTTGCGATCCCGGGACGCGCAACATATCGCCAAACGAGGTAAAGATCACATTCGGTTGACGCGCAATGGCAATCGCCTTGTCAATCAGTTCGAGCGGCGTAACGCAAACGGGGCAACCCGGACCGTGAACCAGAGTAATTTGTTCGGGCAACATTCGATCAATTCCAAATTTGATGAGCGTGTGTGTTTGCCCGCCACAAATCTCCATAATCGTCCACGGGCGCGTTACCAAACGTTGAATTGCCTGCACAAATTTTTGCGTGTCCGCTTCGTTGCGGTACTCGTCAATGTATTTCATCTCACACCTCGACCAAGGACCAAAGACGAAGGACGAAGGAATGCATTCGTCATTCGTCATTCGTCGTTAGTCTGGTTGCGGAATATCCAACGACGACAAATCGTCAATCTGCTTGAGCGTTTCAAATACCTCGCGCGCTTCTTTTTCGTCCAGCGTGCTAATCGCAAAGCCGGCATGCGCGATAACGTATTCGCCGACTTTGACCTCAGGCACATAGGCAAGGCAAATTTCTTTGACGATGCCGCCAAAATCCACTTTGCCCATCGTCATCCCAACTGAGTTGGGTTGAATCGCTATCACTTTGCCGGGAACACCGAGACACATAAAAACCTCCAGTGAACAGTGATCAGTGGTTAGTGGTTAGTAGTCAGACGCGCCGCCGCGACGACCACCTGTCCCAAACTGATACACCCATCATTCGGCGGAACGTGTTGGTGCAACAAGACGCGAAAGCCGGCTTGCGCGAGTTCGGTTGCCGCACGTTCGGTCAAGAAACGATTCTGAAAACAGCCGCCGCTCAGCGCAACCTTTTCCTCGCCGATTTGTTTTGCCACCGCAACAATCGCTTGCACAAGCGCGTTATGAAACCGTGCCGCAATAATACTCCGTTCGATGCCGCGTGACAAGTCGCTCAACACGGATTCGATGAGGGGGTGCCAGTCGAGGACGGAGGACGAAGGACGAACGACGGAGGACAAATCCCTCGTCTTTCGTCCTTCGTCTTTCGTCTCGATTGGGTATGCGTCCCTCACCGTCGCATCTACCGCATACTCGAGCGCCATCGCCGCTTGACCTTCAAACGAAACGTGTGGATGTAAACCGATCAGCGCAGCAACGCCATCGAATAATCGTCCGACACTCGTGGTGATCGGTGAGTTGATTCCTTTGCTCAACATTTGCACCAGTGTCTTGCGTTCCGCCGATGTCAACGTGCGTATCGGTGCCAGATCATCGCGCTCGATGATCGCTTCACCAAACATTGCGTACAACAATGCAAACGCTGAACGGCGCGGCTCTTTGATGGCGGCATCGCCACCGGGTAAGCGAAACGGACGCAGATGCGCGACGCGCACAAAATCTTTTGCATCGCCGAGCAAAAATTCGCCGCCCCAAATTGTGCCGTCCGTTCCGTACCCCGTACCGTCCCACATCACCCCCAATGCACGGTCGGCTTGATTCTCGGCGAGGCACGCAGCAAGGTGAGCGTGGTGGTGCTGGACAACGACCAAGGACGAAGGACGAACGACCAAGGACGAATCATTCGTCGTTCGTCTTTCGTCTTTCGTCATCCACGCGTGCGCCCACTTAGTCGAAAGATAATCCGGATGCAAATCGTGCGCGACGGCGATGGGCGTCGCTTCGTATAATTTCAGAAAATCGGCGATCACGCGCTCGAACGCCTTCATCGCTTCGGGCGTTTCCAAATCGCCAATGTGCTGACTGATAAAGACTTGGTTGCGAACCGATAGCGCGATTGTATTCTTGAGATGCGCCCCAACGCCCAGAATCGTTGGAATCTCGTGTTTGAGCAACACCGGCATCGGCGCGTATCCACGTGCGCGCCGCAAGAATCGCGGCTCGCCTAGCATGATGGTCATCACGCTGTCGTCCACGTGCCGCGCAATCGGACGATTGTGCACAAGAAAGAAATCGGCGATGTGTCCTAGGCGTTGCACCGCTTCGGTTTCGTCAATGCAAATCGGTTCGTCGCTCAAGTTGCCGCTGGTGGCAACGACCGGAAAATCAATCGCGCGTAAGAGCAAATGATGCAAGGGGGTGTACGGTAACATCACACCCAGGTACGGATTGCCAGGTGCAATATTCTCCGCAACCGGCGCATTGTGCTTACGACGCAACAACACAATCGGCGATTCAGGCGAGGTGAGCAAGGCTTCGGCTTGGGGGTCTAGCTCAACGAGCGTGCGCGCTTGCACCAGATCGCGCGCCATCAACGCGAACGGTTTATCACGGCGAGGCTTGCGCTCACGCAAACGTGCCAGCGCCTCAGCGTTGCGCGCGTCCGCCATCAACAAAAATCCGCCCAGACCTTTGACGGCGACGATGTAACCTTGCGCGAGGAGACGCGCGGTGTGTGCGATGGGTTCAAGGTTCAAGGTTTCAGGTTCAAGGTTCTCAATTTTGAACTTGGAACTTGTAACTTTTAACGTGGGACCACACACCGGACAGGCATTCGGTTGCGCGTGAAAACGCCGGTCGAGCGGATTTTCGTACTCGTGTTGGCAATCTGCACACATTGTGAACCGGCGCATCGTCGTGTTGGGACGGTCGTAGGGTAAGGCTTCGATGATTGTAAAACGCGGACCGCAGTTGGTGCAATTGGTAAAGGGATAACGATAACGCCGATTCCTTGGATCGAAAACTTCAGCGAGACAGTCGGGGCAAGTGGCAATGTCGGGCAAGACGAGCACCGTTTTCGCGCCCGATTCATCGCTATGACGGATTTCAAATTGCGCAAAGCCAACCGGTGCAAGCCAGGTCAAATCGAATGAATGAATGATCGAACGGGGCGGTTTTTCCTCTGGCAAGCGTTCGATGAAACGCGCCAGCGCTGTCTCGTCTCCTTCAACTTCGATAAAGACACCGCGTGTATCGTTGATGATCCAGCCCTTGAGCGCAAGTTCGGTCGCCAGCCGATAAACAAACGGACGAAAACCGACGCCCTGCACCGCGCCGCGAATTTCCGCACGCAATCGTTTGATCATTACTCGATCTCGATGCTGGTCAGTTTGAAATCGTCGTGCGAATGCGCACGCACGCGTACACTCGCACAATGCGGACAGACAACATTCTCATCACGCAGTTCAAACTCGTTGCCGCAATCGAGACAGACGAGGTGCGCGGGCACACGCGCAATTTCAATGGTCGCGCCTTCGGCAAGCGTGCCGTGTGCCAGATTCTCGATATGAAAACGCAACGCCTCTTCGCTTTCGTCCATTGCCGCACTGATTTCGATGTTAAAGGCAGTAATACGCTGCGCGTTATGCTTGGCTGCATACTCGCTTGCAATTTTGAAAATATCCTGAGCGATGCCTAATTCATGCATATTTTTTCCGCAAAGAGGATTCATCCCATTATAGCGTGGGTGGTGTTACGGTGCAAGTGTGCGAAGATAGGCGACGACTTGCCAGCGTTGCGGTTCACTCAAGCGAAATTTCCACGCGGGCATAATCGAACCTTGCGAACGAAATGGTTCGACTTGACCTCCTTCGCTCACGCGCCAAAAGAGATATTGCGGCGACCGCCTTTGCCGGCGCGCGCGATCCGTAAAATCGGCTGGCGACGGACCGAAGGTTGGCTTGATGGTGCCTTGACCATTCCCGGCAAGACCGTGACACGGCACGCAGTTGGAAAGAAAAATCTCGCGTCCGCGCGTGATGGCGTCGGGCGAATCGAGGATATCGTTCGGCACGTTGATGGTAGCGTATTCTTGAGGAAGTGATTCAGAATCACGCGGCAAGGTCAGATATGCGCCAAGGATGATGAGAGCGGTGATGAGCCAAAAACCCAAGCGTTTCATTTTTGCTTCACAACGATATTCCAGCGCGCCAATTCTTCGACCACGCGAAGGCAGAGGGGATCAATTTGGGCAGCGACCTTCGACGAGAGTGTGAGACCCGGTTCAAGCTGTTCGATTTGCACGCCCCACAGAACCACCTCCGCCGGAAAATGTCCGCGCAGTCTGGCAAGCGCGAGCAAATCTTGCAAGCCAACTTGATGCGGCGAGACTTTGGGACCTAGGAATGCCGGGATTTCGTCGTTCACCAGACGCACCAGCGTCCCGGGTTCCTTGCCGGCATTGACCGCGTCCACAATGACAAGGTGCGACGCTTCTTCGATGTACGCCAAGAGATCGAGACCCAACGTACCGCCGTCCATCACAATCACATCGTCCGGAAAAGTATAGCGCGTGCGCAACTGTTCGATCACGCGCACGCCGATGCCTTCATCGTGCAAAAGAATGTTCCCCAAACCCAGCACAAGTATTTCCATTGCCAAGATGAGGCGGAGGGTAAAATCGTGCTACCCTCCGCCGGTTAAGTTTGGTTCCCATTCACTTTTTTGAGCAGTTCCGCGTGAATGAACTTGAACCCGCTGAAGATGGACGATAACAGTCCATTTCCTTCTTCCGAGTCCACGAGGAACGCGCTGTACACATGATGCAATGCAAACGCGATGAGTAACCACATGATTAGGTGATGCACCAGCCGCAAAGTTTGGTTGGGGAAAATTCCAAAGACCCAACCGGTCAGTTGGTACCAAATCCCTTGCGGATTGGTCTCGCCCAAGAGCGCAAACCCAGTGAACACTTGGACAAAGTACAGAGTTACAATCGCCGCGTACGTCAGTCCCGCGAGCGCATTGTGTCCAATTACTTCGGGCGGCTCACGCCGGAGGAAAGCATAGTACTTGAGCGCGTCGAGTAACGCTTTGCGTCCATCCGCGGTGAGAAATGGAAACAGGTTGCGCCAACTTGCCCACTCGTTGCCGACGAACGCCCAGTAGGTGCGGAGTGCCAGACTGGCAACGAAAATGAACGCAAAGGTAAAATGGATAAAACGCACATTCCCCATAAAAAAGGGCCCGTACCATTCACGATTACTCACCAGAATCCACGGGTTGCCGATGTAATAGCCGGTAACGGACAAGACGACGATAGACAAAACGTTGACCCAGTGCGTCAGGCGGACTGGAATTTCCCAAACATATAATCTCCTGAGCATAGTCGCCTCCGCTTCACTTGACCTTGACGCTCATCATCTCACGCCCGTTCGGATCAACCACATGGACGGCACACGCCATACACGGATCGAACGAGTGGACGGTGCGCAAGATTTCGATGGGTTGTTCGGGATTAGCGACCGGCGTACCGATGAGCGCTTGTTCCCACGCACCGCGCTTGCCACTCGCATCGCGCGGGGAGCCGTTCCACGTGGACGGAACGACGCATTGATAGTTTTCGATGGCGCCGTTTTTGATGCGTACCCAGTGCCCCAGCGCGCCGCGCGGCGCTTCCAAGAATCCCCAGCCCTTGGCTTCCGCGGGCCATTTCGATGGATCCCATTTCTCGCCGTTGTGCACTTTGAGATCGCCGCGCTTGATGTTTGCCGCGAGTTGATCCACCCAGCCCTCCAGTTGCTGCGCGAGGACAAGCGTTTCGATGCCGCGTGCGGCGGTGCGACCAAGGGTCGAGAAGAGCGCTTCGGGTCCGACGCCGAGCGTTTTCAAAACGAGATTGACCGTGTCCACCACCGGCTTGACCCCCGACGCATACGCCACGAGCATCCGCGCCAGCGGTCCCACTTCCATCGCGTTGCCGTCGTAGCGCGGCGCTTTGAGCCAGGAATACTTGGCACCGTCGCCGACCATCGCCTCGAACGGCGGTTGGGGTCCCGTGTACTTGGGATTGGTTTCTCCCTCCCAAGGATGCAGTGACTTGGCATCGCCGGCGCCGTACTCGTACCACGAATGCGTGACATACTCGGCAACTTTTTGGTGATCCATCGGCAGGACCTTGCTCAGGTCTTTGTTGAGGATGACGCCGCGCGGCAAAAAGAGTTGCGAGTTGTCAGCGGCTTGCGGAAACTCACCGTACGCCAGAAAGTTGCCCAGCCCGGCGCCATAACCCGCCCAGTCCTTGTAGAACGGCGCGACGGCGAGCAGATCGGGTATGTACACTTTTTCGACGAACTGACGCGCTTGCGCCAGCCACTTTTTCATCAGCGCGATCTTGTCCGCGTTGATGGCATTCTGACTGTTGGGATCAATCGGAATGGACATCCCGCCGACCAGATACGTCTGCAGATGCGGATTCTTGGCGCCGAGCAGGGCGTGGATACGAATAATCTCGCGTTGCCAATCGAGCGCTTCAAGATAGTGCGCGACCGCCATCAGGTTTGCTTCGGGCGGCAACTTGTAGGCGGGGTGTCCCCAGTACGCGTTCGCAAAGGGACCCAGTTGCCCCGATTCGACAAACGCTTTGACTTTGTTTTGCACACCCTTGAAGTACGCCTCGGACGAGTTGGGCCAATCCGAAATGGATTGCGCGAGTTTTGCCGTGGCGGCAGGATCGGCTTTGAGCGCGCTCACAATGTCCACCCAATCGAGCGCGTGGAGGTGATAAAAGTGGATGACGTGATCCTGGACAAACTGGCTGCCTTCGATGATATTACGAATGATCTGCGCGTTGAGCGGAATCGTAATGCCGAGCGCGTTTTCCACCGCGCGCACCGAGGTTGCCGCGTGAACGGTTGTGCAGACGCCGCAGATGCGTTGCGTAAAGACCCAGGCATCGCGCGGATCGCGTCCCTTGAGGATGATTTCCATCCCACGAAACATCGTGCTGGAACTCCACGCATCGGTAACCTTGCCGCCGTCCACCTGAACTTCGATGCGCAAATGGCCTTCGATGCGCGTGATGGGGTCAATTGCAATCTTTGCCATCGTTAACCTCGCTTTCCTTCATCGGCTTGAGCGTTGACGGTTTCCTCACCATGCCGCGCGATGGGTTGTTGCCGCGCGCGAATCGCGCTCAAGACGCCGTGCGCCGCAAACGCCGCCGCCACACCACCGACGATCCCCAAGCCCAGTTGATCGGCTTGCACTTCGACCCCCAAGCCCTCCACGTTGGGCAGGCGCCGATAGAACGGTGACATCGTGTCCCAAAAACTGGGTTCGCTACAGCCGACGCAACCGTGTCCCGAACCGATGGGCCAACTCACGCCATCGTTGTAGCGAACGACGGGACAGTTGTGATAGGTGGCCGGACCTTTGCACCCCATCTTGTAGAGACACCACCCCTGCCGATGATGTTCATCGCCCCACTCTTCGACGAACTGACCGGCATCGAAATGGGCACGACGTTCGCAGTTATCGTGGATGCGTTTACCGTACGCAAAGAGAGGACGTCCCAGTTGATCGGCGGCGGGCAATTCACCAAAGGTCAAATAGTGGACGATAGTCGCGGTAATGTTTGCCGCGTTGACGGGGCAACCAGGGAGGTTGATCAACTTGATGCCGGGGACGGCATCTTTGACGCCGACCGCGCCGGTCGGGTTAGGCGAGGCAGAGGGCCAACCGCCATCAAACGCGCACGCGCCGACGGCGATTGTCGCCGCGGCATTGCCGCACACTTGGCGCGCAATGTCGAGCGCGGTGTGTCCGCCAATTGTGCAATAGATGCCGCCATCTTTCGTGGGAATCGAACCTTCTACGACGGTGATGTATTTGCCCTTGTTCTTGGCAATCGTGTCTTGCAATGATTTTTCGGCGGCTTTGCCGGCGGGCGCCATAATCGTTTCGTGATAATCTACCGAGAGCGTGTCGAGGACGAGTTCACCAATCGAGGGACGGCTGACGCGGAGGAGTGCTTCGGTGTTGCCGGCACAATCTTGGAATTCCAACCACACCAGCGGCGGACGTGGCACCGTCACCAACGCCTTGGCGATCTGCTCAATGTAACGCGGAGGAAGAACCAGCGTCGCCGCCATCAGCGAACAGAATTTGAGGAAATCTCGCCGCGTAACCCCTTTGCGATCGAGAACTTTTTCCCACTCCTGGGGCAAGTCATTCATAGACCGACTCCTTTCATCAGAGGAACCATTGCCGCGTAAAGTTGATTCGTTATACTTTGCTAGATTCACCTCCTTGGCTGGTGCGATAAAAAACAAACGCCTCGGGCGCGTCGAATAAACGCCAGAGGCATTTCATCACCCCTTGCTTGTTCCTTGCGCCATCATCAGCACTCGGAAAATGTCATTGGGCTTGCATAAATTTTAACATTAGATTAATATAGAATAAAGTGATAAACGGGTCATTTCAAGAGACAAACGTATCATCTTGAGGTCAATATGGAAAAACGACGCTTTGGACGAACTGGGCATTTCAGCACGGTGGCAATTTTGGGCGGCGCGGCGCTGGGCAAGTTCGATCAAGCCATCGATGATACCGCAATCGCGCGCGCGATTGCCGCAGGCGTGAATCATATCGACATTGCGCCGTCGTACAGCAATGGCATGGCAGAGCTACGCCTCGCACCATGGCTCGCGCGCGAACGCCAACGGTTTTTTCTCGGTTGCAAAACAACCGAACGAACGAAAGACGGCGCGGCGGCGGAATTCCGTCGCTCGCTGGGAAAAATGCAGGTCGATAATTTCGATCTGTATCAACTCCACGCCGTCAACACGATCGATGAGTTGGACAAAGCAACCGCGCCGGGCGGCGCGTTGGAAGCGGTAATTCATGCGCGCGCCGAAGGATTGACGAAATTCATCGGCATCACCGGGCACGGCTTGTTCGCGCCAAGTGTCTTTCTGGAAGCGTTACGTCGGTTCGATTTCGACACGGTACTGTTTCCGATCAATGCGAAACTTTTTAGTCAGCCGGATTACCGCCGCGACGCGGAAACATTACTGCGCGAATGCCGCGCGCGCGATGTGGGCGTAATGGCGATCAAAGCAGTTACCAAAGGACCTTGGGGCGAACGCGACAGAACACACACAACGTGGTACGAGCCATTCACCGACGCCACGAACATTCAACGCGCGGTAAACTTTGCGTTATCGCAAGACATCACCGGGCTGTGTACCGTCGGCGATGTCAACGTGCTACCACTATTTCTTGATGCGTGCGAACATTTCACGCCAATGACGCCCGCCGAACAAAAAGTGATGATCGAAAACGCGGCGCAATTGGAACCATTGTTTGTATGAATAACTGATGTTACGCAATTTCACCGCTGAGAACGCAAAGTTCGCAGAGAAAAACATTGGAAAATCTCGGCGTTCTCCGCGTGCTCTGCGGTAAAATCAATCTGTATTGCGTAAGGTGAGTGAATAAAACGAGGACGGCAATCGCCGTCCTCGTTCTATTAAAATCGAATTACGCGAAAACCCTCGGCGTACAACTCCTCATCGACATCGGTGCGCCGCAAACGTTCGCGAATCCGCTTTTCCAATCCGTCGGGGTCTTTGATTTGACTCCGATGCTGACGCAATGCCGCAAGTTTGATTTCGAGCGTCTCGTTCACATTCACCCACAAGTTCGGTTCGTGCGTCAAACTCATCCACACCTCTTTGATCGCGTGCGGTTCGAGTCCCTCGTTCAGTAATTCCGGGAAATACATTCGATTGCCGGCGGCGGGAAAAATTGCGTCCAACGTTGCTGCGCCGGCGGTGCGATGATCGACGTGATTGATGTATGCATTCGCGCGAAAGTACGTCGTCGGGTCGCACGTTACAACCACGTCCGGTTTGAACTGGCGAATCGCGCGCACGATCTCACGGCGCACGTCGAGCGTGTTCATCAATTCGCCGTCGTGATAATCGAGAAACACCACTTGACTTGCGCCAATCACCGCCGCCGCCGCGCGCTGTTCCATTTGCCGGTCGGCGCACAATGTTTGCGGCGTCATATCCGGATTGTCACTCCCTTTGTCCCCGCACGTCAGCAAAAGATACTGAATCACTTTTCCCTCACGCGCCCATTTAGCGAGCGTCCCGCCGCAAAAAAATTCCGGGTCGTCCGGATGCGCCAAGACGACAAGAACGCGTTGCACATCATTGCTCATTGAATCACCTCGAAGAATGTCGATAGATAGATTGATTGATATTATACATCGTTCCAATAATTTCTCCACATTCGTTTGCCATTCCATCGACTTGATGCTAAAATAGCGCGCGTTAAAATTGGAGACTCTCTCTCATCAGGATGACTATGCTCAAATCACTGCGCTTTTGGATCGGCATCATTATCAGTGTCGTGTGTTTGTATTTTGCTTTTCAAGGTATTCAATTCGATAAACTTGTCGAAGCACTTCGAGATTTCAATTACCTCTGGCTCATTCCAGCGTCGATTGTTTTTCTCATCAGTTACGTGGCGCGCGTCTTTCGGTGGCAATTGCTTTTCGCGCCGCACAAGCCGCCGACCGACAAGGTCTTTCACGCGCTCAACATCGGCTATTTCCTCAGCAACCTTTTGCCGGCGCGTTTGGGCGATGTGGTGCGCGCGTATCTCATCGGTCAGTTTGCGAGCGTGAGCAAAGTGCGCGCGTTATCGACCATCGTTGCCGAGCGTTTGAGCGACGGACTTGCCGCCGTTTTGTTGCTTGCACTGAGCGCATTCTTCGCGCCTACCCTGCCCGATGTTGCCAAGCAAGGCGCGTTGGGCATTGCCGCGACCGGCATCGCCGCGATTGTTTTTCTCATCGTCCTCTCGCTTCAAAAAGATCGCGGCATTACTTTTTTGCGCCGGCTCACCTCGCCGATTCCTTTGTTGCAAAACCCCAAACTGTGGGGGATTCTCGATTCATTGATCGACGGCTTTGCGGCATTGCGTTCGCCGCGCGCATTGCTGGGCGTGGGGGGCTGGGCATTTTTTGCGTGGCTCACCGGCGGCGTGTTATGGTGGACGATTATGATCGGAATGAATCTGCAAACGAACGGTACGCTTCTGCCGATTCACGCCGCGTTCCTCGCCACGACGATTGCCGCGCTGGCAGTCATCGTGCCCTCGTCGCCGGGGTACATTGGCATTTTCCATTTCAGCGTCCAAGTTACACTCAACACCATTTACGGCGTCGATAAATCCGCCGCACTCAGTTATGCGTTTATCATTCATGCCTTTACGTACATCTGGCTGATTGTCCTCGGCGTGTACTCGATGTGGCATGAAGGACTGACGTACGAACGGTTGCAAAACATCGAACAAAAATCAGCAAGCGAGGCATCATGAGCAAAACACTTGTCACCGGCGGATGCGGTTTTATCGGCGCGAATTACGTAGATCGATTACTTGCGCGCGGTGAACACGTCATCGCCTTCGACAATTTGTCCCGCCGCGGCGCGGAGAAAAACGCCGAGTGGCTGCGCACAAAACACGGTGATAAATTCAAATTGATTCGCGCCGACATTCGCGACGCGCGCGCGATTGCAGATGCCGCGCGCGATGTCGATGCGATTTTTCATTTCGCCGCGCAGGTCGCCGTCACAACATCGGTGACTGATCCACGCACCGATTTTGAAATCAACGCGCTCGGCACGTTCAACGTACTCGAAGCCGCCCGATTGTCCGGGCGCAATCCGGTTTTCGTTTTCGCCTCGACGAACAAAGTGTACGGCGGAATGGAAGATGTGGCGATTGCCGAACAAGCGACGCGCTATGCGTACCGCGATCTACCCACCGGCGTTTCGGAACAACAGCCACTCGATTTCCATTCGCCGTACGGATGCAGTAAAGGCGCGGCGGATCAATACGTGCGCGATTATCATCGCATTTACGGTTTGCGCTCCGTCGTTTTCCGGCAATCGGCAATCTACGGCTATCGTCAATTCGGCGTCGAAGATCAAGGTTGGCTCGCGTGGTTTATCATCGCCGCGGTGCTGAACAAGCCAATCACGATCTATGGCGACGGCAAGCAAGTCCGCGATATGTTATTCATCGACGATTTGATGGACGCGTACGACGCGGCAACCACACGAATCGACAAGATTGCCGGGCAAGTGTACAACATCGGCGGCGGCGCGCGCAACACGATTTCGGTGTGGACGGAATTTGCGCCGATGCTGGAAAAACTGATGGGCAAGCCGGTCCCGTTCGCCCGCGGCGCTTGGCGCCCCGGCGATCAAAAAGTTTGCGTGTACGATATTGCCAAAGCAAAACACGAGTTGGGCTGGGAACCACAAACAGATGTGCCAACCGGCGTAGAAAAGTTGTATCGCTGGGTCGCCGAAAACAAAAAGTTATTTGAATAGCGCGCTGATTGGTTAGTTCGCTAGTTTGATCATTGGCTCATTGGATTGCAAATTGTAAATCCGAGATCGAAAAGCGTAAATTGAAAATCCTCATCGTTCTCACCTATTATCGTCCGCACATCAGCGGGCTGACTATTTACGTCGAACGGTTGGCGCAAGCCCTTGCCGAACGCGGACATCGCGTTACTGTACTGACTTCGCACTATCGCAAAGATTTGGCGCTCCGCGAAAACATCGACGGCGTGCACGTGATTCGCCACCCAGTTGCGTTTCGTTTTAGCAAAGGCAGTATCATGCCCGGGTTTCTATCGCACGCCGGCAAATTGATCCGCGAACACGATGTCGTCAGCATTCATCTGCCACAAGCCGAAGGGGGACCGCTCGCGTTCATCGGACGCGCGCTGGCACGCAAGCTGGTGGTGCTAACCTATCACTGTGATTTGCAGTTGCCGCCGGGAATTTTGAACCGCGTAATCGACCGCGCGGTCTTTGCATCGAATTACGTTGCCGGCAGATTTGCGCATCGAATCGTTGCCTACACCCAGGATTACGCCAATAACTCACCGTTGTTGGCGCAATTCAAAAACAAGATCACGGTAATCTATCCGCCGGTGACGATGGCGGCGCCGGACGCGGACGCGGTTGCCGCGTTGAAAGCAAAATATCGTGCAACTGGGCACGCCGTCGTTGGTTTTGCCGCGCGCTTTGCGGAAGAAAAAGGCGTCAAGTATCTCATCGATTCGATTCCGTTCGTGCGCGAAAAAATTCCTAACGTCAAATATCTTTTTGCCGGCGAGTACCGAAACGTCATCGGCGAAAATGTGTGGGAACGTTTGCAACCATTGATCCAGCAACATCGCCCGCACCTCGAATTTCTGGGATCGGTTCCTAACAAAGAGATGGGAAATTTTTTCGGCGCGTGCGACGTGCTGACGGTTCCCAGCATCAATTCGACGGAATCGTTTGGGCTCGTTCAAGTCGAAGCGTTCTTAAGCGGCTGTCCGGTCGTCGCCTCAAATTTACCGGGCGTGCGCGAGCCGGTGCGCGTGACCGGGATGGGCGAAATCGTGCCGATCAAAGACGCCCGCGCGCTCGCCGATGGCATCGTGCGTGTTCTGCAAAATCGCTCTCAATACCTTCGACCACGCGCGGAAATCGAGGCAATGTTTTCCATCGAACAAACTGTGCACGCGTACGAAAAACTTTTTGCCGAGTTGCAGAAATCTTGAATCCCGAACGCGATTACCTCATTGAACATCTGATTGCTATTCCATCCTTCCGCGCGTTGCTCCGCGCCGTCGAAGCGCGCAAGATTGCCGCGCTCGATTTGCCGCGCCCGATTCTTGATCTCGGTTGCGGCGACGGTCATTTTGCACAAGCGACTTTTACGACACCACTCGAGGTCGGCATCGATCCCTCACCCCAAGCGATTGCCGAAGCCAGGACGCGGCAGATGCATCGTGAACTCTACGTGATGGATAGCAACGCGATGACTTTTGCGAATGCAACCTTTGCCACTGTGCTGAGTAATTCCGTCGTCGAACATATCCCGGATCTTAACGCGACCTTGCGCGAAACGCATCGAGTTCTGAAACCGCGCGGACTCTTCGTTTTCACTACACCGTCGCATCACTTTGCGGAATATCTTTTCTGCGCCGATGTTCTGCGCGGCATCGGTTTGCGCGGATTATCCAAGCGCTATGAAAATTTCTTCAACCGCATCTCACACCACTATCGCACCGATTCGCCCAACGTGTGGATTGAACGACTAGAGCGATTGGGATTCTCCGTGCGCGAATCGCATTCGTACTTTTCGCGCGCCGCCTCGCACCTGTTCGATCTGGCGCATTATTATTCCGCGCCCACGCTCCTCTACAAAAAGTTGTTCGGGCGCTGGATCGTCGCACCGTGCCGCGCAAATTTTGTTTTGATCGAAGCATTGTGGCGGCATTACTACGACGAACCGCCAACCAACGAAGGCGCGTATCTTTTTTTTGTGTGTGAACGACCGTGAATCCTCGCGCGCTGACCCAGCCCGTACTTGCGCTTGCCGCAATTGCGTGTGCGGCATTCGCACAATCCCAACACACGTTTCATCATTCGACCCTGATCGCGCTCGCCGGTTTTGTGACAGCAATCGGCATTTGGCTCGTTGCAATCATACTCGCGCGTGTTGACATTCGGACACACATCGACGAAACACAACCGGGCAAACCACATTCGAAACCTGCGTCGCGCGCGTTGGTGATTAGCGCAATCGTCCTCACCGCTTTGACTTTTCTCTTTGCCGGCGGCAATGAATTCAACGGCGACAATGTTTTCGCGTGGCTGTTGAGTATCGGCGTTTTTGTCTATGCATTTTGGGAACCGGAAAAAAGCGGCGTGGAATGGTATATACGGTTGAGCAAAAAAATCCAAACCATCCGCCAAATGTTTAGCGATGGTATATACATTTCGCCGCGCGGGTTGATGCTCGGCGCGATTATGCTCATCGGGATATTTTTCTATTATCACAATCTCGATGGGGTGCCGGCGGAAATGGACAGCGACCACGCCGAAAAATTGCTCGACGTGAACGACATCGTAACCAACGATCTCCGTCCGATTTTCTTCGAGCGCAACACCGGGCGCGAACCGTTGCAATTTTATTTGACCGCCGCATTTATCGAACTGACCGGGCATCCCATCGATCATATGGCGCTCAAGTTGATCACGGCGTTGATGGGCGTACTGGTCATTCCATTCACATTTCTTTTCGCGCGCGAATTATTCGACGATGATGTGGCAATGCTTGCCGCGCTTTTTATCGCGTTCAGCAAATGGCCCCTCACGATTGCGCGAATGGGTTTGCGTTTTCCATTTACGCCAGTCTTTATCGCGCCGTTGATGTACTTTTTGTTTCGCGCGTTCAAGTATCACCGCCGCAACGATTTCTTGATCGCCGGGTTGATTCTCGGAATCGGATTAAATGGTTACAACGCGTTTCGCATCGCGCCGATTCTAGTTGCGCTCTTTGCCGGCGTGTGGTTCATCATCAGTCAGAAAAACGAACACGCCGATTGGCGTCGCTATTTGGCGAACATCCTTTTGCTTTTCGTAATTGCGCTCATCGTTCTGATGCCGTTCGCCCGCTACCTCGCCGAAAATCCCGGCAATGTTTTTTATCGCATGGCGACGCGGCTGACCGGCGTCGAACAACCGGTGAACGAGAATCCCCTCAGCATCCTCGCCAGCAATCTGATTCGCGCCTCGCTGATGTTCAATTGGATCGGCGATGAAGCGTGGCCCAATGCGATTCCCGGCGACCCCGCGCTCGATTATGTTGCCGGCGCGTTGTTTTTGCTCGGCATTGTGTACGCGATATATCGATTGGCGCGGTACCGGGAAATGGCGTACGCGTTTGTGTTGATCGGACTCGGCACAATGCTTTTACCGTCCGCGTTGAGCATTGCGTTTCCAAATGAAAATCCCAGCGTCGTGCGCGCCGGCGGCGCAATTCCATTTGTGTTTATCGTCGTCGCATTGCCACTTGCGTGGCTTGCGCGCGCGATGAAAGATACAATGCTGGGTCGAGTCGGCGCGTTGACACTGATCACGCTGATTATTCTTGCCAGTATCCACGCAAACTTTACTCGCTATTTCATCGACTTTGACGAGCATTATCGCGCGCGCTCGTGGAACTCATCCGAGGTCGCCGCGGCAATTCGCGCCTTCAGCGGCGTGGTTGATTTGAACCACACGTGGATTCTGCTCTACCCGCACTGGATTGACACACGCAACGTGGCGATCAATTTGCACGCGATTGGCTGGGAGCAGACGTTGCCGCAAGCCGACGATGCGCGCGCGCACGTCGATGACCCAGCCAATAAATTGTACGTGCTCAACTTTGGCGATGAAAAGAACTGGGTCGTGCTGCAACAAATTTTTCCGAACGGCAAAACACAAATTGTTCGTTCGCGCACGCCGGGACATGATTTCCGGTTATTCTATGTACCAAGCCAGTAATTGCAGATTTCCGATTTCTGATTTATGATTTACAAAATCTCCCAATCAAAAAATATGACTGAACCGATCAACGGACTCGATCAAACAATCCAACCTCCCAACAACCACACACTTCCCGGCTGGTTTGTCGCCGGTGCGCTGACGCTGATTCTTCTGCTCGGCGCAGTCTTGCGATTGACCGGCGTAAACTGGGATGCGGAGCAACACCTCCATCCCGACGAACGTTTTCTCACGATGGTTACCTCCGCGTTGCAGCTGCCCGGCTTCGATGTGGCAAGTCGTCCGCCTGAAGGTTGCGCCAAATGGGGAGGATATTTCGATACAGCGTGTTCGCCACTCAATCCGTACAATCACAACTTTGGGCTATTTGTTTACGGCACTTTTCCGATTTTTCTCACACGCATCGTTGGCGAGATATTGGGGCAAGCCAGTTACGGCAACGTTCATCTCGTCGGGCGCGTCTTGTCTGCGTTATTCGATCTTTCGACCGTCTTGCTGATTTTTTTCATCGGTCGCCGAATGTACGACACGCGCGCGGCATTACTCGGCGCATTGTTTCTCGCAGCATCGGTACTCGATATTCAGCAATCGCATTTTTTCACTGTCGATACGTTTACCAATGTTCCAATCTTGCTGGCATTCTGGTTCGCGCTCGATATTTCGGAGCGCAAGCATTGGCAAGCTTTTATATTTGCCGGCGTGATGTTCGGACTCGCGCTGGCTGGGCGGATCAACATCGCACCATTCGTCACGGTCATCGTCGCGGCATCGGCATGGCGAGCGTACTGGCAGGCATCGCACACCCAATCGCCGGCAGATGCGCCGGAATCGCTAGAGCAACCGGCAACGATCGTCACCGAAAAATCGCTGGGGCCGGTTTCCGTCTCCGTCGGTTGGCAAAATAGCGCACCGACCATCGGCGATTCGTTGATGTCCGCATTCACGCGCGCGTTCGGCGGACTGGCGATTGCCGGCATCGCCACATTGATTATCTTCCGCATCTTTCAACCGTACGCCGCCAACGGACCCAGTTTCGTCGCGCCGAAAATTCCAACATTCGATCTCAGTCACGGCGCAGTGAGTGCAATGTTCGATGTAGCATTATTTTGGGCGGGCGGTGTCAACACACAATTCTCCGACAATATGGCATACATCGGCGAACTTGTGGCGGGGCGCGCAGATTATCCGCCCGGACATCAATGGACCGATCGCCCGGCGTACCTCTTCCCATTCGAAAATATGGTGCGGTGGGGTTTGGGAATAGCAGTAGGTTTGACCGCGTGGGCTGGGTTTGCGTTTGCGCTATATCGCTTAATCCGTTTTCGTGAATGGAAACATTTACTTATCGTAACCTGGGTTGGCATCACGTTTGCATACACCGGGCAACAATGGGTCAAACCTCTGCGATACTTTTTGCAAATCTATCCGTTCCTTGCGCTTTGCGCCGGCTGGCTCTTGATCGAACTCTGGGATCGCGCCGCGCGCGCGATGCGTTATGCAACAGTTGCGCGCATCGCCGTCGCCACGCTAACGATTTTTGTCATCGGCTACACGTTATTTTATGCGACGGCGTTCACATCGATCTACACCCGTCCAGTTTCGCGCGTTACCGCATCGCGTTGGATTTTTGATCATGTGCCGCGCGATTCGGTACTGGCGAACGAACGCTGGGACGATCCGCTCCCCTTGCGCATCGATGGCCGCGACCCGTTTGGCGGAATGTATCGCGGCTTGCCGGCGCAATTTCCCGGCGACGACGGGTTGATGAACTGGTACGATGAAGATACACCGGAAAAACGCGCGCAAGCGATTCGGTGGCTCAACGACGCTGATTACATCATCCTGTCGAGTAATCGCTTGTACGGTTCGATTCCGCGCTTGCCGATGCGTTATCCACTGACGACGAAATATTACGCGTGGCTGTTCGATGGCACGTTGGGTTTCGATCAAGTCGCCGAGTTTACATCGCGTCCGCAATTGCTCGGCATCGAATTTATCGACGACGACGCAGACGAAACATTTACCGTTTACGATCATCCGAAAGTAACAATCTTTAAAAAGTCGCCGCGCTTTTCGGCGGAAAAAATTTCCGCAATGTTCAACAGCATCGATCTGGAAGAAGTGTATCGTTTCTGGCCCCGCGAAGCGACGCAGGCAAAGACTGCCCTTTTGCTCACTCCAACGGATCGTGCGGCGCAACAGAGCGGCGGCACGTGGTCAGAAATTTTTCATCCGAATGATTTCATCAATCAAATGCCGGTGATCGGGTGGCTCGCGCTGATTCAGTCGATTGGCTGGCTCGCGTTTCCAGTTGCGTTTGTCGTTTTCCGCGGATTGATTGATCGCGGTTATGTGTTTGCCAAATCGCTGGGAATTTTGCTCGTCGCGTGGGGCGCGTGGATTTTGGCGAGTTACCATTGGCTCCCGTTCAATCGCACGAGCATCGGTTTAATAATCGTATTGCTTGCACTCGTCAGTGCAATTATCGTTTGGCGACACGGAAGCGAAATTGCAAATTTTCTACGCGCGCAACGCCGGCTCATCCTTGTCGAAGAATTAGTTTTCTTTGCGTGTTTTGGATTGTTCTTGTTAATTCGTTACGGCAATCCAGATTTGTGGCATCAGTGGTACGGCGGCGAAAAGCCGATGGATTTTGCATATCTTAACGCGATGATCAAATCGACGTGGTTTCCGGCGTACGACCCGTGGTTTGCCGGCGGGTTCATCAACTATTATTACTTTGGACAACTCATCACCGCAACGCTGATCAAATTTTCCGGCATCGTCCCGGAAGTCGCGTACAATCTCGCGCTCCCAACGTTCTTTGCGTTGCTCGGCGCGGGCGCGTTCAGTGCGGCGTTCAATCTGACTTGCACTGTCATTGCGAACCACAAAGCGGCAAAGCAATCCCCAAGTAACTTGGAAATTGCCACGTCACAAAAAATGCTCCTCGCAATGACAAAACCGGCAATCTTCGCCGGCTTGCTCGCCGTTTTGTTCGTCGCCGTCATCGGCAACCTGGGACAAATCATTCTCATTGGACAAACACTGATGAAAATTGGCGCTGGCAACTTGGATGCTCCCGGCGCAATCCTGGCGAGTATTTTCACCGGCGCGTGGCGCGTAATCGCAGACGGCGCGTCGTTCGATGTGCCGCTGGGTTGGTGGTATTGGAACGCCACGCGGACAATTCCGGACACGATCAATGAATTTCCATTTTTTACTTTTCTCTACGGCGATTTGCACGCGCATTTGATGGCACTCCCGTTCACGATGCTTGCGATTGGCGTCGCGATCAACTACGCGCTCCGTGCGCGCGAGCACAACGACGACGCGCGCCTGCCTTTTTGGCCGGTCATCCAAATTTCACCAATCGCTGTCGTCGAAGTTATTGTCGCCGCGTTGGTCATCGGCGGACTGCGCGCAATCAACTACGCCGATTATCCGACGTACTTGCTCGTCATCGGCGCGGCGATTGCGATTGGTGAGTACGCGCGGCGTCGCGAAATCACATTGGATTTGGTCGTCGGCGTCGCGTGGCGATTTGGCGCAGTTTTCGTTTTGAGCAGTTGGTTGTATCAACCGTTCGTCAGTAATTTTGCCACCGCGTATCTCGCCACCGAATTGTGGAAGGGCGAACGCACAACACTTGGTCAGTATTTTATCGTTCACGGCATTTTCCTTTTTGCGATTGCAACCTATCTCATCGCGCGCACATTCGATACGCCAGCGCGACGCGAGGTGTGGGCAACCTGGCAACCGCTGATTATCGTTGCGTTCATCGTCATCGAAGCCTTCTTCCTTGTCCTGAATCTCGCCGCGTTTACACTAGCGTTCCCGTTGCTCGTGCTTGCCGGGCTACTTTTCTTGCGCCCGGAACTCGACGCACGCGAACGTTTTATCGCCTTGTTGCTTGCCGCCGGTCTTGCGTTGACAATGATGGTCGAGCTCATCACGTACAAAGGCGATATTGGCAGAATGAATACCGTGTTCAAATTTTATTTGCAGGCGTGGAATTTCTTCGCGCTCGCGGCGGCAACCGGAATCGCGTTCTTGCATCAGATGGACAACCGACAACCGATGACGGAGGAAAATATCGCAGTCATCCGTCCGCGGTCATCGGTCTTGCCCTTTGCGTGGTGGTTTATCTTTTCAATCCTCATCGTTATTGGTTTGACGTACACGATTACGGCGACGCGCGCCAAAGTAACGGATCGCTTTGTGCTTGGTTCGCCTGCGGGTTTGAATGGAATGGAATTTTTAAAAACAGCCACGTATCAAGACCGCGATCGGGATATGACGTTGGAATACGACCGTCAAGCGTTCGAGTGGTTGCGCGCGAATGTAATCGGCTCGCCGGTGATTTTGGAAGGCAATGCGCCGTTGTATCACTGGGCATCGCGCGTATCGATTTACACTGGCTTGCCGACGGTCATCGGCTGGGACTGGCATCAGAAACAACAACGTTCGATCATCGATGGCGGCATCATCGACCGGCGAATGGAAACTGTGCGAACGATTTACAATACCCGCGATCCGCAAATCGCGTTGGCGCAGATGGAGCGTTTCGATGTGCGATATGTGTACATCGGCGAATTAGAAATGGCGTTTTACGATCACGCCGGGCTGGCAAAGTTTGACGCAATGGCGCGCGCCGGCGCCCTCGCACTGGTTTATCAAAATCCCGGCGTGACGATTTATCAAGTGAACAAATGAAGTGCGAATTACTCAAATGGTTGAGCGTCGTCAGCGCGATGACGCTTGCAATCGGCAGCGCTATTTTTTCCGACGGCGCACCGAACGTCCGTGCGAACACAATTCCAGAGTCCGCGGGTCATCGCCCGCTTTTGCGTACGTCAGATGCAATGACGCACTCGATTTATTTGCCGTGGATTACTTTACCGAATCGCTGCCCGGTGTTGAACGAATCGTACGGCAGTGTTACAATCATCTCCGCGCCAACGGATCGCCCGGCGGAACAACACGCCGACCTGAATCTAGCGTTGCGCGGCTACACACAAACCAATCAATATCTGGGCTTGATCGATTTGCCGGGACAAAGCGATCCTGCCGCGCCACAACTGCCCGGTTTGTTCAGCGATAATCGCACTGGCGTTTTCACATCGACGCATCAAGTGTACAACTGGGATTGGAATTGTAATTGCCGCACGACCCCGATCGTCAATCCGCCGGTCACACTTGCCGGGTTGGTCACAACGCGAACGGAAACAATTCGCGTGCCAAGTTCCGGTTATGACATTGGTAGATTGCCAAATGGTTATGAAGTGATGGTCTTGTACGCCGCACCTACGCGCCTCACCCTAAAATACTCGCGCGAAGATAATGTGGTTCTGGGTTACACTTTGCATTTGGAAAATATTTGCGTCGATCCAAATTTACTCGTGCTGTACCAAACGCTGAACGCAGCAGGACGCGCACGCTTGCCAGCATTGTTTGCCGGGCAAGGTGTTGGGACTGCCATCGGCGAAGAAGTGGGTGTGGTGATTCGTGACTCGGGCGCGTTTATGGACCCGCGTTCGCGCAAGGATTGGTGGCAAGGAAGATGAAACGATATTCTGCAATTCTTTGGGGCGTCGTTCTGTTTTTAACACTGCCGGCGCTTGCGGCAATCGCACAAGCGCCGATTTCAACCGTACAAGGCAATCGACGCATCGAGTACCGTTTTGATTACAAAATCGAAAATTCAACCATCACAATCATTGCCACGCAAACCGATGTGGTGAATCTCGTGATTTCGATTTACACCGCCGAGCAAATGGAAGCTGTGCGACGCGGCGAAAACGTTACGCCGACCGGACGCGCCACGCGATTGCGCGACGATACTTTGCAGTGGTCGGGGCGTTTTGGTTTCAAAGGCGTGTTTTACGTCATTGTCGAAAATCGCGCGCCAAACGCAATCACGTACCGGTTGAGCGTAACCGGCGAAGGGGTCAGCAGTTTTGCGCGCATCGCGCCATTCACGACGGGCGACGTCGCAAAAGTTGCCGTCCAAAACGGAAGAAAAGTTTTGCAGATCAATCTGCCGCCCGGCGCGATCACCAACACACTGACGCTGCCCTTCCCCGCCGATCCAATCACGTGCACGCCGCCATCACAAATTACCAATCCGATTCGTCGCAGTCTCCGGCTTTGCCCGGGACAAACATATCCGCCCCTCAACATTCTGGGCGACAACATCGCACTCTTCGGCGATAATGCTACGGTGACCAGCAACGGTCGCCAATTTGCGGTGACACTGGAAGGATCGAATAACTGGGTCGATAGCGTAACGATTCAAGCGCGCGCGGACAATCGCGATTTGGGCGCGTGGCTTTGTTTGTATGACGAATGTCTTTTCGCGACGCGTCCACAAACGACGACGATTCGCGGCGGGATTCAATACGGCGGCGGCATCTTGCTCAAAGGATCGAACACAACGATTCACCGAGTTACCGTGCGCGGTGGCACCATCGGCATTGCGACAATGAATGGACGCAACAATTACATCATCGATAATAATTTGAGCGACCTCAACGGTTGGGGGTCGTACAACTGGGCAAGCCGGGAAAGTTATTTTGTCGGCAATACGCTCGATCGCAACAATCACGGATGCACAACGCCCGACGGCAGAAAATTTCTAACCGGGTGCGAGACCGCGGGCTGGGTCTGTCTCGGCTGTACGATGAATGTCATCGCCAACAACTATTGCGAGTTGAGCGGCAATTGTTTTTACATGAGCGGCGAACGCAACCTCGCTAGTAACAACAATAACTTTTTGTCGAATTTTTGCGCGGGCGCAAGCGACAATTGTTTCGAGATCACCTTTTCGTTCGGCAATTTTCTGCGCGACAACATCACCACGTACGAACCCAAGAGCGACAAGGCATGCAAGTATCCATTCTGGATCGGCGGATCGGTGGTGTATTTTGCAAACAATACCTGGGAGTGCGCGAACAGTGAAGACACTTCGTTCAACCAGTCGCGTGATTCCACGACCGTGGCAACAAACATCATTCGCATGGATAATTACTTGGGCATTATCAACGCACCACAAATCAACGTGACGCCCGAAGGCATCGATATTCTATTACCAAAAAGTCGGTTCACGTGGGAATATACCGAGTAAACATCGATGCTAGAAGTCTTGCTTTGGTGGCTGTTACTTGAATTAATCGGGCTGGCAGTTTTGCCGCTTGCCTTTCGATTTTTCCGCAACTTGCCGGATCGCGGTTATGCGTTCACCAAACCACTTGGTCTTTTGTTGGTCGCGTACCCGTTCTGGCTTTTGACATCGCTTGGTTTTCTAACCAACACGCGCGGCGCAATTTTGCTTGTGGTGATCGGCGTCGCGGCGTTGAGCTGGTGGCTCGCAGGACGACCGATGACCGATGACCAAAGACCGATTACCGAGGATGAACCTCCGTCTTTCGTCTTTCGTCCTCCGTCCTTCGCCGATTGGTTGCGCTCCAACACATCCACCATCCTCGCTACTGAACTCGTTTTCACCTTCGCATTTTTGCTGTGGGTTTTCGTGCGGGCGTATATGCCGGAAATCACCTTCACCGAAAAACCGATGGAGTTTGCGTTTCTCAACGGTGTCTTGCAAAGCGAACGCTTTCCCCCGCTCGATCCGTGGCTGTCCGGTTACGCAATCAGTTATTACTACTTTGGCTACGTCATCGTTGCGATGCTAACGCTGGTGAGCGGGATTCCATCGAGTATGGCGTTCAATCTTGCCATCGCTACGCTCTTTGCACTAGGTACAACCGGCGCGTACGGCGTCGCGTACAATTTGATTCGGGACTCGAAATTTAAAATACCAACTTTGAGCGCAATGGCGTTATCTTTTTTTGCGCCGATATTTTTGACCGTCGTTGGCAATTTGGAATCCGTGTTCGAGATTCTGCACAATCGCGGCATTCTGCCGGACGATTTCTGGCAATGGCTCGACATCAAAGGACTCGCGCAAGCGACAGTCAACGGCACATGGATTCCCACCGACAATTGGTGGTGGTGGCGCGCGTCACGGGTGGTGCACGATGTCATCGGCGGCAACTCGGTTGAAGTGATCGACGAGTTTCCGCAATTCAGTTTTCTTTTAGGCGATTTACATCCGCACGTCCTCGCATTGCCGTTTGTCCTGCTCGCGCTTGCAGTCGCACTCAATCTGCTCAACGCCAAATCTCAAATACCCAATCTCAAATCTCAACAAACATTATTGGGAATTTGGAATTTGGAATTTGGAATTTATCCGCTGGTCTTGGGCGGCTTGTTCTTCCTCAACTCCTGGGACATTTTGCCGTACGGTTTTATTTTGGTCGCCGCGTTTGCCATCGCACGGTATCGCGCCGAAAGTGAATGGAACACAAATGTCACGCGCGACGTAATTTTTTTCGCCGCGACATTGGGCATCGCCAGCATCTTGATGTACTTGCCGTTCTTCGTCAGTTTTCAATCACAAGCCGGCGGAATTCTCCCCACGCTCTTTGTCAAAACACGCCTGCATCAATACCTCATCATGTTTGGCTTGTTTGTTTTCTTACTCGGCGCGTGGATCATTCAACTCACGCGCGAGCAAACCGAAATGAATTTGCGCGCGTGGTTCCGCCGCGCCGCGCCATTTCTCGCCGCCGCGATTCTGTTTCCACTCGTCGTCGCCGGGCTTGCACTGACCATTCTCGCACTCACGCCGGCGTTGCAGGATCAAGCCCGCGCGGCGATGCCAAACGCATCGGGCAATCTCTTGACACTCGTCCTCGGCGCTTACTTTCGTCCGTGGATCGATGATCCGTGGCTCTTTATTCTGCTCGCGCTTTTCCTCGCGTCGATTGTGGTTCTCATTTCGCTTCGCATCGACGATGCAAGTGTGACGTTTGCGTTGTTGCTCGCGCTCACCGGTTTCTTGCTCACGTTCGGCGTCGAGTTTGTGTATCTGCGCGATCAGTTCGGCTCGCGGATGAACACGGTGTTCAAATTTTATTTTCAAGCGTGGACTCTGTTTGCGATTGCGGGAACGTACGCGATGGTTTATCTTTTGCAATCGCTTCGCGGTTTGGCACGCGGCGCGTGGATTGTCGCTTTGACAATTCTACTCGGCGCGAGTTTGATCTATCCCGCGCTCGCGATTCCCGACCGCGCGAATGGTTTTCGCAATCCGCCAACCCTTGACGGTATTGCGTGGATTCGCGCGACGAACCCCGACGATCATGCGGCAATCGAATGGTTGAACGCGAACGCGCCGCGCGGCGCGACGATCTTGGAAGCGCCGGGCGATGAATATTCGTACGGCAATCGGATTTCAATGGCGACCGGCTTGCCAACCGTGTTGGGTTGGGCGGGGCACGAATCACAGTGGCGCGGCAACAGCAAATTGTATTTCGATCCCAGCAACGGCATCGACCGCGCGGGCGATATTCAACGCATCTATCAAACCTTGGATACCAAAGACCTTTTGACTTTGCTCGACAAGTATGCTATAAAATTCGTCGTTGTCGGTCAGAGCGAAAAAGTCAAGTACGGATTGGCAAAAGCGCAGATCGACAAGTTTGCAAAAGTGTTGCAATTGGTTTTTGAAAATGGCAATGTCCGAATTTACGCACGATAATCCAGAATCACTTGCACCCTCCACATTCAATTTATCCACGCTGACCATCGAAACTGCGCTGTACGTCGCGCTTGGTTTCGTCGCGCTGTTTCTGCGTTTATTCATTTTGGATACCGCGCCGCTCAACGCTGATGAAGCGCAACAAGCCATCGCGTCGTGGCAGTTCATCAACGGCAATTCGATTGCTACAACCGGCAGTCCGCTGTTGTTCACCGGCAACGCGATTCTGTTCACGCTCTTCGGCGCAACCGATTTTACTGCGCGATTAGTCCCGGCTTTGTTTGGCAGTATGTTAGTTTTGCTTCCCGCACTTTTGCGCCGCGAACTGGGACGGTCTGGCGCGCTGATTGCCTCCGCGTTATTGGCGTTGTCACCGTCGCTTGTTTTATTTTCGCGCACCGCCGACGGCGCGATCATCGCGGTAACATGCGCGTTTGCCGCCGTCGCGTTTGCGTGGCGCGCGTTCGACGATGAATCGCCGCGCGCACTCAATCTCGCCGCGGTCTTCGCCGCGCTTGCGCTCGTTGCCGCGCGCGAGACGTGGACGATTGTCGGTGCAATTTTATTTTTTGCGCTCACGACGCGCGTGTGGAATCAATCGAACTTGGAAATGCGTCATTGGCGGTTCGCGGGAGCGTTGTTCGCAATCGTCCTTGTAGGTGTGGCGACGACCGGCTTGACGCACCGTGAAGGTTTAGGCGCAACGTTCGAACTCATCAACACGTGGCTTGCCGGTTTGCGTCCCAGCATCGCCTTGTTCGATCCACTCCGTTTACTCATCGTCTATGAACCGATTGCGTTTTTCTTTGGCGTCGCCGCGGTGATCCAACTTTCGTTCACCGCAAGCGCGAACGATCGATCACATATTCCGCTCGCCGCGTTGTCGTTGTGGATTGGCATCGCGTTCGTGCTGTACTCGCTTGGCGAAGACAAACACCCGGCGCGCGTTGTCGTGCTGACGGTGCCACTCGCGTTGGTCGCCGGTTGGTTTTTGGGCAATTGGCTAGAATGCGCAATCGACGCAACTGATCGATCCGGATTTTTCGCGCAAGAACTGCCGGTCTATTTGCTCCCGTTGACCATCGCCGCATTTTTCTACCTCACCCTCGCCGAACTTTCGACGCGCGGCAATCTTTTGGCAACCGAAATCCTAGCATCGACTTTGCAACTTGCCAACGCCGGTGGTTTATTGGTGGTGTTATTCTTGACCATCGCTGTCGCCGCCGTCGCGTTTTTGATTGTTGCCACCGTCGGCATTCATCGCGCCAAAGATGTGGCGATGGCGATTGTGCTAACCATTCTTGCCGCGTGGACCTTTCGTCAATCGATGATGTTGAATTTCGCCGGCAGTTTGGATCCCCGCGAATACTTGGTCGCGCGCGCCGGCGCGGCGAATGTGCGCGATTTGGTGCGCGACATCGAAAATGTCTCGCGTTGGCGCGTGAACGACTCACACACGCTCACGATTTCTGCCGACGCGTCGAATCCGATCATCGTTTGGTATCTGCGGAATTTTCGCAACGCGCAATTCACCACGCGACCGGTCGTCGCGGCGGACACACACGCAATTTTACTGCCAGCAAATGCACCCGCGCCGGCAAGCGGCTGGATCAGCCAGCGTTATCGCATCGAAACGATCGACCGCCCAACTCCCTTGCCGAACGTGTTGCGGTGGTTATTGTTCCGCGATATTGGCGATGTTGAAAGTATCGGCGTGGCATTGTGGATACCGGCGCCACAGGAATAGAGAGTTATGGAATTTTCATCGAATCAAAAATCTTTGCTCGACCGCCCCGCGTTTGCCAGAGTCAACTGGGAACAGATTCTGCTCGCCGGGTTGATTGCAGTGACAATCCTGACTCGGCTGTGGGATTTGTCGTACCGCGCGTGGAATCACGACGAGGCAATTCACACGCATTGGTCGTGGACGTTGTACACCGGGCGCGGTTATCAACACAACCCAATTTATCACGGACCGTTTCTTTATCACTTTACCGCGCTGACCTTTTTTCTTTTTGGCGACAACGATGTAAGCGCGCGGCTTGCGCCGGCGTTGTTCGGAATCGTTTTGGTCACGTTGCCATACTTTTTCCGACGCTGGCTGGGCAAGCGCGGGTGGCTTGCCACCGCCGCGATGTTGTTGATCTCCCCGTCGATCTTGTACTATTCGCGATTCAATCGCCACGATGTTTACGTGGAACTGTTCACGATACTGATGGCGCTGGCGATTTGGAAATATTTCGACGAGCGTAAAGAGACGTGGCTCATTGCGACCGCCGCGCTCCTCGCGTTTTCGTTCACCGCGATGGAGACGACCTTTATCTTCGTCGCCGTCTTCGCCGAATTTCTATGCGCACATTTCACGTTTGAGTACGTGCGCGCGCGAGTGAACTGGAGTGATTTTAACGTCGGGTTGTTCGCCGCAATTTTGGGCATTCCCTTTTTTGGATTTTTAGTCGGCGTCAATGCGCTCCGTTCGGCAGCCGGCAAAACATCGTCAAGTAATTGGCGCGCGATTCCCAGTTTCAATCTCGCGATGATCTTTGGCACATTTTCGTTGCCGCTCCTCACCCCCGTTTTACTTTATGGACTCAACCTCATTTGGAAAAGCGCGTTCAACACCGATTTCTTTCCCATCAATGCGTTCACTGAAATCAGTGTGCTGACGCAAATCGCGCAAACGCAATTCGATGTTGCTTTGCGCATCATCGGACTCACCGGCGCAATGATCTTGCTCGCCGCGCTCGTTGGCATTTGGTGGAACGCGCGCGTGTGGACAATTAGCGCATTACTCTTTTGGCCCATCTTCGTCGTTTTCTTCACGACGATCTTTACGAACGGCGGCGGCTTTTTCACCGGCTTGCTTGGCTCACTGGGGTACTGGCTTTCGCAACAAGAAGTTCAACGCGGCGGCCAGCCCTCGTACTATTATCTGTTTGTAACACTGCCGATGTACGAAGTTTTGCCGTACGTCGTCGGCATTGCCACGATGATTTGGTATTGGTGGCGGCATCGCCCCGCACGCTTGCTCCTCATTCTCACGTGGATTCTCATTTCGATCATTGCGTACATTCTGTTGCGACCGCTCTTTGTCGATTCGCCACTTGCCAAAATCGGCGATTTGATCGTCTACGCCGGCAATGCGGTCGTCGTCGCACTCACCTTTTTTGCAACGTACGATCGTGACCGTCCCGCAAGTCTGTTTCCAACCTTTATCTTTACGTGGGCAGTTGGTTGTCTCGTCATCTTTAGTCTCGCCGGCGAAAAGATGCCGTGGCTCACAATGCACCTTGCCATTCCACTCGCGTTCGTCGCCGGTTGGGCAATCGACAAATTGCTCGATGCCGATTGGCGCGATATGTTCACGCGCGGCGCAGTGTGGCTCGCGTTGTTGATTCCCTTTACGCTGGTGCTGATCGCAATGTTGCTGTTTGGCGCACGACCCTTTCAAGGTGTTTCGCTCGAACAGCTGAGCGCGACGAATGGATTTATCGTTACAGTAATCCTGCTCATTTTCTTCGCGGGGCCGGTGTTGTACTATATTGGACGACGATTCACCCAAAACGAAATCACGCGCATCGCGACCGTAACCTTCGTCATCGTGCTTGCCGCACTGACCATTCGATTTGCGTGGCTCGCGGTGTACATCAATCCGGACAATGCCGTCGAAACGATCATTTATGCGCAAGGTTCACACGACGACCCAATTGCAATGCAAGAAATCGATGATTTGTCACGACGATTGTGTGGACACAATACGCCGGGCAAAGTGACAACGGGTTTGTGCGAGAACGGCAAGATCAAAGTGGCGTACGACGACGATACGTCATGGCCCTTTGTATGGTATTTACGCAACTATACCAACGCGCAATTTTATGGCGCGTCGCCCGGCGCACCCTTCGATGCGGCAGTTGTGTTGGTTGGATCAAAAAACGAAGAGGCAGTCAAACCGTTCCTGGGAAATAAATATCTCAAACGCACCTATAAACTAATTTGGTGGCCCCTCGAAGGATACAAGGACCTTTCTCTGGAACGCGTGCTCGACTATGTTCGCGATCCGCAAATGCGCGCCGATTTGTTCACCGCGTGGTTCTATCATCGTTACAAAGAACAAGCCAGCCAATGGCCCTACGTTCACAACTTTACGTTCAATGTTCGCAAAGATGTCGCGGCGATGTTGTGGGATTATGCCGGACAATTGCCACCGCAACCAACTGTTGATGACGAGTACGAGAAAAAATTTGTGCGGCTCACTGCCGCACGCGTGATCGGCAGTGCCGGCACTGGCGCCGGGCAATTGCAAAACCCCAAGAACGTTGCCGTCGATGCGCAAGGCAATCTTTTCGTTGCCGATTCGGATAACGGGCGCATTCAAAAATTCGATGCGAACGGCAAGTTTCTATCTGCGTTCGGCAGCAAGAGTGCGCCCAACGCCATCGGCGCGCCGGGCACATTGGCGGAGCCGTGGGGCATCGCGGTCGATCAAGCCGGGAACGTCTACGTCGCCGACACGTGGAATCATCGCATTCAGAAATTCGATGCGGCTGGCAAACTCGTGACGCTGTGGGGTACAAATGGCGATACACGCGGCGTCGCGCGTGTCGATCCAACCTCGTTCTATGGACCGCGCGCGATCGCCATCGACGCGCAAGGGAATTTACTGGTCAGCGATACCGGCAACAAGCGTGTGCTGAAATTCGATGCGGATGGCAAGCCGCTCGATCAATACGGCGGCGTCGGCGCCGGCGAAGGACAGTTTCTCGAACAAGTGGGAATTGCCATTGACCAGCAAGGCAACATTTTCGTTGCCGATACGTGGAACTTGCGAATTCAAAAATTCGATTCGAATTTCAATTTTGTGATGCAATGGTCTGTGCAAGCGTGGGACAGCCAGTCGGTCGTGAACAAACCGTACATTGCCATCGATCCGGATGGCAACGTGTTCGTCACCGACCCGGAAATTTCGCGCATCCTCAAATTCTCAAACGACGGCAAACTACTCGCAGTCTTTGGCGGACGCGGAAGTGATCTGGCATCTTTCAATTTGCCAACTGGGTTGGCGTTCGACGCGCAAGGAAATTTGTACGTCGCCGATTCTGGGAATAATCGTGTGCTGGTGTTTATAAAACCGTAATCCATTTCTGATTTCAAATTTCAGATTGCAGATTTAGAACCTTTATCGGCAATTCTGAAATCTGCAATCTGCAATCTGAAATTCCGTGAAACCACGTCAACTCATCACTTTTGCTATCAGTCTCATCATCACCGCCGTTTTTCTTTATCTCGCGCTGAGCCGCGTCGAGTTTGAAAAACTGGTACACGCGCTTGCGTCCGCAGATTATCGGCTGGTGTTGATCGGCGTCGGCTTTACCTTCATCAACTACGTTTTGCGGACCGCGCGCTGGCAACGTTTTCTCGCGCCGACAAAACACATTCCCATCGCGCGATTATTCCCCGTGCTGGTCGTCGGCTTTACGCTGAACAACTTGCTCCCCGGCAGACCCGGCGAATTTGCGCGCCCGTACTGGCTAGGACGCCGTGAGGAAATTTCCAAGACACTTAGCTTTGCAACGATCATTCTCGAACGCGTTGCCGATGGTTTGGCACTTATCGCATTTCTGCTGATCGCGTTCATCGCGCTCGCCCCCTTGCGCATCGATCTGCCACCGGTCGCCGAAACGGTTGCAATTCTATCGACGATTTTATTTGGCGTCGCGCTTGCGGGTTTGCTCTTTCTCTTGTTGCGCGAACAACTTGCGCTGGCGATGTTCAAATTCTTCACCCGTTTTCTTCCGCACAACCTTGCCGCGCGATTGGAACGAATGCTGGGATCGTTCATCGTCGGCTTGCACGCACTCAAATCCGCACGCAACGTAACAGCGATCATTTTGCTGTCCCTCGGCATCTGGGCATTTGAATCGATTTCGTACGTGATGATGTTCAGCGCATTCGGCATCTTGCCTGATTTACCGACGCGCGTGGTTGCCGCCGTGTTCACGATGGTCCTCGCAAATCTCGGCGTTATGATTCCCGCCGCGCCGGGCGGTGTTGGTCCTTTTGAAGCCGCGATCATTTTCGCGCTCAGCGCGTTTGGCGTGAACGAAACGCAAGCGGCAAGTATGGCGCTGACTTCGCACGCTGCGCAATATCTACTCATCACCGCAATGGGGGTCTTTTTCATCTGGCGCGAAGGCATCACCATTGTGCGGCCCAGCGAAAGCGACGAGTAATTTGAAAGCGCGGAGAGAATCACTCTCCGCATTTTTTATTCCCCTTGAGTTTTTGCGCGTATCGACTATAATGCAATCAGGATTTTCGATTGCCGATTCTCGATTTGCGATTTCCCGGTTTGTATACAAATCGAAAATCATAAATCGAAAGTCGAAAATTTTCAGCGGGGGCTGACGTGAAACTTCACGAGTACCAATCCAAAGACATTTTTTCTCGACGTGGTATTCCGATTCCTAAAGGACGCATCGCCGAAAATGCGGAACAGGCGCGGCAGATCGCGGCAGAAGCCGGGCGCAAGGTGGTGATCAAAGCCCAGGTACTCGTGGGCGGGCGCGGTAAAGCCGGCGGCATCAAAATCGCCAACACGCCCGACGAAGCCGAAACGCTCGCCGATCAAATTCTGACGATGCGCATCAAAGGG
This sequence comes from Anaerolineae bacterium, assembly GCA_034435055.1. Classification (GTDB taxonomy): domain Bacteria; phylum Chloroflexota; class Anaerolineae; order UBA4142; family UBA4142; genus DAOTXS01. Next base: position 61,786 of record DAOTXS010000097.1, on the reverse strand, counting down.
TTGCCGGTGCGCAAAGTCTTGGTCGATGAAGCCATCCACATCGTCAAAGAAATCTACCTCGGCATCGTCGTCGACCGCGCGGCAAAATGTGCGACGATGATGGGTTCGGCGGCAGGCGGCATCGACATCGAAGAAGTGGCGCGTATGACGCCGGAAAAAATCATCCGCATCCAAATCGACCCGGCATTTGGCTTGCAAGAATATCAAGCGCGCGAACTGGCGTTTGGAATCGGCATTGCCAAACCGCTCGTCCGCGATTTTACAACGATTGCGCTAGGATTGTATCAAACCTTCATCGATACCGATGCGTCGCTCGCCGAAATCAATCCGCTGGTGGTAACCGCAGAAAATCGACTCATCGCCGCCGACGGCAAAATCGTTTTGGACGATAACGCCCTTTATCGGCATCCGCATCTTGAAGAGTTGCGCGACATCGACGAAGAATCGCACGCGGAACGCGAAGCGCGCAAAGCCGGTCTTTCGTACGTCAAACTCGACGGCAACATCGGTTGTATGGTGAACGGCGCGGGACTGGCGATGGCGACGATGGACGTGATCAAGTTTTACGGCGGCGAGCCGGCAAACTTTCTCGACATCGGCGGCGGCGCCAAAGCAGACAAGGTCAAAGCCGCGTTGGAAATTATTTTATCCGACCCAAATGTCAAAGCGGTGTTGTTCAACATTTTCGGCGGCATCACGCGCGGGGATGAAGTTGCGCGCGGCATCGTCGATGGTTTGAAATCGGTGCAAACGAGTGTGCCGATGATCGCGCGCATTGTTGGGACGAATGCGGAAGAGGGACGCAAGATTCTGGCGAACGCAAATATGATTACGGCGGAGACGCTGGAGGAAGGCGCGCAAAAAGCAGTCGCGGCGGCAATGCAGGTGAAGTGAGCGATGGGCAGTGAGCAGTAAACAGTTTTTGAACGAGTTGCGGAATTGGTTTCACGACACAGTAATTGCGGGTATCCAAATAGTTTGAGCGTGAATTAGCGTGATACACGTCAATGGATATTGCGTAGATTGTAAGTTCCCAGACACGCTTTTCTAATGAGAGCGCGGTCGGTCAATCGGAAAATGACAATCTACAACGAATACCAAGTTTACAAACTTTACTTGTCGAGTCTTAAATCTGCAACTCGCATGTTAAAGCAGATTCGAGTTTTCTGCGGCAATGAGCCAAACTTCTCTGGTCTCGATGGTTGGGTCTTCGAACAAACCATTCAGTATTGCATCAAGAAAGAACTCAAGGCCCGAAAGGTCAAAGCCGAGATAGCAGAGCAAGTGAAACTCAAATCGAGGATAAAGGTAGACCTCAAGATTGGCAACGCGGCTATTGAAATCAAAAAGAGCGGATTGTTCAGTGCTTCTGATGTAGCCAAGTACAGAAAATACAGGAAAGCGGTAAACGATTTGGGATTGGAGTATTTATTCATAACAGGAGGCGAACGCTACCAGCCGTACAGACGCGGAATAACGACAGCGTTAGGAAAGGCAAACACGTTCTTCTTGGACACAAGCGGTGATTGGAAAAGATTCATCAATAGGCTTGTGCATCTGACGTAGAAGACACTGGCGCGCATCTGGGAACACGCGCGCACCGACCGCGCCACGTACGCGGCTTTTGGCGAACTTGGTTGGCGCGGTTGGAAGGTGGTTTCATTTCGCGGGTCACTTTGGGCGCGGTCGGTGCGCTGTAGCGTTTTGTGACGTGCCGTTTCAAAGAGACGCGACGCTACCAGCGCGAATCAGGAATGATATGCCAAGCAATCAAATCGTAGGAAATGTCGGGCTATATTACGTGTGCTATCGGCTCTCTCGTTTAGGATGGAACGCGTTGCCCACTTCGAGAAACGCGAAAGGCGTTGACATCATCGCGTATAACCACGACGCGTTGCTCAAAATCACAATTCAAGTAAAGTCACTTTCGCGGAGAGACCCTGTTCCACTTGGGGAAAAACTTGACCACCTATTTGCTGACTTCGTCGTCATTTGTCGCAAGGCACTTGAAGATTCGCCCGAGTGCTTTGTGTTGAAACCAGATGAAGTGAAACACCTTGCCCATCGCGGAGAGAAGAACGGCAAGATAAGTTACTGGCTCCAACCGCGTGAATACGAACAAGAACATTTCCGCGAACATTGGGAACGAATGGGTCAAGTACTTTAGCCAACGACGCACGTCTGCAAACACGCGCGCACCGACCGCGCCATCCTTCGCTGCGCTCAGGATAAACACCCGCGCTTTTTGGCGAGTCTGGGTGGCGCAGTTGGACGGTGGTTTAAATTAGGGGGGCACTTTGGGGGCGGGGGGTGCGCTACGGCGTTTAACGGCAAGACAAGCGTCAAGCCGGCTCATGCCGACTTGACGATCATTAGACGCCGAACTAGTTTGAGGAAATTGAGAAACGCATCGACGTTATCGCCGTTCATCATCGCAGTAAGGCGTGCGATTGAAAAATATCAAATCATCGAGTAAACACCATGACACCTAACTGGAAATCCATTCGCGAAGAAACAACAAAGTACTTGCAAGACCTCATTCGCATCGACACGACGAATCCGCCGGGCAACGAAACGCGCGCGGCAGAATATCTCGCCGGTGTGTTCAAGCGCGAAGGTATCGAGTCGACCATTTTGGAATCCGCGCCCGGGCGCGGCAACATCGTCGCGCGCATCAAAGGCGACGGACGCGCCGCGCCGCTTTTGTTAATGGCGCACCTCGACGTCGTCCCGGTTGAAGCGGACAAATGGCAACATCCGCCATTTGGCGGCAACATCGTCGACGGTTATCTTTGGGGACGCGGCGCACTCGACACCAAAGAGCTGGTCGCGATGGAGTTGATGGTGATGCTCTTGCTCAAACGTGAAGGCAAACCCCTCGCGCGTGACATCATCTTTATGGCGAACGCGGACGAAGAAGCCGGCGGTAACCTGGGTGCGGGTTGGATGGTCGATCATCATCCCGAACTCATCAATGCCGAGTACGCGATTAACGAAGGGGGAGGGATCGCCGTCGATATTTTGGGCAAGCGTTTCTTTACCGTGCAAACCGGCGAAAAAGGCACAGCCCGTTTTGCGATGCGCACTCACGGGCGACCGGGTCACGCCGCGCAACCCCATCTCGATAACGCCGTCTTGAAACTCGCCGACGCGATCCAGAAAATCGGCGCGGCACGCGAAGCGTTTCCACTTCATGCCACCCAAACGGTTTGCGATTTCTTTGAAGGCATCGCCGCCAAGATCGATAAGAAATACCAACCCGGCATTCGCGCATTGTTGGATCCCAAAACGCACAACACTGTCCTCAAGCAATTACCCATTGCCGACGGAATGCGCGCGATGATCAACGCGATGCTTCACAACACAGTTACGCCGACAATGTTGAACGCCGGCACCAAAGTCAACGTGATTCCTTCCGTCGCCGAAGCGCGCTGTGATGCGCGGCTGATTCCCGGACAATCGCCAGAAGATTTGCTGCGCGAACTGCGCGCGATCATTGGCAATGAGGTAGAAGTTGAATTTGAAGCAACGCGAATGGGACGCGAGTCCGATCATCACACACCGTTGTTCGACACAATCAAGCGCGTGATGGCAAGGCATCAACCTCAGGCAACCGTCCTGCCCTATCTCGTCACCGGCGCAACCGATGCACGTCACGTGACCAAACTTGGCACAAAAGTGTACGGCTTTTGTCCTATGATCGTGCCAATAGACGAACTCGATACAGTGCACGCGCACAACGAACGTGTCTCGCTCGATAATCTCGAATTTGGCACACGTGTGTTGTACGAGGTCGTGAGCGAGTTTGCAGCGAAAATCTGACCAAGGACAAACGACCTGGAGCAAAAACTCCCCTCATCCGTCCTCGGTCTTCCGTCAATAAAACTTGGCATAGAAAAATGGAAAAACTCAAAGTATCGATTGTCGGTGGCTCCGGCTACGCGGGCGGCGAAGTCGCGCGCATTTTATTGGCGCACCCGCACGCCCAACTCTCGCAAGTTACATCCGAGTCGCACGTTGGCGAATATCTTTACAACGTGCATCCCAATTTGCGCGGGCGAACCAAGCTTCAGTTTACGACGCCCGATCAGATTCAGCCGTGCGACGTTTTGTTTCTCGCGTTGCCGCACGGCGAAGCGCAACAAAAAATCGATCATTGGTCAACGCTTGCGCCGCGCATTGTGGACTTGTCCGCCGATTTCCGATTGCATGATCTAAAGCAGTACGAAAAGTGGTACGGCGAGCCGCATCGCGCGCCGAACTGGGTCAGCCAATTTGTCTACGGCTTGCCCGAACTCCATCGCGCAGAAATGAAATCGGCAAAGTACATCAGCGGCGTCGGGTGTAACGCAACCGCGACAAACCTTGCGCTCGTGCCACTCGTCCGCGCAAACTTGCTCGACACCTCGCGCCCGATCATCGTCGACATCAAGGTTGGTTCAAGTGAAGGTGGCAACTCGCCATCGCTCGCGTCACATCATCCCGAACGCAGCGGTTCGGTGCGGACGTTTTCAGCAGTCGGTCATCGTCACACCGGCGAGGTGGAACAGGAACTCGGCTTGACGAATGTGTTCTTGTCGATCACGTCGATTGAAATGGTACGCGGCGTGCTGGCAACGGCGCATTGCTTTTTGAAACCCGGCACCGCCGAAAAAGATTTGTGGCGCGCGTACCGCGGCGCGTACAAAGACGAGCCGTTCATCCGCATCGTCAAAGACAAGCAAGGCATCTATCGCTATCCCGAACCCAAGATTTTGTCCGGCTCGAATTACGCTGACGTTGGATTCGAGTACGACGAAACGACTTGCCGTGCGGTGTCACTCTGCGCTATCGACAATTTGATGAAAGGTGCGGCGGGTAGCGCGGTACAAGCGATGAATTTGATGTGCGAGTTTGAAGAGAATGCGGGTTTAGAGTTTTCGGGATTACACCCAATATAAAAAATCTCACCGCCAAGACGCAAAGAACGCCAAGTATTATGAACATTTTTCTTTGCGCCCTTTGCGACTTTGCGGTTATATCTTAAATCGGAACCAAGAAATGCTAGTTGTGAAAATCGGCGGCTCGTCCGGCATCATTCTCGATGCAGTTTGCGCGGACGTTGCGGCACTCGTCAAAGAAAGCAAACAAATCGTCATCATGCACGGCGCAGGTAAAGAGACCGACGCGCTCGGCGAGAAACTGGGTTACCCGGCGAAACACGTTACCTCGCCGCAAGGATTCACGTCACGTTACACCGACCGCACGACGCTCGAAATTTTTGCGATGGCGTCGCGCGGCAAGATCAACACGTTTCTGGTCGAACGCTTGCAGAAACTTGGCGTCAACGCGGTTGGCTTGAGCGGCGTCGATGGACGATTACTCGAAGGCGCGCGCAAAGATGCAATTCGCATCGTCGAAAATGGTCGGCAGAGAATTTTGCGCGACGATTACACCGGGCGCGTGGAAAAAGTCAATAGCGATTTGCTGCGCGTTCTCCTCGAACGTGGTTATGTGCCCGTCGTCGCGCCGCTGGCAATCAGTTATCAAAGCGACGCGATCAACATCGATGGCGACCGTGCGGCGGCGATGATTGCGGGCGCGCTTGGCGCGGAACAGTTGATTATCATCACGAACGTTCCCGGCTTGCTGCGTAACTTTCCCGATGAATCGTCGCTCATCACCCACATCGATAAAAATCGCGTCGAGCAATCGATTGACTTTGCCGAAGGACGAATGAAGAAAAAAGTTCTCGGCGCGGCGGAAGCGTTGGGGCTAGGCGTCAAACAAATTATTTTTACCGATGGTCGCGTTGAGCAAGCAATTCATCGCGCGCTCGAAGGCAAAGGGACAGTTATCGACTAATTGCCGATTTTTGATTTGCGATTGCCGATTGGAAAGGCGGTCAAAATCGAAAATCAGAAATCGGCAATCGAAAATGGGGTAAGCGTGAACATCATCGACATAGAATCGAAATATACATCGGGCGTCAGCAGTAAACGTCCGCTCGCGATTGTGCGCGGCAAAGGCGCGCGCGTGTGGGACGACAGCGGACGCGAGTACATCGATTGCGTGGGCGGGCAAGGCACGGCGAATGTTGGACACGGAAACGAAGTGGTTGCCAACGCGATTGCCGAACAAGCGCGCAACCTCATTTCGCTCACCGAAATTTTTTACAACGACAAGCGCGCGGCAGTCGAAGAAAAACTCGTGCAGATTTCGCCAAACCACTCGAATCGCGTTTATCTTTGCAGTTCGGGTACGGAAGCGATTGAGAGCGCGATCAAACTGGCGCGTTACAGCACCGGGCGCACTGGGATCGTCGCGTTCATGCGCGGCTTTCACGGTCGCACGATGGGCGCGCTCTCCGCGACCTGGGAGCCAAAATATCGCGAACCGTTCCAGCCACTCGTCCCCGATTTTTCGCACGCGCCGTACGACAATTTGGACAAAGCGCGCGAAGCGATCACCGATAAAACCGCCGGCGTCATCGTCGAAGTGGTACAAGGTGAAGGCGGCGTGCGTCCTGGGTCGCAAGAATTTTTGCGCGGCTTGCAAGATTTGTGCCGCGAGCGCGGCGCGATGCTGATCGTCGATGAAGTGCAGACCGGCTTTTGCCGCACCGGCAAGATGTTCGCATCCGAGCATTACGGACTGGAAGGCGATTTTGTTTGCGTTGCCAAGTCGATTGCCGGCGGCTTGCCGATGGGCGCGGTGATGATCGGCGAGCGCGTGAAAAAATTAGAGCCGATGATTCACGGCTCGACGTTTGGCGGCAACCCGCTTGCCTGCGCCGCATCGATTGCCGCGATTGGTTATATGGAAAGCGAAAATCTCGCCGCTCGCGCGACCGAACTCGGCGCGTATATGAAGGGGCGACTCGAACGCATTGAATCGCCAATGATTCGCGAGGTGCGCGGGCTGGGGCTAATGATCGGCGTCGAGCTAAAACAAAAAGTGACGCCGTACTTGATGGCATTGATGGAACGCGGCGTGTTGGCGTTACCCGCTGGGTTGAACGTGTTACGATTGTTGCCGCCGCTCGTGATCGAAAAATCAGATTTGGATATTGTTGCCGACCAAATCGAGTACGTGTTGAATAATGCAAAAGCAAGCGATTGACCTCCTTCACGATCTCGTCAAAATCTATAGCCCATCAACGCAGGAACGCGCCGCGTCCCAATATTTCGTCGCACGAATGAACGCGCTTGGCTTTCGCGCGTTTGTGGACGATGCGGGAAACGCGATTGGAATTTTAGGCGAAGGCAAACGCGATGTGATGATGCTGGGTCACATCGACACATTTCACGGTTACATCGAACCACGCATTGAAAATGGCAAACTGTACGGGCGTGGCGCGGTCGATGCGAAAGGTTGTCTCGCCACGTTTGCATCGGCAGTCGCACAAGTTGGCGCGCGCGAAGGAATTCGTTTCATCGTCATCGGCGCGGTCGAGGAAGAGTGCGCCACATCGAAAGGCGCGCGCTTTGCACTGACGCAATACAAGCCGGAAGTGTGCATCATCGGCGAGCCGAGCGGCTGGGACAGAATCACGCTCGGTTACAAAGGGCGCGTGCTTGTCGATTACGCCATCGAAAAAGCGATGACACATACCGCGAGCAATTCGCGCGCGTCCGCTGAAGAAGCCGTTGCGTTTTGGAATCGCGTCGCAACATTCGCCACCAACTACAACGCCGACAAATCAAAGGTTTTCGACCAACTCGATCCGTCGCTGCGCGCGTTGAATTCCAGCGACGATGGATTCACCGACCGTGCGACGATGCGCATCGGCGTGCGCGTGCCGGTTAGTTTGACGATAGCGCAGGTTGAACAAGAGATTGCCAAATTTGCGGATGGCGCATCGGTAAAATTTTCATCGGAAGAGGAACCGTTTCGCGCGGACAAGAACAATGCACTCGTGCGCGCGTTTCTCGGCGCGATTCGCGATGCGGGCGGCAAGCCGGCGTTCACCGTGAAAACCGGGACATCGGATATGAACATCGTCGGTCCCGCGTGGGGCTGTCCAATCGTTGCGTACGGTCCCGGCGATTCCGCACTCGATCACACGCCGGATGAACATCTCGATTTGGCAGAGTACGCGCGCGCGATTGAGGTGCTCACAAAAGTGTTGGCAACATTATAGCGACGGAGCTGCTATGGAGAACATCGATTACAACTGCATCTTTTGCGCCATCGCCGCCAAGCGTGCGCCGGCATCGATTGTGTACGAAAATCAAAAGGCAATTGCGTTTCTCGATATTCATCCGGTCGTCGAAGGACACACGCTGGTCATTCCGAAAAATCATTGCCGCAACGTCTTTGATATCGACGACGAAAGTGGTAAAGCGGTGATGCACGCGTCGCGCGTGGTGGCGCGTGCCTTACGCGCCGCGTTCAACGCCGACGGCTTGACGATTCTGCAATCAAACGAACGCGCCGGCGGGCAAGCCGTGTTCCATTATCACGCGCATCTTGCGCCGCGTTTTTTCAACGATGGTTTGATGTCGCGCACCGACACCGAACGCCGAATGCAATGGCGCGCGCGCGGCACACCGTCGCGCCAGGATTTGGACAAGCTCGCCGAAAAAATTCGCGCGCACGTCAAAGATGAATAACTCGGACTGTCATTGCGAGCCGCGTTCTTCGCGGCGAAGCAATCTTTCAAGAGTCTTTTGAGAGATTGCTTCGCTCCCTTTGGTCGTTCGCAATGACGAATGGGAAAAGGATGTTTACGTGGACGCCGACGACATTGTCCTCGTCGCATTGATGAACAACCCGCGCGATCTGGAACTTGTCCGCGCGGAACATTGGTATCGCATTCCGGCAAAACACGCGCCCGCGCACATCACGCAAGCACGTTACGTCGCATTTTATCTGACCAAAAATTTCAGCGCTGACAAATGGGCGATCCGCGAATACGCGCCAATTCGCGGACACGAGTTGGTACGGCGGCGCGATTTGTTTCCCGGCGACATCGAGCATCCGCGCGCGAACGACGCGTACTACAAACTACAACTCGGTGCGCTCATTCGCTTGCCACGACCGATTGTCAGTCGAAGCGGGCGGCGCATCTTGTTCATCTGGACGACTGGCGAAAAATTTTCGCGCGCGGTCGAGCTCAACGATTTGCTCGGCACAAGCGATGCTGACGACGCGTTGTGGCGCGCACTGAAATCGTCCGGCGTCGATGCCGAACGCCAGATCATCGTGCGTGATGCGCGCGCCCGATATCGCGTTGATTTTTGGATTCAATGCGCGCGCGGCAACGTTGCCGTGATTCTGAGCGATGCGCCGCGCCAAATGCCCCAAGGCAAAACGTGGCGCGCGGTACGATTGACATCACCAGAACTGAATCGTCCCGACGATTGCGCCAAACAAGTGCGCAAAATGATTCGTGATCTCGGTGGAACAAAATATTCGACGGAGCAAAAGCTATGAGCATCCTCATCGACAAGAAAACCAAATTGCTCGTGCAAGGAATTACCGGCCGCGAAGGCGAATTTCACACCAAGCAAATGATCGAGTATGGCACGAATGTGGTTGCTGGAATGACGCCGGGACGCGGCGGCGAAAAAGTTTTGGGCGTGCCGGTCTTTGATACCGTCAAGCAAGCCGTCGAAAAAACCGGCGCGAACACATCGGTCATTTACGTGCCCGCGCGCGGCTGCGCCGATTCCATTATCGAAGCGGCAAATGCCGGAATTAAACTCGTGGTCTGCATCACGGAGGGCGTGCCCGTCACCGATATGATGCGCGTGACACGACGACTCGAAGAAATCGGAACGCTCTTGGTGGGTCCAAATTGTCCCGGCTTGATTTCACCGGGCAAAGCCAAAGTCGGTATCATCCCGGGGAACGTGTGTATGCCGGGTCCTGTGGGTATCGTCGCGCGGAGCGGCACACTGACGTACGAAGTAATCTACGCACTCACGCAACGCAAGATCGGTCAATCGACGTGCGTGGGGATGGGCGGCGACCCGGTGCACGGTTTGGGATTCATCGAAGTGTTGGAAATGTTCGAGCGCGATCCGCAAACCAAAGCAATTGTGTTGATCGGTGAGATTGGCGGGACGGACGAGGAAAAAGCCGCGGCGTTCATCAAGAAAAATGTGCGCAAGCCGGTTGTTGCATTTGTCGCCGGACAAACCGCGCCGCCCGGCAAACGGATGGGACACGCTGGCGCGATCATCGAAGGCGGCACCGGCACGGCGGCGGAAAAAATTGTGGCGTTCAAACAAGCCGGCGTGCCCGTTGCGCGTTTCCCCGGTGAAGTCGCCGAACTCATCGCGCAGAAACTCGAAACGAAAAAGAAAACTCGAAAGTGATTTGTGATGCGTGAGCACTTTTTCACGCCTGACGTTTTATTCGATGGCTAAAAAGCCCGCGCCCAAAGACCCGTTTCAAAATCTTGACCTCGCGCCGTACGCCGGGCGCTGGGTCGCCATTGTGCGCGGACGAATTACTGGCGTCGGAATGAGTGAGCAACAAGCACGACTGGCATCCAAACATCAACGACCCAAAGAAGAACCGCAGATTGTGTTTGTGCCGGAAGAACAGACGAAGGACGAAAGACCAAAGACGAATGAATAAGGTTCGTCTTTCGTCCTTTGTCCTTCGTCAGAGGTTTTTGCAATGAACGTTCTCGAAAAAGCAATCGCTTTCATCGCGGATCAAAACGTCGACGCGTATTTTGTGGGCGGTTTGGTGCGTGACGAACTTTTAGGACGCGCGGTCAAACGCGATATCGATTTGGCGATTGATGGCGAAGCGGCAGAGCTTGCGCGCGCATTCGCCGATGCCATCGGCGGCGCGTACTATTTGATGGACGAAGAACATGACGTCGCGCGCGTGATCATCGCCGATACGTACATCGATTTCGCGGCTCTGCGCGGTTCATTACGCGACGATTTGGCGACTCGCGATTTCACCATCAACGCGATGGCGCGGCAACTGGGCAGTAACGAACTGACCGATCCATTTCACGGACAAAAGCATTTGGCGCAAAAACAAATCTGCGCTGTCTCCGACGAGGTTTTCCAAAATGACCCGGTGCGATTGTTGCGCGCCGTGCGCATTGCGCGCGAACTGGGCTTTGCAATCGGCGGGCATACGGAAAAGTTGATGCGACGCGACGCGCACCTGCTTGCGTTTGCGTCGATGGAGCGCGCGCGCGACGAGTTTTGCAAAATCATCGCATTCCCCCATTGCGTCGCCGCGCTTCGGCAGATGGACGAGCTGGGTTTGCTCAGCGCGTTGCTTCCAGAAATCACTACGCTCAAAGGCGTTACACAATCACCGCCGCACATGTTCGATGTGTTCGAGCACACGCTCGTTGCCATCGACGAGTTGGAAAAAATTCAAGCGCGCAATTATTCCGAAGTTGCCAACAATGAATTCACCGCCGAATTACAATCACATTTCGCGCAACACATTTCGGCGGAACGCGAGCGCGGCACGCTTTTGCGCGTGGCGATGTTATTACACGACATCGGCAAAGCCGGGACGTCTTCAGTCGATGCCGACGGCAAAATTCATTTTTACGAACACGAACCGCGCGGCGCGCAAATGGCGGACGAAATCTTGCGCCGGCTCCGATTCAGCAACGACGAAATTGGAATCATCGTGCAAGTCATCACCCATCATCTTCGCCCGGCGCAACTCGCGCGCGACGCGAGCATCAGCAACCGCGCGGTCTATCGATTCTTCCGCGACACCGGCGACGCCGGCATCGACACGTGCGTGCTCGCGCTCGCCGATTGGCGCGGCAAGTCTGCGCCGCACATCGACATTGAACGCGACGCGAAACAACGCGCCGCAAATGCGATTCTGCTCGACCGCTATTTTCGCACGCCGGACGAAGTCATCGCGCCGCCCGCGCTCATCGACGGCAATGCGTTGATGAAAGAACTGGGCATCAAACCCGGCAAACACATCGGCGAGTTGTTGGAAGCGATCCGCGAAGCACAAGCCGCCGGCGAAGTCAAGACGCGGGCGGATGCGATCCAGTTTGCGCGAAATATTTCTACCGCCGAGAACGCGAAGAACGCGGAGAGTTAAAAAATGAAATCTCAGCGTGCTCCGCGCCCTCTGCAGTGAGATGAAAATGGAATTGCAGGTCGCAGTTGCCAAAGTTTCCAAATACGGCGTGCGTGAATCCGGCGACACGGTCGAGATGATCGAGCGACCACACGGCGGCTTGTCATTTGTCGTCGTCGATGGACAGCACACCGGGCGCGGCGCGAAACAGATTTCGAATTTGGTTGCGCGCAAAGTCGTTTCGCTTCTCGCCGAAGGCGTGCGAGATGGCGCGGCGGCGCGCGCGGCGCACGATTATTTGTACACGCAACACGATGGTAAAGTCTCGGCAGAACTGCACATTGTTTCAATCGACTTGGTCAGCGAGACGATTGTCATTTCGCGCAACAGCCACTGCCCGCCAATCATCGGCGATGGGAAAACGCTCCGCCTGATTGATGAACCATCATCCGCCATTGGCGTGCATCGGCGGATGAAGCCGACGATCACCGAAATTCCACTCGCGCCGCAAACGACTGTCGTTGTTTTCACCGACGGCGTGCTCGATGCGGGCATAAAGCACGGTGATAAATTTGAAATCGCCAAATTCGTTGAGGAAAAATTGGGCGGCGAAAATATCAGCGCGCAACAATTGGCGGATGCCATTCTTGCGTGCGCCAACGAACGGGATCGCGGCAGACCCAGCGACGATACAAGCATTCTCGTGATTCGGGTCGTCCCAAGCACGAACCAAGACCCGGCGCGGCGGTTGAGCGTGCGGTTTCCAATCGAGTGAAATGAAAATCGGCATCGTTGGACCGTGCGCCGCCGGCAAAACCACGCTGCAAAATAATTTGAATCGATTGGGGTACGACGCCGTCGCCATCGCGCAGGAACATTCCGGTGTGCAAACAATGTGGCAACAAATCACGCAGCCGGACATTTTAATTTTTCTCGACGTGTCGCTCGAAAATATCCACCGCCGACTCAAGGTCAATTGGGAACAGTCGTATCTTGACGAAATGAATCGGCGTTTGAACCACGCCCGCGCGCACGCGCATTTTTTGATCGATACGAATCCGCTGACCCCGGCGCAAGTTTGTTCCGCCGCCATCGATTTTTTACATTCCCTCGAAAACCAGAAATCTTAAATTCTCAATTTGCCACTTTTGCCCACTTCTATTATAATCACCGCCGTTTGCAATTGATCCCACATTTGATTCGGAAAGGTAGCAATGCGCGAACGTAATTACATGATGCTCATCGGCATCATTTTCATCACACTCGTCGCGGGCTGGATCGTCATGCCCAACAACCCCGGTTTACGGCTGGGACCCATCAACAAAGAAATCAAAGTCCACGAAGGGTTGGATTTACAAGGCGGTTTGCAGGTCCTTTTGCAAGCCGACGTCGCGGATTGCAATAGTGTTTCCAGCGATTCGATGGACTCGGCAAAGGCGATTGTCGAAAATCGTATCAACGGTCTTGGCGTTGTCGAGCCGTTGATTCAAAAATCCGGCAACTGCCGCTTGGTGGTGCAATTGCCCGGCATCAGCAACCCGGACGAAGCGATTCGCACCTTTGGCGGCACCGGCTTGTTGGAATTCATCGATGCCGGCGACACGCCGCTGGCTGAAGGGCAAATTGTTCAGACCACCGGGCTTGCGACCGTCGTTCTGCCCGGTCAAGCAACGCCCGTTCCGCCGACTGTTGCGCCGACGGCGACGCCGGTGGTTACCACAACGGCTGGCGTTACGACGACAACGCCGGTTACAACGACCGCACCAGTCACGCCGACTTTTCGGACGGTGATGACCGGGCGCGAACTTCGCACCGCGAGCGTGGCTTTTCAACAAACGACGAATCAACCGTACATCGCCTTTGAACTCACGAGCGACGGCGGCAAGATTTTTGCCGATTACACAGCCCGCAACATCAACAAATATCTGGCGATCACAATGGACAAGCGCGTGATTTCGTCGCCGGTGATCAAGAGCGCGATCACGCAAGGCAGTGGCATTATCGAAGGACAATTCACACTTGAAGAAGCCCAACGACTCGTCGTGCAGTTGAAATACGGTGCGTTGCCGGTGCCGCTCAAAGTTGTGCAATCGAGCGCCGTGGGCCCCACGCTCGGACGCGATTCGGTCAATCGCAGCATCACCGCCGGCGCAATTGGCTTGATCATCGTCGTGTTGTTTATGCTGTTGTACTATCGCTTACCCGGCTTGCTGGCAGATATTGCGTTGACGATTTATTCGCTGATCGTTTTTGCGATTTACAAATTTGGCGTTCCCGGCGTTTTCGATTACGTTACCCTGACGTTGCCGGGCATTGCCGGTTTTATCTTGTCCGTGGGGATGGCCGTCGATGCAAACATTCTGATCTTTGAACGGATGAAGGAAGAATTGCGCGCGGGCCGCACGTTGCAAATGGCAATCGAAGCCGGTTTCCAACGCGCGTGGTCTTCCATCCGCGATTCGAACGCCTCGACGTTGATTACGTGCGCGATTTTGCTGTGGTTCGGCGCGAGTTTTGGCGCGAGTATTGTTGCCGGCTTTGCGCTGACACTCGCCATCGGCGTGTTGGTGAGTTTATTCACCGCCGTGACGGTTACGCGTACGTTCTTGCGGCTCACGCTCGATTTTGGTGTAACTGAAAATCTGTGGTGGTTCGGCGTCTCCCAACCCTCCAAATAAAAACGCCCTCGTCATCACGACGAGAGCGTTTAAGGAAGGAGGGAGGAGCACAATAGGGCCGCACCGCCCACTTGACTCCGATATCTAATCTAAGCGGTGCAGGTCATAGTTCGGTCAAAACGCAGTCAAAGGTTTGTGGAAATTTTCCCAAGCAATTTATATAATTCCAAGAGTTGGAGGATATGTGCTTGACATTGTTGGAAAACGCTATTGGTATTTTTTGATCTCCTTGCTCATCATCGTTCCGGGACTCGTCGCGATTGGAATAACGTGGGCGCAAACCGGTGCGCCGTTTCGTCTCGCCATCGATTTTACCGGCGGCACAGTTCTCGAATTGAAATTCGATCAACCCCAGCAATTCCAAACCGATGAAGTAGTCAGAGTGTTTGGGCAATTTGGATTTGCGCCGAATGATGTGCACGTGCAACCATCCGGCAACGATGGCTTGATTATCCGCTCGAAAGAGCTCACGCCTGAAGACAAAGCCAAGATTGAAGAAGCGCTCACCGCCAAGTTCGGCAAGTTCACCGAACAACGTGCAGAATCGGTAGGTCCCGCGGTCGGCGTTGAGATCGCGCAACGTGCAACGGTAGCCGTTGCACTTGCAACGCTAGCGATCTTGCTCTACATCACTTTTGCTTTTCGCCGCATCCCACAATCGTTTCGCTATGGTGTCTGCGCGGTGGTGGCGCTGATTCACGATACCTTTGTTGTGATGGGGGCTGCCGCCATCTTTGGGTTGGTATTGGGCTGGGAAATCGACTCGCTTTTCTTGACGGCGTTGATGACGGTTATCGGTTTTTCGGTGCACGATACAATTGTTGTGTTTGACCGCATCCGCGAGAATCTATCCCGAATGCGCGGCATTTCGTTCGAGGATGTGGTTAACCACAGCATCTTGCAGACGCTTGATCGATCCATCAACACCGTGCTTACCACATTATTCGTGCTAGCGGCGCTCATCTTGTTCGGCGGTGTAACAATTCAGAACTTTGTTCTCACATTGTTCATTGGCATCTTCAGCGGAATGTACTCATCGATCTTTAACGCCGCGCCGCTGTTAGTTGTCTGGGAAAATAACGAGATTGGTCGATTCTTTAATCGATTGTTTGGGCGCAAGAGCCAGGTGACTGCCTGAAAGTATAGAAATCAAAAAGCCGTTCTCGGATGTGAGAACGGCTTTTTGATTGACGCATCAACTTTTAGTTGTTCTTGCCCTTGTTGTCGGGCTTGCCTTTGTCATCTGGTTTGCCTCGGTCATCCGGCTTGTTTTTTTCACTCGACTTGCCGTCGTTGCGATGCTCGCCGGAATTTCCCGGTGCGCCATCATTATCATGTTTATTCGCGTTGTCATTGCGCATCATCTGCCCAAGGTTGGTTTTCCACTTACCAACCGCAAGTTCCTTGACAATCACCCCCCACCCTTGCTCCTGCATCCGCATATCAAAAATCTCATCGACAGTCATTCCGGTCGCATTTGCCAACGCGTAGGCTTTGACAATTCCGCCCCAGCCATTGCCGGCATCGTGCCACGCCATAACTTCACTCGCCGGAACATCAAAGTATTGGGCAATCGCCTCAGCAATTCGGCTATTCGCCTCATCATTGGTGTCCGGGGTCTTGGTCGGCTTGGGTGTCTTGGTGGGTGCCGGCGAAGGATTCGCCAGTCCAATTTGAGTTTGCTCAACCGAGATCGGTGCGGCGAGCGCGGCAGCGCTGAGACCCAGCCCGCCCAACAAAACAGAAACGATGAGCAACAATTTCAGAATGTTCATATCAACCTCCACTAGGCGATATTATACTTCTATTTTGACAATCTGCCAACGGTCCATAAATCCTATTGAAAGACAATTTCCAACTTGAACCTCACTGATGCTTGTGGTAAGATGCGGCTATGTCAAATTCGATTCACATCCGCCCGGCATCCGCCGCAGACAAAGAGACCGTTCTTGCATTTTGCCAGAATACGTTCAGTTGGGGAGATTACATTGCCGAGGTGTGGGACGATTGGCTGACCTTTGCCGGCGGGCAACTCCTTGTGGCAACTTTCGACGAACGCCCAATTGCGGTTGTTCACATCGCCTTGCTCCAAAATAAAATCGCGTGGATGGAAGGAATGCGCGTCCATCCCGATTATCGACGGCAAGGTGTCGCAAGCATGTTGGATGCACGCGCGGTCGAGTTTGCGCGGGCGCGCGGTTGCACTGCGGCACGACTCGTAACCAGCACAAAAAATATCGCCGCACAATCGATGCTCGAGTCGAGCAATTATCAACGCGTCGCGCGCTTTAACGAGTGGCAAGCGGAACCACAGCCCGGCGATTTTTCGATCTTGCGCCTCGCCACGTCCAACGACATTGAAAAAATTCTGGCATATTGGAATACATCAGACATTCACAACGCAAGCCGTAACGTTGTACCAACGCGTCATTGGCGTTGGACGCCCATCGACGAAGCGCGGCTTCGCCAACATCTGCAAGCAAACGAAGTACGCGTAACCCAAAATGGTTTTGCGCTTCTCCCGGCATTTGATGAAAGCGATTGGAACGGGTTGAGCATCCACGCGCTCGCCGGCGACGTGGAAGAAATGACCGCACTTGCGATTGCCACGCGCGCAGAAGCCGAATATCGCGGGTACGCGCACGTCGAAGCGCTTCTCGTCGACGACGCGCCGATCAACGCTGCGCTTGAACATGCCGGGTATAAAACCGAAGGCGGAGTGTTTTTGTACGAGCAAAAACTATGAAAGCAATTTGGTGCTTTGTCATTTTCTTAATTGCACTCACCGCGTGCGCTACCCATCCGATTCCCACCACAACGTTGCCCACCGCGATTCCAACCGTCCCGCCGTCTGCCACATTCACCCCAATTCCGTCGCGCACGAATACACCGCCACCAACCTTGACTCAAACACCAACCCCCACATCGACTCCGATTGCCATCGACCGTAATCCGCGCGCGTTGCTGATCGAAGCCGATGTCATTTCACCAACGACATCGCGCGACGCGCACGTGCCACTGTTTCGATTGTACGCCGATGGCTATGTCATTTTTGCCGGCGAACGCACCACGCTTGCGGCTGGACTTGATGCGACGGTTCGCACCGGGCGGTTATCCGAAAATGAAATTCAAAATCTGCTCGCGCTGTTGAATCACGCCGAATTCACAAATCTCAAAGCATATTACGAGCCACGCCCCAAGCCCGCCAACGCGCCAACCGCGCAGATCAGCGTCTATCTCAACAAAGCAAAAACTGTACGCGTCTACGCGCCCGACGATCCCAGCACGCCCGCCGCGTTTTCCGATGCGTTCCAAAAAATCGCGCAATCGATTCCGGTCGACTATGGAACTTTTACGCCGGTCGATGCATTTTTGGAATCGACCGACGCCGGCGCGGCGAGCAGTATCGTCGGCAAAGAATTGCTTGTCGATTGGTCGATTAGCGGAGTCAAATTAGTAGATGCCATCAACGGCATAACTGTTGCCGGCAGAACGTACGAACAAATCATCGGGTTGCGCGCCGACAAATCCGAAAATCAACTTTATCGCGAAGGCGACCGGGCGTACCGGATTCGCTTTGTGCCCAATCTGCCACGCGCTGTTCACCTGACCGATTGGCTTGGCACAATTCTCAATGCGCCGCGCGAATTCGATGGACGCACTTTTGAAATCGTCGGATATTATCGCGGCTGGAATTTGCTGGGCGAAGCAAGCGGAACCCCGAACACGCGGAACGATTGGACGATTGCAGATGACAGCGGCGCGATGTACGTAACTGGGCTCGCGCCTGCCGGCTTGAACGCAAGTTCGCGGGAAGATATTTGGAATGTTGTGCGTTTGACTGCGCGTGTTGTGTACGTGCGGCTCGGCACAAGTTATCTGGAGGCGCGACGCGTGGACAATCTCACTTCCAAACCATCGGCGACGCCAACGCCAGTTTCATCAACGGAGAGTGCAATCGCATTGGTCAAATCAAAGTTTCCGGAATTAGCGCACATCAAATCCAGCCCACCGTTCAGCATCGGCGCATCGACGAATATCACGGTCGTTTATCCGCGTATCGATGCAATCTATCTCGTCTTTTGGGAAGGATCGGGCGATTGCCCCGCCGGTTGCATCAACAATCGATACTATTATTTCATGGTCAAGGACGATGTCGTAACAAAGATGGGCGAGTATTCCCGCATCTACAATGAAGTGAAGAATAATTTCGAAACGACCGGCGCGCCGTTGTGGGGTGTGCCGAAACAGTAATTGTCATTGCGAGGCGCGTGTTTTGCGCTGAAGCAATCTTTCAAAGGACTTGGATTTTTGCTTCGCCGCTACCTGGCACGCAACGACACTTGAAATTATGACCTGATTTTCTCATTGCCAATTTCTACAATTTCCATTACAATGGCAGGCGAATGTCGAACCTTGCAAGCAAAATCGTCCGCGCGTTTGGATTGGGGATCACTCTCTTATTCCTTGTAAATTCGCTAGCGCTCGCACAGACGAATGACGCGACAGCGGAAATGCTACTCCGCCTCAATCGCGAACGCATCGTGCGTGGACTAACTCCGTACGCGCTTAACGCGCAACTCACCATCGCCGCGCAAGCGCATGCGAACGATTTAGCCAAGTCCGGCAAGTTGCGCACCCCGGCAGAAGGACACATCGGCGCCGACGGCTCAAATGTCTTTGATCGCGTAGCGCGGACAGGTTACGGCGCGTACAGTTGGGGGCGTCGGCTCGGCGAAAATTGGGCGCACTATCGCGATGTAACCACCGCGTTCACCGAATGGATGGAAAGCCAGCCGCATCGCGCAAACATTTTGCACACACTCTACCGCGAAGTTGGAATCGGTATTGCGCCATCGTCGCTGGGCGGATATATTTACATCGTCGTCTTTGGCGCGCAACCAAACGTGCTGCCGATTTTCATCAACGATACCGCGACAGAGACTAAATCGCCGGATGTTGCGCTCACGCTAAACGACGAACTGGTTCAACCGAACGGCGATGGCGCGAGCAACATCGGTCATCCGGTCGAAGTGCAAATTTCAAACTCGTCCGATTTTGCAAACGCCAAGTGGCAACCGCACGTGTCGAAAATCGCTTGGACGTTGGCCCCGGGCGCGGGAACGAAAACAGTGTACGTCAAATATCGCGACGCGAAAGGACGCACGGCAATCGCGTACGATTCGATCACGCTGATTCAGCCAAACACGCCGGCGCCGACAGCAACACGAACCAGCACACGCGCGCCGCAACTGTCGATGACTTTGACAATCACCCAAACACCAACTGAAATCGCAACGCATCCAGCAACCCCTGCGCCAACCGGCACGCCCGCGCCAACTCAAACGGTTACGCCGACTGTCGCGCCAAGCGCACCATTATCCGATGAACTGACCATTGCGATGAGCTCGGCGACAATGGGAGCGCTTGGACTCGCCACCGCAATTGCAATCATGCTCGCTGTATTCAAAGAAATGGTAGAGCGTTAACGATGATGAATCGCAATTTTTTCTGGAAGTTTATTGTCATAGCCATCCTGATTCTGCTCACCGCTTGCAATGTGACGCAAGCTTTTCTTCCGTCGTCGACGACCAAGACGGAAGAATATCTTGTGCATATTGTTCAGCCAGGCGAAACCGTCAACCAAATTGCCACGCGGTATCACATCACAATCGAACAATTGATTGCATTGAACGCAGACCCATATCCATCACTGGCGCGCGATCCATCGACGCTAAAGCCGGGCTGGCAATTGCGTGTGCCCAAAACCACACCCACGCCGTCGGAGGACATACCCAAAATCGATTTGAAGGAAGCGGCAAAACAAATTCATGAAGAGGTCAATACGGTGCGCGCGCAAAAAGGCATCGGGTTGCTTCGCTCCGACGTTGCTTTGGCGCGGATTGCGAGTTATCGCAGCGCGGATTTGATCACCCGTGATTACTTTAGCCATTACGATCCTCAGACTGGACAGCAGCCGCTCTTGCGCTATTTGCAGGCAACCAGTTTTTCGTATCGTTTCGCCGGCGAAAATATCGCCGAAATCAAGAATGAGTCGGAGTGGGTGCCGTCGTGGCTAACCGTTGCCGCACGCTACAATGCTATCGATTTGGCAAAAGAATTTGTCAAGGGCTGGTTGAACAGTCCAGAACATCGCGCCAACATCTATAACGCAAACTACCGACGCACCGGCATCACGCTCGCCGTCAGTCCGGACGGGCGGCGCATCGTCGCCACGCAGGTGTTCGCAGATTAAAGGGCAAGTTGTGGCGGAGGATTTTTTGGCCAACCCTTTTCAACCACTTGAACGCGTGCTAGATCAACTTGTCGAACAGATGCAAGACCATCGGCAAACGCTGATGGAATTTAGCGCGCGCCTTGAAAAATCTGCCAGTGCTTTGGTTGAAGCGTGGGCAAACGCGTACACCAATTTGGCGGGGGAACAATCGGCGGAGCAACAAAGCGCGGCACTCGACCGTCAAGTGGCATTGATCCAGTCTTTTTTGGGACAGGTCAAACAGGGCAACCTGCGGCAAGCATTTGCCGATGTTGCAGACTGGAGCCAAAGTTTGGCGCACGCGCAAATGTCGTACGATCAGATGCTCCAACTCATTCGCGCGCAACAGTATGCCACGCTCTCGCTAGTTCTGCCGTACTACCAAAACGATCCACAACTGCCCCTGATGTTGGACGCGCTCGACGATTGGTTTGACAACGTCGTTACGATTGCCGGTGTGGCGTACAATAATGTGTCCAGCGCAACGCCCGCGCCAATACCCGAACCGCGTTACATCGACGCCGCGACGCAACGTGTGGTGGGCGAATTGACTGGTGGAATGTTGCACGCGCTCAACAATCTCTTTACCGGCTTGATCGGACAAACCGAAATTTTGGTGCAACGTGCCAACGAGCCGGCAACACGCGCCGCGTTGCAAGAAATTCAGGACAATGCACGCGCCGGCGCACAAGGAATCAAACGGATTCAGGAATATGCCGGCGGCGGGGAAAATTTTCAAATCGTCGATGTCAACGCCGCGTTGCGCGATGCGTCTGAGATCACGCGGTTTCTTTGGCGCGATCAGGCAGAACAACGTGGCGTCGTAATCGATGTTGTCAAAGATTTTGCCCAAGTCCCGCCCGTGCTCGCCCAGCCAACGCAATTGCGTCAAGCATTGGTCGCTTTACTCCTGAACGCCATCGACGCAATGCCGAACGGCGGCTTGATTACCTTACGCACCGAACGGCAAGCCGGCAACGTGATCATTTCGATCATCGATAACGGTGAAGGGATGTTGAATGAGACGCGCGCGCGCGCACTCGAACCTTTTTTCACCACGCGTCCATCACCGCATCTGGGTTTGGGTTTGACCATTGCGGCGCGCACCATCGCCGCCAATCACGGCACGCTCACACTCGCAAGTCAACCCGGCAACGGCACAACAGTTACGCTCGTTTTACCAATGACTCAACCGCCGGTTGAGCGGAAGGAAGAACAAGTGATACCGCCACATCAAACCGCTAATATTCTGGTGATCGATAACGAAGCTTCTGTTCGCACGTTGTTATCGCGTTTGTTGTCACTGCAGGGACACAGCGTTGTTACCGCCGAAAGCGGCGCGGAAGGCGTTGCTCTCTTCAAACGCCAAAAGTTCGATGTGGTGTTTACTGACCTGGGGATGCCGGAGATGTCGGGCTGGGATGTGGCGCGCGAACTCAAAAAACTCGACGGCGGTATATTCATCGCGCTGACAACCGGTTGGCCCATCGACCTCTTGGCAGAGGAACTCAAAGCGCGTGGAGTCGATCGCGTAGTGAGCAAGCCATTTGACTTGCCCATGCTTTACGGGCTAATCAACCAAGCGATGGCGCAAAAGAAATAGACAACAAACCCGGTGGTCGAATCTGCCCACCGGGTTTGTTCTTGAATGGCGCGGCGCTTTTATCGATAAATGATAATACCAAGTGCGGCTGCACCAAGGATGATAAAAACTGGATTGATGGTGGTAAAGATCATAAGCCCTGCCGCAACGAGCATAATCATTACCTTGTCCCACCCCTGAAGGAGAGCATTCCCCCAACCCAGGTTTTTTGCGCCGAATACGCTATACGCCAGATCGTACGCCGTCCAAATCAACATACCCACCACAACGGGACGAACGGCGGCGAGCATCGCTTTGACGTTGGGGCTATCTTTGATGCCAAAGAAAAAGGCAACAACAAGCAACATCAAAAGCGTGGTCGGCACGACCGTGCCTGCTGCCGCCATGATTGCACCGGGAATACCGGCAACTTTGTAGCCGACATACGACGCCATCTTTGGTGCAATCGGACCCGAAAGGGCATTCCCAACCGCCAGCGCGTCCGCAAACTCCTCAGAGGTCAGCCACCCGGCGGCAACCGACTCACGTTGCATCAATGCGATGGACGAGGGACCGCCACCCCACGAGAAAATCGAAACTCGCGTGAACAAAATAAAAATTTCCCACAAGAGCATTCGAAAAACCTCCTGGCTTGTTTTAATATTATCGAATTCGACAAGATGCCAAGTTCATATCGATACTAACTAATGGTGCTAGTTTGCAGGTGGATGGCTGTCAGATTCAAGTAGCGCGTCGCAAAATCAAAGCACAAAATATGCTCAAGAATCGCACTAGCACCATTAGTTACTAAAAACAAGAAGAAACGATGAATATAAAATGGGGCGAGGTTACCTCGCCCCCGCAAGCGCCCCCGGCGGGACTCGAACCCACAACCTTTTGCTTAGAAGGCAATTGCTCTGTCCACTTGAGCTACGGGGGCAAAAAGCATTCGCTCAATTAACGCGTTCTCAAATTACTCAAACGCAGTCGAAGAAACAACAGGATCAAGCCCACAAGCAAGACGCCGCCCAGAATCAATCCCAATTCCCAAGGAAATGGCGAAGACGCGGTCGCAACAATCGGACCGTGACGTGCGGTAACGCCGCCGTACTCGATATCCTCCAACTCATAGTAATATGTTTTGCCAGCCGCAACTTCTGTGTCTTCGTATTCGTACTTGCCGCCCGATACTGGGTCGGGCGAAGCGGGAATCAACTGCGTATTGATTTTGGTAAACGGACCTGTCGGCGCGTCGCTGCGATACAGATTGAACCCGGCGGTATTAAATTCACTGCCGGTCGTCCACTGTACAACGATGCGCGGGCGTGCCGGCGCAAATGACGAATCACAGGCGACTAGAAGAGCCGGGAAGAACAAAAACAAAAGCAGCCATCGCTTCACGCGCGCTCCTCGATTGGCGTGAGATAATACATCATACTTTGCAAACCAACAATCGGATCGATATAATAGACGCGTACATCCGGCGGGACGTTGAGCGTGATAGGCGCGTAGTTCAAAATCGCTTTGATGCCCAGTTCGATCAGCTGATTCGCCATCCCTTGTGCCACTTCTGCCGGAATCGCCAGAATCACCGTCTGCAATTTCTTTTCGCGCACCACGCGCGGCAATTCATCGATGGGCTGGACTGTAAGATTACCCACCGCCATTCCGATTTTTTTCGGCGCGTTGTCAAAGATCGCCACCAGATTGAAACCCTGCGCGGCGAATCCTTGATAATGTACAAGCGCGCGTCCCAAGTCACCTGCGCCAACGATTGCCACATCCCACGTGCGGTCGATATGCAAAATCTGCCGCAACTGCTTTTGCAAAAAATCGATGTGATACCCCGTGCCTTGCTTGCCAAACTCGCCAAAGTATGAAAGGTCTTTACGAATCTGCGCCGACGATAACGCGAGTCGCTCGCTCAACTCTTGAGACGATGTGATCGTCTTGCCTTCCTTTTGCAAAAATTCCAACATCCGCAAATACAACGGCAATCGATTGATCACCACATCGGAAACAGGTTGCGTGGGCATGCGTCTCCTCATCGAGTCCTAAAATCGCCTACGCATACACTATAGCACGATTGAGGCAAAGTTGCAAAAAATCCGTTTGACTTTTTCATCGTTTGGAGTATTCTAGCCGACGATGCGTGACGAGACACTTTTTTTCGATGAAGCAAAACTTTTCGTGCAAGCCGGGAATGGCGGCAACGGATGTATGAGTTTTCGTCGCGAAAAATTCGTGCCAATGGGCGGACCGGACGGCGGACACGGCGGCAACGGCGGCAACGTGGTATTCGCAGTCGATCCGCATCTCAACACGCTTTTATATTTACGCAAACATCCCCACTGGAAAGCAGAACGCGGAGCGCACGGTCAAGGCAAAAACAAGCACGGCAAAAACGGCGCGGATGCGATTGTCCGCGTGCCACGCGGGACTTGTGTGCGCGACGCTGAAACCGGTCAAATTATCGCCGATCTCGTGCGCGCCGATGATCGCGTCATCGTCGCGCGCGGCGGACGCGGCGGACGCGGTAATTCCGCCTTCGTCAGTTCCGCCAATCAAGCGCCACGCTTTGCGGAAAAGGGCGAGCCGGGTGAAGCACGCACACTCATGCTCGAACTAAAATTACTCGCCGATATTGGCATCATCGGTTTGCCGAACGCCGGCAAATCGACGTTGCTCGCATCGGTAACTGCCGCGCGTCCCAAAATCGCCGATTATCCTTTTACAACGATTGTGCCCAATCTCGGCGTTACGCTGGTCGATGATCGCGATGTTGTGCTCGCCGATATTCCCGGCTTGATCGAAGGCGCGCATGCCGGCGCGGGACTCGGCGATAAATTTTTACGGCACATCGAACGGACGCGCGTGCTGATCCACTTGCTCGATGGCGCGGCAGACGATCCGCTCGCGGCCTTTAAAACGATCAACCGCGAACTCGCCGAGTACAGCCAACTCCTCGCCGACAAACCGCAAGTTGTTGCGCTAAATAAGATGGATTTACCGGACGCACAAACAAAATTCTCCAAAATCCAAAAAACATTGGCGCATAAAAAAATCAAAGTGTTCCCAATCTCCGCCGCCACCGGACAAGGTGTTCAAGATTTGCTCCGCGCCGCCGTCAAACGATTGGATGAAACATCGCCCGAGCCGGAATCTATCACCGAAGAAATGCCGGTGATTCGACCGGCGGAAGACGAGAATGCGTTTGATATTTCGCGTGAAGGACACGCGTTTCGATTGCGGGGTAAAAAAGTCGAGCGGGTTGTAGCGATGACGAACTTTGAGCAAGATGAGGCAATCCATCGCTTGCACCGAATTTTCCAAGCAATGGGAATCACCATCGCATTACAGCGCGCCGGCGTACACGAAGGCGACAAAGTACGGATCGGGGAGGTTGAGTTGGAATGGCGAGAATAGAAATCAAAAATTGGAAATTAGACGCTGACGGTTGGGACAAGCCAAATGGCGTCTGACATCCAACATCCAGCATCCAGAATTGGCGTTCTCGGCGGCACGTTTGACCCACCGCACAATGGACATCTCTTGATCGCACGTCAAGCGTTCCATCAACTCAAACTCAACCAAGTGCTTTTCGCGCCAGCCCACCAACCACCCCACAAAATCGATCAATCGATCACACCGATCAGGCATCGTCTCGAAATGGTGCGGCTTGCCATCGTAGATCAGCCCGGCTTTGTGCTTTCACGCATCGATGTTGATCGTCAAGGTCCAACCTTTACCGTCGATACGATGCGGTTGTTGCGTCAACAATTTGGCGAAGCCAGCGCGTTGTATTTTATTATGGGGATGGACTCGCTGATGAATATTCTCACCTGGCACGCGCCCGAGCAATTGATTCAGGTTTGTAAACTCGCCGTATTTGCGCGTCCCGGCTTTCGCGCGAACATTGGTGAACTCGAAAAACATTTACCGGGATTGCGCGAGCGCATCGTGTTTTTGTCGACGCCAACGCTCAATATTGCCGCGAGTGAATTGCAAAAACGCGTCCGCGACGGACAATCGATTGAGGATTGCGTGCCAAAAGCGGTGGCGAAATATATTCAAGATAACAAATTGTACCTGTAAGGGGCGTTCAATTGAATGCCCCTTACAATTTACACCACCTCAAAGATTGCAATTGATACGCGGATATTTTCCCCCAACCGCGCCAGGCGCAACACCCGATTCGATTCCCCTAGATAAATCGACCGCGTGATCGTCATTTTCTCACGCTTACAAAATTCGATGAAATCACGGACGGTCAATTGCCGGGCGCGCGGCGAAATGTCCCAGCGTTGTGGCAAGCCGGGGGCAAGCGGTGTTCGCCCGGTGAATAGCAAATTCAAGCGGCAACGCCAATGCCCCCAGTTTGCAAAACTCACAAGCGCGCGTCGTCCCACGCGCAACATTTCGCGCAAAATGAACGCTGGATCGTCGAGATAGGGCAAAGTCTGACTCAGGATCACCGTGTCAAACGACTTGTCCGGATAATCGCGCAAGCCCTCGTCAAGATTGCCCTGACGCACACTCAATCCTTTGCGTACACACGCGAGCACAGCCGGCTCAGATAATTCAATGCCGCGCCCGGTGATTTGCCGCGCATCGATGAGATAGCGCAACAACGTCCCGTCGCCACAACCCAGGTCGAGGACTTTTTCATTTTGGCAAATTAGATTGGCGATGGCGAACAGATCAGCGCGTAATCCATTGTGCATCATCGCCCATTCGCTTTCAGTTGATCATTAGGAGATTGCTTCAGCGCATTGCTTCCCGCGATAATAATTCCGTGATGCGCCACGACACGCCCCAGGAAATCAGAAATCAGTTGCGTCATCGTGTCCACCTCCAATAGAAAAGCGTCGTGGCCCCAAGTCGATTGCAAATTACAGTATGTTACATCCGCGCCCGCCGCCATCAACGCGCTCACCATCTCTTTCGAATGGTAGGTGGGATACAACCAATCGGACGTAAACGAAACGACGAGATACATAATGTCGCCGCATTTCGCAAACGCTTGGGTCAAGTCACCATCGCCGTTCGCCAAATCGAAATAATCCATTGCCTTGGTTACGTACAAGTACGTGTTTGCATCGAATCGCTCAGTGAAGCGACTACCTTTGTGATGCAGGTACGATTCAATCGCAAAATCGGTTTCGAAATCAAAACCGAAATGGTCGCGTGCTTCCAAGCGGCGACCGAATTTCTGATGCATCGATTCTTCACTGAGGTAGGTGATGTGACCGATCATTCGCGCGAGCGCGAGACCGGTGTTGGGGCGCGCACCGTCGTAATAGTTTCCTCGATTCCAATTCGGGTCAGCGTAAATTGCTTGCCGCCCCACTTCGCTGAACGCGATGAGCATCGGCGAATGCCGCGCGGTGGTGGCCAGTGGCAACGCGGCGCGCACGCGTTCTGGATAACTCACCGTCCATTGCAACACCTGCATTCCCCCCATACTGCCCCCTGCGACCGCAAGTAATTTGTCGATGCCGAAATAATCGATCAGATGCCGTTGCGCGCGTACCATATCGGCAATCGTCAGCATTGGAAAATTGAGCGCGAACGGCTTGCCCGTTTTCGGATCGATTGAACCGGGTCCCGTCGATCCTTGACAACCGCCGATAACATTCGAACAAATCACAAAATATTTTTCAGTATCGAATGCTTTGCCAAGCCCAATGCAATCGTCCCACCAACCGATTTTGCCGTTGGCATCGATGCCGCCGGCGTGCGCGTCGCCGGAGAGCGCGTGGCAGATTAAAATGGCGTTGCTATGATCGGCGTTGAGTGTGCCGTACGTTTCGTATGCGAGCGTGATGGGACCTAGCGTTTCGCCACTATCGAGTGGCATTGGTTTGCGCTCGGCAAACGTAAAGTATTTACGCTCGGTCAAGCCAAGTGAATTTTGAATCATTGCGCCTCCATTCGGTTCTGTCATTGCGAGGCGCACCGTTTGCGACAAAGCAATCCCTAAGTTACTCGGACGCTTCGCGGCTTCGCTCCGCGCAATGACAATCCTAGTACGCTTTCTGCAACGCCTGATCCAAATCCCACAAAATATCATCGATATCTTCCAGTCCAACACTTAGTCTGACAAAATCAGGCGTGACTCCAGCAGTTGCTTGTTCATCGGCAGAAAGCTGACTGTGTGTCGTGCTTGCCGGATGAATTGCCAAACTTTTTGCATCGCCAACATTGGCAAGGTGACTGAAAAGTTTTAGATTATCAATAAAGCGGCGTCCGGCATCTAAGCCGCCTTTGATCCCAAAGCCAAGAATCGCGCCCGCACCTTGGGGCAGATATTTTTTCGCGCGCGCGCAATCGGGATGATTCGCCAAGCCGGGATACGTGACCCAATTTACTTTCGGATGCCGTTCCAAAAATTCGGCGACATGTTGCGCGTTACTCACGTGACGTTCCATCCGCAGACTCAGCGTTTCGAGTCCTTGAAGGAACAACCATGCATTGAACGGCGTTTGGCACGCGCCGATGTCGCGCAGAATTTGTACGCGCGTTTTCAAGATAAATGCCGACGCGCCAAGTGTCGCGTACGCAAGACCGTGATAACTTGGGTCTGGCTCGGTGAAATTTTTGAATCGACCGCTTGTCCAATCAAAATTACCGCCATCGACAATGATGCCGCCGATGCTCGTGCCGTGCCCGCCAATAAACTTCGTCGTCGAATGCACAACGATATGCGCGCCCCATTCAAATGGTCGGCACAAGTATGGTGTGGCAAAAGTGTTGTCGATCATCAACGGGATGCGGTGCTCGCGCGCGATGGCGGCAACTTCATCAAACGGGAAAACATTAATGCGCGGATTGCCGAGCGTTTCGCCGTACAGGATTTTCGTATTGTCACGAATCGCGCGACGAAAATTTTCCGGGTCGGCGGGATCGACAAACGTAACGTCGATGCCGAGTCGGGGAAACGTATAATTGAATTGATTGTACGTCCCGCCGTACAACGTCGATGCGGAAACGATGTGATCGCCCGCGCCGCACAGCGCAAGAATCGCCATCGTTTGCGCGGCATGCCCGGAACTTGCTGCGAGCGCGCCCATGCCACCTTCCAAATTCGCAACGCGTTGCTCCAACACATCATTCGTCGGATTCATAATGCGCGTGTAAATGTTGCCCGCTTCTTCCAGAGCAAATAATCGCGCGGCGTGATCGGTATCGCGAAAGACGTACGACGACGTTTGGTAAATCGGTACCGCACGCGAACCGGTGGTGGGATCGGCTGATTGCCCGGCGTGCAGTTGCCGGGTTGTAAAACCGTATGCACGCGTAGATTGATCAGTGAACATTTTTCCTCCTTGAAAATAAAAAATCTGCCTCTTCTGGAAAAGAAGAGGCAGACAAGCATCATCGATTGATCTTCGCTCATCTTCCAGAATTGTTTCTGTCGGAATTGGCACCGCGTTAGTCGCTGGCGACTAGACCGGTTGTCGAGGTTTCATAGGGCCGTTCCCTCCACCTCTCTGGATGAGTTTCGCTATTCGATTGTTGGCGCAGAATCTAGCACATCAGCACGATTTTGTCAAAAACGCCATCGCTAGATTATCGTCGTCCCCAGCAATAACAATCCTGCAGAGAGTAACAACGCAACAAATTGGTACGGCAGAGCAAGCGGCAATAACGCATAGAGGAACAAGAGCAATGCGATTAGCCACAGCATCGAATTGGGTTTATGCGTGCTGATTTTGATTTTCACTTTTCCTCCTTTTCGCCGCGCCATTTCCTTAATCGCGCGGCAATTTCCTTTTCGCGTCCCTGATCGCTCGGTTCGTAAAAACGTTTGTCACGCAAGCGCTCTGGCAAATATTGCTGTTCGATCCAATGCCCGGGAAACTCGTGCGGGTATTTATAATCTTTGCCGTGCCCCAACGCCTTGCCATCGCGCGTGGCATCTTTCAAATGATTCGGCACCTCGATCTTGCCTTCGGCTTCAACCTCTGCCAATGCTTTGAAGTACGCGCCACACGAATTGCTCTTGGGTGCGGTTGCCAAATACAACGTCGCTTCCGCTAAATGATATTGCGCCTCCGGCAAACCGCACCATTCTAACGCGCGCGCACACGATGACGCAACGATGATGCCCGCCGGGTCGGCGAGCCCGATATCTTCCGATGCGAGCACAAGCAGACGACGCATAATAAACTTTGGATCTTCACCGGCGTAAATCATCCGCGCAAGCCAGTACAGCGCGGCGTCGGGATCCGACCCGCGCACCGATTTGATGAACGCGCTGATCGTGTCATAATGCTCATCGCCGGCGCGGTCGTACCGAATCGCGCGCCGCTGAATCGCTTCTTCGGCGACAGTCAAATCGATATGCACAATTCCATCTTCACCCGGTGGCGTCGATTCGACGGCGAGTTCAAGTGCGTTGAGCGCGGAACGCGCGTCACCGCCGGCAACATCAACGAGATGCGCGAGCGCGGCGTCGCTAATTTCGATTCTGTGATTGCCGTAACCGCGTTCTGTGTCTGCAAGCGCGCGGCGAATCAGATTCGCAACCTGATCATCGTCGAGCGGGCGCAACTGAAACACGCGCGAGCGCGAGACGAGCGCGGAGATCACTTCAAAGTACGGATTTTCCGTCGTCGCACCGATCAAAATAATCGTGCCGTCTTCAACGTGCGGCAAGAGCGCATCTTGTTGCGCTTTGTTGAAACGATGAATCTCATCGACCAAAACAATCGTGCGCGTGCCGTGCATCCCGCGCCGCTCTTTCGCCTCTCCAATCAATCGGCGAATATCGGCGACGCCAGCGGTTACCGCGCTGATCGTTTCGAAATGTGATTTCGTCGTGTTGGCAATAATCATCGCAAGTGTCGTTTTGCCGGTGCCGGGTGGTCCCCACAAAATAATCGATGAAAAAAGTTTATCGGTCTCAATCGCGCGGCGCAACAACTTACCCTGCCCCACGATGTGTTCCTGCCCTACAAATTCGGCGAGGGTGCGCGGGCGCATTCGCGCGGCAAGCGGGGCTTCGGTTTTGCTCAACTCCTGGCGGCGATAATCGAAAAGGTCCATCTTCACCTCACACCAAAAACTCACCCGCGCTCAAAATTCCTGCCGCATCCCATTTCGCTTTCAACTTTTGCATCAAGTCGATGGCGTCCGGGCGATAGCCCCACGGATCGATTGCGCCGCGCGATTCCGCCGGCATTTGCATCACGATTGCATAACCACCCAACGCCAGCGCAGATTGGCGCAATGCATCGACCCAGGTTTTTACATCGTTGGTCGATGCAACCGCGTACGTCAAGCCGCTTGCAAAATCGACGAGAAACGCGCCGCGCTCCAAGACAGTCGATTGCATCGACACGAAACTGGCAACATCTTTCGGTGCGACGCCGGCGCGCACGACCATCGATGTCGGCGCGGCACTGCGAATTAGATCGAGCCACACATCAACGCCGGTTAGCGATGTCACTTGGATCACTCGCACGTCTCGCAACACATCGCGCGCTTGTGCCAATTCCGTTTCGACATCCTGCGGAAATCCTTCGGCGGTGTACGCGAGCACGAACGGACTTGGTACACCATCGACCGCAACATTTTTTGCCAACACAATCGCCGACGCGGTGAAGGCAACTTGAAGCAATCGACTGCCGAGCGCAAGCCCGGTTTGCCAATGGTCGATTGGCACAAGCAACGTTTTTTGTGCGCGCGGTTTTGGAACGATTTTCAAAGTAACGTCGGTCAACAAACCCAGCGTGCCGTACGAACCGACGAACGCTTTGGGCAAATCATAACCGGCAACATTTTTAACGACGACGCGCCCGGCGCGCAACAAGCGTCCATCGGTCAGCGCAACATTCGCGCACAACATCACATCGCGCACCGAACCGTAACGCATTCGTTGCGGCGAATTCAAATTCGTCGCGATAATTCCACCAATCGTCATCTCGCGCCACGGCGAGGCGAGCGGCACACGCCAGCCATCTTTTGCGAGAAAATCTTGAATCTCGTCGAGCGTCATTCCGGCACCAACGGTAATATACAAATCATCGGGCGCGTATTTGATAACGCGGTTCAACGCGCGCGTCGATAACGTGATTGCACCATCGCGTTTAGAATTGATCGACACGCGTTTCTTCGCCAACGCCAATGCGGCAAGACCGGCGGCAGCTTCCTCCGCCGATTCCGGCGTGAACAAATCGTTTGGAACATTGACCAGCGGCGCAACTCGGTGAACCTCCGGCATCTCGCTGGGAAAAATTTTGCCGGGATTCAATAAATGGTGAGGGTCAAAAATCTCTTTGACCTCTTGCATCGCCGAGAGTTCCGCGCCGTCGCACATAAACGCCATCGCTTGACGTTTTTCACTTCCAACGCCGTGTTCACCGGTGATGCTCCCGCCGAGCGCAACCGCGACGCGCAACATTTCTTCGCACGCTTGCCAACCGTGTTCCACTTGGACACGATTTTCCGGAAAGTACGGAATGTTCGGATGCAAGTTGCCGTCGCCGGCGTGAAAAATATAGCCCACACGTAAATCGAGCCGCTGGCAAATTTCATTTGCTGCACGCAACATTTTCGCAATCTGACTGCGCGGCACGGTGCAATCGACCATAAAGCGTTCGGGGGCGATGCGCGCAAACGCGCCTGCCGCGCTTTTGCGACCGTACCAAATTTGATCGCGCTCTTCCGTTGTTTGCGCAACGCGCATCTCGCGCGCGCCATTTTGTTTCAACACATCGACCACTTCATTCATCTGCGCATCGAGACTCGCGTGATACCCGTCGACTTCGACGATTAGCATTGCGCCGGCATGAACCGGCAAACCGATGTGCAGAAAATCTTCGACGATGCGCATAATTTCCTGATCGATCATTTCCATCGTCGCGGGAATCAAACCCGCCGCGATGACCGCCGACACCGCGCGACCCGCCGCTTCCACCGAATCGAACGCCGCCATCATCGTTTTGACACCAAGCGGATTGCGAATCAAGCGTGCGTACATTTTCGTAACGAGACCGAGCGTGCCTTCGCTGCCCGTCATCAAGCCGGTCAAATCGTACTCGGGATAATCGAATGCGCGTCCGCCCAATTGCACGATACGTCCGTCCGCCAACACTACTTGCAAGCCGGTCACATAGTTCGATGTAACGCCGTACTTGAAGCAGTGTGGACCGCCGGCATTTTCGGCGACGTTACCGCCAATCGTCGATGAACGACCGGATGCCGGGTCGGGTGGAAAGTACAACCCTTTGGTTTTGACCAACGTATCGAGTGATTGATTGACGACCCCCACTTCACAAACGACGCTTCGTCCGACGGTATCAAATTCCAATACGCGATTGAAATTCGAGAACTCGACAATGATGCCGCCTTTTTCTGCAACCGCGCCGCCGGATAATCCAGTCCCCGCGCCGCGCGCGACAAGCGGAATGTTTCGCTCCGCCGCCCAACGGACCAGGCGAGCAATTTCTTCCGCCGATTTCGGAAACACCACCGCGTCCGGTTTCCCGCGTTCGAACGCGGCGTCCATTTCGTACACGAGCATCTCGGCGGGATCGGTGATGAGTTGGCGTTTGTCGATAATTTGATTCAGCGATTTCAAAGTATCTTGAGTGAGCATCAGAACTCCATCGTGATTCGTAACACATGATGCGTGAACACTCACGCTTCACGGATCACGCATCACGTTCTTTCTCATACGATTCGTCCAACAATTCCACTAAATGCACCACGCGCGCATTCAACTTTGCTTTACGCACACCATAAATCAACTGCAAGTGACAGCCGGTATTCGTCGTTACGATGATGTCGGCGTTCGTCGCGGCGATGTCTTGCATCCGCAAATCCAGAATCTCATTCGCGGCATCGACTTGCATCAGATTGTACACCCCCGCGCTTCCGCAACACCGGTCGGGCGACTGCATTTCGATCACCTCGACGCCGGGAATTTGCCGGAGCAACTCGCGCGGTTGTTTGACCACTCTTTGCTTGTTGCGCAAATGACACGAATCGGAATATGTTACGCGCGCATTTATGCGACCGCGCGGCGCGCGTGTCAAGCGCGTTGCCAGGAATTCGCTAATGTCCTGAATCTGATTGACGAATCGTTGTGCTTTTTCGGCGCACGCCGGGTCATCGGCGAGCAGATGCGCGTACTCTTTGAGCATCGCGCCGCAACCGCCGGCATTGTTGATGATCGCATCGTACTTGCCCGCCGCAAACGCGTCGATATTTTTTCGCGCCAACACACGCGCGCCATTCGCATCGCCGGTGTGTTCGTGCGCCGCGCCGCAACACGTCTGGGACTGCGGAAAATGAACCTCAAAACCATTGCGTTGTAGAACACGAATCGTCGCCTTGTTCACATCGCCCAGAAACGCATCTTGCAAACAACCGTAGAAGAACGCCACCGTGCCACGTTTTTCACCAATTGCCGGCGCAGGTTTCGAATAATCGAAATGATTTGCCGGGAGGGGCGGCAAAATCGCTTCCATCGCTTTCAAGTTTTTCGGCAACAGATCGATCACGCGCACAAGTTTTTGCAAGCCGACAAGTTGATACAATCGAAATAATTTTGCGGCGAAACGCAAGCGACCCAGGTACGGCATAAATTGTTGCAAGCCAAACCAGCGCACGAATCGCTCAACTCTGCCGGGCGTGTACGTTTCCGCGAGTGTGAGGCGCACCGTATCGATGAGCGTGCCGTACTGCACACCGGACGGACACGCCGTCTGACACGAGAGACATGACAGACACAAATCCAAATGCTCGCGGAATGCACCGTCGAGCGGGATGCGGCCGTCCGACACCGCGCGCATCAATTGAATCCGCCCGCGCGGCGAATCGGCTTCTTTGCCTAGCACAACATACGTTGGGCAATTTTGTAAACACATTCCACAGTGAATACATTGATCGAGCGCGTGGCGAAATTGCGGAGTATTCATCGCAGAAGGGGGATGAGGAAGTTCAGTCATCGATGATCCAGAGACAATATGATTTCGGTCCGTGCACACCAAGCGTCAACACCATTTCGATGTCGGCGGTGCGGCTAGGTCCCGTTACGAACACAAGATAATTTTCCGATTGTGCTTGCGCGAAAACGTGATGCAGATCGGCACGCAGAGCATTACGATGCGCAAGGACAAGATGAACCCGCGGCAAAAGTGAAACCGAACGCGGTTTGTCCGGCGACGAAAACAATCCCACTGTCCCAGTTTCCGGCAAAAGAAAATCGGCTTCGGTAATTCCCAGGTCGGCTCGCGCCATCGATTGCTTATCCGCATCGTGCGGAATAATTTCAACCCCGTCCTCACGCAACATTTCTGCAACCCGCAATTGATTCAAGCGGTCAGTATTCCACAAGACCGCTTTGTGAATCGATTCGGATTCGACTAAATTTTGCAACGCGCTTTTCACGTTCGATTGGGCTAATCGGCGCGCGTCGCCATTGAGCGCGGTCACTTCGCGCACAAGTTTGTCGATTTCTGCATCAAGCGTTCCCGCAACGCGCGGCGGCGCAATTGGCGGGCGTCGCGCAATCGGCGACGATGGTGTGCGTCCAAGCGATGCGCGAATGTCAGCGAGAATCACACTGCGGCTGCTCATCGTGATCTCCACCAACCGCGAAAATCATTCCGGAACGCCGGGAAGGGTCGCGCCATCGTCCAACGATTGAGTGGCGGCGGCAGTTTGGGCAACCAATCCGCGCGGCGAAATGGCAGCTGAACGATGCGTAACATTTGCGAACCCCAACGATAAAGCCAGGATGCGCTCAGCGATTTTGAAGCAACCGACATCATCGCGCGCATCGTGGCCGGCGTTGTCGATTGATCGACGGCGTCACCTTCCGCGACGCGATGACGCAGATGCAAAAGAATATCCGGAATTGGAATCTTGACCGGGCAAATATCCGCGCACGCGCCACAAAGCGTCGATGCGAACGGGAGCGCGGCGGCATTGCGCGTCCCCAAAATCTGCGGTGAAAGAATCGAGCCGATTGGACCTGAATATGCAAAACCGTACGCGTGTCCGCCAACGTTGTTATAAACCGGGCACACGTTCAAGCACGCACCACACCGAATACACTTGAGCATCTCGCGCGTCTTGGGGTCGCGCAGAATTTTGGTACGCCCGTTATCGAGCAGAATCAAATGAAATTCGCGCGGACCGTTTTCAGTTTCGGCGCGGCGGGGACCGGTGATGAACGAAGTGTACGTTGAAATCTTTTGTCCGGTCGCACTGCGCGCGAGAAGTTTGAGTAAAACGGTTAGCGTTTCCCAATCGGGAATCACTTTATCGATGCCGGCGATCGCCACGTGGAGCGGCGGTTGCGTGGTACACATTCTGCCGTTGCCTTCGTTCGTTACCAACACAATCGTACCGGTTTCGGCGATCATAAAATTCGCGCCGGAAATTCCCATTTCGGCATTTAGAAATTCTTCACGCAATTTTTTCTGCGCGATAAAAGTGAGGCGCGCCGGATCGGGCGGTGCATCGACGCCAAGTTTGTCGCGAAAGATTTGCGCAATGCCTTCCTTCGTCAAGTGCAATGCCGGGACAATAATGTGCGACGGTCCCGTACCGGCAAGTTGAATAATGTACTCGCCGAGGTCGGTTTCCAACACGCGGATGCCGGCAGATTGCATCGCATCGTTGAGATGAATCTCCTCTGACGCCATCGATTTACTTTTGACTGCCGCCTTGACGCCACGCTCGCGCGCAATCGAAATCATTAGCGCGTTCGCTTCCGCGCCGTCGCGCGCCCAGTGAACATTCCCGCCCGCCGCGACGATGTTGCGCTCCAGCATTTCAAGATAATGATCGAGATGCTCGAGCGTGTGCAAGCGAATTGCGTGCGCGGCTTGGCGCAATTCTTCCCAGTTGCCGATCTCTTCGACTAGTTTTGCACGATTGTCAAGAAAGCGACGGGTTGCAATTTGCACACCGCGAATCATCTGCGGCGAAACGCGTTGCGAATTTGTGCGGAAATCGATCGCGGTATTCACAGTTTGTAATCTGCCGTCAAGACTTGAATGAGGTGCATTGATTTAATTTTTGACTTGCGCTTGACCAAGCCACCGCCGATGTTCATCAAACAACCTGGGTCGAGCGCGACGATAAACTCGGCGCCGCTCGCCTCGACATTTCTGAGTTTGTCGTCCATCATCGCCTGACTCACTTCCGGATAAATCACGCTGAACGCGCCGCCAAAACCGCAACACGTTTCTTCATCGTTGAGTGGAATCAATTCCAAACCCTTGACATTGCGCAACAGTGTTTTCGGTTCTTCGCGCACACCCAGTCCACGCAACGTGTGACAACTCGCGTGATAGGTAACCTTGTGCGGAAACGCCGCGCCGACATCGGTAATCTTTAATTCGTTGACGAGAAATTGGGTGAATTCAAAAGTGCGCGCGGCAAGTTGTTTTGCTTGTTGATGCTCACGCGACTCTTCAGAAAAAAGTTCGGGGTAATGATGGCGAATCATATCGACGCACGAACCGGACGGCGAAACGATGTACCCCTCCGTGCGCGCGAAAATATCGATCCATCTTTTCGCCATCTCGCGTGCTTGCGATTGAAAGCCGGTGTTGAAAAAGGGTTGACCGCAACACGTTTGCGCTTCCGGAAATTCAACTTGCACACCTAATCGTTCAAGCAACAAAACCATTCGCTTCAACACGTCGGCGAAGAATTGATCGGCGAGGCAAGTGATAAAAAGTTGCGCTTTGACAGGCATGACCGTTTGCTCCTTGAATATCGTCGCTATTGTATGCGGAATCGATACCGTTGGCAAACTGTCATTGGACAGCATGCGCAAACCGTGCTATAAATCCTTGCGCAATTATTTTACTACACGGAGCAACCATGTCAGCGATGACACCACAGTGGGTCAAGGACGCCATCTTTTACCAAATTTTCCCCGACCGTTTTGCAAAAAGCGCGCACGTTGAAAAACCCAATCATCTCGAAACCTGGGATGCGCCACCAACTATTTTCGGATTCAAGGGCGGCGATTTACTCGGCGTCGTTGAGCACCTCGATTACCTCACCGATCTTGGCATCACGGCGATTTACTTTAATCCGATTTTTCAATCGACCGCCAACCATCGTTACCATACGCACGATTATTTTAAAGTCGATCCGATTCTCGGCGGGAATGAGGCATTTAAAATTTTACTCGACGAAGCACACAAACGCGGGATTCGCATCGTCATCGACGGGGTATTCAATCACGCGAGTCGCGGATTCTATCAATTCAATCACGCGCTCGAAAACGGCGAGTCGTCGCCGTACCGCGATTGGTTTCACTATCACGATTTTCCGGTACGCGCGTACGAAAATCCAATCAACTATGAGGCGTGGTGGGGTCTCGCCGCGCTACCCAAATTCAACACCCAAAATCCCCAAGTCCGTGAATTTATTTTTCGCGTCGCTGAATATTGGGTGCGTCAAGGCATCGACGGCTGGCGGCTTGACGTGCCCGCCGAAATCGATGACGATGAATTCTGGCGCGAGTTCCGCCGCCGCGTCAAAGCGATCAACCCCGATACGTACATCGTCGGCGAAATCTGGCATCGCGCCGACCGCTGGCTCCAAGGCGATCAATTCGACGCGGTGATGAATTATCAATTCACGCGCGCGTGCTTGGAATTTTTCGTTGAGAACATCGATCGAGCATTGATTCAGGAATCATCGTACGGTTTGATTCAAACGATCAGCGCCGACGAATTCATGCGTACGCTCACCGATTTACGAACGTGGTATCCGCCGGCAATCGTGCAGGCGCAAATGAATTTGCTCGACAGCCACGATACTGCGCGCTTTGTTACGATTGCACGCGGCGATGTTACCGCGCTCAAACTCGCGTTGCTCACAATGTTTGGTTACGTCGGTGCGCCGACGATTTACTACGGCGACGAAATTGCGATGGAAGGCGCGCGCGATCCCGATTGTCGCCGCGCGATGATTTGGGAACCCGGCGTCAGTGGGCGCGCGATGCTCGAGTATGTCAAACGCTTGATCGCGCTTCGCAAAAAATTCGTCGCGCTCCGCCGTGGCGCGATGACGAATCTCTACGCTAATGGTAAAGCATTTGCGTTTGCGCGGCACATAGAAAATGAGACGGTCATCATCGCCGTAAATGCCGGCCGCGAACCGGTGACGCTTGATCTGCGCGTTGATCGATTGCTGGCAGACAACCCACCACTGGTTGAAGAGTGGTCGCGCGAGGAAATCATCGTGCAAGATGGCTTTGTGCGCGGGATCGAAATCGGCGCGCGCGATGCGACCGTACTGGCAACCATCATTTGAAATGCCAATCCTCCATCTCGACCTCGACGCTTTTTTTGCGTCGGTTGAAATTCTCCTGAACCCGGCGCTGGCGGGCAAACCGCTGATTGTTGCGATGGGCAATCCACAAGGACGCGGCGTCGTCGCGACTGCATCGTACGAGGCGCGCCAATTTGGTGTTCACAGCGCAATGCCCTTGCGGGAAGCAATCCGCCTCTGTCCGCAAGCGATTATCGCGCAACCCCATTTCAAAATTTATTCCGAGTACTCGCGCCGCGTAATGAACTTGCTTCACGAATACTCACCGCTCGTCGAACAAGTGTCAATTGATGAAGCCTACGTCGAAATTCCGGCGGAGCAAGAGGCGGCACACATCGCGCGTGAGATTCAACAGCGCATCAAAGCGGAAATCCAACTCGATTGCACGGTGGCGGTGGCATCGAACAAACTGGTATCCAAAGTCGCGTGCGGCGCGGTCAAACCGCGCGGCTTGGTCATCGTGCCGCCGGGCGAAGAAGCAACTTTTCTCGCGCCATTGCCCATCGACAAATTGCCGGGTGCGGGCAAAGTGACGCGCGGCAAACTTGCAAAATGGAAGGTGAAAACCATCGGCGATTTGGCGCGCGTGCCGGTCACGGAACTACGCCAAGAGTTTGGTAAATGGGGAATTTATTTGCACGAAAGCGCACGCGGCATCGACGACTCGCCGATTGTTACCGAGTGGAAACCAAAATCGATGAGTCAGGAAAATACGTTTGCGCACGATACACGCGACGCGGCGATGTTGGAAAAAGAGATCGGGGAGATGAGCCAACGGATCGCGCGCGATTTAGCAAAGGATGGCTATCTCGCGCGCACCATCGTTCTCAAGTTGCGCTACAGTGATTTCTCGACGTTTACGCGGCAAACAACATTGAACGTCGCCACTGACAACGCCAACGAAATCGAAACATGTGCAGTTGCGTTGTTTCGCAAGAATTGGAATGCGCGCCGCGCGGTGCGACTCATCGGCGTTGGCGCACACAACCTCATCGCATCATCGTCCGCGCAACAGTTGCAATTGCAGATTTAATCGGAATGCGAAGGCGTGGCGACGCCGGATTCCAACTCGACTTCGGCGCGCGCCGTTGCTGTAACTTGCCCGGGCCGATCATCGGGCAAGAAAAGCGCAAGCACCGCGGCGAGCATCGGCAATGCCGCGTTGAGATTCATCGTTTGCAGTAATCCGATTTGATCGGCAACGAAACCGCTAATCGCCACGCCGATTGCGCCGGCAACAAAGGTAAAGCCCAAGACGATGCCGGACATTAACCCCAAACCGCGCGGCACCAACGATTGCGCCATCACCAACGTTACCGGGGTCGATGCGCCCATCATCAATCCCAGGACGATGCCAATCACGTACGCCGGGATCGTGCCGGCATTCATCAATAACCACAATGCGGGTCCGCTGAGGAAGGTCGTCGTCACCAAGATGCGTCGCCGACCGATTTTATCGGACAAGGTTCCACCGATGAGACCGCCAATCGCCAGCGGCATCAAAACGCTGAACAGCACATTGCCGGCATCTGCGTTGGAATAGCCAAAGGTCTTGAAAACCTGCGGCACGTACGTTGAAACCGACGAGTGCACCCACGAACGTAAGAACATCACCAGTGTCAAAGTTAAGATGACGCTGATTGCCGCACGCTGAAAAGTTGGCATCGCTGACGTGTTGAGCGAGGCAAAATGCTCGCGCTGTTGCAACGCCAGCGCCCAATAAATGATCGCGGCTTGCGCCAAGCCCAGCGCCGCCAATGTCTCCGGCATAAAATCGCCGGTGAGCGCAAAGATCGCCGTATTGAAAATCGGCCCGAACGCAAACCCCATATTGCCGCCGAGCATAAAAAGCGATGCCGCCGCACCGCGTTGCTTATCCGAGGCGCGCGCCGCGAGCGTTGCCCCTTGCGGATGAAACGCCGCTGACCCCAGCCCGGCGATAATCGCCAAGAGCACCAAAATCGCGTAACTATTGACGAAGCGCATCACGCCGACAGTAACCGCAATCGCAGCAACCCCCAGAACCGCCATCGGGCGCGCGCCGCGTCGATCACCCAGCCAACCAAAAAACGGCTGGCTCAAGGAACCGGCAAGACTATAGACCATCGACACGAATCCGACTTGCGCGTACGTCATACCCAGGGGCTGGGTCAGCGCAAGCAAAATCAACGGCAACATTCCGGAATACATATCGACGCTGAAATGTCCAAACGTGGCGGCGAGTAAATTGCGATTCTTGAGTAATGACATTGAAAAAATAATTCCTCTCTGGTATCGTGAGACTATTCCCATCCCACAAGTCCGGCAGTATAATACACTCGATTAGCATCGTCAAACGAAGGACGCAGGATGAAATACGATTATCCATCGACTTTTCGACGCATCACCGCCACGCTCGCAATCGGCATGCTCGTTTTGAATGGAAGCGAGTATTTGCTCGAATGGTTGCGCGCGGCGTACGCTTTGGCATACAAACCACTCGAGCTGCCATACCTCGATTTTCTGCAACCATTCCACCCGATTCTCCCCACACTCCTCACCTCGCACATCGGACTGTTTTTGGCGTTGCTCGTCGCGCGTGCGATTGCGTTTCTCACACCGAGGATTACACTTGACCAAGACGGCTTGTTGACGTCCAGCGTGTTTGGCGCGCGCTATATTCCGTTCAACGCAATCCGCAAAGTGTATTCCACC
This sequence comes from Anaerolineae bacterium, assembly GCA_034435055.1. Taxonomy (GTDB): domain Bacteria; phylum Chloroflexota; class Anaerolineae; order UBA4142; family UBA4142; genus DAOTXS01. The sequence goes on along the minus strand of DAOTXS010000097.1, from coordinate 19,224 downwards.
GAACTGCAACCGAACGGTCGATATGTCGTGTGGATCGATTCGACGAAAGGATTGCCCCTGCATGGTTGGCTGGCAAGTTTGCTCTTCGGTCGCTGGCTGTGGCGCGGATTTTTGCTCACGTCCGATCTTCAGCACTTTGACGACGTTATCGCCACAATTGCCTCACAACTCAAGCGCAAGTACGGCGAAACAAAATTCGCTGCGCAATTTGTCGAAGAAACGCCAACCTGGCTTTTATCGATGCTGAACGATCCGCGCGCGACGATTTCGCAAGTCGTTGCGCGGGACACGCTCCCTATCGATCAGCGAACCGCCATCATGCAAATGATTTCGGCGTCGGCATCCCTGGCACTGCCGGCTATCGTCGCCGGCATTATTCACATCCAAGTTCCGTGGATCGCTTTGGTAATTCCATTGCTCGCGCTCATCGAATTTCCGCTGGCGAGCGTGTACCTGAGCGACTTGCCGATGGATACATTCCGGCGAATGGAATTCGATGACGCGATCCGCATTTATCCACTCACGCAATTGCCGCGCTGGTGGGTTGCCATCGGCTTAACTGTGCTCATCATCGCCGGTGTGCCGGCGCTCATTCTCCTGCTCGCGCCGCTTGCCGCGATTGCTGTGAACAGTCGCGCGGTTGTCCAATTAAGCGAAGAATGGTTTCACATTAAATCACCAGAGAGTTGGCTCGGCGCGCTCGTGACCGTGATTTATCAACTTCTCCTGTACGAAATGCTCATCGTGTTTCTGCCGCGCTGATTAGGTGGGGGATTGACAACCACACGCAAATTGCTTATCCTCATAGTCGCCTTTTAGGTGATGCCGCGATGGGCGCGCATCGGCCAGGTGAGATTCTGAAGGAGGAATCCATGCCACGTGTCGCATTCTTGATTCTCGCACTAACGATTCTTGTCGTTGGCGCGGGATTTGCGTTTCTAACTGGACAAGCATCGACGCCAACCGTGAATGCCAGTCCAGTCATATCGTCCGAGTCGCAGGAAACTGTGCTAACATCTACCACATCGCCTGAGCCAGTCGAGGTGATTTCTGCATCGAGTACAATGTACGGAAGTGAGGTTGAAGACGAATTTACTTTCGCATCGGAAGGACATTATTGCGATGGCGAAGGTAAAGTCGGCTCGTCAGGATATTGAAACGCAGGTTGTTGGAACACACATCGCGCTCAAACACAACGGGCGAGGACATTGTGCCTCGCCCGTTTGCCTGTCTGCCAATTCCAGATTAACGTTTGGTGTATTGCTTTGCCTTGCGTGCCTTTTTCAAGCCCGGTTTCTTGCGTTCCTTTTCACGCGGATCGCGTGTGAGTAATCCACTTTTACGCAAAGCCGCTTTGAACGTCGTGTCGGCGGCAAGCAACGCGCGCGCCAATCCCAGCGACACAGCATCGGCTTGACCAGCAGGTCCGCCGCCCTCCACTTTTGCCGAGATGGTAAATCGCGATTCGTTCTGCGTCGCTTTGAGCGGCGTCATCGCTACCGTGGCTAAAGTCGGCACGGCAAAATATTGCGTCACCGGTTTATCGTTCACAGTAAATGCGCCACTCCCGGCAAACAACCGCACACGCGCCACTGCTGATTTGCGACGACCGATACCTTCGTAAAATTTTCCGGTTGCCATTTTCCTATACCTCCAACGTCTTGGGCTTTTGCGCCGTGTGGCGATGATCGACGCCGCTGTACACTTTGAGTTTCTTGAACATCTGGCGACCCAAACGACCGTGCGGTAACATGCCCCACACCGCTGATTTGATCACGCGGTCGGGATGTTTCTCCAACTGCGTCCGCAGAACGGTTGCTTTCATTCCGCCCGGATAACCCGAGTGGCGATAATACATTTTCTCGTCCAACTTTTTGCCGGTCACGCGAATTTTACCAGCGTTCAAGACAACCACAAAATCACCGCAATCGAGGTGCGGCGTATAGTATGCTTTGTGTTTGCCTTTGAGCACTTTGGCAATTCCGGAGGCGAGCCGTCCCAGCGTCTTGCCTTCCGCGTTGACCACGTACCATTCCCGTTTTATATCGGCGGGCTTTGTGTTTGCTGTCTTCATCCTTCGCTCCGATCATTTCCTAAATCGTATTTCACTTGAACTAAACATAGTCCGTGCGGCGGAACCGATTGTCCCGCGCGTCGTTTCTTTTCGATAACTTGTACAAATTCGTCAACGCTCATCCCACGTTTGCCGACCAACAACAACGTGCCGACGATGCGTCGCATCATTCGATACAGAAACGCGTTCGCTTCGATTTCGACGATAACTTGCGCGCCTTGCTGTTCAACTTGCGCGCGATACACATGCCGCACGGTGTTATCGCCACGCGGCGGTGTGCCGAACGCGCCAAAATCTTTTTGCCCGATGAGTAATCGCGCCGCGGCGTCCATCGCTTTTGCATCGAGTGGTTCGGCGACCCGGAGCGCGTATCGCTCTGCGAGCGGCGCGCGTGTCGTTTGATTCAGCAACGTGTAGCGATACGTTCGACTCCTTGCGCTGTAACGCGCCGAGAAATCCGGCGTTGCTTGAATCAGCGATTTAACCGCAATATCGTTTGGTAAAATAGCATTCAAGGCGCGATGCAAAATTTCGTTCGATTGTTTCCACGCGGTATCGAAATGCGCGCCTTGCCCGGCAGCGTGAACGCCGGTGTCCGTTCGTCCTGCGCCAATCACGCGAATTTTCTCGCCGGTGATCTTGTGTAACGCACGTTCCAACTCCCCTTGCACCGTGCGTTTACCACGCTGGATTTGGAATCCCGCCAAATCCGTACCGTCATATTCAAGCACAGCAAAAAGACGGCGTTTGTCCACAAAACAATCAGTCGCTTCGTCAATCAGTCAACTAGTTGACCAGTCGACCAATTGACAAGTTGACTAGCTTTCCCGATCAACGAGTTCCAAAATCACGATTGGCGCGGCGTCGCCTAAACGCGGACCCACCTTGAAAAGTCGGGTATAACCGCCGGCACGTTCCTTGTATCGCGGGCCAATCGACTCGAACAATTTCTTGGTTACATCCGGATCGGTGATCGTCTGATTTGCCAAGCGCCGCGCGGCAATGCCGCCGCGCTTTGCCAGCGTGATCAATTTTTCTGCGTCGCCGCGAATCGCTTTGGCTTTGGCTTCCGTCGTTTCGATCCGCTCGTGACGCAATAATTCAGTGACTAGATTTCGGAACAGGGCTTGGCGATGATCTTTGTCTCGACCCAGCGACCGCCCTGCGATGCGATGGCGCATTTCTTCTATTCCCCTTCACTCGGCGTCTCGGATTCAACTTCCGCCGACGGCGTCAACAAATCCGGCGGCGTTTGAATCGAATCCAAATAGCCCTTGACTTGCAAGCGTTCCATCAATTCGTCCAATGATTTTTGCCCAAAGTTGCGAATGGCAAGAATTTCATCTTTGCCCTTTTGCAACCGCTCCAACACTTCGCCGACTTTGGTGATACCGGCGCGTTTGAGACAGTTGTACGCGCGAACAGACAATTCCAATTCTTCGATGGGCGTGTCGTACACGCGGCTTGGAATCTCCGACTCCGGCGCGGCTTCGACTTCGGCTTCGCCGGCAAACCCGGCAATGAGATTAAAGTGGCGCACGAGGATTTTTGCCGCTTCGGTCAGCGCTTCGCGCGGTGAAACCGAGCCATCGGTCCAGACTTCCATCAGCAAATTGTCATAGTTCGTCATCTGACCAACGCGCGCCGGCTCGACGCGGAAATTGGCTTTTTTGACCGGGCTAAACAGCGCGTCGATAGGAATTTCATCGATGGGTAATTTGCCGCGTTCTTCCGCCGGCGAATATCCTTTGCCGCGCTGCACGCCCACATCCATTTCCAACGTCGCACTGTCCGAATCGAGCGTGATGAGATGTTGATCGGGATTGATCAATTCGACTTGCGCGGGTAATTGCAAATCGGCGGCGGTTACGTTGCCCCGCCCTTTGGCTTCCAAATGCACGCGCACCGATTGTTCACCTTCGTGCAGTTTAAAGCGCAATTGCTTGAGGTTCAAGATCAACTGCGTCATGTCTTCTTTGGCGCCGTCGATGGGCGAGAACTCGTGATGAATCCCGGTCACTTTGACTGAGGTAGGCGCGGCGCCGGAGAGCGACGCGAGCAACACTCGGCGCAACGCATTGCCGAGCGTCATCCCGTAGCCGCTTTCCAACGGACCAATCACAAATTTTCCATAACTTTTTGAAGTTGCTTCCGCTTCGATTTTAGGCAATACAGCTTCCAACGCGGAACCTCCTGGATTAGAATAGTTCAATAGTGCGATAGTGAGATAGTGCAATAGTTGAAGACAATCGAGCGAACTAACGCACTAACAAACTATCTTACTAACTAATGGTGCTAGTGCGATTCTTGAGCATATTTTATGCTTTGATTTTGCGACGCGCTACTTGAATCTCACAGCCATCCACCTGCAAACTAGCACCATTAGTTACTATTGCACTAGTCTTACCGGCTGTAGTACTCAACGATTAATTGTTCTTTCAAGGCAGTGTCGATTTGCTGGCGCGTCGGCAGACTGACAACATTGCCAGCCAGATTTGAGGCGTCCAACGTCAACCATCCCGGCACCGAGCGTTTAGCCAAGTCTTTGGCAACTGCTTCAAAGTAAGAACTCGCGCGACTGTTCGGCGCGACGGTGATCGTGTCGCCGGCTTTGAGCAGGTACGATGGCACGTTCACCGCTTTGCCATTCACCAAGAAATGTCCGTGCAAAACCAACTGCCGCGCTTGTTTGCGGCTGGTCGCAAACCCAAGTCGAAAGACGACATTATCGAAACGCCGTTCTAGATATTGCAACAACGCCGCGCCGGTAACGCCGGTCGATTTGGACGCTTCGGCAAAGTAGCGGCGGAATTGTCGTTCAAAGACGCCGTAGATGCGGCGCGCTTTTTGCTTTTCGCGCAACTGCGTTGCATAATCGCTGGCTTTGCGCCGCATCCCGCCGGTCGGCCCGTGCTGACCGGGTGCATACGCACGCTTTTGAATCGCGCATTTATTCGAAAAGCATCGCTCGCCTTTGAGATATAATTTTTCACCTTCACGCCGGCACAACGCGCACACTGAACCAAGATATCGAGCCATCAATCCTCCTCAACTACACACGCCGCTTTTTGGGCGGTCGACAACCATTGTGCGGAATTGGCGTTTCGTCCGTGATCGAACGGACGCGCATCCCAACTTGCTGCAGTGCGCGAATCGCCGATTCTCGCCCGGGTCCGGGTCCTCGCACCAACACGTCGACTTCACGTAATCCTAATTCCATCGCTTGCTTGGCTGCATTTTGCGCGGCGATTTGCGCGGCGTACGGCGTGCTCTTGCGCGAACCTTTGAACCCGCTCGCGCCGGCGCTACTCCACGCAATCGCATTGCCCTGCGTGTCGCTGAACGTGATGATGGTATTGTTGAACGATGCTTGAATGTGCGCGGTTCCGTACGGTACGGCTCTTTTCTCTTTCTTGCCGCCGCGCCGCACGGGTCGTCGCGCCGCTCCCGCTGAACCAGTGGTTGTCTTTTGCTCTTCCGCCATTGATCCTCCGAAAAACGGAGATTAGTAATTGGAGATTAGAGATAGTTTCATTTCCATCTCTAATTACTAATCTCCAATCTCTATTTATTTCTTCGCCTTGCTGCGCTTGCGCCCGGCGACTGTCTTTTTCGCGCCGCGCTTGGTGCGTGCATTTGTCCGCGTGCGCTGACCATGCACCGGCAAATTGCGGCGATGCCGTAAACCACGATAGGAACCGATTTCCTGCATCCGTTTGATATTCATTGCTACTTCGCGGCGCAAATCACCTTCCACTTTATAATCGCGGTCGATGACTGTACGAATGCGCGCGACTTCGGCTTCTGATAAATCTTTGACACGCACGGCAGGATTGACTTCTGCTTTGCCCAACACTTCAACGGCTTTGACTGGACCAATGCCATACAGGTAGCGCAGTGCAATGTCGATGCGCTTTTGACGTGGCAAGTCGATGCCAGCAATACGAGCCATAATTCCTCCAAGTGAGTCGCTTAGTCGATGCGTCAACTAGTTGACTGGTTCACGAATCGACTGATGGACTATTATCCTTGTCTCTGATTATGCTTTGGATTTTCGCAAATGATTCGCACAATGCCGCGCCGGCGAATAATCTTGCATTTTTCGCAACGCGGTTTCACGGATGGTCGAACTTTCATTTTCTCATCTCCACAATTGTCGTCCGATTACAACAGCGTCAGAATTTCCGGCGCGCCTTCGGTAATTGCAATGGTATGTTCAAAATGTGCCGAGAGTTTGCCGTCTTTCGTTACCACTGTCCACTTGTCGCGCAGGGTACGCGTCTCCGACACCCCTTCGTTAATCATCGGCTCGATGGCAAGCGTCATGCCGGGTTTCAATTGCGGTCCCCGTTTGCCTTGCCGATAATTAAAGATACTCGGTTCTTCGTGCATCTGGCGCCCAACGCCGTGGCCCACGTATTCGCGCACGACTGAGAATCCGCGCGACTCGGCGTAATCTTGAACCGCGCCGGAAATATCCTCTAAATAATTACCGCCGCACGCCACCGCAATCGCCGCCATCAACGCGCCTTGCGTCGTTTCCATCAATCGTTTGGCAACATCGGACACTTGCCCAACCGGCAACGTGATCGCGTTGTCGCCGACAAAACCTTTATACGTCGCGCCAACATCAATCGAAATAATGTCGCCTTCCTTGAGGACAACTTTAGAACTGGGAATTCCGTGCACCACTTGTTCGTTGATCGATGTGCAGATCGATGCCGGAAATCCGCGATAACCTTTGAAAGAAGGTTTGGCGCCTTGTTTGGTAATGATCGCGTGAGCAACTGCATCAAGCTCGGCGGTCGTTACGCCCGGTCTGACTTTTTCCCTTAACAACGCGAGCGCTTCGGCGGCGATTCGTCCTGCTTCGCGCATCACCGCGATCTCGCTTTTTGATTTGATGACGATCACGTTTGACCTTGGACCCTAATCGTTGAACGAGCGTGATAACGGCTTTTTGCACCTGTTCGATGCTTTGCTCACCGTCGATTTCGTTGAGCAAGCGCGCTTGGCGATAAAAATCGATGAGCGGCGCAGTTTGCGTGTGATAAACGCTCAATCGATTCTTGACGGTCTCCGGTTTGTCATCGTTGCGCTGTCCCAGCTCCGCGCCATCCTTGTCACATTTCCCCGCAACCTTCGGCGGATTGGAGAGCAGATTATACACCGTTCCGCACGCGGGGCAAATCCAGCGCGCCGTCAATCGATTGATCAAAATCTCGTCGCGTACCTTGACGTACAACACTGCGCCGATTTTTTTCTTTTGTCGCGCGAGCGCGGCTTTGAGCGCGTCGGCTTGGGCGGTCGTGCGCGGAAAGCCGTCGAAGACCACCCCTTTGGTGCAATCGGGACGCGCGATGCGCTCCATCACCATTTGGATGGTTACATCGTCCGGCACTAGCTCGCCCTTGTCCATATACGTTTTAGCCAGTACGCCGAGCGGTGTTTGTTGGGAAACATTCTCGCGGAAGAGATCGCCGCTCGAAATATGCACGAGACCGAATTTCTCCTGCAAGAGTTCCGCCTGCGTTCCTTTGCCGGCACCGGGCGCTCCGAGCAGAATCAAGTACTTGGCAACCATCGTCCCCTCCGCGTTGAGTTATTGACTAATGGTGCTAGTGCGACGCCTGAACAAATCTCGTGCTTTGATTTTGCAACGCGCTACTTGAATCTCCCCACCGTCCACCTGCAAACTAGCACCCTGAGTTATTACTTGATAAAGCCCTCGTAATGGCGCATCAACAATTGCGCCTGCAGTTGCTTCATCGTATCCAAAACCACGCCAACGACGATCAGCAAGCCGGTGCTCGTGATCAACATCGTTGTGGCTTCGTTGGGATCGCGGACGAGAAATGGCAGAATCGCCACCAAACCCAGAAAGACCGCGCCAACGAGAGTAATGCGTTGCAAGACACCGTTCAAGTACTCTTCGGTGCGTTTGCCCGGGCGAATGCCGGGAATAAAGCCGCCTTGGCGTTGCAACATTTCCGGAATGTTTTGCTGGCGGAACACCACATCGGTATAAAAGTACGTGAGTCCAATCACCAGTGCAAAATAGACGATCCAGTACACCGGGCTTTGCTGATTGAACGAGTTGACGATCCAGTTGGCAAAATTTTCTGGCTGACCCGCCGGCGCGGCAAACGGCGCAGCGATGACGCCCGGAAAGATCAGGAACGAAACCGCAAAGATCAACGGAATCATCCCGGACGAATTGATACGCAGCGGAATGTGCGACGATTGTCCGCCGTACATTTTCGTGCCGCGCACTTGCTTGCCGTACTGCACCGGAATCCGGCGTTGCCCTTCTTGAATATACACGATGCCGACAATGGTTACAACCGTCACGATGATGAAGAACAGAAACTGGAGCGGATTCGTCGTCAACAACTGCCCCACGCGTTGCGGAATCCCCGCGACGATACCGCCAAAGATAATGATCGACACGCCACTGCCGATACCTTGCTCGCTGATCAATTCGCCAAGCCAGATCGCAAAAACCGTGCCGGCGGTTAACGTGATAATCACGGACAAGGTTTCGAGCGGATATTGCGCAAAGCCCCATTTGCTCAAAACCGGCGGCGTAGATTGCGTCAACACAACCGCCTGCGCAATCGCTTGCAATGCCGCGAGCGGAATCGTCAACAAATGCGTCCATTGACTAATGCGCGCGCGGCCGGCTTCGCCACCTTCCTTCACCATCTTCTCCAATGCCGGGACGATGCCGGTGGCAAGTTGCATAATGATCTGCGCGGTAATGTACGGATACACCCCCATCGCGACGACGGAAAAGTTCGAGAGCGCGCCGCCGGAAAAGAGATCAAGAAAGCCAAGTAATTGATTTTGACCGAACACGGTCCGCAAGGCAGTGGTATCGACATTCGGGACGGGAATATGCGCCGCGAGACGATAAACAATCAGAATAAAAAGCGTGAACAAAATCTTGTTCCGCAAATCTGGCAACCGCATCGCATTTCGCAAGGCATCAATCATCGCATCTACTCCAAACAAATCAACCAGTCAACCGGTTGACTAGTCGCCTTGAATTTCCTCGGCTTTTCCACCCGCCGCGGTAATTTTATCTTTCGCGCTCGCCGAAAACGCATGCGCTTTGATCGTCAATGCTTTATTCAACGCACCAGTCCCCAGCACTTTGATGCGCTCGGCAGTGTGAGTCAAACCGCGTTCGACCATCGCTTGCGGCGTAACTTCTGCGCCCGCCTCAAACTTGGCATCGAGCGTACTCAAATTGACCACTTGATATTCTTCGCGAAAGATATTGTTGAATCCACGGGTGTGCGGCAAACGACGCACCAACGGCAATTGACCGCCTTCAAAGTACGGTTTGATGCCGCGTCCGGTGCGCGCGCGTTGACCTTTTGTGCCGCGCCCGGCCGTCTTGCCTTGCCCGGCGGAAATTCCGCGTCCCACGCGACGCTTACGATGTTTGGATCCTTCGGCTGGTTTCAAATCGTGTAATTTCATAGCATCACTCACCCATCACTAATCGACGAATGGACTAGTTGACTTTTTCGACTTTAACAAGATGTTGCACCGTGAAAATCATTCCGCGAATCTGCGGCGTATCGTTTTGCTCGACCACTTGCCCCAACTTTTTCAAACCCAGCGCGGCAATCGTCGCCTTTTGATTTTTCTTGTAACCGATCGCGCTCTTGACCCACGTGATTTTCAATTTACCCTGGCTTGCCATTCTGCTTCCTCCACGGTGGCAAAAGCGTGTCCGCCGGCTTGTTGCGCCGTTTACTCACCACATCCGCATCCGTCAAACCTTGCAAACCTTGCAGCGTCGCGTACACCACGTTCAATTTATTCGCGCTCCCGAGCGATTTGGTCAGCACATCTTTGATGCCAGCACATTCCATCACCGCGCGCACACCGCCAGCCGCAATCACGCCGGTGCCGGGCGTCGCCGGTTTCAGCATCACTTGGGACGCGCCAAACTTGCTGACGATCAAATGCGGAATCGTTGTGCCGGCGCGCAAAACTTTTTTCATATCTTTGCGCGCGCGTTCCGTGCCCTTGCGAATCGCATCCGGCACTTCGCGCGATTTACCGATACCGACGCCGACCGTCCCGTTATTATCGCCAACCACAACGACGACCCGAAAGCCGAAATGCCGACCCCCCTTGACGACTTTAGCCGTGCGGGTAATATCGACAACGCGTTCGTCGTACGCGGGACCTTCTTGTTCTCGCTCTTGCTCGCGCGAACGACCGCGCGGACCTCGATTTCCACCCATTGGACCTTTAGGCATTGCGTTTCTCCTAGAATTCCAATCCGCCCTCGCGGGCACCTTCCGCAAGCGCTTTGATGCGACCGTGATATTGGTATCCGCCGCGATCAAACACGACTTGCTTCAATCCTTTTTCGATGGCACGTTGCGCCAGCAATTTGCCGACCGCTTTTGCTTCATCTTGCTTTTTCAACGCCTTGGCTTGCGCGCGCACACCGGCATCCAATGTCGATGCGGCGACGAGCGTGTGCCCTTTGGCATCATCGATGATTTGAGCAAACACATGCCGCGCGCTCCGAAACACATTCAAGCGCGGACGCATCGGTGTGCCCTTGACTTTGGCGCGCACACGGCGCTGACGCCGTTGTCGCCGAACATGCGTTACAATCGTTTTCATGAATCATTCCTCATTCCACAAATCGCCGTACCTTCGTGGTTATTAACTAATGGTGTTAGTGCGATTCTTGAGCATATTTTGTGCTTTGATTTTGCGACGCGCTACTTGAATCTCACAGCCATCCACCTGCAAACTAGCACCATTAGTTATTACTTGGCACCCGCCTTGCCGGCTTTACCCGCCTTGCGGCGAATCTTTTCGCCAAGATAATGAATCCCTTTACCCTTGTACGGTTCGGGCGGTCGCATCGAACGAATCTTGGCGGCTACCTCGCCCACCGTCTGTTTATCCGGACCTTCGACACTGAACAAGCGTTGCGATTTATCGACGACGAAGGTAACACCGGCGGGTGGTTCGACGGTAACAAGATGTGAAAAGCCGAGCGACAAGACAAGGTTCTTGCCTTGCAATTCCGCGCGGTACCCCACGCCTTCGATTTCCAAATTCTTTTTGTAACCCTCGGTTACACCTAGCACCATATTGTTGATCAACGAGCGCGTCAAACCGTGCTTGGCGTCGTAGAGTTTGTTCGCCGGTGCTTTGACGTGCACCAGATTCTTATCGATTGCAATTTCCATTGCCGGGTCGAACGTCTGCTTCAATTCGCCTTTTGGTCCTTTGATCGCAACGGTCGAGCCATCCACACTGACTTTGACACCTGCCGGAATTTTGACCGGCATTTTTCCAATCCGCGACATCCATCCCCTCCACTTACCAGACGTAGCACAAAACTTCGCCGCCCAAGCCCATACGCTTGGCGCGCGAACCGGTCATCACGCCGCGCGTCGTTGAAACAATCGTTACGCCCAAGCCGTTCCGTACCCACGGAATCTCGGCTTTGCCGGCGTAGACCCGTTTACCCGGCTTGCTAACGCGTTTGACGCCGCTCAAGATCGGCTTTTTCTGATCATCGTAGCGAAGCCACACGCGCAACAAGGGTTGCGTCTTGTCCTTGCTTACCTCGAGCTTTTCGATGTAACCTTCGTCTTTAAGAATTTTTGCGACCGCCACGCGCAATTTCGATGCGGGCATCACCGCGCTGGGGTGTTTGACCGCCGCGGCATTGCTAATTCGGGCGAGCATATCAGCGATGGGATCGTTAACCATGATTCCCTGCTCCTTACCACACGACTCGGATTCTGAATAATTCACTATCACGTGAATCAGTTGCGGCTTACCAACTGGATTTGGTCACGCCGGGAATGTGCCCTTCCAACGCTTCTCGGCGGAAGCAAATGCGGCACAGTTTGAAACGTCGCAGATAACCGCGCGGGCGACCACAAATCTGACAACGATTCCGCACCCGGTTGGGATATTTGCGATGCAATTCGCGATTCACCATAGATTTTTTTGCCACGCCTAGCCCCCTTGCGTGCGGAACGGCATGCCGAACAGTTGCAAGAGCCGCCGTCCTTCTTCATCGGTTTTGGCGGAAGTAACGATGCTGACTTCCATACCACGCACTTTGTCGATTGAATCGTACTCGATTTCCGGAAAGATCAACTGCTCACGCAGACCTAGCGTGTAATTACCGCGACCGTCGAACGCATCACGCGAAATCCCGCGAAAGTCGCGCGTGCGCGGCAAAGCGACGTTCACTAGGCGATCCAAAAAGTAATACATATTGTCGCCGCGCAACGTAACCATCGCGCCAATCGGCATCCCTTCGCGCAACTTGAACGTGGCAATCGATTTCTTGGCTTTGCGGACGAACGGCTTTTGCCCGGTGATCGTCGTTAAATCTTTCACCGCGGCGTCCATCGCTTTGGCATTGCCGATTGCTTCCCCCACGCCGATGTTCACGACAATCTTGTTGAGCTTGGGGACTTGCATCACGTTCGAATACTTGAATTCACGCATCAGCGTGGGCAATATCTCTTTGCGATAAAGTTCCTTCAAGCGCGGCGGCGTCTTCGATTTGGCGCGCTTTTCCGGACCTTTGGCTTTAGCATCCGCTTGCGGCGCGCCTTTGCCTTTTTGTTGCTGTTTGGCGTCTGGCTTTGCCGCCTGTTCTGGCTTCGCCATCTTTACCTCATCTATAACTTTTAATTTCTATTTCTAATCAACGAACTGTCCGCACTTTTTGCACTTGCGGGATTTCTTACCGCCTTCGACGGCAAAGCCCACGCGCGTGGGCTTGCCGCAGTTTTTGCACACCAGCATCACGTTCGAAATGTCGATCGGACCTTCGCGTTCGATGATGCCGGCTTGCGTGCGGACATTGCCGGTGCGCTTTTGGTGTTTTTTGATCAAATTAATTCCGGCGACTACCACGGTGCCGTTTTTCGGCGAGACGCTGTGCACTTCGCCTTTTTGACCGCGATCATTGCCAGCGACCACCATCACCGTATCGCCTTTGCGAATCTTGTTCATTACAAAACCTCTGGCGCCAGCGAAATAATTTTCATAAATCCCTTGTCGCGCAATTCGCGCGCGACGGGACCAAAAATGCGCGTGCCTTTGGGATTCGTCGTGTCGCCATCCAAAATCACTGCCGCGTTGTCGTCAAAGCGAATGTACGATCCGTCCGGGCGGCGATGTTCTTTCGTCGTGCGGACAATCACCGCGCGCACCACCTCGCCTTTTTTAATCGACGAGGTCGGAATTGCGGTTTTGACCGCGCCCACGATAATATCGCCGATGCCGCCGGTGCGGCGATTGCCGCTCCCCTTGACACGGATACACATCAAGACACGCGCGCCGGTGTTATCGGCGACGACGAGACGAGTGTTGGTCTGGATCATTGGACCTCACTTTCTTCTGCATCGTCTTCAGCGGTTTCCGTTTCCTCTTCTTCACCGGCGAGTTTAGCCAAGCGTTCTGCGGCGCGGCGTTCTTCTTCCGCGCGCCGCGCGGCGCGATCGGCTTCTTCTTTAGCGCGCAATTCCGCCAATTCTTTTTCCACAATTTGTTCGACGATTTCACCGCGCCGTACGATTTCGTGCACCGTCCAGCGTTTCTCGCGCGATAACGGACGCGATTCGATGATCTTGACGACATCGCCGGGTTGGGCAACAACCGGTTCGACGTTGTGCGCTTTGAATCGGCGCACGCGCGAAACGACTTTGCCGTAAAGCGGATGACGACTGCGCTCTTCAATTTCGACGATGACGGTTTTCGCCATCTTGGCGCTGATGACGCGCCCTTGCATTAATCGACGATGTTCTCTCATTTCGCCTCCCGCTCACTCGCGCGCTCGCGCAAAACGGTCTTGACGCGCGCAATGTCGCGGCGCACCTCACGCAATCGATTGACGTTGGCTAATTGACCCGCCGCGCGCTGAAATCGTAAGTTGAACATTTCTTGATACAAATCGTCCAATTGTTTTTGGAGCGCGGCGTTATCCATCGTGCGAAGTTGTGTGGCTTGCATTACTTCGCCTCCTCGCGCGTGATGAATTGCGTTTGAATCGGCAACTTGTGCGCGGCGAGACGCATCGCTTCGCGTGCGGTTTCTTCTTTCACGCCACCGATTTCAAAGATTACGCGTCCCGGCTTGACCACCGCAACCCAGTGATCCGGCGCGCCTTTACCACCACCCATCCGGGTTTCCGCGCCTTTGATGGTTACTGAATGATCTGGGAAAACACGAATCCACAATTTGCCGCCGCGTTTGACAAAACGCACCACCGCGCGCCGCGCCGCTTCGATTTGGCGGCTGGTCATCCAGCAGGGCTGAAGCGCTTGCAAACCGTAATCACCAAAGTCCAGCGTTACGCCGCGCGTTTCTTTACCTTTCATCCGACCGCGATGTTGCTTGCGGTACTTGACACGTTTGGGCATCAACATATTCTACGACCTCTTCCAACCAACTTGAACAGCAGAGACTTAACCTTCGCGTGTGGCGGCTTCGGCTTGTGCTGCCGCCGCTTCGATCTGTTTCATAATTTCCGCTTTGCGCTGATCGGGTAAAATTTCGCCTTTGTAAATCCACACTTTGACGCCGATCTTGCCGTACGTCGTCAACGCTTCGTGCCGCGCATAATCGATGTCCGCGCGCAAGGTGTTGAGTGGAATGCGACCTTCTTTGACCATTTCGCGGCGCGCCATTTCCGAGCCCGCCAAACGACCGCCGGCCGTAATCTTGATTCCCAACGCGCCGCTACGCATCGCTTTGGTCATCGCTTGTTTCATTGCGCGCTTGTGCGAAATGCGTTTTTCCATTTGCTGACAAATACTTTCGGCAACGAGAAGCGCGTTCGACTCTGGCTTTTCAACTTCGATCACTTCGAGCTTGATTTTTTTCTTCGTTAGGTCTTCCAAATCTTTGCGCAATTGATTGACGCTTGCACCCTTTCGTCCGATGATGATGCCGGGTTTGGCGGTATGCACGTAAATCGTCACTTGATTCGGGAACCGCTCGATCCGAACATCGGCGATGCCGGCATGTCCGACTTTTTCGCGCACCAGTTTGCGGATCTTGGAATCTTCGGTGTATTGCTGATGATAAACTTTTTTATCCGCGGCGTACCATTTCGAACGCCAGTCTTTGATAATGCCCAGCCGAAATCCGTAGGGATGAATTTTGCGCCCCATTATGACTCCTTCGCCTCGCGTTCTGCCACGCCAACGGTCAGATGCACACCGCGCTTGAGAATTGGTTTGTACCGCCCGCGCGCGCCGGCTTTCATCCGTTTGAGTGTGGGACCTTCGTCCGCGTGAATCGTCGTGATAAATAAATCTTCGCGCACGAGTCCATAGTTCTGCGTCGCATTCGCCGCCGCTGCGTTGATCGCTTTTTCGACGACGCGGGCAGCTTCTTTGGGCGTCAGCTTGAGCAAGGCAATGGCTTCGTCCACGCCTTTACCACGCACCAAATCTGCCACAAGGCGAACTTTGCGCGGAGACATCCGCATGAATTTTTCGACTGCTTTAACTTGAAAATATTCCGCCATCCTTTATCTCCCTTAACTCTTGGCGGGCGCCGGTGCGGTAGCGGCGGCGGCTTCAGCCGCTTTTTCTTTCGTCGAGTGACCGCGGAAATGGCGCGTTGGTGCAAATTCTCCCAAGCGATGCCCGACCATATTTTCCGTGATGTAAATGGGCACGTGTCGGCGGCCATCGTGCACGGCGATGGTGTGACCCACCATTTGCGGAAAGATCGTCGACGCGCGCGACCATGTTTTGAGCACGCGCTTTTCGCCGGCTTTGTTCATCTGCTCGACCCGCTTGAGCAATCTCTCTTGTACAAAAGGACCTTTCTTTAACGAGCGACCCATAGAACCCCCGTAATCAGTCAATCAGTCAATCAGTCAACTAGTAACTAATTGCCTGATTACTAATTGCCTAGTTGACTATTTCTTTCCCCGTCGTTTGACGATGAACTTGTTCGTGAATTTGATGCGACGTGTTTTCTTGCCGAGCGCGGGTTTGCCCCACGGTGTTTTGGGACCAGGCATCCCCACCCCCACTTTACCTTCACCACCGCCGTGCGGGTGATCGCGCGGAGTCATCACCGAGCCACGCACGGTTGGACGCCAGCCCATATGACGGCGGCGGCCGGCTTTGCCAAGTTTGATCGTGTTCCATTCAGCATTGCCAATGGAGCCAATCGTCGCCATACAATCGATGCTGACGTAACGCACTTCGCCGGACGGCAATCGAACTTGGGCGTACTTGCCTTCCTTCGCCATCAGTTGCGCGCCGGTGCCGGCGGAACGCGCCAGTTGGCCGCCTTTGCCTTTTTGCAATTCGATGTTGTGAATAATCGTGCCAACCGGAATTGCGGAGATTGGCAAGGTATTCCCTGGTCTAATTTCGGCATTTGCGCCGGAAAGAACCGTGTCGCCCACCATCATTCCGACCGGCGCAAGAATGTACCGCTTTTCACCGTCCTTGTATTGCAACAACGCGATGCGCGCGGTACGATTGGGATCATATTCCACGGCGACGACTTTAGCCGGGATGCCAATTTTGTCGCGGCGAAAATCGATGATGCGATATTTCGGTCGATTGCCGCCGCCGTGATGGCGAACGGTAACGCGACCTTGATTGTTGCGCCCGGCTTGTCGTTTGAGCGGCACGAGCAATGATTTTTCCGGCGTTTTTTTGGTAATCTCTTCAAACGTCGGTGTCGACATATTGCGGCGACCTTTGGACGTGGGCTTGTAAACTTTAATCCCCATGTTTATACACCTTCAAACAGTTCGATGCGCTTGTCCGCCGGAATTGTGACGATGGCTTTTTTCCACGCCGGCTTGTAGATGATGCGTCTGCCGTAATGTCGCCGTTTGCGGGACATTCGCATCACATTCACATTCACCACATCGACTTTGAACGCGGCTTCGACGGCTTGTTTGATTTGTGGTTTCGTCGCGCGCATATCCACTTCAAACGCGTACTGACGCAAATCGTCTTTAAGGCGATTGGTTTTTTCGGTGGTCAACGGTCGTTTCAAAACTTCATACAGATGCATATCCAACCTCGCCAAATTTGCCAAATCCACCAAACCTGCCAAATCTGCCAAATGATTTTTGGCATGTTTGGCTCGTTTGGCATTTTTGACTTATTTGCCTAGATACCCTTCAATGACTTTCACCGCGCCAAGCGGCATGACCAACACATCGTAATTCAACAGGTCGCGCACATTGAGATAATTGGCGCGCAACGTTTTGACATCCGGAATATTCGCCGCCGATTTTTGCACCGGCAAATTCGCTTCGGGTAACACGATCAACGCAGAGGATTGAACTTGTAACCCGCCCAGCACGTTTTCCATCTCGCGCGTTTTTGGTGCATCGAATTTCAAATCATCGACGACGCGGAATTGTCCTTCTGCCACTTTGGTTGACAGCGCCGAACGCAAAGCCAAGCGCCGCATTTTGAGCGGCATCTTTTGTGTGTACTTGCGTGGCGTGGGTCCAAACACCACTCCACCGTGCCGCCACTGCGGCGCACGCGTGGAACCTTGTCGCGCGCGTCCGGTCCCTTTTTGCTTCCACGGTTTCGCGCCGCCGCCGGCAACCTCATCGCGCTTTTTAGTATCGGCGGTGCCTTGCCGCGCATTTGCCAATTGGCGCAATAATGCTTGGTGCATCACTGGCTTGTTCGGTTCGATGCCGAAAATCTTGTCATTCAGTTCGGTCGTCCCAACTTGTTGACCGGCTTGGTTATACAAAGGAACTTGCATATCAATCTCCAAATTCACCACATCTGCCGAATCTGCCAAATGTTTTTGGCACGTTTGGCTTGTTTGGCATATTTGTCTAAATTACTTTGCGCCTTTCTTACCAACTTGTTGCAGCTTGACGACCTTCTTTTCCTTGCGCGCGCGCCGAACGAAAAGCAAACTCCCCTTTGTTCCCGGCACCGACCCCTTGACGGCTAGCAAGTTGCGTTCCGCATCGACTGTAACTACTTCGAGGTTCAACGTGGTCGAGCGTTTATTGCCCATTTGTCCTGCCATCCGCATCCCCTTGAGCACGCGACCGGGCGTCGTTGTTGCGCCGCTCGCGCCGGGGCGACGCACGCGATCGGATGCGCCATGAGTGGTCTTGCCGCCGTGAAAATGATATTTCTTGACGACGCCGGCGTGACCCTTGCCTTTCGACACTCCGCTCACGTCCACCAAATCGCCTGCGCTAAACATCGTCACGTTCAACTTTTGTCCGACTTGATAATTGCCCAAATTGGTCGTGCGGACTTCGAGCAAGTTTTTGAGCGACGGCAAATTCTTGAGATGACCGCGCGCCGGTTTATTCAGACGCTTGCCTTCCTCAAATCCCAATTGGATTGCGCTATAGCCGTCTTTTTCCGGTGATTTGATTTGCGTGACAAAACAAGGTCCCACCTCCAAAACCGTCACCGGCGTAACCTCGCCCTTTTCGTTAAACAATTGCGCCATCCCAACTTTTTTGCCGAGCAATCCCTCTGCCATAATAAACCTCTAGTCAACTAGTCAATCAGTCAATTAGTCACCGGTCAACCAATTACTAGTTGACTAGTTGACTAATTACTAATAGACTTAGAGTTTGATTTCAATATCGACGCCCGCCGGCAAATTCAACCGCATCAGCGTGTCGATTGTTTTGGAGCTTGGCTCGAGCACATCAATCAAGCGTTTGTGCGTGCGAATCTCAAATTGATCGCGCGAATCTTTGTCGATGTATGTCGCGCGTTGCACCGTAAACTTTTCGATCTTGGTCGGCAGTGGAATAGGTCCCACCACCGCCGCGCCGGTGCGCTCTGCCGTTTCGACAATTTGTTTCGCGGACTGATCCAGCACGCGATGATCGTAACCTTTGAGTTGAATGCGAATTTTTTGTCGAGCCATAATCTCCTCGTCCACATCGGCCCAATTTGCCAAACGCGCCAAAAATCATTTGGCATGTTTGATTAGTTTGGCATCTTTGGCTTGTTTGATCTATCCCATCACCTTGGTAATGACGCCGGAGCCCACCGTGCGACCGCCCTCACGAATCGCAAACCGCTCGCCCTTGTCCAACGCCACCGGCGTAATCAACTTCACCTTGATCGTCACCCGATCCCCCGGCATCA
>DAOTXS010000096.1:0-13722 GCA_034435055.1 Anaerolineae bacterium | reverse complement strand
GTTGTTTCGCTTGGCTGGACAATTGTCGTCGGCTCGTCGTGCGCTATGACCGATTCATTGAACATTACAAAGCTTTTTGTTTGCTGGCGATCATTCTTTGGTGCATCACCCGAATTTTGAAATGAGTTCTAATCATCGCGAAGAAAATGAGTGAGGATGCGCGCGATTCGTGGTAGAAAGAGTCTATATGAACTCACGCGAACGAATACTCATCGCGCTCAATCATCAAGAGCCAGACCAAATTCCGTACGACCTCGGCTCGACCCAGGTTACCGGCATCCACGTCGTCGCGTATCAGCGCTTGCGTGAACATCTTGGCTTGCCGAAAATCGAGCCAACGCTGTGCGATGTCGTTCAACAACTCGCCTTGCCAGATGACGATGTGATCGAGAAACTCGGTGTGGATGTGCGCGGATTGTTTCCGCTCAACAGTCATAACTGGAAAATTGAAAATGTCGATGTGGGCGAGGCGTGGGAATTTGTGGACGAGTGGGGTATCTTGCAACATCGTCCCAAAGATGTGTTGTACTATTCCGTCTGGCGTTCGCCGCTCGCGGGTGATGCGATTACGATTGACGACGTACGCGCGTACAAGTTTCCCAACACCGGCGACCCAGCACGCATCGCTGGCTTGCGCGAACTTGCATTGAAATATCGTGCGCAAGGCAAAGCGGTGATGATCAAGGGGGTGCTTGCCGGCATTTTTGAAATGTCGCAACGCGTACGCGGCATGCAAAATATGATGATGGACTTGGCGGCAAACGAAGCGCTCGCGTGCGCGTTCCTCGATAAAATGGTCGAACTCAAAATTGCGTTTTGGGAAATGGCGTTGCCGCAACTCGGCGATCTGGTGGATGTGATTTCCGAGGCGGACGATTACGGGACGCAGGAATCCCAACTCGTCTCGCCGCGAATGTTTCGCCAGATTTTCAAGCCGCGTTTGGCGACGCTCTTTAAACGCATCAAGCAACTCGCGCCGCACGCGAAATTGTTTTTTCATTCCGATGGCAACGTGCGACCGATTCTGCCCGATCTCGCCGAAATCGGAGTGGATATTTTGAATCCGATTCACATTACGGCAAAAGGGATGGAGCCCGTCGCACTCAAACGTGATTTCGGAAAAGATTTTGTGTTCTGGGGCGGCGGCGTCGAAACGCAAAACGTTTTACCGTTCGGCACGCCGCAACAAGTGAAAGACAACGTGCGGCAAAATATCGATGCGCTTGCGCCGGGTGGCGGTTACGTGTTCAACACGATTCATAACATTCAAGCGGATGTGCCGCCGGAAAATATCGTGGCGATGATTGAAGCGATGCGAGAATACTAAAAACCACTTGACCACCAAGAGACAAAGAGCGCAAAAGATTGTCATTCTGAGGCGAAGCGACCGAACGCTTTGCGTCTTGCAATCGGCTATGATTATAAAGTTCCAAGCGAGATGCTTCGCGGAGTTTACACTGAGCGAAGCGAACGTGCTCAGCATGACATCACAATTTTCTTCGTGTCCTTGGCGTTCTTTGCGGTTCAAAATTTTGAGGGAACAATGGATTTGAAACTCGACTCCTTTCTCCCCCTCGAACTCGTCTTCAACCCCAACTGGTGGTACCACACCGCCGGCATTTCGTTCGACGAAAAATTTTATCTCGATGTTGAGACGCGCATCCAGAACGACGTGACGATGCGGCGTGTTTTGCATGAACGCTACGGCGCGCTTGGTCTTGGCGAGGCGAACCCGCAACCGCGCCCGATCATCGGCTCGATGCATGTCGCTGGCGGCTTTGTGATCCCGGCGTTGCTCGGTTCCAGAATTCGATTTGAAGCGAACGCCGCGCCGCAACCGGAACCGATGCACCTGACGCCGGCAGAAATCGACCGGTTGGAAAAACCGGATTGGCAAAACTTGTATCCGATGAAACAGCTCATCGCGCAGATGGATGAATTGCAAGCCCGGTTCGGTTACGTCGTTGGCGATTTGAACACCGATGGTTTGCTCAACGCCGCGTATCATTTCTACGGCGCAGATTTGTTTGCCGATTTTTACGATGCGCCTGACCGCGTGCATCGATTGTTTGATTTGATCGGTGAGTTGATCGCCGATGTCGCGTCGTACATTCATCGCCGCACCAGCAGTTATTCGATTGCAGTGAATCGAATGGTCGCGCATCTTGTGCCGACGCCGTTCTTGCACGCGAATTGTTCGGTGCAAATGATTTCGCCCAAAAGTTATCGCGCGATGCAATTGCCGATTGAGCAAAAGATGGCGGAGCGTTTGCAACCGTTTGGCATTCATCATTGCGGGAGCAATTTGCATCTCATCGCCGGCGAGTATGCCAAATTATCGCCAGCGTTCGTCGATGTGGGTTGGGGGTCGGATGTCGCACGCGTGCGCGAGCAGTTGCCGAATGCATTTTTGAATTTGCGACTGAACCCGGTGCGGGTGTTGCAATGCGCACCGCCGGAAATCGCAGCGGACACGGAAGGTCTTTTGCACGCGGTGGGGAATTTGGAAAACGTTGGTGTGTGTTGCATCAATATGGATCACGGCACGCCGGATGAAAATATTTTTGCGATGTTTGAGGTGGTGGAGAACTACCGTAGGTGGGGCGCGTGAAGGAAACTCATCCAAGTTAACGAAATTTAACCATGTTTTTATTGACTCGGTCAATCCGGCATGGTATAATAGTTCCAGAATCTGAATAATCCCGTTGTTCTTCGCGTGATGACCGCGCGATGATGCCAGAACTAGCGGATGCGATGATCTCTGGTTTGTAGTATGCGCCTGTGGACACTGTAGACCAGAGGGAGCAAATAGTGTAACCGGCCGTTGGAACGTTGACGGCTGGTTTTTTGTTGTTTTAAGATGAAGACGAAGGTAACGCATTCAGATGGTAACTGATTGCACGAAGGAGGAAGAATGCTGTCCAAGAATACCTGTCACAAATTTACATTATTTCTCTTTGTCTTATTATTGGTTACTTTACTTGGAAATACTAACCCTGAATCTGTCAGCGCCCAAGCCCCTGACTTAACGATCACTACTACTATTCCCATTCCATCTGAGATTCTTGCCTCGTTTTTTGAAGCCATTCGCAGCAGACCATCTAATGTGCTTCCTGGCAAGGAATTTGTTATCACTTCGCTTGATAGTAAAGATAATTGGGCAATATCGACTGTTGCTCTTAGACCCGCTGCTCCGGATGAGGGTGAGAGTATCCTTTCCAATAGTGTTCTCATAATTGCTAATCAATCCCAGGGAAAATGGTTGAGTGCAATTATGGAAACACAAGAGTACGAGGCATTGTTGGACAAGGTTCCGGATTTGGTTATCGATGCAAACGCAAAACCCTTTTTGCGTTCTTCGTTTGCAACAGTTCCCGTTACACGTGGTCCTTTAGGAGTTGGGACGCCACTAAAATGGCCTTGGCGGTCTGGGCAGACATGGAAATACACTCAGGGAAGGCATGGCACTAATAACAGCGCTATTGACTTGGCGCCCTTTACGTCTATCCCAGGTAATGAGCGAGCAGTAGTGGCGGCTGCAAGCGGCGTTGTCATTCGTCGTTGCGATGATTCTCTACAAAGTAATGTAGCGATACGTCATTCAACTGGTAGTAGCAATGATGACATAACGGGGTACTTGCACCTTGATAAGAATACCGTTAGTCTGTCGCATGGAAGTGCTATAAACCAGGGAGATACCCTAGGAATCACTTATAATAGTTCGATTCCTAATGATCCAGGTACATATCCTTGTGGGTATAGTACAGGCCCACACATTCACTTCTATACAGGAATCATCCCTGCGGGAAGCAACAACTCTAGTAGTATTACTCTTATTGACATCGGAGGCACTGTTTTATCGGGTTGGAATTTGGGAACAGATAATTGTTTTAGAAAAGAGACGGAAACAAAATGTGTTAATTCTGATTTCACGTCGGATAATGGTAGTGGCTCTTGCCCCGGCCCATCGCTCAACAGTCCATCGGATGGCTTTGTGTCATATAGTCAAACAGTTAATTTTAGCTGGTCAGCGCCAAGTGGTTGTACATTTGAGGGTTACACTTTCCGGGTCAAAGATACTTCCAACATGGATTCCGGAGGAAGCACCATAATTGATGAAGGACAAGGTGGAACTTCGGTTTCCAAGACTATTGACACCCAGTGGAATAATCGCGATTTGTACTGGGGCGTGAGAACAGCCAATCCGCTCAGCCCTAATTGGTCAGTCAGGCGATTCCGAATCGAACCTGGCAGTGGCGGTTGCAATCCAGATGCAAATCAGATTGCGTTGTTTGAAAACTCAAATTATGGTGGAACGTGCAAAGTGTTTGGCATCGGTGAATGGGCTGATCCTGGTGCAATGGGTTTTCCTAATGATTCTGCATCGTCAATCAAAATTGGTGGTAATGTCAAAGCAATATTGTACCGCGATAATAACTATTCAGGTGTGAGTGAAGAATTCACCAGTGACGATTCTGATCTCAATGACAATAGTATTGGTGATAATCAAGTTTCGTCTCTCAAAGTGCAATCGCGTGGGAGTAGCAGTTGCAGTTATGATGCGAATCAGATCATATTATATGAACACCCTAGCTATTCAGGTGCATGCAAGACGCTTGGTATTGGAGATTATGCTAATCCCGGTGCAATGGGATTTGCGAACGATTCGGCTTCTTCAATCAGAGTCGGTGGTAACGTGCAAGCACAACTCTGTTCGGATGATAATTTTTCAGGCACATGCGAAACATTCATTGGCGATGATAGTGATTTTGGAGATAATTCCATTGGGCATGATCGTACCTCGTCGGTAAGGGTACAAACACGTCCTTTGGTGCCGCCCACATTGAACAGCCCAAGCAACGGAGCGATCTTTAATCGTTCGGACAACATTACTTTGTCTTGGAATTCATCAAGCGGCGCGACACAGTACTACGCCAAGTTCTGGGGCGGACCGAGTCTGAATTTGAATTCGGGATGGACAGCGAATCTCTCATGGTCAATTGGCTCGCAGTGGGGTGGGAGTTATCAGTGGCGAGTGAAAGCGCGAAATGGGAGTGGGGCAGAAAGTGGTTGGAGCGAGACTCGCAGTTTGACCATCAAGTATGGTGCACCGTCCAACCTATCCTTTTCCGTCCAATCGCAGACGCAGATCAACCTGACGTGGAGTGCGTCAGCGGATGCGCCGGGGAATATTGATGGGTATCGCATTTATCGGAATGGGTCTGCGGTGAACACGGTCGGAAATTCGACGACGAGTTACAACGACAGTGGGTTGAGTTGTGGCGCTGGTTACAGTTATGTGGTCAGGGCTTACAAAGGCAGTACGGAATCGGATGCGAGCAACTCTGTAGCCCCAATGACATTACCGTGTCCTTTCAACAAGAGTAGTCCGAGTAACGAAGCTACAGGTATCTCAACGAGTCCAAGTTTAAGTTGGGGTATCAGTAGTGGGGCGACTAGCTACGAGTATTGTTATAACACATCGGCTAGTTGTGCCACCAATTGGACGAGTACGACAAACACA
Source organism: Anaerolineae bacterium (assembly GCA_034435055.1). Taxonomy (GTDB): domain Bacteria; phylum Chloroflexota; class Anaerolineae; order UBA4142; family UBA4142; genus DAOTXS01. The sequence goes on along the minus strand of DAOTXS010000096.1, from coordinate 8,198 downwards.
AGTGCGAACCTGAGTGGGTTGAGTAGTGGCACAACGTATTACTGGCAAGTGCGTGCGCGCAATGCTGGCGGCACGACCGATGCAAATAGTGGAACGTGGTGGAGTTTCACGACGCAGAGTAACATACCAGCTACACCAGCGAATTTTCGGTTCACAGGTGTAACTCAAACCAGTCTCACAATGGCATGGGACGACGTAAGCAATGAGACTGGCTACAAAATCTACAAGTGGGGAGAACAAGGTGGTGTTTGGGATTTCTACTATCTAACTTCAGTGGGAGCCAACGCTACTTCGTATACTGACACCACGCTTGCTTGTGGCATAAGTGGTTTCTATCAAGTCAGCGCCTACAATGGATCGGGGGAATCTGCTCGGGCAGGTTGGATCGTCAAAGAAACGCTACCCTGTGCGCCATCTAATCCCAATCCTTCGGATGGAGCCACGGTTGGACGAACAACTGATATCACCTTGTCCTGGAATGCCAATGGCACGTCGTGCGATATTCACATTTGGGGTGGTCCAAACATTAACACCACGCGAACGGGTGTGAGCTGCGGAAGTTTCTATTGGGGTCAACAATGGCCTGGGGCATACCAATGGCAAGTGACCGTTAACAACGATTCTGGCTCAACAACAGGATCGGCGTGGGGATTGAAAATCAAACCGTATGCGCCGACGAATTTGAGTGCGTCAGCATCGCGGACTCAAATCAATCTGACGTGGAGTGCGTCGGCGGATGCGCCGGGGAACATTGATGGGTATCGCATCTATCGGGATGGGGCTGCGGTGGACACGGTGGGAAGTTCCACAACTAGCTATAGTGATACGAATATGAGTTGTGGTGTCCCGCATAACTATGAGGTAAGGGCTTATAGAGGAACTATTGAATCGGATCCGAGCAACAGTTCAGCCGCTGCGACGGTTTGCCTGCCAGCGGCACCTTCTAATCTTCGAGTTCTCACCTCCTCAGTTACCTCTATCACAATACAATGGGATGACAATTCAAACAATGAGAGCCGGTTCAATATCTACAAATGGAAATACGATGGCACAAAATGGGACTTTATGTATATAGGATCCGTTGACAGAAATGTTACTACCTTCACGGATACGAATCTGACGTGTGCCACAACCTATTACTATGATGTAGCGGCATACAATGTGGCTGGCGAATCCAGTCGAGCCGGCTGGATTTCAGCTGTGACGCTTGCTTGCCCATCTAGCCAGAATCCCGTTTACCTTCCTTTCATCAAGAAATGATGATTGATAGTATAGGGAGTAATGCAATGGAAAAGTCATTCCTGACACCACGCGAACGCGAAATCACCGTACTGGTCGCGACTGGCGCAAGCAACAAAGAGATTGCCTATCAACTTGCGATCAGCCAAAAGACCGTAAAGAACACTCTCACGCGGGTTTTTGACAAGACACAAACTCGTTCGCGTACTGAACTAGCAGTCAAGTGGCTGGTGCAATCAAATCTTGATCCGCCGGTACGATCATCTAATATGCCTCAGCCGTCACGAGGGATTCAAGCGGTTGAATGATTCGATTGAAATAAGGCGATTGTTTTTTCGACCTTCGTGGTTTCGCGAGCCTCGAAGGTCTTTTTTTCAACTTGACATTCTGCTCTGCCGATGCTTTAATCGGCGTGTTGAATTTTTTTGCGGAGATGAAGAATGTCACGCTCGTTCAAACTTGCGGCCGTTTTTTTCCTTACGAGCATTTTATATTCACTCGTGGCTTGCAGTCCGGTGCCGATTCCCACCGGCATCGCACCGACAGACACGCCGCGCCCCACCCTGACACCCACGCGCACACCAATTCCTTCGCCGATTCCGCCGACTGTGCCGCCGATTCTCAAAAGCGGCGCAGTCGTCATCGGCACGACGCCGATGACTGCCAAGCATTTCAATCCGATTTGGCTCACTAGCGCGCCGCAATTTCTTGCGTTCCCGCTGATTCTCCCCGCGCTCACCTGGTTCGATGATAAAGCGCAACCGATCAACGATCTGGCAACCAAAGTCGATGTCAACGCCGATGCTACGTCGTACACCTTCACACTATCGAAAGACGCCAAGTGGAGCGATGGCACACCGCTGACCGCGCGCGATGTTGCGTTCACTTACAAACTCGCGCTCGACCCGGCAATCGGTTCATCCCTCTGGTCGATTAACTTGGCGGATGTCAAAGGCGTGGCTGAATTCCAAAAGGGGACGGCGAAAGAAATCGATGGCATCAAAGTCGTCAACGATCAAACGATTCGGTTTGAGCTCAAGGAATCGAACGCGACGTTTTTGTTCAACACCTACCTGGGAATTCTGCCCGCGCACATTCTTGGCAGAGTTGATCCTAAAGAAATCGAAAAGCATCCGTACATCGATAATCCAACCGTAACGTCGGGCGCGTACGAGTTGGCGCAGTACGAGCCGGGGAAAACGATTCGACTGAAAAAGAAGAATAATTACTGGGGCAAAGCGGTTAATCTTGATGAACTGACGATCCGCTTCTTCGATTCGACAGATGCACTGCTTGCACAGTTTGCAGTTGGCAACGTTCACGTGGCAAGTTTATCCGTTGACCAAGCCGCGCGCTTCAAAGCGATGAGCTATCTCGATATTCTGAGCACCAAAGGTATCGCGTTTCACGTTTTGCACATTGACGCGCGGACGCCGGCGCAACTTGCTAACTTGAGCAAGCCCAAGGAGATTGGCGGTCGCGGTTACCTCGTCGCCAAAGTTGCCAAACCGTACTTGGCGGACAAACGATTTCGTCAGGCGTTGAATTACGCCATCGATAAAAAGTCGGTGATCCAAGCAACGATGCAGGGTGAAGCGAATCCAATTTACAGCGCGATTTACGGACCAGAGTGGGCGATCAATCCCAACCTCGTCAAGTACGAGGTGAATCTCGATAAAGCGAAAACGTTGATGCGCGATGCCGGCGTAAAATTCGCCAGCGACGGCACGGCATTGTGGAACGATCAGTCGATTTCGTTGACGTATCTGGCAAGTGTGGGCGATGAAGCCGGCAAGTTGGGCGCGGAATTGCAACAGCAATTGCTCAAAGTGGGGATTCGTCTCGAGGTCAAACTGGTGCCGAGTGCGACGTTCTTGGAATTGGCAATTGCCGGCGACGGCGATTTGATTCGCAATGTGGGCGCGCGTTTTGGCGTCGATCCAAGCGCGAGCGCGTTATTCTACACGTGCAAAGCCGGCTGGGCGGAATTGGTGATGGGGTATTGCAATCCCAAGTTCGATGAATTGCAAGGGAGAGGGTTGGCGGTAAGCAAGTTGGACGATCGCAAAAAGATTTACAACGATGCCAGCGCCTTGCTCAACGACGAAGCGCCGAGCATTTTTCTCTACGTGCCCAACGTGTTTGTCGGCGTGAACAAAGGGTTGACCGGCGTCAAACCGACCGCCGATCCCAATTACCTGACGTTCAACATTCAGAATTGGGCGATTCAAAAATAATAGCAAGACGTTGCACTGCAACGTCTCGCCACATTACCCGGCGCCGATGTTTGCTTTGATCTCAAATGCCGGCGGATGCGCGAGATGTTTTTTGACCGCGCATTGGTCAGCGGAACGAATGACCGCATCTTTGTACTTTTCTGGAAAATTCGTAGGCAGTTGAATGTCAAGATAGATTTTGCTCGTCATCCCGGTTGCGCGATCGACTTCCATTCGTTGAATGATCTTGATGCCGTCGGTGGGAATGTTGCGCTGTTGACAAAAACCCAGCACGTAAATCCCGGCGCACGTCCCAATCGATGAGAGAAACAGCAAGAACGGCGCAGGTGCCGAGCCATCGCCGCCGGCTTGCTGGGGTTGATCGGTCTTGACGTGATACGATCCAAAGTGCGCATCCACGCGTTTGCCGCCGGGAAAATCGATAACCATTTCCATTGTGAATAACCTCGTCAGTTGAATTTGCTTTTAGTTTGATGCAAGCCCAATGCCAAAAGTTACAACGCGCCGACGAACCTTGTCCCGGCAAGTCTTGACTCGGCTGGGATATTTTCCGCGCATCGGTACGAACGCGTGGGGCAAAGCGTTGATCGCGTGCCCGCGTTGCCATGCCCCCGCCGTCGTCGATGCGACGCGCGAAATTTGGTGTCGCGCGTGCGGATTCACGAGCGCGGGTTTGATCGGCTGTACCTGATGAACACTGCGAACGACGGGATCGTTCTGATGCAAACCAAACTCTTTGGCGGCATTGAAGCCGGCGGCACCAAATTTGTTTGCGCGGTCGGCAACGCGCCGGACGATTTGCGCGAGACGCGTTTTCGTACGACAACGCCCGGCGAAACGATCAATCGCGCAATCGAATTTTTTCGCGCGCAACCGCCGGTTGTCGCGATTGGCATCGGCTCGTTTGGTCCAATCGATCTGCATCGCGATGCCAAAACGTGGGGATTTATCACGACGACGCCAAAACCCGACTGGGCAAACATCGATCTTGCCGGGGCAATTCGTCGTGCGCTCAACGTGCCGGTGGAATTCGACACCGACGTGAATGCGGCGGCGCTTGGCGAATATCGTTGGGGCGCGGCGCAAGGACTCGATTCGTTTATCTATTTGACGATTGGCACCGGCATTGGCGGCGGTGGTATGGCATCGGGAAAATTATTGCACGGCTTGATGCATCCGGAGATGGGACATATTCGCTTGCCGCACGATTTTGCGCGCGATCCGTTCCCAGGTTCGTGTCCATTTCATCGCGATTGTTTTGAAGGGCTGGCGTCCGGTCCAGCCATCGAAAAGCGGTGGGGACAGCGCGGCGAGCTTTTGCCGGCAAATCATCCGGCATGGGAACTCGAAGCGCATTACATCGCGCTGGCGTTAGCGAATTATATTTGCATTTTGTCGCCGCAACGCATCATCTTGGGCGGCGGCGTGATGGAGCAAACGCAATTGTTTCCGATGATTCGGCGCGAGGTGCAACGAATTCTCAGCGGTTACATTCAATCGAATGAAATTCTAAAACGCATCGACGAATACATCGTGCCGCCGGGTTTGGGTAAGCGCGCGGGGGTGCTCGGCGCGATTGCGTTGGCAGCAAGCGCGGCGCAATGATTACATCGTTGTTGCTTGCCGGTCTCGTGCTGGGTTTGTCCGCCGGGTTTTCGCCGGGACCGTTGTCGCTGTTGGTGATTTCGCAAACGCTCAAGCACGGCACGCACGAAGGAGTCAAGGTGGCGTTCGCGCCGCTCATCACCGATGCGCCGATCATCACGCTGACGATGGTGGTGCTCGCGCAGATCGCCAATTCGCAAACGCTGTTCGGATTGCTCTCGATAGTCGGTGGGATGTACTTGCTCTATCTCGCGTACGAAAGTTTTTGCGCGAGCGGTGTCGAGCTGTCCGAATCAAGCGATGCGCCGCAATCGTTGGTGAAAGGTGCGATAGTCAATTTTCTGAATCCGAGCCCGTACATTTTCTGGCTCACGGTTGGCGCGCCGACAATCATCAAAGCGTGGGTAGAAACACCACTTGCGGCGATTGCGTTTCTAGGCGTCTTTTATCTTTGTCTGGTTGGCGTCAAAGCTATGTTCGCGGTGCTGGTCGGTAAATCGCGGAATTGGTTCACGGGCAAACCATACGTTTACCTGATGCGTGGGCTGGGAATTTTGTTGGCAATTTACGCGCTGAGTTTGTTTAGAGAAGGATTGGGGTTGATAGTTTGACAAGCAGCTTCTGCTGTTAGAAATAATGCAAAAGGTAAGTCAATATACAACTTGACTTACCTTTTGTTTTGTGGTATACTGTATGTAGAAAATACCACAGGAGGGCAGCATGGAAACATATGCAACTGTGAAGGGACAAATTGTGATCCCCTCGTCGGTGCGGCGCAAATTCGGCATCAAAGAAGGAACGCGGATTCAGATTGAGATTGATGTGCAGGGCCAACACATTATCCTAACGCCAATCACGCGGGAATACATTCATAGTTTACGGGGCAAATACAAAGGCAAAGGTTTACTCAAAGCGTTGATGGCAGAAAAAAAGCGTGAGCGGGAGTTATAGAATGGCGAAACCCAAAGCGTATGTTCTTGATTCATGGTCGATGATAGCGTATTTGGAAGACGAGCCGGCAGGACAAAAGATTGCTGACTTGATTGCGGATGCTCACGAAAATGGAATTTCTGTGATGATGAGCGTGATAAACGTCGGCGAAGTGTGGTACATCCTTGCCCGCGAGGTTTCAGAGAGCGAAGCGGACAGTAGTATATCCGAAATTCGACAACTTGGAATCGAGTTTGTCGATGTCAATTGGACGCTAACCCAAGAGGCGGCGCGTTTCAAGTCCAAGCACAAGATGTCATACGCTGATTGCTTTGCCGCCGCGTTGGCAAAAGAAAACAAAGCATCTCTGGTCACCGGCGATCGCGAATTCAATCAGGTTGCTGAACAAGTCAAGGTTCACTGGATCAATTAAGGAGTTGAAAATGCGTTCACTTAAGTGTGTATTGAATGAAATAATAGTGAGGATGCTCCCACAAGCATACCCGCTATAATTCTGTGGCTAACCCTTCCACTCCTTCACCACCTGCATCGACGCCAACGCTTCCGCGACGGTCAACTCGAACACAATCGTCCCCGCAAAGTTTGCTTCTTGCAATCGCTTGAGAAAACGCGCAACATCCAAATCGCCTTTGCCGAGTGGCTGATGATCTTTGCCGTAACCGAGTTCACGTGTGCGCGCGTACGCCGGACAATCGTGCAAATGCACGTGCGACACGCGCGGCAAACATTTTTCCAGCGCGTTCCAGAAATCGATGTCGCCGGCAAAGCCGGCAAGCACGTGCCCGGTGTCAAAACAAATCGATGTGTCGAATTCGTTGGCGAGCGCAAGCAAATGCTCCAATGGAAATTCGATGGTTTCGACCGCGAGCTTGCGGCTGGCAATCCCGGTTTCCGCGAGAATCGTTTTGACGCTTTCGCGCGCATTGTTCTGAAAAATTTGTAACAGCAACGCGCGCGCCGATTCCGGCAATTTCATCCGATAGAATTCCGACGCGAGCGCACCGTACGGATGCAAAACATACGCGGCGGGATCGAGCGGTTGCGTCGCGCGAATCATTTCGATGACGGCGCGCAACGAACCTTGCCGCACCGGCACCAAAGGTGTCGATGGCTCAACCGACCAAAGCGGCAGATGCACCGTGTATTCGATGCCGAGTTGTTTTTTCAACGCGCCAAGTTTTTCAATCGATGGCGGCGCAAACGCGTGCGGGATAAACATCACCAAATCACCGCCGAGTTCGATGGGGTTGAATCCGTGCGATGCCAGTTGTTGCACCAGACTGGAAAAATCAAAGGTGGAAATTTGCGCAAGGGCTTGTTGCGCGGTTTGCGCGCTGGGAATCAGCGCGTTTAGTTGCATCGTCATAATTCCAAAACGCATCGTACTTTCCTCCGGGAAAAATGATTTTATTGCGTTTGTCTCAGCCAAGTCAACATTCGGTCAAGCGTTTCGATTATTTGGGTCACTTCGTTTTCCTGAATCGTCAACGGTGGTAACATTTGATTGATCGCTTGATCGTGATTCGCATAAATCGTGAGCAAACCGAATTTCAACCCGGCAAGCGTCAGCATCGGTCCGAACGACGGGTGCGATAATTTCAAACCCATCATCAATCCGCGTTGTCGAATTTCGGCAAGCAGTTCGGGATAATTTTTCTGCAACTGTATGAATCCGTCGTGAAAGAGTTGCGCCATTTGGCGAATGTGTTCCAAAAATCCTGGTTCTTGCAAAATGTTCAACACTTCAAGTGCGGCGTAACAACCTACTTCTGAACCGCCAAACGTCGAAACATGAATGAATGGATTTTCGTGTAAGACACGATTAAGATGCTCGCGGTAAATGGTCGCCGTGATCGGATAAATGCCGCCGGACAATCCTTTGGCCGTAACCAGAATATCAGGAATCACACCGTATGTGTCGATACCCCAAACTTCGCCACAACGTCCCAAGCCGGTTTGCACCTCGTCGATGATCATCACGGCGCCGTGTTGATCGCAGAGTTGGCGCACGCCGGCGAAAAAATTTTCCGGCGGAATGACAATGCCCATCGTTGCGGGAATTGTTTCAAAAATCACGGCGGCGGTGTCATCGTCGATGGCAGATTCGAGCGCGTTCAAATCGCCGAAGGGTACTTGGATAAAGCCAGGCAGTTGCGCGCCCCACCG
>DAOTXS010000095.1:0-11724 GCA_034435055.1 Anaerolineae bacterium | reverse complement strand
TTGCGGGGTCGTCCGCGTCCTCGCTTGCGTTTCGGCAGTAGCGGTGCAAGCACTGCCCATTGGTCATCGGTTAGTTCATGGCGACTCATACCCCCATTTTAGGCAATTTCTCGATTTTTGAAATAGGCTCTAACGAGTAAGATTCACATAAAAGTGATACTATATTTGACTGGGAAGTCGAACGCATCATTAATGCTCTCGAAAGTGAAGTGCCCAATGCGCGTGCAAGATTAAATGAATTCGGCGATACCCTCTACAAGGAAATCTATGATAATCTAAACGATTACGATAAAGGTAGGTTAGCCGCTGTTGTAGGAATATTCCTGCATAGTACTTTGTTGCTTTTCGCTGTCGGACTGAATGGTAGTGCAATCATCGAATTACATTCTGTCTTAGAGAGAATCGCGGTAATACAAACAGCCAAATATCTTGCTATCCCATCCAAGAGAACAATGCTCAGTGATATGATTGAGCGTTTTACCTTGCCAGATTTGGCATCTATGTTGAAAGATTTGGGCGTACTAGATAAGAGGGATTTAGAGTACACACGGCAACTCTCTGCGTTGCGTAATGGAATTGCACACAAAAACCCAAAAGTTATCTCTAACAAATTGTTGTCTGGTCAGGGCTTGTCTTTCATAGACATCGATGAAGTACTTTCTCAGGTTGATTGTGTGCCTCAGCTTATTGGTGCTGTTCGTTTCTTCATAAGGCTGACAGACCCTGAAAACGAGAAACGACGGTGGAGAGTTATCAAGAAAAAGCCTTCTGAAGATTAAGCTGGTTGATATCTATGCAAAACACAACAGAAACCATCCACTCCCGCGTCGCCGCTCATCGCGACGCGATTATTGCTTTCCTCCGCGATCTCGTCGCCATTCCCAGTTTTGATTCCAACATCCGCGACGTTGCCGCACGCGTGGAACAGGAATTGCGCGTGCTTGGCTTTCAAGATATTCACTACGCGCCGTACGGGGATATTGTCGCGCGCATCGGCGGTAACGTTCGTTCGCCGCAACGAACGTTGCTGTACGACTCGCATCTTGATACCGTTGGCGCGGGCGATGCAAAAGCGTGGAAGCACGGCGCGTTCAGCGGCGCAATCGAAAACGGAATGATGTACGGACGCGGCACGGTGGACGAAAAAGGTTCGACGCCGCCGATGATCTACGGTCTCAAAATCGCGCACGACCTCGGCTGGCTCAATGACATCACCGCGTACTACTTTGGCTCGATTGAAGAGTGGTGCGAGGGTTTGAGCGCGCAAGTGTTTGCGGAAGCGGAAAAAGTGAAACCGGATTTCGTCGTCATCGGCGAACCGACGAATATGCGCGTGGTGCGCGGACACAAAGGGCGGTGCGAATTTCGTGTGACAGCAAAAGGAAGAAGCGCGCACGGCGCGTCGCACTGGCTCGGCGATAACGCGATCTACAAAATGCAAGAATTGCTCCGCGCGATTCCGGAACTGGATGCGCGATTGCCGAACGATCCGTTTCTCGGTCGTGGTTCGATTGTGGCGACGGTGATTCAAGCCCAAGGTGGTTCGTACAACGTCGTGCCAGACCGATGCGAAATTATTTTGGATCGCCGCTTGACCATTGGCGAAACGGCGGAGCAAGCGCTGGCGCAGGTGCGCGCGTTGTTGCCTGCGCAAGATTTCGAAATTGAATTTCTGCGGTACACGCAACCCAGTTACAATGGTTATTTGCGCGAACACGAGCAAATTTTTCCGGTGTGGACGTTCGAGGAATCGCATCCGTTTGTGCGCGCGGCAATCGAAACATCGCGCGCGCTGAATTTGGATACGACGACCGGCAAATGGAATTTCTCGACGAACGGCGCGTACTGGGCGGGCATCGCCGGCATTCCATCGGTCGGGTTTGGTCCGGGGGAAGAAGAAATCGTGCATATGGTCGATGAGCATGTTCGCATCGCTGATGTGGTGCGCGCGGCGGAATGGTACGCGTTGTTACCGACGTTCGTCTCTAAACTGACACACGATTGACACACAAGTGTGTCATAATTTCTGACGATGAGTAAAATTCTAGTGGTCGACGATGAACGATCCATCGTCGATGTATTGACTTATAATCTCACCAAAGCCGGACATCAACCCATCGTCGCGCGTGATGGCGAGCAAGCGTTGCAACTCGCGCGCGCCGAACGACCGGATTTGGTCATCCTCGATTTGATGCTCCCCGGCATCGACGGCTTGGAAGTGTGCCGCGCGTTGCGCAAAGCCGGCGACCTGCCGATCATCATGCTCACCGCGAAAGACGAAGAGATCGATCGCGTCGTCGGATTGGAAATCGGCGCGGATGATTACGTCGTCAAGCCATTCAGCGTGCGCGAATTGATGGCGCGCGTCAAATCGGTTCTGCGACGCGCGCAACCCAAAGCCGCCGATGCCGCGCCGGTTTTGAGTATCGGCGATTTGCGTTTGGATGTTGCGCGCCATCAAGTTACGTGGCGCGACCGGCCGTTCGATCTCACATCGATTCAATTTGAATTGTTGCGCGTTTTTATGCTGAACCCGGGTCGTGTTTTTTCGCGCGAGGAATTGCTCAATCAAGTGTGGGGCTATGATTATTTCGGCGACACGCGCACGGTCGATTCTGCGATCAAACGTTTGCGTGCGCGCCTGCGCCAAGTCGCGGTGGAAGCCGAGTTGATCGTTACGGTGCGCGACGCCGGCTACAAATTGAGCGACGATGTTTAATCGATTGACCACGCGTCTTGTTCTGAGTCATCTCTTCGTCATTGCCGTCGCGATGGCGTTGCTCAGTTTCATTTTGCTTTCGCTTGTGGAAAATTATTTTGTGCAAGCGCTGCAACAAAATCTGACCACCCAAGCGCGATTGATCGCGCAAGCGTTGGTTTCCTCCGGCGCCACGACAAATATTTTGCAAACCCCGCTTTCGCCGGCGCAGAACGCGCTTTCACAAACCAGTCAAGTAACCGCGCAGGTGCAAAACGTTTCGCCCGGTTCATCTTCGCTCGATAACGTTACAATTCGTTTGAGCGCGGAATTGGACACGCGCGTGCGCGTGATCGACGCGCGCGGCATTGTCCAAGTCGATACGGCTGCCATTGAACGCGGACGCGATTTGAGTCGCGAGCCAATCATCGCCGCCGCGTTGAACGGACAGGAACAAACACGCACACAAGACGATTCGATTTTCGTTGCCGTACCATTGATGCGTGATGGCCGCAACATCGGCGCGGTGTACCTGGGACAACCCCTGCGCGATGTCGCCGCGGTGCTTGCCGATTTGCGCTTGCGTCTGCTCATCTCGGCTGGCGTCGCGCTCGTACTTTCCGCGTTGGTGGGGCTGATTCTCGCGCGCGCAATTGCACAGCCCGTCCGTGAACTGACCAGCGCGGCGCATCAACTCGCGCAAGGCAATTTCGATTACCCCCTTGATGCACGCGCGTCCGATGAATTAGGCGAACTCGCGCGCGCGTTTCGTTCGATGAGCAGTGATTTGCAACGCACGCTTCAAGCCCGCACCGATTTGGTGAGCAATGTCAATCACGAACTCCGCACGCCGTTGACGGCGATCAAAGGTTTGATCGAAACGCTGCGCGATGGTGCGGTCGATGATTTGAACACGCGCGACAAATTTCTATCCTCGATTGAAAGCGAGACCGACCGGCTCATCCAGCTCGTCAACGATTTGCTCATCCTCTCCCGCGCCGATTCGCAAGCATTGACGTTGCGCCGCGAATTATTCGATCTCACTGCTTTAGCGCGCGCTTGCGCCGACGAACTTGCATCGCCGCGCGTGGCGATTGTCGTGGACGGTTCGCCGACTCCAATTCACGCCGACCCGGATCGTATTCGTCAAGTCCTGATGAATTTACTCGACAATGCAATTCGCTATTCGCCGCCGGGTGAATCCGTGTGTGTGAATATCGCGTCTGCGCCGAATGGCGTCGCTGTGTCAGTCCAAGATCGCGGTCCCGGCATTCCTCTTGCCGAGCAAGCGCGCGTGTTTGAACGCTTTTATCGCGCAGATAAATCTCGGACACGCGACGCGGGCGGCGCGGGCTTGGGACTCGCCATCGCGCAAACACTCGTCCAAGCACACGGTGGTCACATCGCGCTCGAAAGCCGTGAAGGTTACGGCACGACTGTTCGCTTCACTTTGCCTGCCTCGTAATCGTCCCCGAATTATTTCTCTGTTGCCACAGGTTTGACACATTCCTCTGGTAGTCTTGGAATCAAAGACCAAAGGAGGAAAAATGAAACAGAATGTTTTACTTGTGGTAATTTTGCTTGTCGGTGTTTTCGCGTTAAGCAACGCGCCCACGCTTCACGCGGAAAATTTTGTCGCGCCGTCGCGTTTCATCACAACGACCGGCGACGCCGAAATCAAAATCGCGCCGGACGAAGTGATCTTGATTCTCGGCGTGGAGACTTGGGACAAGAATATCCAACAAGCAAAGAAACTGAACGATGACCGGGTCAGAAAAGTGATCGCGCTGACCAAAGATTTTGGCATCGAACCCAGACACGTCCAAACGGATCAAATTCACGTCGAGCCGCGTTATCGCAATGGCACGTACACCGATGCGGATTTTATCGGCTATTTCGTCCGCAAGTCGATTGTGATTACACTGAAAGATGTCGGCAAGTTTGAAGATTTGTATACGGCGGCGTTGGGCGCGGGGGTTACGCACGTGCACGACATTCAATTTCGCACCACCGAATTGCGCAAGTATCGCGATCAAGCGCGCGCGCTGGCGATTCAAGCGGCGCGGGAAAAAGCCGGCGCGCTCGCCAGCGAACTGGGACAAAAGATCGGCAAGCCGCAAACGATTCAGGAAAACTATTCGGGTTGGTGGGCGTGGTACGGCACACGTTGGGGCGGCGGGATGACGCAGAACGTCGTGCAAAATGTGAGCGGCGGCTCGCCGGGCGAAGGTGGGACGTTTGCGCCCGGCCAAATTTCGGTTACGGCGCGCGTCAGTGTAACATTTGGAATCGAATAAAAAAGGAATCCCGTCGGTTCGCGTACGCAAAACGGGCACGCCTCCGCGCGCCCGTTTTTGCATTGTTCTAAATTGTGCTAGAATAAGTTGCTGGCTCAAGATGATTCTGGTGGAGGAATCGAATGCGAATCGCGCTTGTCTCTGACATCCACGCGAATTTCATTGCGCTCGAAACTGTGCTTGCCGATATTGAACGCGAACGAGTCGATCAAATTGTTTGCCTCGGCGATGTCACCGCGAATGGGCCCCAGCCCGTCGAGGTGATTCGATGCGTGCGAGAACTTGGCTGTCTCGTCGTTCGGGGCAATACCGACGAATGGTTCCTCGTACCGCAAACATTCGATCCAAATTCCGAGAAAGAACGCCGGTTGATGGAAATGTTATGGTGGGCGGAGAAACTATTCTCGCCGACAGACATCGAGTTTATGCGCACGTTTCAGCCGCGCGTTGAACTATCGCTCGATGCTGACCACACGTTGCTCGGTTTTCACGGCTCGCCACAATCGAACACCGATGTGATTCAGGCGACGACACCCGACGACGAACTCACGCAACGACTCGGCGATTATCGCGCAACCGTGATGGCAGGCGGGCACACGCACGCGCAAATGTTGCGGCGATTTCAAAATGCGTTCATCATCAACCCGGGAAGCGTCGGGATGCCGATAACGCGCGATGCATCGAATCGTGTTTGCCGGCCGCCGTGGAGTGAGTACGCCATCGTCGATTCATACCGAGAAAATCTCGGAATCGACTTTCGCCGCGTGCCACTCGATGTGAATGCCATCGTGCGCGCCGCGCGCGCAAGCGGAATGCCGCAGATCGAGTTTTGGGCGGGCGAGTGGATCGATCAAGAACCTCGCCATTGAATTTCGAAGCCGAACGAATGTTTGTCTTGACAAACCGCCATTTTTAATTTATATTCCAAGTTGTCAGACGACTGTCGTCTAAAGACCAAAGATGGTTCGCAAAAGTATTCCCCTCGCACGCCAAGTTGTACAAGAAATCCTCAACGGCATCGAAGCGGGCAGTTTGGTTCAGGGCAACGGGATGTTACCCTCCGAAACCGAACTAGGTGCGCGCTTTGCTGTTAGCCGCGCGACGATCCGCGAAGCCCTTTCGCAATTGGAACAACGCGGCACCGTCATTCGCAAACACGGCGTTGGAACTTTTGTCGTGCCAACTCCGCGCATCGACACGGGCCTCGAAGAACTCGAAAGCATCGAAACGCTTGCGCGGCGAATCGGTCTGGAAACGCATATGGGCGATCCCGTAATCGAAGAACGCCCGGCGACCAGGCAGGAAGCGGATTGTCTTGAAACCTTGCCCGATACACCCGTCCTCGCGATTTCGCGAGTCATCCAAACCGGCGACCGCCCGATCGCGTTCCTCATCGATGTTGTGCCCACGACGATTTTGCAACGCCACGATCTCGATCATAATTTTCGCGGCTCCGTTCTCGATTTATTCATTCAGCGCAATGTGCAACTCAATTACTCGCGCACCGATATTTTGATCGAAGCGGCGAGCGAGGCGATGGCGCGCAAGTTGCACTTGCACCCCGGCGAACCTTTGCACAAATTGGACGCGCAATTGTTCACGCGCGATGGTCGGGTGATCGATTACTCGACCAGTTATTTTGTCCCCGGCTATTTTCGCTTTCACGTGATTCGACGGATCGGCAAAACCAACGGCGAGTCTAAATAACTGACGTTACGCAATTTCACCGCTAAGAACGCAAAGTTCGCAGAGAAAAATCCTGAAAAATCTCAGCGGTCTCCGTGTGCTTTGCGGTAAAACAATTCGGTTTACGTAAGGTGAGTAACTAACTGACGTTACGCAATTTCACCGCTGAGAACGCAAAGTTCGCAGAGAAAAACATTGGAAAATCTCGGCGTTCTCCGCGTGCTCTGCGGTAAAATCAATCTGTATTGCGTAAGGTGAGTAAATAAAAATCGTCATTGCGAGCCCCGAAGGGGCGAAGCAATCCCCAAATCGCAGTTCAGAGATTGCTTCCCGAAAGCTCGCAATGACAAATCAAACAAGGAGGATTTTCCCAATGCGTAGTTTTGCAGGACGCGACATCTTGTCGCTGAAAGAGTTTGAACGCAACGAGTTCTTTCACGTGTTCGACGTTGCCGAAAAAATGGAAGTCATCGCGCGCGGACGCAAGAACGTGGAGATGCTCAAAGAGAAAACGCTCGTCGCCGCGTTCTATCAACCCAGCACGCGCACGCGCCTCGCGCACGAAGCCGCGATGCACCGGTTGGGCGGGCACGTGACCGGCTTTGCCGATTTCAAAATGACGCGCGCCGGCGATTGGTATCAGGAATCGATCAAAGACACGGTCAAGATGCTCGAATTTTACGGCGATGTGATCGTGATGCGACACTTTCAAAAAGGCGCGCCGCACGAAGCCGCCAAATGGTCGAGCGTGCCGATCATCAACGGCGGCGATGGCTGGGGCGAACATCCCACCCAAATCCTCACCGATTTGTACACCGTGTTGCGCGAACGCGGACGCATCGATGGATTAAAGTGGCTTGCCGTCGGCGATATGCGGATGCGCACGATGCACTCGCTCGGCTACGCGCTCTCGCAGTTCGATTGCCCGATTACGTTCGTCTCGCCCGGCGCAAACGATCTCTTCCCCAACTCGCCGGATATGCGCATGCCGGAAGAGTACAAAGCCGATTTCAAACAGTACGGTTTGAATTTCCGCGAAGCCGATCATGTTGAGCAAGCGATTGCGGACGCGGACGTGATTTTGGTCGAGCCGGTCGTACAACCCGATTACACGCAAGCGCGGCAAGAGGCGAGCAAAGACAAGTCACTCACGCCGGCAAATTACAAGATCACGCGCGAGTTGTTGATGAGCAAAGCCAAGAGCGATGCGATTCTGTTGCATTCGCTTCCGCGCATGGACGAAATTCCGGCGGATGTGGACATTACGCGTTGGTCGCGCTATTGGCAAGAAGCGTTCAACGGCGTCGTGATGCGGATGGCGTTGATTGCGATGGTACTTGGGGCGGTTGAATAACCAAATAGTGCAATAGTGCGTTAGTAAGATAGTGCGATAGTTGCCGGAGGGACTGTGCCAAAGATTCAGCGGTTTGAAGATTTGCAAGCGTGGCAAAAAGTGCGGCAGTTGACGAATGCAATTGATGATTTGGCAAGCAAGCCAAAATTTGCCGGCGATGCCTACTTGCGGAATCAAATTCGCAGTGCCGCCGGATCGGTTATGCATAACATCGCTGAAGGTTTTGACTCTGGTTCTGGTCCGGAATTCACGCGATTTCTGAAAATGGCACGTCGTTCAGCCAGCGAAGTACAATCAGAACTATACCAAGCGTTGGATCGCAAGTACATCAATGAAGAAGAACGTCAATGCGCATACGACTTGGCATCCGAATGCAAGCGTCTTATCAACGGATTGATTGCCTATCTCCGCCGGAGAAAATCGTAACGCGGCATCAGCTTGGTTATTAACTATCGCACTATTGCACCATCGAACTATTGCACTCGTTAAAAAGGAGATTACAAAATGCAAACGTTTTTACACGGTCGCGATCTCATCGGCGACCTTGATTTCTCGAAAGAAGAAGTGGAAACCGTTTTGGAAGTCGCGTTCGATTTGAAACGCAAGCGCGCGTTGAACGAATCGCACGCAGTTCTGCGCGATAAAGTTCTCGCGATGCTGTTCTTTTTCTCCAGCACGCGCACGCGCGGCTCGTTCGAAGCCGGGATGGCGCAACTCGGCGGGCACGCGGCGTTCATCGAATCGCGCACGACGCAGATCGCACACGGCGACACGCCCAAAGAAATCGGCGAAATCTTTGGCCGCTACTTCGACGGCATTGCGATTCGCCACGTCGATTGGGGGGCGGGCAACGGGTATTTGAACGCGGTGGCGAAAGCGTCGCGCGTGCCGGTGCTCAATATGCAATGCGACATCTATCATCCGTTCCAATGCCTCGCCGACTTGATGACGATCATCGAAAAGAAGGGACGCGATTTGCGCCGCAAGAAAATGGTCGTGTCGTGGGCGTACGCCGCCTCGTACCAAAAACCGATGTCGGTCCCGCAATCGTTGATTTTGCAAATGCCGCGTTTTGGAATGGACGTCGTTCTCGCGCATCCGCCGGAATTCAAACTGATGCCGGAGATTATGGAGCAAGCGCGCGAACAAGCCAAAAAATTCGGCGCGGGGTTTGAGGTGGTGGACGATATGGACGCCGCCTTCAAAGATGCTGACATCATTTACGCCAAATCCTGGGGCGCGATGGTGCACACGCCGGATGAAAAAGAAGGCGCGAAAATCATCAGCAAGTATTCGTCGTGGATTACCGACGAACGCCGGATGAAACTCGCCAAGCCGGACGCAATTTATATGCACCCGCTCCCGGCGGATCGCAATATCGAGGTTACCGACGGCGTGATGGACGGTCCGCAATCGGTGGTGTACGATGAAGCCGAAAATCGCTTGCACGCACAAAAAGCGGTGATGGCGCTCACGATGAGTTAGTGTAAGTGCAATAGTAAGATAGTGCGTTAGTTGGTGGGTTTCACTATCGCACTATCGAACTAACGCACTATTGCACTCGGAGAGAATTCAAATGCCAACAAAAAAGAAACTAGTCAAGAAGACGATCAAACGGACACCCAAGCGCAAACTCGCTGTCGTCGCGATTGGCGGCAATTCGCTGATCAAAGACGCGGCGCATCAATCGGTTGAAGATCAACAGGACGCGTTGCGCGAAACCGCGCATCACATCGCCGATATGGTCGAGCAGGGCTGGGACATTGCGATTGGTCACGGCAACGGACCGCAAGTCGGTTTCGTTCTGCGCCGTTCCGAAATTGCGGCGAAGGTCGAAGGAATGCACGAGGTTCCGCTCGATGTGTGCGGCGCGGACACGCAAGGCGCAATCGGTTACGAATTGCAACAAGCGTTGCAAAACGAATTGTATCATCGCGGCATCAAGAAACGTGTCGCGACGATCATCACCCAGGTTCTCGTTGATCAAAACGATCCCGCGTTCAAAAATCCCAGCAAGCCCATCGGCGGATTTATGGATCAAACCGAAGCGACGCGGCGCAAGAATGAAATGGGCTGGAGCGTCGTCGAGGATGCGGGCCGCGGTTGGCGGCGCGTGGTGCCATCGCCACTGCCCCAGGAAATCGTTGAGCAGACGACGATTGAAGCGGTGTTGAATCAAGGCATCATCGCGATCACGGTTGGCGGCGGCGGCATTCCGGTCATCGATGTGGGCAACGGCGAGTATCGCGGCACCGCGGCAGTCATCGACAAAGATTTTGCGTCGAGTTTGCTCGCGCGCGAAATCAAAGCCGATTTGTTCTTGATCGCAACGGCGGTCGAAAAAGTCGCGCTCAATTTTGGCAAGCCGAATCAACAATTTATCGACAAGATGACGCTGGCGGAAGCAAAAAAATATCTTGCCGAAGGCACGCACTTTGCTAAAGGTTCGATGGCGCCCAAAATTCAGGCGATCATTTGGTTCCTGGAAGCCGGCGGCAAACACGCGATCATTACGAATCCGGAAAATATCGGGCGCGCGTTGCGCGGCGAAACCGGAACGCATATCGTTAGGTAGTTGCATCGTTGCATCGTTGGGGTGGGTCATCGCGCAACGCTTTAACGATGCAACGATTCAACCATACAACCATGTCATTCTTTGATCTCCTTTCCCTCCTCTACATTTTTCTCGGCGTGCGTGCAGTGTGGACGCTGATTCAAAATTGGAAATCGTTCACTGACGATCAACTGACCGGGTTTGACCGACGGCTTGCCAGTGAGATCGCGTTTTTTGTTTTCATTCCGATTGGCGTCTTTCTCCACGAACTTGGGCACGCGGCGGCGACCTATCAAGTCGGCGGCACGATTGATTGGTTCGGCGGCGGGTTTCATTTCGCCTTCTTTTACGGTTACGTAATTCCCGAAGGTCGCTTTACCGTACTCGAAGATTGGTGGATTTCGCTCGCCGGCAATTTGGTGTCAATTGTTTACGGATTCGTCCCGCTAATTTTCCTGCGCTTGACCAATCAAGCGTGGATCAAGTACACGATTCTATCGTTCGCGCGCATCCAACTCGGTTGGTCGCTCATCGGTTATCCTCTGCTGACGTTTGCCGGGTTTGAAGGCGACTGGCAAACGATTTACTTTGCCATTCCGATTCTTGGCGCTGCTGTTTTCATCGCGCAGGCATCGCTCGTCGTTGTCCTCTTTCTGATCGATCGCAGCGTGGCGGTCAAACGCTGGGAAGTCAGTTTGTACGCCGGTGCGCGCGAGCAAATCCAACGACTCGATGCAAGTATTGCCGCGCGACCTAACGCAATCGACCCGATCATCGAGCGCGGCAATTTTTTTGCGTCGCAGAATCAGTTCGATTTGGCAATCGCCGATTATCGCGCCGCGCTCAAACTCGATCCGCAAAATCCACGCGCGCTGTACAACATCGGCCAAATTCGCTTGATGCAAAAACGCTATTCCGATGCGGAGAAACATTTCCGTGCCGCGCTCGCGCGGGTCGAAAGTGATGTGTCGCTTGCGGCGCACGTGCATTTTAGCTTGGGATTTTGTCTCTATCATAGCGGCGGCGCGAAACAAGCGCTGCCGGAGTTCGATGCCGCGATTGCGCGTGACGCCATCGTGCCTGAATTTTTCTTTTGGCGCGGGACCGCGCGACGCGCGCTGGGCGATGAGGTGAA
>DAOTXS010000094.1:0-16916 GCA_034435055.1 Anaerolineae bacterium | reverse complement strand
CGACGTGAAGGGTATCGAAACCTTGCGCCATCAAGCCGGCGGCGAGTGCGTTCTCGATCATCGCGCCGCTGAGTCGCGTGTCGCGCCCGATCAACGCGAGCGGATGTTTGCCATCGTGCGCCAGCACCTCGCCAATCGCACTGCCGATGTGAACGACAAATTCGGGGGTTAACGGAAATTGATTCGCGATGCCGCGAATACCGTCGGTACCAAAAAGTTTTTCCATCTAAAGCCGATATTGCTTTTTCAACGCCGCTAGATCGGCGGTAACCATTTTTTGAATCATCTCTTCAAACGTAACCGTCGGCTCCCACCCCAGTTTTTGTTTCGCTTTGGTCGAATCGCCGATCAACAAATCGACATCGGCGGGGCGCAGGAATGCTTCGTCCACGTACACGTAGCGTTGCCAATCCAAATCGACGCACGCAAACGCGACTTCGCACAAACGCTTGATCGAGTGCGTGCGCCCGGTCGCAATGACGTAATCTTCCGGCTGATCTTGTTGCAGCATCAAGTTCATCATCCGTACATAATCCGGCGCCCAACCCCAATCGCGTTGCGAATCCAGATTGCCCATCGGCAATTTATCCGCCAGACCCAGCGCGATCTTCGCGGCGTTGTAGGTAACTTTGTGCGTAACGAATTCCAAACCGCGCCGCGGCGATTCGTGATTGAACAAAATGCCGGAGACGGCAAACAAATCGTACGACTCGCGATAATTGACGGTGATCCAATGTCCGTACACTTTGGCAACGCCGTACGGACTGCGTGGATGAAATGGCGTCGTCTCGCGTTGTGGAATCTCGACCACCTTGCCAAACATCTCGCTCGACGACGCCTGATAAAATCGAATTTCCGGATTCACGATGCGAATCGCTTCCAGCATCCGCGTAACGCCGAGCGCAGTGAACTCGCCGGTCAGCACGGGTTGTTTGAACGAGGTGGGAATGAACGATTGCGCCGCGAGGTTGTAGACTTCGTTGGGTTTGTGCTCGCGCAAAATATCGATGAGCGAAACTTGATCGAGCAAGTCGCCTTGCACGATTTTGATCTTGTCTTGGATCTCGATGATGCGTTCAAAGTTGATCGTCGAGGTGCGGCGCACCATCCCGACGACCTCGTATCCTTGTTCCAACAAAAATTCGGCGAGGTAACTGCCATCTTGCCCAGTAACGCCGGTGATCAACGCTTTGCGTTTCATGATTTTACTTTGGTTCTCCAATAATCAAGAATGTCGCGCAAACTTTGTTCGAGCGGAATCGTCGTTTGCCAACCGGTTTGCGCGCGAAATTTCGAGGCGTCGCAGTACATCACCGGCGTATCGGAAGGACGAAAGCGCGCCGGGTCTTGCTGAATGCGAATCGGCGTGCGGCTTTGCTTGAGCATCGCGTCGAGCACCGATTCAATCGATACCGCGCGTTCACTGCCGATGTTGTACACATCGCCCGGCGTACATTTTTCCAGCGCGAGATAATACGCGCGCACCATATCGCGCACGTCAGTGAAATCGCGGTGCGCGGTCAAATTACCGACAAACAAAACGGGCTCACGTCTGCCCGCTTCGATTTCTGCAATCTGTTTGGCAAAGTTGGAGGTAACAAATTGCTCGTTCTGGCGTGGACCGATGTGATTGGATGGGCGCACGCGGACGATGTGCAAATCGTTACTCAAAAAATATTGCAAGCCAAGAAAATCTTGCGCGATCTTGCTCACGCCGTACGGACTGTCCGGGCGAAACGGCGTCGATTCTTTGACCGGCATTTCGTCCGGCTCGGCGCGACCGTACTCGTCAATCGATCCAATGATGAGGATGCGCGCGTGCGATTTCATTCGCGCCATCGCGCCGAGGACATTGACTTGCGCGCGCAAATTAATTTCGATGGTGCCCCACGGATCGTGCCACGAAATCGGTGCGAACGCTTGTCCCGCGAGATGATAAATTCGATCGGGTTGCGTTTGCGTTAAAATCGATTCTGCCGCGTCCGGCTTGGTCAAATCGATTTCGCGAAACGTTGCGCGTCCGGCAAGATGCGCGATATTTTCTAGACTGCCCACGCCAACGCCGAAAATTTCAGTGTCCGGTAGCGTCGATAGAAAATCGGCAAGATGACTGCCGGCGAACCCGTTCATGCCAGTGATGAGTACGCGCAACGATGAGACTCCTCGTCAAAATTCGGGCGCATTATACCTTAAATCGGGACGATTCGCAAAACGATTGCGCGCGTTTGCCAATTTGCGGCGATGGAATACAATGCACGCGCAAAGGAGAATCAATGTCGCCTAAATTTTGCTCGCAATGCGGTCACGCGTTGGAGATGCGCGCGGTCGAAGATCATCATTTGCGCCCGGTCTGCCCGGTGTGCGGGTTTATCGTTTACCTCAATCCGCCAATTGCCGCCGGCGTAATCGCCGAGCGCGCCGATGGACAAATCGCGCTCGTCTTGCGCGGCGAAAATCCGGGCAAAGGTTTCTGGGGCTTGCCGGCTGGGTTTATGGAGATTGACGAAACGGTGGAAGAAGCGGCGCGGCGCGAGTGTCTCGAAGAAACCGGACTCGTCGTCGAATTAGACGAGTTGTGGGGCGTGTGGTCGTTTCATCATCAACCCAAAAATTCGTCTGGTGTATTGGTGTTGTACGCGGCGCGCGTCGTCGGCGGCGAACCGATTGCCGGGAGCGATTCGGTTCAAGTGAAATTTTTTGCGCCGGACAAAATTCCAGATGAGCAACTCGCGTTTGAAACGCATCGCGCGGCGTTGGCAAAATGGAAAAACCGGAAACGGTGAGACGATCCGCTGGGTCGTCTCTCGGCATTACCAAAGACGAAAGGCAATCCGTTCATCCAAACGCGTGAGTCCCACCTCATCGGCGAGGCGAACTGCGCGCGCAAATTCTTCACGCGTGATGCGACGATTGATTTCCGGATATTCTTTCGCTTTGTAGCACGGTCGATATTGCTCCATCAAATTGACGTACGTGTTTGGCGAAATTTCCGACGACAGCCAGTAGAGCGAATCGTACGTCCCCGCTAAATCGTCCGGCAAAATCAAATGACGGACGAGCAAGCCGCGCGTGGCAACGCCGCCTTCGTCGATTTGCAAATCACCCACCTGGCGATGCATCGCTTGCACCGCGGCGCGATTGATCGCCGGATAATCACGCACCTTGGAATATGTGCGCGCCAACGTCGCGTCGGCATATTTCATGTCCGGCATATAAATATCAATCACGCCGTCGAGTAACGCAAGCGCTTCCAGCGAATCGTACCCGCCGGTGTTGTAAACGATGGGCAAGCGCAAGCCGGCTTCCGCCGCGATCAGCGTCGCCGCGAGAATTTGCGCGACGACGTGGCTGGGGCTGACCAAGTTGATGTTGTGACAACCCATCGCTTGCAAACGTAACATCATCTCCGCAAGTTGTTCCGGCGTTACCTCGATGCCTTCACCCAGTTGACTGATTTCGTAATTCTGACAAAACACGCAACGCAGATTGCACCACGCAAAGAAAATCGTGCCCGACCCGCTGCGCCCCACAAGCGGCGACTCTTCGCCGAAATGTGGATTGAAACTCGAAACGACTGCACGTTCGCCGGTGCGACACACTGCGCCTTTTGTCGTCGCGCGGCGATTGACGCGACAGTAACGCGCGCACAAATCGCAGTGCTCTAAATGTGCGTACGCTTGGCGCACGCGGTTGGCAAGTTCGCCGCTTTTGAGTAAATGGATGTAAGCCGGTTCGAACATCGGTGATGTTCTCCACCACTGTTCTACTGTTCACCATCAACTATATCCCGTTTCGTGCAGAAATTCAAATTTGGTATGCATCACGCAATCGTGATAAAATAGTGGACGATGACAATGCGCGCGACGGTTAAATCGGATTGGGGCTTGGTCGGGCACGAGTGGGCAGTGCGCGCGCTCGCGCTCAGCATTTCCGCTGACCGTGCGGCGCACGCATACTTGTTCACCGGTCCGCACGCCATCGGTAAAACGACGCTGGCACGCGCGCTCGCGCAAACGCTGAATTGCATCGACACCAATCGCCCGTGCGGACAATGCGCATCCTGCCAAAAAATCGCGCGCGACCGACATCCCGATGTGCAAATCATCGAAGGGGTCCCGGTCGGTTACAAATTCGACGAGAAATCTCCGCCGGCGCCACCGCGCGTCAACGATTGGGAACGCCGCATTTTAAAAATCGATCAGATTCGTGTTTTGCAACACGATGTTTCGCGCGCGCCATTTGAAGGACGTTGGCGCGTTGTCATTCTGCGACGATTTGAAGAAGCGAACGAAGAAGCGGCAAATGCATTTTTGAAGACACTCGAAGAGCCGCCGTCACACACGCGGCTGATTCTCACCGCGCGTGATGCAAGTTTACTTTTGCCGACGATTGCGTCGCGGTGTCAGGTGTTTGCGTTGCGACCGCTCGCGCCGGCGCAAATCGAAAGCGCGTTGATTGCCCGTAACATCGATCCAGATTCCGTGCGATTGTTGGCGCGTTTGTCCGGCGGTCGATTGGGTTGGGCGGTGCGCGCCGCATCAAACCCGGCAATGCTCGACGCGCGCCGCGAACATCTTGCTGCGTTGAACGCGGCGGTGGACGAGGGTCGCGCGGAACGGTTGATGCGCGCGGAAGCGCTCGCCAAAAAATCGGATGCGTTGCCGGAGCTTTTGGAACTGTGGCTGGGTTGGTGGCGCGATGTTCTGCTGGTGCAAAATGGCGACGGCGCGCGCATCACGAACATCGATCATCAAGCGATCTTGAATGAGCAAGCGTCACGTTTCTCGCTGGAGCAAATCGAGGACACGCTAAAGTCGGTGCGCGCGACCGCGCGATACCTCGCGCAAAATGTCAATGCGCGTTTGGCGATGGAAGTGTTGTTGTTGAATTTACCAGGAGAAAAGGTCAACTAGTCAAGCGGTCAACTTGTCAATTCGTTTTTAACTGACTGACTAATCGACTAACCATCCTGTTTTAATAGGAGTTTGCACAATGGCTGTGCCGATTGCCGGTGTGCGCATCAAGCGCGTGCCGCAAATTGCATACTACGACGCGACTGGGTTCACGGACTTGGTCGTCAATGAATTTGTCATCGTCGATACGGATAAATGCAAAGAAGCCGCGCGCGTGGTGATTGCGCCATCACAACACGCACCCTTTCCACCTGATACTCAACTTCGTCCAGTTCTGCGTCGTGCTACTGCAATCGATTTGGCGCAATGGCAGGAATTTCGCGCACAAGAACCTGAAGCACTCGCGCTGTGCAAAGAGCAAGTTGCCAAACACAATTTGCCGATGCGTTTGTTGGAAGCAGAATACAATTTCGACGGCAGTCATCTCACATTTTATTTCACCGCCGATGGGCGCGTCGATTTTCGCGCGCTCGTCAAAGATTTGGCAATTGTGTTTCCCGCGCGCGTCGAGTTGTGGCAGATTGGACCGCGTGACCGCGCCAAGTTGGTGGGCGGGCTTGCGCCATGCGGACAGGAAATTTGTTGCGAAAAATTCCTGAGCGATTTTCCCAAATCGACGATCAAGATGGCGAAAGATCAAGATATGCCGCTTGGTCCTAACGCCGCGACCGGATTGTGCGGTCGTCCGTTGTGCTGTCTCGCGTACGAACAGCCGACGTACCAAGCCGCGAAAGGTCGCGTGCCGCGCGTAGGCGAAAGTGTACTGACCGAACGCGGGCTGGGTCGCGTGATTGCGCGGAATGTGTTGAAAGAAAATGTGACGGTGCAATTGGAAGATGGCACCAATGCCACGCTGGCGGTCGAAGCGGTCCAAGTGCTGAAATCAACCGCGCGCGCCGGCGAAGAAGATGCAGACGAATGAAATCAAAAACCCGCGGTGGTTTCGACCGCGGGTTTTGTGTTGAAATTCAATTTGCCTTGATGCTCGTTGCGCGTGCGCGTAATTTTTCTACCACGTTCGGCGGCACGTTTACTTGCCCTAAACCGCTCATATGCGCCATCTTGTTGAGTCCGTGAAAATCGCTTCCGCCGGTCGCAATCAACCCGTATTGTTTTGCCAGCCGCGCAAGTTCAGAAATCGTCGCGTCGTCGTACAAACCGTAATACACTTCTAGACCGATCAGCCCCACTTTGATCAACGGTTCGACAAAGTGTTTCACCTCGCGCGGGTGCGCAAGTACCGGCACGCCGCCGGCTTGCAGAATCAATGTAACCGCATCTTCTGGCGTCAGTTTGAATCGCTCGACGTACGCCGGACCGTTGCGCCCGATGTATTTGTCGAACGCTTCGGCAATCGTGGTGATGTACCCGGCTTCCAGCAATGCCTGCGCGACGTGCGGTCGTCCAATCGAGGCATCGCCGGCGATTTCTTTCACGCGGTCGAATGAAATGGGCACACCGAGCGCGCCAAGTTTCTTGACCATCTTTTCCGCGCGCCCGTAACGACCGTCACGGAATTTTACCAGCATCGATTGAAAATGCGCGGCGTGCCAATCGATGAAATAACCCAGCACGTGGACTTCGGTTTGCGGCACGTCGCAAGAAAGTTCGACGCCGGGAATCACTTGCAACGCCGTGCCACGCGCGGCGGCGATTGCCGCGTCCAAACCGCCCACCGAGTCGTGATCGGTCAGGGCAATCGTCGTGAGTCCGCGTTCGATGGCAAGTTGTACGAGTTCCGCTGGCGTGTGTTCACCATCTGACGCTGTCGAGTGCATATGCAAATCGATGCGCTGGGGAATCGAGTTAGTCATTCAATTATCTGAGGAGGTCACTGCGAATCTGGGGAGATTCGCAGTGACCCAACTATGCCGCGGACGGTGGTGGGGTTTCGGGTTTGGGGGTGAAGGTGCGATTCACCTCGACGAGCAACTTGACCGCCGTGCGTTCCTCGCCGCTCACATCCACTTCGACGAATGTCGGCGTACAAGCAATATCCAACCCATCGCGTTCGAGATAACCGCGCGCAATGGCAATGGCTTTGATCGCCTGGTTCACCGCGCCTGCGCCGATGGCTTGTACTTCGGCGTGTCTGTGTTCGCGGATGACCCCCGCAATCGCGCCGGCAACCGCCGTGGACCGCGATTTAGCAGAAACTTTGATGGTGTCGGGCATGGGTTCCCTCCTTAACGCACCGACGCAGAGATTGATCCGATTCAACTCTTGCGCGATGATGCGTCGTGGCACGTTCGCCTAGTGCGGTGCGGAGCAACGAACGTGCAATCATATTGTTGGTACGAAAAATCGGATGATGCCTCAGAGTCCCCACTGACAAGCATGATGCAATGCCGCCGCGGTGCGGCATCGCCATTATTATACACTATTTTGCGTATTCTATCGAGCGAGTTTCCCGAATGACCGTCACTTTGATCTGTCCCGGATATTCGAGATTGTCTTCGACTTTGTGCGCGATTTGCTTGCTCAAATTGATCGCGCCCAAATCATCGATTTCTTCCGGCTTGACAATGATACGAATTTCGCGCCCGGCTTGGATTGCGTAAGATTGTTGTACGCCCGGAAACGCGTTTGCCATCTGCTCCAGCGCATCGACGCGTTTCAAGTACTGTTCCAACGATTCGCGCCGCGCGCCGGGACGCGCGCCGCTGATTGCATCTGCCGCAATCACCAGCACACATTCCAACGATTGCGATTCTTCTTCGCCGTGATGCGAGGCGATGATATTGCACACCGGCTCGGGCACCCCGTACTTGCGCGCATACTCCGCGCCGATGAGCGCGTGCGCGCCGCCCACTTCATGCGTTACCGCTTTTCCCAGGTCGTGCAACAACGCGCCGGCTTTGGCAACTTGAACGTTCGCCTTCAACTCCGCCGCCAACATTCCGGCAAGATGCGCCGTTTCGACGGCGTGATTCAAAACATTCTGCCCGTACGACGTACGGAACTTTAATTGCCCCAGCAATTTGACCACTTCGGGATGCAAGCCGGTAATGCCCACTTCCAAGGCGGCGCGTTCGCCGGCTTCGATGATTGCCGCGTTGACTTCTTCTTCGGCTTTCTCCACGATTTTTTCGATGCGCCCGGGATGAATCCGTCCATCGTTGATCAACTTGGATAACGCCACGCGCGCAATTTCGCGGCGCACCGGGTTGTGGCTGGAAACGATCACCGCTTCCGGTGTATCATCGACGACGAGATCAACGCCAGTTGCCACTTCGATGGCGCGGATGTTGCGTCCCTGCCGTCCGATGATGCGCCCTTTCATTTCGTCATTGGGCAATGGCACGAGCGAGACGGTGGTTTCCGCTACTTGATCGGACGCGACGCGCTCGATTGCCGTCGTGATGATTTCGCGCGCGCGCTGTTCGCCTTCCTCGCGCGCCTGCTGTTCGATCTCGCGGATCAAGCGCGCGGCGTCTTGGCGCGTTTCCTTTTCCACTTGTTGTAGCAAAAGCGCCTTGGCATCTTCGACGCTGAGACCCGAAACACGTTGCAATTCCTGCAACTGTTTTTGTTCGATCGCAAGAAGGTTTTCGCGCTGACGGTCGAGGTCTTTTTCCTTCTTATCGAGTTTCTTTTCGCGCTGTTCCATCATTTCGTGCCGTCGGTCCACCGACTCGCGGCGATGGCGGAGACGTTCGTCTTCGCGTTGCAGGTCTTGCCGTTTTTTCTTCAATTCGTTATCGGCGTCTTCACGATACTTGAGGGCTTCGTCCTTTGCCTTGAGAATAATATCCTTGGCACGCGCTTGCGCTTCCGCAAGTTGTTTTTCTGCTTCCGCTTGTTGTGCTTTGATTTCTGCACTGACAAACCGCTTTTGTGCCCAATACCCGGCGGCGGCGCCGATGCCCGCCGCGGCGATAATCAACACAAATTCAATGACTAGGTCCATAGCTTCCAATCCTCCACAGCATCCATTAAATCAAGATTCTTCCGCGCGTTGTTCGTCCCACAATCGCTTGGCGGCAGATTTCGCAACCTCGTAGGCAAAGCCGCGGCGAATGAGAAACGCGCTCAATTTTTCCATAAACTCTCGACGTTCCAATTCGCGCCAGCGTTTTGCGCGCGCCAGCCCGGCGCGGTACGCGCTTTCGCTCTCGTCGATTGCGCCGACTGCTTCAGCGATGTCAGTCGTCGCAAGTCCTTTGCGTTTCAATTCAAAACGCAATGCGCGCGCGGCGCGGGGTTTGAACTGTTCGCGGTTTTCCACCCAGTATTTTGCAAACGCGGCATCGTCGAGCAAGCCGGCGTCGGTCAATCGCGCGATCACGCGCTCCGCCACATCCGGCGCGATCTTTTTCTTGAGCAAGTGTTGTTTGATTTCCATCGAACTGCGTGGACGCGGCTCCAAAAAGCGCAACGCTTTTTCGTGCGCGGTCTCAAACGCCTCTTCCGCTTCTAGCCGCTGGAGTTCGGCATCGTCAATAGTTTGTCCCACCCGCAACTTGGCGGCGAGAATTGCCGATACCCCCAAGACGAATTGGTGGTCGACGAAGAGGTTGAATCGATTCGCGTGCCGCGCTTGCGGTTCGATGGCTGTGATTTTGCCCATAAACAAAAATCGCCGTGGTGTTTACCCACAGCGATTGAGCGCGCGCCGAAACACGCGCGTCGCCCCAGACGGCAAAACGATTGATTATCCGTTTGGAATCGTCACAACGATTTTATGACGTTGATGGAATCACGCGCTCACAATGGAATAAAAGACACAATCCGAACAGATGCGTCGAATCTGTCGTGCCGCACGAAAACCCGATTATTCGTTGGCGACCAGTATTTATCCAACGATCGATATGTGGTACCGTACTCGCTTCCAAATCCATTTGCGCGTTTTTCAAAACCGGAAATCATTCGGCGGCAAATCACACAACCCGATTTGCCCCGATGCCGTCTAGGAACCAAATCCTGTGGGATCGCGGGCTTGACGAACATCTGTGCGAGCCCGCCTATTACGACGATGCGCCCGCCAGCGGCGAGCGCATCTCGTTCAGTTGTTTTTATTCTTCGTCGTCTTCCTCGTCTTCGTCTTCGGAATCATCCTTCCCGCGAGTGTCTTCTAAACTCTTGGGAACCACACCTTGCACACCCGATTTTTCCCGAATCGCTTGATAGAGTTGCTCCATCATTTCGGGGTTGTTCTTTAGAAACTCACGGGCGTTCTCACGGCCCTGACCCAAGCGGGTCTTCTCAACCGAATAGAACGCGCCCTTTTTGTCGATAATGCCCAATTCGACGCCGAGGTCCAGCACGTCTCCTTCGCGCGAAATGCCGACGCCGTGCATAATGTCGAACTCGGCTTTGCGGAACGGCGGGGCAACCTTGTTTTTCTTCACGCGCACGCGTGTCCGATTGCCAATCACATCTTCGCCGCTCTTGAGCGCGTCAATCGGGCGAACGTCCAGCCGCACCGATGCATAAAATTTCAACGCCATACCCCCGGTTGTGGTTTCCGGGTTGCCAAACATCACGCCGATTTTTTGGCGCAGCTGGTTTGTAAAGATTACGGCGGTGTTTGATTTCTTGATTGCACCGGAAAGTTTGCGCAGCGCCTGGCTCATCAAACGCGCCTGCAAACCCATGTGCGAATCGCCCATCTCGCCTTCGATTTCAGCGCGCGGTACGAGTGCCGCCACCGAATCGACGACGATGATATCGACGGCGCCGGAACGGACGAGCGCTTCCGCAATTTCGAGCGCTTGTTCGCCGGTATCGGGTTGCGAAATCAACAATTCATCGACATTGACCCCGCACTTGGCGGCGTACGTCGGATCCAGCGCATGTTCCACATCGATGAACGCCGCCACGCCGCCTAACTTTTGCGCTTCGGCGATGATATGCTGGCAAATCGTCGTCTTGCCAGATGCTTCGGGTCCATAAATTTCGGTAACGCGCCCGCGCGGAATTCCGCCGATGCCGAGCGCAAGATCGAGCGAAATCGAGCCGGTGGGGATTGCATCAACCTTCATGCTGGCTGTTTCGCCTAGTTTCATAATCGCCCCTTCGCCGAAGCGTTTTTTGAGGGACGCCAGAGTGGTTTCGAGCGCTTTGGTCTTTCCTGACTCACTTGGCATGTTGGTCTCCTTGACTGCCACTCTACCTGAAACCATCGTAGAAATAGTTTACATCAAGTCGGCTTGCATTGCAAGCCCGCCGCGTCCGAATTTTTCCAGAAGAGTGGCAAGAATATTTGGATTGGGTTTGCGGCGTGTCGTTGGATGTGGCGTCATTATAACAGAACAACTGTTCGGTGTCAAGAGAGGGGTTGAGAAATTCAAAACTCTGATGTATAATCGAGGCACATAAGACGAAACTTGGCGCGTCATGCGCCTACATTATCCGTCTCGTACCAACCGAGGCGGCAACTTAGGAGGAGCAGTCATGCGCAAGATTTTATTTTTAGGACTTGTCGCAGTAGTTGCTTTGCTGGTGTTGACAGCGGCAACGCCTGCCCCAGCGTCCGCCGGCGGACCGGCGTATTATGTCGTTCGGCATGGCGATACGCTCAGCGCGATTGCGTGGCGTTACGGCGTTAGCGCGTGGTCACTCGCGCGCGCCAATGGGTTGTGGAATCCCAATCTGATTTACGTGGGGCAATTGCTCGTTATTCCACACGGTGGCTATGTCTATCACCCGATCTATCAGCCACCGTCGGCATATCACCCGCCAAAACCGTGGGGCTGTTATTACTGGGTGCGTTACGGCGACACCATGCACTCGATTGCGCGCCGCTACGGCGGTGATCCGTGGACGATTGCACGCGCGAACGGCATTTACAATCTCAACTGGATTTACGCCGGCCAGCGTCTCTTTATCCCGGGTTGTAATTAACCCGCACGGCCACAGGAAAATAAACGAGGGCTTGTGCCCTCGTTTATTTTTAGCCCTTGCGTTGTTCAATATCGCCGCGATGAAACTTGTCGTGAATCACGAGAATCCGAAACATTCCGCGTACCGATTGTTTACCCCAGACCGCGTGTTCGCCCGACCGTTCGAGCTGTTCCAGCGTCAACGTTTCCAGCCACGCCAACGTGTCCGCGCGCGTTGTTTGCAACGCCTCGACAATTTCCTCAAATGATTTCGCGCGCCACCGTTCCGTCATCCACGCGTTGAACTTGTCCAATGTGAATGCGCCGGGAAAGTCCGGATACTCGGCGGCGAACTCTTGCAATTGGAGCGGCACATCTTTGGCAACCATCAGCTTGGCAAATTTCACGTTCACAGATTCTGCCATCGCGATGTGCGCGAGCAAATCCTTGATCGACCAGCCATCACCGTCGAACGGGCGCAGAATTATTTCGCGCGGCAAATTCGCAAACGACTCGAATAATTTCGCGCGTTCGGTCGTGAGTTTCGTTTTAATTTCGGCAGGCGTATCCGGGGTTGGCATAGATTCTCCGTTCCCAATGTCATTTCGACGAGCGAAGCGAGGAGAAATCTCTTTCTGAAATTGGAAATCAAAAACGAGATTTCTCGCTTCGCTCGAAATGATAAAAAGGATTTTCTTCTGCGTGATTCTGTGGCAGAAAGAATTACAGCAATTATACCTTTGCCCGGCGCGTTGCGCAAGACCTCCGTTCGGATTATAATCGATGCGTGAACAAACGCCGGTGGAATTTTCTACTTGTCATCGTCGCGATTCTGGGGAGCGCGTGGATTCACGTTACCCGCGTCCCAACCGAAGCGGAAGTCGTCGCGCGGATTGCCGCGCGTGTCAACTTTCAAGCACCGGACTTTGGCTTGACGACGATTGACGGCAAAGAAATCGCCTTGTCCGATTATCGCGGCAAAGTGGTGCTCATCAACTTTTGGGCGACGTGGTGTCCGCCGTGCCGCACGGAAATGCCGGACATTCGCGACGCCGCCGTTGCGCACGCGGATAATTTTGTCGTGCTTGCCATCAACAACGGCGAAAGTGATGCAACCGCGGAAAATTTTGCGCGATTGTTCAATCTGCAATTTCCGGTCTTGCTCGATAGCGATGGCGCGGTGGCGCGCAAGTACAATGTGCAAGGAATGCCCACTTCGTTTTTCGTCGACCGCGCGGGCATTGTGCGCGCCGCGAATATGGGCGCGATGAGTCGCGCGTACATCGAAGCACAGATCGAGGCGCTGTCAAAATAATGTTGCCCGTCATCCAGATTGGTCCTGCCGCTATTCAATCGCTCACACTCGCGCTGTTGATCGCGTTGTGGCTTGGCACAACGATTGCCGAACGCGCGTGCCAAGCGCGCGGCATCGACGCGAATCAAGTGTGGAATGTTGTCGGCATCGGCGTGCCGGCGACGATGGTTTCCGCACGCATCGTTTTTGTTTTGCAAAACTGGAATGCGTACGCGAATAATCTTTTGCAAATTTTTTCCTTGACGCCGAGCGCGTTGTCGTTGGATTACGGTGTGCTGATCGGCTTCATCGTCGCGTACGCGTACATTCGTTGGCGTAAAATTCCGTTCGCGCGTTTCGCCGACGCGCTTGCGCCCGGCGTACTCGCCGCGATTGCAATTATTGCGTTCGGTCAATTTCTCAGCGGCGACGCGTATGGCACGCCCACCGATTTGCCGTGGGCAGTTTCGTTCTGGGGAGAATTCTTGCACCCCGTTCAACTCTACGATGCCCTCGCCGCCATCATCGGCTTGATTATCGTTTGGCGCGTTCGCGTCGCGCGTGATGGAATGATCGCGTTGTTTGCCGTCGCGTGGTACAGCGGCGCGCGTCTCTTGATCGATGCGTTTCGCGGCGATGCGACGATTCTTGAAAATGGTTATCGCGTCAATCAGATCATCGCGTTGATCGTGTTGTTGATTGCACTGTGGTTCATCTCACCAAAAGGAGAGACAAATGCCAAAGAGTTTGAAATTCAAATTGACGGTGAACGCGCCGGCGGCTGAAGTTTATCGTGCGTTCACCC
Organism: Anaerolineae bacterium; assembly: GCA_034435055.1. GTDB lineage: Bacteria > Chloroflexota > Anaerolineae > UBA4142 > UBA4142 > DAOTXS01. The sequence continues at coordinate 3,080 of DAOTXS010000094.1, read as the reverse complement.
AGTCGATGGTTTTGCGCGAATGGTTTTGCCATGCCGCGCAAGCCGACGCGCGCCAAGGGGGTCGCTTGTATTTGCATTGGAACGGCGGCTATTACGCGGCGGGAGAATTCACCGCACTTGTGCCACACAAAAAAGTAGCGTTCACCTGGCACGGTCGCGGCGAGCCGGGAGCGACGCGCGTGAATGTGAACCTCGTCGAAAAGAATAATCGAACCGTTGTGAATCTCACGCACGCCGGCATTGGGGCGGGAAAAGTGTGGACGAAAGCGGTGAAGGAATTTGAACGCGGGTGGCGCAACGCCATCGAAAATTTGCAATCGGTGCTTGAAACCGGTCAAGATTTGCGATTCACGCGCCGCCCGATGCTGGGTATTCTCGTTGGCTCGTTCAATAGCGATGATGCCAAACGACTCAATGTGCCGGTGACGCAAGGTGTACGCTTGGATAATGTTGTCGATGGATTAGGTGCGCAAAAAGCCGGCTTGCAAAAAGACGATGTCATCGTCAAAATGGGCAAACAGAAGATCACCGGTTTTGGCTCCCTGCCCGAACTCTTGCAACACTATCGCGCGGGCGACAAAATTCCGGTCGTCTTTTATCGCAATGGCAAAAAGAAAACCGTAACGATGGAACTTGCCGCGCGACGCTTGCCGGAAATTCCGCCGACCGCGCGCGGACTCGCCGATGCGGTTCGCAAATTGTACGACGAACAAAATGCCGAACTCGATCAATTGATGAACGGCGTCAGCGAAGCGGAAGCGTCCTTCAAGCCATCGCCGAAAGATTGGAGCGCGAAAGAAACCCTCGCGCATTTGGTTGCCGGCGAGCGGCAGAATCTATTTCAGATGTACGATATGATGTTCGATGCGGAGCGCGCGTACGATACGGCGGATAATCTCGACAATTTGCCGGAGATGTTGAGCGCGACAGCGCAAGCGTACACCGCCGCTGAACTTGTCCGCGAATTCAAACACAATCAAGCGGAAACGGTTGCGATGATTGCCGCGTTGCCGGCTTCGTTCGTGGCGCACAAAGGCACGTACTGGCGGATGGCTTTTGGTTACCTGCAACCACTCGATCACACGCGAGGACATTTCCGGCAAATGCGCGAAGCGATTCAAGCGGCAAGAAAAAAGTAACCGATGACCAAAGGCAATCCTCCGTCAAAGGTTTTCCAATGCGTGAGCTAATTTCCACCATCGATGCCTGGCGCGCGCGCGGCGATAGCGTTGCGCTGGCGACTGTTGTCAAAACCGGCGGCTCGACACCGCGACCGCTTGGCGCGAAAATGATCGTCAACTCGCGCGGCGAATTTGCCGGGTCGGTGAGCGGCGGTTGCGTCGAAGGTGCAGTGATCGAAGAGGCGCTGCGCGTGATCAAGACTGGCAAACCCAGGTTGTGCAAGTACGGCATCGCCGATGAAACCGCGTGGGAGGTGGGGCTGAGTTGCGGTGGGACGATTGAGGTGTTTGTGGAACTAGTCAACTAGTGATTTGTGACTAGTCGACTAGTTGACCAGTTGACTATGACCATCTACGACGAATTGAGATACAATCTTACCAACGAAACGCTGTGCGCGGTCGCAACGATTCTCACTGGTGCAAACGCCGGCGCGAAGATGATGATTTATCCCGATGGACGTACGACGGGCAATCTGGGCGATGCCGCGTTGCAAGCACACATCGTACGCGAAGCCACCCGTGCGATGGCGTTGGAATCGCCGCAACACTACACCTTTGGCGAGACGGAAATCTTTGTGGATGTGTTTGCACCCAAACCCAAGTTGATCATTTTTGGCGGCGTGCACACGGCAATTCCACTCACGCAATTTGCGCAAGCGCTTGGCTTTCACGTGACGATTATCGACGGACGCGCACGATTTGCAAATCGTGAACGATTTCCAACCGCCGATCGAATCATCGTTGAATGGCCCCAGGAAGCGCTGGCGCAAATCAAAATTGATCCATCGACGTACGTTGCCATCCTCACGCACGACCCCAAGTTCGATCTGCCGGCGTTGCAAGCTCTGTCAACCCTGAATCCACGTTATATCGGTGCGATGGGTTCGCGTGAGACGCGCGCGCAACACTTTGCGGAACTACGCGCGATGGGGGTATCGGAAGAATTTTTATCACGTGTGCACGGACCGATTGGATTGGATATTGGTGCGCGAACGCCGGAAGAAGTTGCCTTGTCTATTCTGGCGGAGATTGTGGCGGTGCGTTATGGACGGAGTGGTGCCTCGCTTTCAGCAAGTTCGAGTGGGAGAACAGGAGAGGGGGAGAATGAGTGATTCATCTCCCCCTCTCTTTGTCTCCCTTTCTCCCGCTCGCGGTTCACACGCCAAGAACTTCCGCCGATTCCTTCAGTGCTTCAATTACATTTCCGATATGCTCATCCAGCGGCACGCCGAGTTGCTCTGCACCTTTTGCAATATCCTCGCGATTGACGCCGCGCGCAAACGCCTTGTCCTTCCACTTTTTCTTCACCGACGAAACGTCCACGTCCGTAATTTTCTTCGATGGGCGCACGAGTGCGACGGCGATAATCAAGCCGGTCAGTTCGTCCACCGCGTAGAGTGTTTTCTCCAATGGTGTGATGCGCGGAAGGTTGAGTGCGTCGCCGTGCGACCAAATCACGCGTACCAACTCATCCGACCATCCCAGTTCTTTGAGAATCTCGCCGTCCTTTTGCGGATGCTGGTCGGGAAATTTTTCGTACGCAAAATCGTGGATGAGGCCGATGTTGCCCCACAAGTTTTCGTCCTCGCCGAATTTGCGCGCGTACCATTTCATCGCCGCTTCGACGGCAAGGCAATGCTTGCGGAGTAAATCGCTTTGCGTGTATTCGCAGAGGAGTTGCCAGATGTCGTCCCGGTTGAGTGGATTCATGGTGCCTCCGATTTATGATTCTACTCAAACCCCAATTTGCGTCAACGCAGCGGATGGTGATCGTTGCATAGTTGGTGAAATTCATCTGGTCTCTGCAGGTAGAATCGGGTATCTCATCACGGAGTGTCCCGATGCATCTGAGTGTTCGTTTGCCCAAAGTCGAACCTTTGCACATTGAACCCCCCACCC
>DAOTXS010000093.1:0-41288 GCA_034435055.1 Anaerolineae bacterium | reverse complement strand
CACAAACACGACCGCGCGGGCGGCGCGCGCCGCCAACTCAACATCGGCGTATAGCGAGAGCGCAATCACTGTGACACGCGGCGCGTATTTTTTGAACAATCGAATTGCATCCAGCCCTTCGCGGTCGGGATATTGCACGCCGATCACGACGACATCGGGCTGAAATTCTTCGAGGCAATCGAATGCCGCGCAACCATTCTTCGCTTCGGCAATCGCATCGATGCCGGGAAAAGTTTGCAAAAGTGCGCGCAAACTTTGGCGCACGCGCTCGCGGTCATCCAAAATCAAAATCCGTATGCGTGGTTCCATGAAATCCTCATTGCGGCGGCGATGCTTATTCTTCTTCAAACCACCCTTGGCGGAGATTGATGTGATGTGTGATGCAGTCGAGCAACCCCCCAAATGCGAATCCGATGATCGGGCAAAGCATCAAGCCGATGATCTGCCCGGCTGTTTGCAGTACGGCAATACCCACCAGAATGCCAAGATACATTCCTAATTCTTTGCCGGTAAGTTTATTCTGATCGTCCACCGTGCCTCCCTTGCTTCTGACCATAGATTAGCACCAGCCACACGTTGAGACATCGCCGGAATGTTGGATTCGCCATAAAACATAAAGACCGCATCGGACGCAGTCTCGTACTACATTTGGGGTAGATCACGGGCGTTCTTCTGTGCTTGGAAACATACGGATCAAAAAGAATACCAACCCCGCGCCTAAAATCGCACTGCCGGCACCCACCAGCACTTGTTGCGCCAACAGATGCGCGACGCTGAACGCGGCAATGATCAAAGCGGCATATGCGATAGCGAAACCAACCACGATCGCGATAGCAGACGAAATTGTGTTACGCATTTTTCCTCCTTGATACTTGTCTGCGATTAACCATTTTCTGAACACGACTTTAACAGAATGACCAATAGTTATCATCGTCAAAATGATTGAATTCGATTACAACAAAAAGACCGCATAGAGTGCGGTCCTTGCTTATACAAATGCTGGATCGTCGATCAATGTTCATCCGGGCGCGGCACATCATCCAACGACGCCAGCCCTTCTTTCAGTGCGTAGAGCGCGGCTTGCGTTCGACTCGCCAAATGCAATTTACTCAAGATGTTGCTCACATGCGTCCGTACCGTCATTTCCGCAATGACAAGATGTTCAGCGATTTCTTTGTTGTTGCGTCCCTGCGCAATGAGCCGCAAAATTTCCAACTCGCGGTCGGTGAGCGGATCGACACTGAGCGGCTTTTTCGGCGCGCCGGACATTTCGGTCAGAACTTTGCGCGCAATCGACGGTTCGAGCGACGGCTCGCCGCGATGCACACAACGAATCGCTTGCACCAACTCATCCGGCCCCGAGTCTTTGAGCAGATAGCCGAGCGCGCCGGCTTTGATCGCCGGGAAAACCTTGTCATCGGCGGCAAAACTGGTCAACACAAGCACGCGCGTTGCCGGTTGCTTTGCCGTAATCTGCCGCGTCGCTTCGATGCCGTCCATCTTGGGCATCACCAAGTCCATTAGAATCACATCGGGTTTGAGGACTTGTGCCTGCGCAACCGCTTCGACGCCATCCCCCACTTCGCCAACGACTTGAAAATCTTTTTCCGTTGCAAGCAAGGCACGAATGCCTTTGCGAACAATCGCGTGATCATCCACAATCATCACCCGAATCGGTGTGGTCATTATGTTCCTCCATTTGGGTTTGGCTGAGTGGGCACGCGCACGAGAATGCTTGTTCCCTTGCCAACTGCACTATCAACCTCCAACAATGCGCCAATTCTCTGTGCGCGCTCGCGCATTCCGGCTAGCCCCAGTCCCCCGCCCAGCCGCGCGATTGCCGGATCAAAGCCAATGCCATCATCGCAAATTTCCAATTGAATCCCGGCATCTTCGTATCGCAAATCAACTTGAACGCTTTGCGCGTTGGCGTGCTTGAGGGCATTGTTCAGCGCTTCGAGCGCGATGTGGTACAGTTCCGTATGAAGCGCAAGTGAACCGGCTTCTTTGCCTGCCATGTGCAACTCCGTCTTAATGCCGCCGCGCGACTCGACGGCGTCCAATCGATTTTGTAACGCGCTTGCCAAACCATTTTCCAAAGCCGGCGGACGCAATTCAAAAATGAGCAAACGCATTTCGCGCAACGCTTCTTGCGCCGTGTCCCGCAAATCGCGCAGGTGTCCCGCCGCCGCATCGATTTGTCCTGCGGTGAGCAATCGCGCCGTCGCTTCGGCATACAACGTCATGCTGTACAACGATTGCGTAACCGAATCGTGTAATTCGCGCGCCAACCGATTGCGTTCGGCAACTTGTGCGGAATGTTCGGCTCGTTCGTACAGCCGCGCATTTTCCACCGCGACACCCACCTGTTGTCCGATGGTTTTCAACAATGCCATTTGTTCTGACGCAAACGCGCGCGACTGATTCGTACTGAGATTCAAAGACCCGACCAATCTGCCTTTTGCCATTAACGGAATCACGATGATTTGTTGCACTCCCAGATCAGCTAATTTTTGCTTGAGCAAACTCTGCGACGGCAATTCAACAAGAGGCCAGATCATCGGCTCGCCGTGGCGCCCGGCCACACCGGCGGCGCTTTGGTTCAAGGCAAGTCCATCGCCCAGATCGGCAAGGTCCTGCGGAAAACCGCGATAGGCGATCACACGCAAATACGCACGCTCCGCATTTGTTAAACTGTCTTCTTCGCCACCGATGCGATACGCGATGCCATGCTCCATTCCGGTCAAATTCATCATGCGTTCTAGCGCTTCTGCCATGATCTCTTTCAAATCCAGCGAGCGACTCACCCTCGCGGCAATCGCATTCAGCGTCGCCAATTCGTGTGTGCGCTCAGCAACGCGTTGTTCCAACGTTTGATATGCTTCCGCCAATTTTTGTGCGGCGCGTTTTTGTTCGGTGATGTCCTCAACCATACCCAAGCGATACAAGATCTTACCCTGCGCATCGCGCACAACCGAGCGAATCATCCGTCCCCAGACGATCTGACCATCTTTGCGAACATAACGCTTTTCGATTTGATAGCGATCCCGTTCACCTCTAGCGATCTCACCTTCGAGAACTTGTTGTGCGGGGTAATCGTCTGGATAAGTATAGTCACGCGTACGGCGACAACTCAATTCTTCCAAACTGTACCCCAGCATTTTGGCCAGCGCCGGATTGGGGCGGACAATTTGATCATGCATATCGGTGATCGCCATGCCAATACTAGCATTCTCGAACATCGCGCGGAAACGCGCTTCGCTTTTACGCAATTCCGCTTCCGTTCGTTTGCGCTCCAAGCCGCTTACAAAAATCTCGCCGACGATGCGAAGTAGAGCAATTGTATCTTCGCTCCACGTTTTTTCCGCGCGCACCGCATCAAATCCCAAGAGCCCCACTACTTGACCCTGATAAATCATCGGCACATTGATAAAGGAGAGCGGCGCATCCGCGTGCGACTGCATCTGCGCGCGATCGGGTTGGGCTTCGGACGGCAGAGCGGCGAGGCGCGGCGCATGCACCACTTGTCCCGCTTTGATGTGTGAGGTGGTCCACGGTAACAAATCGATCGACGTATCGTGATACAATTGTTTAAGCGACAGAATACCGGCGCGACACCATTCGTGGATATTTTTCATCTGCGTTCCGTCAGCGGAAAACAAAAAAACATAGCTGCGATCACTACCGGTGAATCGTCCAATCGCCGCGAGCGCTTGTTCAATGCCGGCGTCGATTTGATCAGATTTGAGATTAATGAACTCGGTTGAAATCCCGGTGATAAGTTGCTCAAACGCCAGGCGATGTTGTACCGCTTCCTCGGCGCGTTTATGTTCCGTGATGTCAGTGTGCGAGCCGATCATGCGATATGGATTGCCGTCCACATCGCGCAACGTTATGCCGCGCGCCAACACCCAGCGATACGAACCATCTTTGCACCGCAATCGATGTTCAAGCTCATACACGTGCGCCGTGCCATTCAATTCGGCTTGCACGTGCGCCAATGCGCCGGGCAAATCGTCAGGATGAATCAACTCGCGCCACGAATCAAAATGGTTCGAGATTTCATCGTCGGCATAACCCAGCATACTTTTCCAGCGCGGTGAAAAATAGGTCTCGTTCGTGCGCGTGTTCCAATCCCAAATTCCGTCGTTTGTGGCGCGCATAACCAGATTCAAACGTTCCTCACGCGCTTTGAGTTCCGTAATATCATGCACGAGTGCCAGATTATAACGCCTACCATTCCATTCGATGATCTTGGCAGAAACGAGAACGCTCCGTACTTGACCGGACTTGGTGCGCGCGAGATGTTCAAAATCGTGAACCGCGCCAGCCACTTTTAGTTGCTGGATCATTTGGGCGCGTTCTTCTGGATGAACCCAAATGTTCAATGCAATCGACGTCTTGCCACAGACTTGATCCTGAGTAAAACCAAAAGTGCGTAACCACGCTTCATTCACCGCGACATATCGTCCATCTTCAAGTGTAGTGAGACTAGTGGGCAGAGGATTGGCGTGAAAAACCGGGGAAAAAGTCTGTTCGGATTCGTCGCATGGACTTGATGGTTTTGCGCGCGGCATGCGCGCCCGCACCGAAAGCTGTTTCTTTGTGGAGCGTGGCTGGGAACGCAAGTGAGGCATAACATCCTCCTGGAAACAATTATATCACGTTTTTTCCGGTTGACCTACAACATTTGTGGTATTTGCTAGTAACTAATGGTGCTAGTGCGATTCTTGAGCATATTTTGTGCTTTGATTTTGCGACGCGCTACTTGAATCTCACAGCCATCCACCTGCAAACTAGCACCATTAGTTAGCAGTGCATTCTAAAACAAAAATGCTCGCGAAGATCCATCGCAAGCATTTTGAGTTTCGTTTATTCCAATTTCACTAACGAACCAATGTGTGATCTTGGTGCAAGTCCTTGATGGTGTGAATCGATGTGTAAACCAGTTTCTTAACCAACGAGGTAGCCAACACATCAATCGCGCGTTGTTGTTCCGGGTCAAGTTTGCCAAACTGCTCCAAAACTTTGGCAACTTCGGCTTGGCGAATTTGTTCCGCCTGCCCGATCAAATTTTGAACTAACGGCGCAAGTTGTCGCTCGCGGAGAAACGATAGAAAATTCTGCGTCTCTTCCTTGACGATGTCTTCCGCCGCGGCGATCGCACTCGCGGCAACCGGATGTTGCAACGCAACAACTGGCCGTAAATCATCGATGTCGTACACGCGCGCGCCAGCGATATTGCGGATCGCAGGATCCGCATTGCGCGGCACAGCGAGATCGATCACGACAAGCGGACGATGCGGGCGCGTTTGCATCGCACGTTCAACAGCGACGGTATGCAAAATGATGTGCGGCGCACCGCTCGCAACGATGACCACGTCGGTTTGTACAAGTCCGTCCGCGAGCGCATCGAAATGCACCGCGCGTCCGTGCAATTCTTGCGCCAACCGCGTCGCACGATCAAACGTGCGATTGGCAACGAGAATCCACCGCAGTCCACTCTCAACGAGCGCACGCCCGGCAAGTTTGCTAATCTTCCCGGCACCAAGCAACAACGCGGTTCGATTTTCCAAATTCCCCAACACATCACGCGCAAGCGACACCGCAACTTGTCCTAGTGACTGCGCCCCCTGCCCGATTTCAGTTTCGGCGCGCGCGCGTTTCCCGGCGTGAATCGCCTGGCGAAATAGCATCGACAATTCCGCACCGACGGTGCCAGCATTTTGCGCGAGTTGGAACGCGTCCTTGACTTGTCCCAGGATTTGATGCTCGCCGATCAATAGCGAATCGAGACCGGCGGCAACGCGGCAAAGATGTCGTACCGCGTCCGCGTCACTGCGCGCATACAGATGACACGCAAAATCGCACGCGCAAATATCGCGTGCTTCGGCGAGCGCATCCATCAACGCTTGCTGACCGGCAACCGGGTCAGTGACGACAGCATAAATTTCAAAACGATTGCACGTCGAAAGAATAGCCACTTGGGCAACGCCGGGCGCGGCACGCAAAAGCCGCAACGTGTCCGCCAGATGCGTCGGCGCAATCGCTAGTTTTTCGCGCACCTGCACGGGTGCTGTTTTGTGATTGAGACCAAGTAACAAGATGAACATAGATTTCATCGAGAAGCACGAACGGCGTTCCGCGCCCGACACCGCGCGACGATTGCTTCCGCCCATTCCGGCGTCGCAAGCGCGTGTAAATGCGTGTACGACGCCAGCACGTTTTTGTAGACAATACCATCGCACATGTTATCGATGCCACGCCCACGAGAAATGGAATATGCAAATGACACGCTGTTCAAATTGATCACGCGCGAATTGTGAAACTCGTGTCCGCGAATTGGCGCACCGATTGGGAAAAACGGATTTGCGCCGTCCACAACCGCATTTATGTACCCGTGTCCCTGCGGCTTGCCGGTCATTTCAACGTCGCATGGCAACGCGCCCACCATTTCGCCACGCTTGCCGTTGTACGTGATCGAACGCGCGAGGTACATCAAGCCGCCGCATTCGGCGTAGACCGGCAAATCATTTTCGATTGCGTTGCGAATGTCCGCGCGTAAATTTGTGTTCGCCTGCAATTCATCAAGGAACATTTCCGGAAATCCACCGCCAATCACCAGCGCATCGACTGCCGGCAAACGTGAATCGCGCATCGCGTCGATGAAAATCAATTCTGCGCCGGCATCTTGCAACGCTTCGAGATTTTCCGGATAGTAGAAGGTAAAGGCGCGGTCGCGGATGACACCGATTTTCGACTTTTGAGGTTTGATTTCCGATCTGGGATTCGGCGCGCTCGCCTCGGCTCCCCCGCGCCTCCACTCGCCTGCGATTTTCAAAATCGTGTCAAGATCGAAACTTGCCAGCACTGCCTCACGCGCGGCGGCAATCGCCGGGACGAGCGCATCGTTTTCCGCACGCGGCACCAGACCAAGATGCCGATCGGGAATCGTGAGCGATTCATCGCGCGGCAGGACACCAACGACCGGGATACCACAATACTTTTCGATTGCCTGCGTCATTAAATCTTGGTGCCGCGCGCGCGCGACGTTGTTGAGAATCACACCCGCGATACGTGTGTCCGGTTCGAATCGTTGATAACCTTGCACCCACGCGGCAATCGAGCGCGTGATGCGTTGCGCGTTGACGACCAAAAGAATCGGCGCGTCGAGCCAGCGCGCGAGCATCGCCGTACTGCCACTGCCATCGATGTCCAAGCCATCGTACAATCCCATCGCGCCTTCGATGATTGCGAGGTGTGCGCCGTGACTGCCGCGCAAAAAAGCCGCCGCTATCGTTTCCCGGCCCATCAGAAACGGATCGAGATTGCGACAGGGGCGGCTCGACGCTTCAGTGAGCCACGATGGATCGATATAGTCGGGCCCCTTTTTGAAGGGTTGAACGACGAGACCGCGCGCGGCAAACGCTGCACACAAACCTACAGTTACCGTCGTCTTGCCGGACCGACCGTGCGGCGCGGCGATCACCACGCGCGGTGTCATTACAACTCCGTTACGACAATCGAACCCTCTGGACATCCTTCCTGGCACGAGAGACAACCGAGACAATCATCCGGACTGCCTTTATACACGACGTATTTTTTTCCGTTCTCTTCGGTGATTACCAGTTGTTGCGCGGGACAGGCATCCACACAATCGCCGCACCCTTTGCACTTTTCAATATCGATTGCAACGATGAACATTGATCCTCCGTCAGACTATCGGGCTATTCCGCCTCGCCGGGGTTCGCTAGCACGGATTCCGCTTGCAAGTCTTCTTTATCCTTTTGCGGGAATAGAAGCGATGCGGCAACCGCAATCGCCAGCAGACCGAACACGACCCCCAACGCAATTTCGATAGGGATTTTGTAGATTTCGTGAAGCAACATCTTGACGCCGATGAATCCCAGAATAATCGCCAGCGCGTACTTGAGATAATGGAACAACTGCATCACGCCTGCCAGCGCAAAGTACAACGCCCGCAACCCAAGAATCGCAAAGATGTTCGAGGTGTAGACGATGAACAAATCATGCGAGATGCCCAGCACGGCTGGAATAGAGTCGAGCGCAAAAAGTAAATCGGTACTCTCGATCACGATCAGCGTTGCAAGCAAAGGCGTCGCATGCAAAACGCCGTTGAGACGTACCAGAAATTTCTCTTTATGCAGTTCGGTGGTAACCGGTAGATACTTGGACACGAATTTGAGTGCGGCGTTCTTGCCGGGATCCACTTCGTCTTGGACGCCGTTGATGAGGCGAATCGCCGTCACAATCAGAATCGCGCCAAAGACGTACAGCATCCAGTTGAACGCGTGCACCAATTCCACGCCGATGAAGATCAGAATGGCGCGCATCACAATTGCGCCCAGAATACCCCAGCGCAACACGCGCGGTTGGTACAGCGGTCCGATACCAAAGTAACTGAACACGACCAGAAAGACAAACAGGTTGTCCACGCTCAGCGACTTTTCGATGATGTACGCGGTCAAGTACATCAACGCCTTTTCACTGCCAAGCTCATATAGCACGAACACATTGAAGAGCAATGCGGTGCCGATCCAAATCGCACTCCAAATCAACGCAGATTTAATCGTGATGACGTGCGCTTTGCGATTGACCAAAAACAGGTCAATGTAAAGCATAATGCCGACCAGCACGGTAAACCCGCCAAACATCAACAACTCACGTGTTGCAACATCGTTCAAATCCATTTTTTCCTCTCTGTCGTTGGAAGATATTTATCCCAACTTAATCAAGTATACACCATTATCGGAGCAAAGCAAAATTCCGCGCTTAAAAAGTCAGGGTTAAATCTGCATCCCATCCTTGCGTAATCAGGTACGAAAGTGCAACCAGATTTTCGACCTCATCGATCAGGTCTTCGGGTTTCATATCGCATAGCTCAAGCGCGGCGGAACAGACATAGAATTGGACACCGGCTCTTAACGTCTCGTCGAAAAATTGCTTGATCGAACGACCGCCCGGCTTGGCGTACACATTTTCACCAACCCCACGCTTGAGCAACAACGGCGCCTGCAAAACAAAAAACAGACTCACCTCCGCGCCCAGGCGCGCCGCTTCTTGCGCGGCGAGAAATGGCGCCGGACATCGCTCTGCATTCGCGGGACCAAATGTCGCAACGACCACAACACGCTTTTTAGCGTCCATCGGCATTTATCCTTCGGGCCATTCTAGATATGGCTTGGGCAAATCTGCCATTGCATTGACCATCAAATCAACCAGCCCGCCGTAATGAATGCGGTATTGATCCCACAAGCCATAATGCGCCTGCGCGTCGCGAATCGTGCCTTTGCAATTGGAGCACGCGGCGATGACGTATTTGTTGATGCTGGGATCGAGCACATCGTTGAACGCGGCTAGAATTTGTTGCACCTTCATCCGGCTCGATACGTTCTTGCGCCAATCGGCAAAGTTGAGCGAATTCATGATTGCAAAGCCGCTCCCGCCGCCGCAACAATAATTGTGAACACCGTGAGGCGACATCTCGCGCAACGGTTGCGCGCAAACTATTTTGACGATTTCGCGTTGCGGCTTGACAATGCCCATCAAACGCACCACGTTGCAGGAATCGTGGAGCGTGATCGGGAAATTGTTGCGCGTTGGATCGAACTTGACTTTGCCGCTCTTGGCGATTTGATACAGCAAAGGTAAACAACTTTCGCGTGGCATTTCAGGAAGCGAAAGTCCCTGGGGAAAAACACGGTCGGTGATGACCATGATTGCTTTGTGCGCATGTCCGCATTCGCCGACGACGACTTTTTTTACGCCTAAATCTTTGGCAATTTGCAAATGTCGCAATGCAATTCGCGCCAGTTCCACATCGTCGAACCACACGCCGTAATTTACACCGTCGTACCCCAGCATCTCGCTCGACAAGGTCCAATTGATCCCCGCCGCGTCAAAGAGAATGGCAAACGCCGCCGGGTTTTCGGGCCACGACAGAAATTCGCCGGCATTGTGAATCAGCAAAATATCCGCGCCTTTTTTATCGACCGGAATTTCAATCCGTCGACCAATTTTTTCTTCGATCTGGTCTTCCATATCGGAGACCAGTGATTTCATTGCGTTCGGTCGCATGCCGGTACTCGAACCAACTTGCAGATGCTGGCGCGTGCCTTTCTTCAACAACTCAGCAGGCGCGATGCCCAACTCTTGCGAAAACAGTTTGCGAATCTCGCGGGCGATGAGCGCGTTGTCCACGCCAACCGGACACATCATCACACAACGGCGGCACAAGTTGCACCGATAAGATAATTCGAGCAATCGCCACACGGTTTTGAAATTCACTTCAATATCCGCGCCGTAAAACGCGGGCAAGAGTTTTCCCCCCGTCGTGTAATAGCGTTGGTAAATTCGGCGCACGACTTCGGAGCGAAATGTTGGACGATAGACTTCCTGACGTCCGCTGCCAACGTACGTGTGGCACGCCTCGGAACAGGTTTGGCAACGCACGCAATATTCCATCGACAGCCGGAATGCTTTGACGAACGTCCAGTTGTTCTGCGGGTCGAATAATTTTTCGAGACCGCGAAAGAATCCATCGACGATGCGTTTCTTTTCCTCGTCGGTTTTCGGCACAGGAATTTCAAAATCGCTAAAACCGTCGAGCGAGAAATCGTACGTCTCAAGCCAGCGCGGACGCGGCGTAGGAATTGCCGGTTGCTCGATGCCGGGAAGTGGGAGTAAATCGGCGGCGGCGATTTTGGCAATCGGCTCATTGGCGGACGACGCCATCTCTTTGAACTGCGTGAGTCGCTTGGTCATTTCTTCGCATCCTCCATCGCCGTCAACTGCGCTTGCTCAAGCCAGGTTTTGTTCGCCACAATGTGCGGCGCACTCCACGTCACCGTGTATCCCAGTTGCCGTTGCACCTTTTTATCGGCGGGAGAATTTGGCGCTTTGAACGCATCGTCCCACAACGTTTGCTCGAAGGTGAAATACTTGCCGATGTAATGAATGATTTTCGTGAACGGCATATAAATCAAAAAGAGTTCGAGCGCGATAAAATGAATCAGCACGATCGGCGGAACGGGGGTGGGCTTGAACGTTAGCACACCGCCGATGTACGCGCGATAGCCACTCAACGTCGTATCCATCAATCCGCCGATAATCCCTAGGATAAACAGCGCGGCGACCCAACCCAGGTTGAACAAATCGGCGGGGACGGTGTACAGTCCCAGTTCGGCGTTCGTCAAACGTTTGGCGATGATGCCAAGCGACCCAATCGCGCCGAGCGCAAATGCAATACCGCCGACGAGTGACGTGAATAGAAATGTGGTTCCCAGGATTTGTTCGACGACGAGCAAGCCGATGGTCCACACACCAAAGTACAAACCCCAGTGCATCGCGAGCGAAATCGCCCACAACCCATAGCGATTGAACTCGCGGACACGTTTCAAGTAAATCACTTCTTTGGCGATTTCGATCAAGCCGGGCAGACGCGATGGACGTAGTGCTTTTGCCGACCAATCGATTTCTTCCATATACGAGCCGCCGTACTCGCGCCGCTCTTCCGATTCGTGCGGGACGGGATAGACTTCCCAGCGCAGAGCAAGCGGTTGCGCCGTCACGCGCGTGATTTTAAACAACGCCACAGCGACAAAAATAATCAACGCCAGCCAAGCAAAGATGATCCCCAAACTTTCAAGCATCATTCCGTTCTCCTCATCACACCCCGTACATCTTGGGACACGCACGGCACGCCACCGGCGGCGGAGGTAATTTAAACGACTCCGGATCGCCCGCTTCCAGCGCAAAGGTCAATGCGGTCAGCCCCGCCTTTTTCCGCGCGCGAATCGGTTTGATAAATTCACGTCGCTCGCGCGATTGCATCGCCTCGATCAGTCCATCACGGACGTTGCCAAAGGTCATTGGCAACAACGCGTGATCCTTACCTTCGAACACGCGCGGCGCTTGATCGCGCACCGGCATTCCCAGGTACACACACGACGACACATCGCCGCGATGATTGACGAACGCAGTATCCGTCGGCTTGGCGTCGCATTCGAGAACATTCGTGTTTAACTTGAGCGGGTACGCATTGAATTCGATTTTAAGGCGCTGCGCTTCGTCAAGGGCTTCGGCAACTGAATCTTGGTGAATCAATTCCGGCGAATCGGCGAACACGCGCCACGCATCCATTTCCAGCGTCGGCGTGTACGCCAGATTCGTCGCCACGATTTGATTCGCGCCGAGCGCTTGGGCGAGCCGCACAAACGCCGGCAATTCGTGGATATTCGACCGCATCATCAAAAAGTGCAATTCGAGATTTAGCGTGGAACGTCGCGCGTCGCGTTCTTTCGCCAGCCACGCGACCGTCGCACACAACGCATCGAACGATGAACCGACACGAAGTGATTCGTGCATCTCGCGCGTCGCCCCCGCGAACGAGACCGAGAGAATATCCACACCTTCATCGAGCACGCGCGCGCAGTTTTTTTCGTTCAGCACTTTGGGCGAACCACACGTTGTAAATCCCACGCGGCAACGTTCCGCTTTCGCCAGCCGTACCATCTCCCAAATCTGTGGGTGCAACAACGGTTCGCCCCAACCCTGCAGGTACGCAAGATCAAATCGCCCCAGGTGCGGCGCAATGTAATCGCGATAAACTTCGATAGGCAAATCACCGTACAGCCATTGTTTACCCAGTGTTTTGTTCGGACAAAACGAACAATGGAGCAAACAACGACTCGTCACTTCGATTTGCAAAACCGACCACCGCTCGATCTTTTTTCCCTTGCGCCAAAATTGGCTGAACCACGATTGAGTCATTAGTATTTGACGTTCACTTTTTTCGCAACCTCGAGCGCCAACGCAAAGGCGGCATTCGCCCGCGTTGCATCAATCGCCGTGTACGAAGACGCAAGCGACGTGAGCGCGCGCGCCGCCGCGAATGAATCGCCCAACACGCGAATCGATTTAGCAACATTTGTCGCGCGATCAAACGCTTGCGCTGATGCGGCTTTGTCAGTCTTTGCCAATTGCACCGCAATCACTTGCAACGCGGCGGCTTTGTCTGAATTGTCTTCGAGTTTATCCACAAGCGCGAGTGCAGCTTGCGAATCGATTTCTGCCCACGCGATTGCCAGGTCGCGCAACACAAATGTACCTTCCACTTGATCCGCGAGCGCAAGTGCATCTTTAAATACCGCGACCGCTTTTGATTTATCGCCCGCTTTGATTGCCGCTTTGCCAATTTCGGTTAGCGCAAGCACGCGCAATCCCGGACTGGCAATGCGCTTGGCGCTGTCAACTGCCTGATCGCGATTTTCTTTCGCGGTAAGCGGGATCACAGCCAGATAAACTTGATCACGCAAAATCGAATCTGTGATTTGTGAAATGTGATCGAGCGCAAACGCCGAATTCAAACGCGCGGCATCCACCAACACAGCAGCCGTGAGTTTTTCGGATCGATAACGATTGCTCACGCGTTTCGCTTCGGCAATACTTTTGTTGAACGCATCTTTCGCGCGTGTCACGTTGCCAATGCCACGCCACGCGAGCGTGCGCGCTTCGGGATAGGCAACGTCGATCTGGGATGCAACCTGTGCGCTTTTTGTGGCATCTTGCAACGCCCACACAGCCGCAATGTCTGCGATGGCGTACGCGCGCGTTTCGGCATTTTCGATTTTGTTCGCGGCGTCCAATGCCTCATTCAACACCGCTACATTGCCGGACGCCCGCGCAATTTCGCGCAATGCCCACGCACGATTGTACGGCTCGTTCACTGCGCGCGCCGCATCGATGGCTTGGTCGAACGAACCTAGTTCACGCCAACCCCACGCGCGTATCATCGGATCGGTGATGCGCGCAACGAGTTCATTCGCTTTGGTCTTGTCGATTTGCGCGTACGTCACCGCAATCGCGCGAAGTTCAAGATCGGAGATCGGAGCTTTGAGCTTTGAGATTCCCAAATCGAGAAGTTCGGCAGATTTGGTTTTATCAATCGTCAGCCACTCAGATGCCATCGCGCGATATTGCCACGGACTTGCGGCGGCGTATTCAATTGTGTCGATGCGGAAACTCGCCAAATCCCGGGTTGAAGGATTCCACGCAACTGCGCTCTCGCGCAACGTTTGTATTTGACCCCAGTACGCAAGTGCTTGAATTTCTTTATCGCGTGCGGCTTGACGCGCATCGTTCAGCGCGTTTGTTCCTTGCGCTTGGTCAATCGTATTCCATCGCGCGCCGATGTGCGCGAACGTCCACGCTTGCGCCGAAAGTCGTGACGCGGCATCGCTCACACGGGTCGCTTGATCGGACGCGGCTTGACGTTCAGTTTCTTCTTCGGTGGGTGTGGGCAATGGCGGCGCAAAAGCAAAAATCGGCAGTGCAAAAAGGATAAAGACGCCAACGACGGTGAGAATAGTCACAGGCCAGAAGGAACGAGAGCGTGTTGCAACTCCCTTGCCTTTGCGTGTATGTCGCCACGCCAGGAAAATACCGATGACCAAAACGAGTGTGGTAACAAACGCGGCAAGCAACATCACCCAGCGTCCGCGTTCGACGCGCGCGTCATTTAGCGCGGCGTACGCTTTGTTCATCTGATAACGCACCGCACGTTCATAGTTGGAGAATGCCGCGCGCGAAACTAACTCGCTTTGCATCGGTTTCAACGCGGTTACCGTCCGCGCGTTAAAGCGTTTTTCAAATATCGATGTATCGATAAATTGCGTACGCAATTCAGCGTTGGCATTTGCGAACGCGCTATTCAAGGTATCGATTTGGAAAATATCTTCGTGCGCTTTGCGAAGCGTATCGCATGGAATATCGCGCGCCCATTCGACGGGCTTTGCCCAATCGAGTGCGTTTGCCGGTGTGGCGGTGTGGCATTCGAGGCAATAATTTCCAATGTGCGATTTTTGATTTTCGATTTTCGATTGGGATTCGCCAGATACAGGTGTTGCCGCAACAACGATCAAACCCCATATCACAACGCTTAACCCTGAAAAGATCGAGAGAGGTCGCAATCGAAAATTCATCACTCTTCCTCCCGTGCTCCCGCCGCGATCCATCGCAACATGAAAACGTATAACACCAGCACCGAACAAAACACGATCAGCACAACCAACCCGCCAAAAGTTTGTTCATCGATTAGCCAGTAAAGAGTTTCCATCTTTTACTCCGCAATGCCCCGTGTTCCGCTTTTCTATTCGCCGGTTGTCGCGCCGCCCGCCGCGCGCAAATCTTCTAACTTGATTTTGTCCGCAAGCCGTTTGCGTTCTTCGATCTCAATGCCTTCTTCCACTTCCCAAATCGCCAAACTGGGAAACAGTTTGAAGAACACGACGAACAACAGCGCGAATAGCGCGAGCGAGCCAATCGTGATCGACACCTCGACCCAGGTCGGTTGATAGATCACCCATTGACTCAAACGCGGCTTGGTCAGACTCGGCGCGACAATCGTAAAGCGTTCAAGCCACATTCCGATGTCGATGAAAATCGAAGCGATGACCGTGCCCAGCACCGTGCGTCCCGAACGGCGAATGAGAATCACAAATGGCAAAACACCGTTGAACAACACCATCGCCCAGAATGCCCAGTTGAACTCACCAAAGATTTTCGCGTTGACGACCGGCATTTCATCCGCGAGCGCGCCATAAAAGGTGGTGAGATATTCGGAGAAGGTGAAATACGACCACAGGACACTCATCACCAGCAACAAGATGCCGAGATAGTTGAACTGTTTGTCGGTGAGCCATTCTTCCAGATGCAACACTTTGCGCATCAGCGCCATCGCGATAAACAGCGTCGCAATGCCGGAGAAAATTGCGCCGACGACAAAGTACGGGCCAAAAATCGTACTGTGCCACATCGGTTGTACGGTCATGCCGAAAATCCACGAGACGACGGTGTGCACCGAAACGGCAATCGGAATAATCGCAATCGCCAGAATCGCAATCGCTTTTTCAAGTCGTCGATGTTGTTCGTGATTGCCTTTCCATCCAAGCGCCAATGTCGTGTACAACCATTTGCGCCAGCCCGCACCGTCGAACTTGTCGCGCAACCGCGCCATATCCGGAATCATCGGCAGGTAAAGATAGGTGATGCTGCTGAACAAATAAATGCTGATGCAGGTAAAATCCCACAAGAACGGCGATTGATAGCGTCCATACAAAATCACATTGAGCACACGTTCGGGACGTCCCATATCGATCAGGATTTGCAGACCGCCGACGCACAACGCAAACACGGTGACCGCCTCGGCGATGCGCGTAATCGAGCGGCGCCAATTCGCTTGCGTGACGCGCAGAATCGCGGAGATGAGCGTGCCGGCGTGACTGATGCCGATGAAGAAGACAAAGTTGGTGAGGTAAATACCCCAATAGACCGGGCGATTCAAGCCGGTGACGCCCAACCCTTCGGTGATTTGCAGAAAGTACGCGAACACGCCCCAGCCCGTCAGCGCGGCGAGAATGATAGACAGAATCCAAAAACCCTTGCCGGTCGAACGGAGCGGCGCGAAAACGATTTGTTCGATGCGAGACATCGGCTAGCCCTCTCTCAAGTAAAACACTTTGGGATGCGTACCCAGTTCTTCGAGCAGGTGAAACGCGCGCGGGCTTTTGAGCAGTTGCGAAACGAGACTGTTCGGATCATCCAAGTCACCGAAATAACGCGCGCGCCCGGTGCAGGTCTCGACGCACGCGGGAACGTAATCGCTCGCTTGAAACACACGACCTTCGGCGGCGGCTTGAGCGCGCGCCTTGTGTAATCGATGAATGCAAAAAGTACATTTTTCGACGACGCCTTTGGGGCGAATCGGTACGTCGGGATTCAGGCGCGGCTTGAACGATGCCGGATAGTACGGCTCGTGCCAATTGAAATAGCGCGTGGCGTACGGACAACCAACCGTGCAAAAGCGGCAACCGATGCATCGATCGTAATCGATCAGCACAATACCTTCTTCGTTCTTGTACGTCGCTTTGACCGGACAGACTTTGACGCAGAGCGAATCTTCGCAGTGCATACACGGACGCGGAATATAGCGCGCTTTGACATTGGGAAACTCGCCTTCGCTCCACGGAATTACTTCGTTCCACAGAATCGCGCGACCTTTGGCGGCTTGCTCGGGACCCGCAATCGGTGTGTTGTTTTCCATCCGGCACGCCACCGTGCACGCCTGACAGCCCAAACATTTATCTAGATCAATCGCCATTGTCCAGCGGGGCATCTTGACCTCATGCTTTGTATATTTTCACTTGGGTTGGCAACATTGCCGCAACGCCAGAATTTTTTTCGCTTCCACTTGCGAGCAAATCGTTTGGATTCGCGCCGATTGTGTTTTTCGCCGTGGACGATTCGCGTCCCCACTGCGCCGCGCTGTAATACCCTTGACCACACGGCACGTTGACCGCGTTGTGCCAAATCCCTTCAGTGATTTTTGCGCGTGCGCGAATTTTGCCGGCGGCAGATTCCACCCACACAAGATCATCTTGCGCGATGTGCAACTGCTCCGCCGCCTTCGGATGAAGCTCGACCCAGGATTCCCAGCGCGCGCTGGTCTGCAAACCGTACACTTCTTGCAGAGTCGGTACGACGCCGCTCCAGCCGCGTGGTTGCGTCATTGTCTCTTGCGAGATAAGCACAAACGGATAATCGGCGTTGGCGGTTTGCGCGGGCACGCTGAAATGCGGCAAACATTCGACATCGTTGGGCGGATTCAAGACGGCAAACAATTCGCGCGAAAAGAAATCAAAGCGCCCATCTTTCGGCGCGTTCGCGCGATCACGTCCAACCACATTCGCCCACATTTTGCTCCCCGGCTGTGCATAGTTATACACTAACGCCGACCACGCACCTTTTTCGACGAGATCGTCCCACGAGATTTGCATTCCCGCGACACGGTGCTTGACGACCGCGAGAAAATCATTCCAGGGCAACGCCTCGCTCACTTTGCCGCCAAGTTGTTTTGCGATTTGCAGAACAACGTCGCCGGGATTGCGCCCATCGCGCCAAGGATGCACCACCGGTTGACGCAAACCAATGCCGGGAAAACCGGTCGCCTCGAGAAGGTCATCGCCCCAGGTTTCGAAGAAAGTGAGCGCGGGCAGAATCAAATCCGCGTGCGCCGCGCTTTCGTCGAGCACCGGACTGAAACTGACAACAAGCGATGTTTTCTTGAACGCTTCGATAAAACGTTTGCCTTGCGGCGCATCGTGAACCGGGTTTGCGTTGAGCAAGAACAACACGTTCGCCGCGTACGGTTTGCCGCTTACCAAATTGTTGGCGAGATTTTGGAATGCCGAGTACGATACGGGATAATCGCTTCCCGCGCCATCAAGCCGGGACATTGCGCGCGATTTCTCCGCAACGGGATCGGGCGGCAGTGCCGGGAATGGCGTCAGGTTTGGCGTCTGTTGAACCTGCACGCCTCCCGGCACATCAATCGAACCGACAAGCGCGTTGAGTGCGTGGATTGCTAACGCAGAATACAAACCATTGCCACTTGCCAAATCACCGCGCCCGGTCGGTACAATCGCAATCGCCGGGCGATTGTTGCCAAATTCGCCGGCGAGTTTGGCAATCGTGCCGCTGGGCACACCGGTGATGTCGGCGACACGATCAATGGTGTATTCTTCGAGCACCAAATTTTTGAAACCGCGATGCGTGCGCCCCTGATCGTCTTTGAAATCCTCAAAACCAAACGTCCACTTGTCCACAAACGATTTGTCGATCAAGCCGGATTTGATGAGCACGTGCGCCATTCCCAGCGCGAGCGCGCCCGTCGTCCCGGGACGAATCGGAATCCACTCATCCGATTTCGCGGCGGTTACGTTGAGCCGACTGTCCACGACAATGAGTTTCGCGCGGTTCGACGCGCCGCGATGCATAAAGCCGTACCCCGACAAATATTTCTGCAAGTGCCGCGACGATTCGAGCAAACTGCCGCCAAAGCACATTACGTACCGCGCATTGTCGACGTCGTAAATTGGATAACCGTTGATGCCTTGCGAGAAAAACATCGCCAGCCGCGCGGCTTCACCCTCGAGCGAATCGGTCGAGAGCAAATTGGGCGAGCCGTACGCCGCGAGGAAGCGTTGCCAAAGCGGTCGCATTTGTCCGCGCAAATCGCCGTGCAAAACCGCAACGGTGTGCGTTTGATTTTGCTCGCGCAACGTTCGCAATTTTTCGACGACGATCTTCAACGCCTCGTCCCAGGAAATTGGTTCCCACTGGGCAAGGTCGCGCGCCGCAACATCTTTGCCGATTTTGCGCTTCATCGGTTGCGCGAGACGTTCCGGACTGTATAGAATTTCGAGCGATGCTTGACCTTTGGGACAACACACGCCTTGATTGAGTGGATGAAGGGGATTGCCTTCGACTTTGACAGCGTTGCCGTTGACGACGCGCACACGCAGACCGCAACCCGCGGGACACATGGCGCAAACTGTCGTCACAAACTTTTCGTCTTGAAATTCGGGTGTGGCAGAAACAGTTGGCGTGCGCCAATCGGCGGTAGCACGCAACAAAGGAAACGCGGTGCCAACGATTGCCGCGCCTGCACCCATTCCAATGAATTCGCGTCGTGATAATTTCATAAGTCTAGTTTCCGGCGTACTCTAACAATCGTTCAAGCAATTGCATTTTCTTTTCGTATCGCGTGGCAAGCGGCGCGGGTGCCGGGGGCGGTGTCGCCGGCGCAAGATAATCGGCAGGATCAATCGTGATGTTGACACCCAGGATTTTGAGCGACTCGGCGAGTGAAGGCACCGTGTTCGTTTTCGATTGCGCGACCCACGCCTGACCCCGCGGCGAGCGCAACCCGCCGCCCGCCGCGCTGACGTGACACGTGTTACACGGCTCGCCGGTGCGCGTGGCGTACTCTGGCATCGCGTTCGCAGTTGGTGCGAGGATAAAGGGAACCACAACCGCGACGAAAAGTAGGATTGCCAAAAAATATTTCATCGCAAACCTCTCACGCTTCCCCGATTACAATTTCGTTGCCCGTTACTTTGACCGGCAACGCTTCGAGCGGCATTGGCGGTGGACCGGCGATGACCCCGCCATCGCGGTCAAAGTAACCATCGTGACAGGGACAATAAAATTCTTGCTTTGCTTCGCGCCACTGCACAGTGCAACCCAGGTGCGTGCAGATCAGCGAAAGCGCGGTAACCCCTTCGGTTGTGCGCATCACGAGCGCCGGCTTGCCTTCGTACGTGATGGGTTTTGTACCGCCGACCGGCAAATCGTTCAACGCCAATTTGACTTGGCCCGTCGTTGCGCGCGGTGCGGGGAACAAAATGCCTTGGGTTACCCAGCCCGCCCACGCGGCGGCAACGAGTCCGAGCATTCCTTGTAGAAAACTGCGTCGGCTCTGGAGTTTGGACGAACCTGTTATTGATTGTGTATGTGGATCGGTCATAGCAAAACTCGGTGGAGAGTGGGGAGTGGACAGTCGAGAGTTTTTCTATTCACTGTTTACCATCCACTGACCACTATTTGATTTTTCGTACGCCCACGTACCCGTGGCAATTGTTGCACGAGCGTTCGACCTGATGACAATAGAGACAGTCTTTTTCCGGAATGTCGCCGGAATCGATAACTTGGAAATGCCGCGTCTGCCACCAATCGAGCGGGCTGTGTGTAACCGGCGCGGTGAATTCACGATCAATCGTTACCGCCAGTTCGCCCTTGCCATCTTTGACGGGCTTTTCAGGAACGCAGGCAACGAGCGCAATAGCAATTGTGATCAAGACAAGTGTGAAAAAAGAGATTTGCTTCATCGTCAACCTATTTTCGATTGCCGATTTGCAGTTTGCGATTTTTTCAATCGAAAATCGGCAATCAAAAATCGAAAGTTACCAGACTAGGGCTTTGACGAACAAATCGTGCACGCCGCCCACACGCACATCGACTTTCCAATGCTTCATCACTTCGGGCAATTGCGCTTTGCAAATCGCGCACGGCGTTGCCAGATACGTCGCGCCGGTCGAGCGACAGGCTTCGGCGCGCGGTCGTCCGCCCGCCATCCGGATCGGCATAATTTCATCGGTGAGCAAGCCGCCGCCCGCGCCGCAACAAAACGTTTTTTCGCGAATCGTGTCGCGCGGCATTTCGATGAATTGGTTGCACGTCGCGCGAATGATCGCGCGCGGTTCTTCGAGCAACGAGCCGGCGCGCGCGGGATTGCACGGATCGTGATACGTTACGATCACATCGTCATTGCCCGATTTGTCGAGCTTGAACGCGCCACGCTTGAGTAAGGCATCGGTGAATTGACAGATGTGAATCGGAAATTTTTCTTCGAGAAAATCGAGCGGACCGTTGAGCGTGGGCGTGTAGATGCCGGCGCGCCACGCGTGACCGCATTCGCCCCAGATGATTTTCTTGACTTGGAGTTGCCGCGCCGCATCGACGATGCGCTTGTTCACTTTTTTAAGATTGCGAAAATTGAGGAACAAGCCAAAGTTGCCACCCTCGTTCGCGTACGTGCTCGTCGTCCACGAGATACCGAGATAGTGAAAGAGTTTGGCGTACGCCATCATCGTGTCGGTATTCGCAAAGTTGTCGGCGGAGGGCATCACAAGCAACACTTCGGCGCCCACCTCATCGACCGGCAAACGTATGTCTTTGCCCGTTTCGTTCTTCAATTCCTCTTCGAGAAATTGGCAGTTGTCGATCCACGCGGGCGCGGGAATACCCAGGTTATTGCCGCGTTCGTACACTTTGGCAACAACTTCGGTGACGTACTTGGTTGCCACGCCGATTGCCGCCATAATTTCGCGCGCCGCCATCGTAATTTCGGCGGTGTCGATGCCGTAGGGACAGAAAACCGAACAACGCCGGCATTCGGAACATTGATAAAAGTACGTGTACCACTCGCGCAAAACATTTTCGTTGAACGCTTCGGCATCGCCGCCGGTGAATCGTTCGAGTCCTTTGAAATAATAGCGATACACTTTGCGCAAAAGATTCGCGCGCGCGACCGGCATATTGTTCGGATCGCCGGTGCCCAGATAGAATTGGCACTTGTCGGCGCACGCGCCACACTGCGCGCAGATGTCGAGGTAGACTGGGAGCGAACGATATTTAGTGAGGAGTTCGCGCAATTTTGCGACGGCTTGATTCTGCCAATCGGGAACACGCTCGGTTGGAAGAGCAATCGCTTTCATATCTTTGGCTTTGCACGGGTAGCACGTCATCGCCGCGGCAATGCCTTCGCTCATTTCAGGCACGGGGAGGATGCCGTTCTTCGGCGCGAGTTCCGGGAAATCGGTTTTGACGCTAGTCAATGGTAACCTCCTCGTTCCACGGATTCACGTAGCGTTGCGCCAGCACATTGTCGCGTTGATTGCGCGTGGGCGAGAAGAAGATACCGCCTGCGTGCATCAATTTGCTGAACGGGAAATAAATCATCAGCGAACAAACGAGAATCAAATGCGCGAGAAATAAGGGGTGTTGTGGCGGCGCCACCGGTTTCAACGCGATTAATCCCAGAAGAAACGCTTTTACATCGACGAGGTAGACGCGCGCGTAAAAACTGACCAGAATGCCGGTGGCGGCAATCGCGAGAATGAGACCGAGTGCGATGTAATCTGGCACGCCGGAAATGTACAAGTTGCGCGGCAATACCAATCGTCGCCACAACAGATAGAGCGCGGGAAGCGGCAAGATAAATCCCATCGCGATGCCGACTGGCTGAAGATCGATGAGCCAGTCGGGAATTGGATAGATAAAGTAGCGTGCGTGGCGGACGAATACACAGAACAACGCAAGATGAAAAATCCACGCGCCCGCCCACAACAGTTTGTCTGCTCTAAACAGATTGGGAAAGATGAACGCATCGCCGGCTAAACGCCCGATGACCCCAGCGCCGGTTTTGGGTCCGGGTGTCAACACGATTTTGAGCGGCGCGGGCGTTTTGAGGTACAGAAAAATTCGGTACGCCACGCCGACGACGAGCATCAACGCGGATAGATACGCCAAGCCAATCAACAACCCCGCGAGGAAATTCCAAGCCATCGAATAGTCTCCTAGTCTAGTGGTCAATCAGTCGAATAGTCTCATCGGCAAGCGAACTGACTACGAGACTATTCGACTAGGCGATTAGGTGGCTAGACACAACCGGTGGGCTTGGGCAAGCCGGCAATTTTGCACGCCCCTTTCGCCGGTCCGCTGGGAAACAATTCGTAGATTTTTTTGAGATCAAAGCCGGTGTCCTTGCATAACTTGCGAATCATCGGCGCAATCCCAAAATCCTTGTAGTACTTGTTAAGATAGTGAATAACCTTCCAATGCTCCTCGGTTAGTTCCGGGAGATCTTCTGCCGTTTTGGCAAGAAACCGGGCAAGGTCTTCAGTCCACATTGCCGGGTCGGCAATGAATCCATCTTCATCCACTTCGATTTGTTGTCCGTTGTAATCAATGAATGGCATACCAAACTCCTTTGTGGGGCAATTTTCAAAATTGCCCGACTTCGATGTCCCGCACCGCGCACAGATTATCACCCGTTGCTACCGGGTAATTTGATGAACGTCGCACCGCCGTACGAGGTAAATTCCAAGCGACCATCATTCACCAAAACTGTGATCGCTTTTTTGGCGAGCGAATTTTCGATGCCCAACCCCGTCGCCACGTCGCGGCTCGTCAGCATTTTATTCTTCTTCTTGAAGAACTCGAGCACCTTGTTCAGCAGTTCTTCATTTACTTCATCAGCCATCGTTACCTCCGATGACCGAAGACGGATGACAGAGAACGGAGAAATCTAACCTTCGTCGTCGGTCTTCCGTCTTCCGTCAGATTTACCATTTGAACGCCGCGGTCGTGCGGAAAGTTTCGGGCGCCAGCGTAAAGTCGTCGATCATTTGCTCGGTGAACGGGAGTCCGGTGATTTCAAAGAATCGTTCCCAACCGATGCGCTCGATCCACTCGCCCATGCGTTCGTGCTTGCGTGCGTGCTTCGCCCACGTTTCGACGAGCATCTTGACGACCTCGACCGTTTCGGGCCAGCGCGGTGGATTGTTCGGCAGATACGGCACGACGAGCCGCGAGAAGGCCGGCCCCTGCCGCGTGTTGGAGACTTTGCCGCCAACCCAAATCGAAACGCCGTCACCTTTGGGATCGGCTACGGGCATACCGGGGCACATCGTGTAACAGTTGCCGCAGTACATACACCGATCGGCGTTCACGGTGAGACTCTTGTTCGCTGGATCGGGGCGAATTGCGCCGGTGGGACATGCCGCGATGACGTTCGGCAATTCGCATTTTGTGCGCACGATGTCGTGGTTGATCTTGGGCACCATTCGATGCATTCCCAGAATCGCAATGTCGGAGCAATGCACCGCGCCGCACATATTCAAACAGCACGCTAGCGAAATGCGGCAATAGCCCGGCAAATCCATTTTGCCAAAGTATTCGTACAGTTCATCCATCACCGATTTAACGATTGCCGACGCATCGGTCGCGGGCGTGTGACAGTGAATCCAACCTTGCGTGTGAACGATGTTCGTGATCGAGTGGCCGGTGCCGCCAACGGGCCACCCTTTCGCTTTGAGTTCGGCGACGAGCGGATCGACTTTGGTTGGGTCGGATAAAAGAAACTCGACATTGTGGCGGCTCGTGAACCGTAGATAACCATCACAATATTTTTCTGCGAGGTCACACATTTCACGCACTTTGTCCGTGCTGAGCAAGCGTTCCGAACCGACACGCACGGTGTAGAGTTCGTCGCCGGATTTTGCGACGTGCTTCAACAAGCCGGGCGCGACGCGTTCGTGATATTTCCATTGCCCGTAGTTTTTCGAGATAATCGGCGGAAGCATCTGCCGATAATCGGGCGGTCCAAAATCAGTTCGGGTTGCCATTAGTCCACCCCCTCGCGCCAGAAATAGTACGGGTTCGCGCGCGGTCGTTTGATCATTTGTGGCAAGGGCTTTTGGCCAATCGCTTTCAAGAATTTACCCATCCCCAAACGATTGATCAATTCGCCCAAACGTTCGCGCATCTTGCCGTTCTCATCCCACCACTCGTAAATCTTGTTGACGAGCTCGATCAAGTTTTCGTACGGCGGTTCGAGTTTCATAAACGGGATGACGACCCAGCCGAGCATTGCGCCGTGCACAATCGGCGCTTTACCGCCGACGAGAATGCTCGCGCCGCGCTCGGAACCTTGTTGCAACGCTTTCGGCATCAAGTTGATGCAGTGCATACACCGATTGCATTCTTTATCGTTGATCTGCAACGTCTTGCCGTCCCACGCCATACACTTGGTCGGGCACATATCGATGACTTCGGCTTGAAGATCCATTCCATTCGCGACGCACTGGCGAACTTCGTTTTGATCGATTTGAATGTTCCCTTTCCATGTGCCGATCACCGCAAGATCGGAGCGCGCGATGGACGCGACGCAATCGTTAGGACACGCGCTGATCTTGATCTTGAATTTGTACGGGAACATCGGGCGATGCAGTTGATCCTGGAACGTGCGGGTTACCGTGTCCACGACGTTCAACGAATCGAAACACGCCCATTCACAGCGCGCCGGACCGACGCACGCGCTCGGCGTGCGCATCGATGAACCGGAGCCGCCGAGATCGAATCCGATTTCGGCAAGATCGTCGAACGTTGGTTGCAGTTGGTCGGTGGTCGTGCCAAGCAGGATGATGTCGCCGGTGGCGCCGTGAAAATTGGTGAGACCGGAACCGTGCTTGTCCCACACATCGCACAACGCGCGCAACGCTTTGGTGTTGTAGAACCAACCGGCCGGTTGATTCACGCGCATCGTGTGAAAATGCTCGACGCCGGGAAAACGATCTGGCGCGTCGGAGTACCGCCCGATGACGCCGCCGCCATACCCTTTGACGCCGACGATGCCGCCGTGTTTCCAGTGACCGATTTTTTCGGTGTACGACGCTTCGAGTTGTCGCATCAAATCGTTGACCACTGGTTTCTTCGCGGCGGCTTGCTTCATATCGTTGACAAACGAGGGCCAGGGTCCTTTTGAAAGATCGTCCAGCAAAGGCGTTCCATTGTCGGACATGAACTACCTCCATCTAGAATAAACCGCCGACAACAGACCGGACAAACGCAGCCGCTGTCGGCGGTCGAATTACAACACTCCACTACACTTTGATGGGGAACAGATAACCGAAGATGACCCACGCGACGGCGAGCGCAAGTAGTGTATTGAACACCGTCACCGTGAGGTAAACAATAATCGGCGACCAGCCCATCTTTTTCAATTCGCTTACCGACAGTTCCAAGCCCATGCAGACAAACGCAAAGCAGAAGAACCAGTCTTTCATGAACAGGATTGCGTCCGTCGCATTGAATGGGGCTTTACCCAACGCTTTGGGAATGATGCCCATCGTGAACAGAATCGAGACGAGAATGAACCCCAGCACGAATTTCGGGAAGCGTTGCCAAATGACCATCGCGCTTGGTCGTTCCTTACCCTTTTCGACAACCAAGGTAAAGTACAACGCGAGGAGGAAAGCAACGACGCCGATAAAGGCATTTTGGGTAGACTTGACGATGGTCGCGATCTGTTGCGCGGTTTTGCCGTAAATCGTGCCTGCACCAACGACTGCTGCCGTCGTGTCCACATTGCCGCCAAACCACGCGCCGGCAACGGGTTCCGGCAAGCCAATCGCGCTGGCGATCATCGGCGAGAGAACCATCAACGGCAATGCCGTGACGATGACGAGCGCGGTAATGTAGGTGATCTCTTCTTTCTTGGCAAGCACCGACCCGGCTGCTGCAATTGCCGCCGACACACCGCAAATTGCGATGGCGGTGGACATCACGGCGCGCAAAGAATCCGCCAGCCCGAATTTACCGGCAAGCCACCAACAAAAGGCGTACACGCAGACGATCATGATGACGCCCTGAATGATCGCGCCGCCAGCCGCCGTCACAATCGTCGCAAAGCTAACGGTCGCACCGAGCAAGACCAAACCAATCTTGAGGAACAATTCGGTGCGAAAACCCGCTTTTAGAAAATCGTGCAGTTTGAGCGCTTTGAGAATGTAATTCACGACCAAGCCGAGTAACGCCGCCCACAGCGGATACTCCAATGCTTTACCGGGAATGCCCAAACCAATATTGGGAATACCGTAAACTGCCAACTTCAGCTGGAGCGCGAGCCACGCCAACACGACCACCACTGCCAAGCCAGCGATAATGTTAACCCAACCGTTCGTGGACGTGGGTTTTGTTTGAGGTTGTGCCGTAGTCATAAGAATGTCTCCTTTGTCATTCAATCAAGTTAAAACTTGATCAAGTTGATCAGGGCGGACGGAATCGCACCGACCAGCGCCAAAATCACTAGCGCAAATGCAATAATCACAGCCAGCCAATCTTCTGCGATTTTCATACGACCTTCTCCTTTGTGGTCTGAAAAAGGTGACTCACAATTTCATCCAAGGCACGTGTCACCTTTGACATGCCTGGACCGATAAACTTGATACCCCGATGCAGTACCTCCTCCTTTCTCCTCAGTCCGCCGTGATGCGGATTGAGAATCAAGCCAACAACTCGTATGCACAGCGGAAGCCGGTGTCATCACTCCGATGCATCGGCGCCGCCCAACTGCGATAAGCGCACCGCCCTTCATGCTTCGATTCACGCCACGAGCCGCCACGCAAAACTTGTTTACCCAACGATGCTTCCAACTGCTGGGGATTCGCCACGCAACCGGTCTCGTAAAAGCGCGGCATGATACTTGCGTTACCCGGCGCGTACACCAACTCTTCACGTCCGTCGGACGGATCGTACGGATACGCCCCGAAATACGAGATGCACCATTCCAGAACATTGCCCGCCATATCCGAAACGCCAAACGGGCTATCGCCTTGCGGCGAGAATTTTCCAACCGGGGTCAGCGCGTTGATTTTGCTTTCCGCGCTATTGCAGCGATTGGCTTCCCACTGATTGCCCCACGGGTACAATCGACCATCGGTACCGCGCGCGGCTTTTTCCCATTCCGGTTCGGTCGGCAAACGAATCGGTAACTTGGTTTCGCCGTGCGCCCACTGGCAAAACGCCAGCGCGTCTGCAAACGCAACATCGACGACGGGCAGATCGGCTTGGGTTGGATCAAAGACACCGTTTTTCCAATGTCGCGGCGCGCGATGTCCCGTCGCTTGGACAAAAAGCGCGTACTGCGCATTCGTGACCGGCGAGCGCATAATGTAAAAATCGCTAACGGCAAGACGATGTTGGGGAAGTTCATCGGTTCCGGCTTGGCGATAAACGCGGGTATCACTCCCGATGATAAACTCGCCTGCCGGAATGCGGACAAAATCCAATTGCAGAGGTGACACCATTGTCATAACCTTGAGAAGAGTCTGGTGCAATAAATCAGAGAAATTGTACGCGGAGGACAGTCAGAGAGGAATAGGAATTTACCCTATTTCACATAGGGTATTTACCCGATTTTAGCCCAAAAACGCCCGCTTTTGCGCAGAAGCAGGCGTTTAATCGGTTCAAAACGGCAGAGGAATGAAACTTTTGCGCGGGCTGATCGCATCGCGCATCTCACGCGCAGATGCATAACGATTTTCGGGGTCGATTTCCATCGCCTTGAAAATCACACGTTCCATCTGCGGCGAAACAGTAGCGTTGATCTTGCGAAGCGACGGAAGTTTGAGTGACACGTTGATCGAGGTTGGCAACATCCGCTCGACCGCGCGCGGCGGCAAGCGCCCGGCGAGCAAATAGTACATCGTTGCGCCCAGCGAGTAAATGTCGGTGCGTTGATCAGTCACACTGCCGCTTTCGGCGTACTGCTCCGGCGGCGCAAATTCAACCGTGCCGACGGCGTGAATCAGCGGACCACTTTCCAATTGACTTTCGACTTGCTTCATCAAACCAAAATCGATCAAGACGACGCGGCCGTCCGGCGTCAGAATCAAATTTTCCGGCTTGATGTCGCGATGAATGATCGGCTTGGCGCGTTCATGCAAATAGGTCAGCGCGTCGAGAATTTGAATCGACCAGCCGAGCACGCGCGCCTCTTCGAGGCAACAGCGATGCACGCGCGCATTTTCTTCGATCTGGCGAATGGTCTTGCCTTCGACAAATTCCATCACGAGGTACGCGTTATTGTCGTACGCAAAATGCTCATACACTTTCGGGATATTGGGATGATCGAGCGGAGCCAGCACATCCATTTCGTGCATCAAGCGTTCGCGAATCGCGGCGATATTGTTCGAGCAGGCGGCATCGAGGCACGCCTCTTTGATCGCGACGACGCGTTCGTTCGTCAAATCTTTTGCTTGATAAATCGCGCTCATTCCGCCGCGCGCAATTTGCTTCAGGATCACATATTCATTTTTGCCCGCGCCCAGTTTTGCGCCTTCAAAGAGAAACACGCCGTTTCGCTCCGTGATTAAACACTAACGATGCCTTGCCGAATGGCGTACTTGACCAGCTCGGTGCTCGAATGAATGTCCAACTTTTCCATAATGTTCGTGCGATGCGCCATCACCGTCTTGACGCTGAGACACAATAGTTCGGCGATGTCTTTATTGCTTTTGCCTTCTGCAATCAAACGCAGCACTTCTTTCTCACGTTCGGTGAGGTGCGGTCGCCCGGTTTCTTCGGCGGGGCGTTGGATGTAGCGATCCATCACCTCGCGCGCGATGCCGGGCGGCAAGTACGCGCCCTCCGTGAACACACTTCGAATGGCGTTGACCACTTCGGCGCCGCCGGATTTTTTTAGCACGTAACCTGCCGCACCGCCTTGTAAAATTGAAAACACGTATTCTCGATTATCGTGTTGCGAAAGAATCAGTACGCGCGCGTCCGGCAGTTCTTGTTTGAGCACGCGCGTTGCCGCCAAGCCATCCATCGTCGGCATCGCAATATCCATCACGATGACATCGGGACGCAATTGCTTTGCCATCTCGACCGCGATTTGTCCATTCTCCGCTTCACCCACGACATCGATATCTTCCTGCAACGATAACAACGTCCGCAAACCTTCACGCAGAACGGCGTGGTCGTCTGCAAGTAACACGCGAATTTTCGACATTACGTTTGCTCCATCGGCACATCGATCACAATCTGCGTGCCGTGTCCCGGATTGGAAAGAATCTGAATATGCCCGCCCAACAAACCAACGCGTTCCTGCATTCCCGCCAAACCCAAGCCGCGCTGCCGCTCCGCTGAATATTCCACCTGGGACAAATCAAAGCCGATGCCGTCGTCTTGAATCTCGATGTTCAAATTACCATTCTGTTGCTCGAATTTCATTCGCACATTGCGCGCGCCGGAATGCCGCGCGACGTTGTTGATCGCTTCCTGTCCCACACGAAAAAGCGCAGTTTCGATTTTGGGTGGCGGTCGGCGCAGGTTGCCGCGCTCGTCGATGCGCAAACGCATTCCCGCCGGTTGCAGATGGGTTTCGGCGTACCAGCGCAATGCGACGAACAAGCCAAGATGATCGAGCATGCTGGGTCGCAAATCGTGAATCAGTTTGTGCACGCCATCGAGAGTTTGAGTGAGTACGGTGCGCATATGTGCCAGCGTCTGCCGAATCGACGCTTCGGTACACTTGGCTTCCGCCGCTTCGACCGAATAGATCAGCGCGGAAAGCGATTGACTTGTGTCATCGTGCAAATCACGTGCGATGCGTTTGCGTTCTTCTTCTTGCGCCGTGATTGCTTTATCGAGCAAGTCGCCGCGCAGTTGCTCGCGCCGCGCCAACTCATCGTACAATCGGGCGTTTTCCACGCCCACCGCAATTTGATTCGCAAGCGCCATCAACAATTCCACTTCACGCGAACCAAACTCGCGCGGCGTGCGGGTGCCGATACACAACGTGCCCAGCGTAACCCCGCGACTGATGAGCGGCGCGTGAACCAGCGAACGTAATCCTTCTTGATAAAGGGCGCGCCCCGCGCCTGCTGTGTAATGTGCCAGATCGGACACGACAACCGGTTGTCCTTTTTCAATGACGCCGCCGCACGCGCTATCGTCGACGTGCAAGCGCGTGATTGCCCGTGCCGCTTCATCCGAAGTGCCGAGGCAACAATGCGGCTCAAGTTCCCGCGTGTCCTGACTTAGCAAAAAGATCGTACCCGCGTCCGCGCCGACCACTTGCAAAACTTGTTCGAGCGTTTGCTTGAGAAAATCATCAATGTGCAAAGATTGCGTAACGACCGATGACACGGCGTTCAACGCTTTGAGTTCGCGCGTGCGTGCTTGCACCCGATTATCGAGATCGCGATTGAGTTCCAGCGTTTCCGCAATCTTGCGTTGCAAATGCGTTCGCATCATTTCAAAGGTATTCGCCAGCGCGCCGATTTCATCGCGTCGTCGGGCAGTAATCGGCGTTTCCCAATTGCCGCGCACCATTTGCTCCGCCGCAACGCGCAGATTTTGAATCGGCGCGATGATGTAGCGCGTAGTGAGCCACACCAACACAATCGCGCCCATCACGGCGATAATACCCCACAGCACCACGCGTCCTTGCACTTGGCGCGAGGAGCCGAACGCTTCTTCTTCCGCTTGCCGCACCACCACACCCCACGAGGCTTGCTTAAGCGGCGCAAACGCAATTACCTCGAGACGGCGTTCGGTTTCAGTGGGCGTCGTGTGACAGTTATGACACATCGTCACGACACTCTTGCCTTCGCGAATCATCGAGACAAGACTCTCGCCATGATCAGCCGGCGCAAGCACATTCTGCGGCAAAGTACTCATCACGATGATTCCTTCCGCATCGACAATTTCCATATAACCGGTCTTGCCCAACGTTGCGGCGGGTGCGAGGGTGCCCATTCCTGATTCGGTCAAATCGAGGGTTGCCGCGAGCGCGCCGCTGATACGATTCGCTGGATCGTGCACCGGCACGGCGGCGACGATGACGCGCCCGGCATTTAGCGCGATGCTCGTCACGACGAATGATTTGTTTTTCACAGCGGCGAAGATATTAGGCAAAGTAATGTTTGTCGCAAAAGGATCGGCGATGATTTGACCGTTCGCATCGAGGAGGAAAATTTCGCGGAGGGGCAAACTGTAACGCGCGACCGTGTCGCGCAAAAGATCGTCGCGTTCCGCGCGCGCGGCATCGGGCTGGCGAATGAGCGGATGCGCGGCAAGCATTTCGAGTTCAGCCCGCGTGTTGCCCAACACAAAATCGGCGTGATTCGCGGCGACTTGCGCAAGGACGACGCGTTCTTGCAACGCGCGGTCGGTCGTCTCGCGTGCCGCCGACACAGCCAACACGCCAAAGATTGTGATGAGCGCAATCATCCCGATGACCGAAAGCAACGTCATCGTCGCTTTCAAGCCAAGTTGCAGGTTGAGCAGTCGCGTGACCCAATTAGCAATCGATTGTCGCAAACGCATCATCAATTCAAGTTTACTGCGTTGATAGAAAAAAGTCAAAAATTTGTGAGTTCGTCCGCACCATTGAATTGTAGTATAATGACAGCCGTCGGTCTTCGACCGATGGCGTCGAATCACGATGACTCATTATCCAATTGTGTTAGTCGAACTGGACAACGTGGTTGTGGTTGGCGGCGGCGCGGTTGCCACGCGCAAAGTGCAAGGTTTACTCGATGCCGGGGTTTCGTCAGTAACCGTGATCGCGCCGCAACTCACCACACAACTCGAAACGTGGGTCGCGCAAAATCGCATCACGCCGATTCGCCGCGCGTACCAGCCCGGCGATTTGGCGAACGCCCAACTCGTCATCGCGGCAACTGACGATGCGGCGGTGAATGAATCCATTTGGCGCGAAGCGCGCGAACGCGATATGCTTGTCAACGCCGTCGATGATCCGCCGCATTGCACCTTTCACGTGCCGGCAGTTTTGCGGCGCGCCAATCTCACGGTTGCGATTAGCACCGGCGGCGCGAGTCCCGCGCTTGCCAAGTACGTTCGCCGTGAACTGGAACGCGTGATTGGAAAAGAGTACGAACAACTCGCCGCACTCGTCGCGGAACTGCGCCCGCGGATCAACGCACATGTGCCGACGGAAAAACGCGAGACATTGTGGGAGACAATCATCGAAACAGCATTGCCGATGTTACGCGATGGACACGATGCGCGCGAGAAAATCGAAGCGATTATTTCCAACGTGAAACGGGATGCGTGAAGATCACGGATCATTCTTTGGTCAATCAAAGTTGCCCAAACTAATCCTCGGCACGCGCGGCTCGCAACTCGCACGATGGCAAACCAATTGGGTCGCCGATCAATTACGCGCGCACGCACCCGACCTTGAAATCGTCATCGAAACAATCACCACGCAAGGCGACCGCGTGCTCGACACGCCGCTATCACAAATCGGCGATAAAGGATTGTTCACGCGCGAAATCGAAACCGCGCTCATCGATCATCGCGTCGACGCGGCGGTTCACTCGCTCAAAGATTTGCCCACCGCTTTGCCGGCTGGTTTGTCGCTCGCCGCAATTTGCGAACGCGCAGATGTACGCGACGCGCTCGTTTCGCGTCTTGGAATCGGTCTGGAAAAATTGCCGCGCGGCGCGCGCATTGGTACAAGTTCGCTCCGGCGCGCGGCACAATTGCGCGCGCATCGACCTGATTTGAACATCGTGAACATTCGCGGGAACGTGGACACGCGTCTCCGCAAATCATTAACCGATGAATACGACGCGATTGTGCTTGCCGTCGCCGGGCTGGTTCGTTTGGGATTCGCCGACCGCATCACTGAGTACTTGTCGCTCGATGTGATGTTGCCCGCGCCGGGTCAAGGTGCCCTTGCGATTGAAACGCGCGCGGATGATGCGCACACACACGCGCGCGTCGTGCAACTCGATCACGCACCCACGCGCGCGGCAACAAATGCGGAACGCGCATTTTTGCGCGCGCTCGGCGGCGGATGTCAAATGCCGGTTGCCGCGTACGGCAAAGTCGATGCCGACACGTTACACTTGCGCGGTCTCATCGCAAGCGAAGATGGCACGCGCATTTCGCGCGGCGAGTTGATCGGCAACGTTACAGATGCGGAATCGTTGGGTGAGAAACTCGTACGCAAATTAAATCTTGGAGAAGCATGACCATCGATTACTGCCGCACTTGAACGGCGGTCGTCGGTCTGTCAGCAGTGATCGAAAGAATGAGCGGGAAAGTTTACCTCATCGGCGCGGGTCCCGGCGACCCAGGTCTCATCACCGTCAAAGCGGTCGCGTGTTTGCGGCGCGCGGATGTCGTTGTGTACGACCGGCTTGTCGCGCCGGCATTGCTCGATGATGCGCGCGCCGGCGCGGAAAAAATTTACGTCGGCAAAGCGAGTAGCGATCACACGCTGCCGCAAAACGAGATCAACGCGTTGCTCGTGCAAAAAGCGCGCGAGGGAAAAATCGTTGCGCGGCTCAAAGGCGGCGATCCGTTCGTGTTCGGTCGCGGCGGCGAGGAAGCGCTGGCGTTGGTTGACGCCGGCATCGAATTTGAAATTATCCCCGGTGTTTCCTCCGCGATTGCCGCGCCGGCGTATGCCGGCATTCCAGTCACGCATCGCGGCATCGCGACGTCGTTCACAGTTGCGACGGGGCATTTACGCGACGACCAATCTCCAATTTCCAATCTCCAATCTCCAACTTTGATTTACCTGATGGGCGTTGAGAATCTGGAAAGCATCGTGAATGATTTGCTCGCGCAAGGACACTCGTCCGAGACGCCCGCCGCGCTCGTGCGTTGGGGTACGACGACGCAACAGGAAACGATGATCGGAACGCTTGGCGATATTTACGAACGCGGAAAAAATTTGCAACCGCCCGCCGTGCTGGTTGTCGGCAACGTGGTTGCCTTGCGCGAAAAATTGCGCTGGTTTGAAAATCGTCCGCTGTTTGGCAAACGCATTCTCGTAACACGCGCGCGCGGGCAAGCGAGCGAACTATCGCAGATGTTGCGCGAGTTGGGCGCGGAGCCAATCGAATTGCCGGTCATTCGCATCGCACCACTCGACGATTATCGCGCGCTCGACAACGCATTGACACAACCGTACGATTGGATTATCTTTACGAGCGTGAACGGCGTCGACGCGGTGTGGCAACGCGTGCAAGCCATCGGACGCGATGCGCGATTGTTCGCCGGCGCGCGGTTGGGCGCGATTGGTCCCGCAACGGCGGAGCAACTTGCTTTGCACGGACTCCACGCCGATTTCATACCAAGCGAATTTGTCGCGGAAAGTATCGTCGCCGGAATCGGCGAGGTGAACGGCAAACGCATTTTGCTACCGCGCGCGGACAGCGCGCGTGAAAAGCTCACGCGTGATTTGCGCGCGCGCGGCGCAATCGTCGATGAAATCATTGCGTATCGTACGATCGCCATCGATGCGTATGATCCGTCCGCCGAAAAAATTCGCGCAATGCTTGCGGCAAATGAAATCGACGCCATCACTTTTACTAGTTCATCGACCGTGCGCGGTTTTGTAAATGCCGTTCAAGCGAAAATCGAAAAGTTGCAATCGAAAATTATTTGCATCGGTCCCATCACCGCGCAAACCGCACGGGAATTGGGTTTGCGCGTCGATGCGATTGCGCAAGAATATACGTTAGAAGGACTGACAAAGGCGTTGGTGTCCTGCTGGAAAGAGGCAAGTCATGCAGACACTATCGGTCAGCGCGAACATTGACATTCGCGCGCCGCGCGACGAAGTGTGGTCGCTCATTTCTGATGTGGACAAACGTTTGCGACTGTGTCCCTTGTGGGATGTGATTTCGATCGAAGCGTTGACGCCGGGCGTATTGGGTTTGAACAGTGTCTTCCGCTTTCAGACACGCCGCCAACAA
This sequence comes from Anaerolineae bacterium, assembly GCA_034435055.1. Lineage (GTDB taxonomy): Bacteria > Chloroflexota > Anaerolineae > UBA4142 > UBA4142 > DAOTXS01. The sequence continues at coordinate 5,559 of DAOTXS010000093.1, read as the reverse complement.
CAAAATGTTACGCGCGAAAGTCGCGTCGTCGAATTTGTGCCGGGACGACGGATTGCTCACGCGCGCGATAATTCGCACGTCGCGCGCACGTTATGGAGCGTGCAAGATTGTGCAGTCGGCACGCGTTTGATGTACGAAGAAATTTTTCAAGTGAGCGACGAGCAAGACCGCGCAGTGATTTTGCAAGCCGCGCATCAAGCCGTACAGCAGTGGTTAACGAGTCTCAAATTATATCTCGAATGGCGTGAGGCGCGACTCACCCGCGCATGGCGTTGGCTGTTCGACCGCGCGTTGTTGCGCATGCCAACTTCGCAGCGGCGCGTCATAATGGCGATTGTGTTCTTGCATGCCACGTCCGCCATCGGTTTTATCGCCGCCGCGTTGGTGTGGGGTTTAGCTCTGCGCCAATAAAGAAATTTTTTATGCGCGAATCATTGCTAATGTATTTCATTCAAAGATTCGCGAATTATCCTGTCACGCTGGTGTGAAAGATGCCCGCTCAATTTCCAACACTCCGTTTGCGCCGATTGCGCGCCACCGCAGCGCTCCGCAATCTTGTGCGCGAAACCGAACTCTCCGTGCGCGATTTGATCTATCCCCTTTTTATCGCTCAAGGCACGCGCGTGCAACAAGAAATCGTCGCGATGCCGGGACAGTTTCGTTGGTCGGTGGATTGGCTGCCGGCGCAAATCGAAAAGCTTGCCGCGCTCGGCATTCCCGCTGTTTTGCTTTTCGGCGTCCTCGAAGCATCGAGCAAAGATGAAACTGGAAGCGCATCCTGGGACGAACACGGCGTCGTGCAAGAAGCAATTCGCGCGATCAAACGCACCGCGCCGGAAATGGTCGTCATCACCGACGTGTGTTTATGCGAGTACACGTCGCACGGGCATTGCGGCGTCGTGCAAGATGGTCGGGTGCTGAACGATCCGACACTCGAACTGCTCGCGCGGCAAGCGGTGAGTCACGCGCGCGCCGGCGCGGACATTGTCGCGCCGAGCGATATGATGGATGGACGCGTCGCCGCAATTCGCGCCGCACTCGATCAGGAAAAATTTTTCGATACGCCGATTCTGGCGTACGCGGCAAAATTTGCGAGCGGCTTTTACGGACCGTTCCGCGAGGCGGCTGGGTCAACACCACAATTCGGCGACCGCCGCGCGTACCAAATGGATTCAGCGAATGCACGCGAAGCGTTGCGCGAAATCGAAAGCGACATTGCCGAAGGCGCGGATATGGTGATGGTCAAGCCCGCGCTCGCGTACCTCGACATTATCGCGCGCGCGCGGCAACGCTTTGATTTGCCGCTTGTTGCGTACAACGTCTCCGGTGAATACGCGATGGTCAAAGCGGCAAGCGCGAACGGCTGGATCGACGAGCAACGCATCGTGATGGAAATTCTCACGGCGATCAAACGCGCGGGGGCGGATTTGGTGATTACGTATCACGCACCGGAATTTGCCCAGTGGTCGGTGAAAAAGTAAAACAGTCAACTGTCTTACGGTCCGACTTTGGATTTGCAGATGAAGACAACAAATTCTCAGCAACTGTTTACACGTGCGCAACAACTCCTCCCCGGCGGCGTGGATTCGCCGGTGCGCGCGTTTCGCGCAGTTGGCGGACAGCCGCTGTTCATCGAGCGCGGGCAAGGCGCGTACCTGTTCGATGCGGACGGCAATCGGTTCATTGATTACGTCCTCTCGTGGGGACCGCTCATCCTGGGGCACGCGCATCCGCGCATCGTCGCCGCGCTTGCCGACGCGGCATCGCGCGGCACATCTTTCGGCGCGCCGAGTCCACTTGAAATTCAACTCGCGGAATTGATTCAGCAATTCATCCCTAGCATCGAGATGATTCGCTTTGTCAATTCCGGCACCGAAGCGACGATGACCGCGTTGCGCCTCGCGCGCGCGTTTACCGGACGCAACAAAATTATCAAGTTCGAGGGATGCTATCACGGTCACGCCGATTTGTTGCTCGTTCAAGCCGGGTCGGGCGTCGCGACACTGGGTCTGCCCGATTCGCCCGGCGTGCCGCCGGCGACGGTTGCCGACACGCTCGTTGCGCCGTTCAACGATCTCGACGCGGTCACGCAACTCTTTGACAAATATCCGCGCGAGATCGCGGCGGTGATTGTCGAGCCGGTCGCCGGGAATATGGGCGTCGTGCCGCCCGCGCCCGACTTTTTGCCGGGACTGCGCGCGCTCACACAATCGTACGGCGCGTTGCTGATCTTCGACGAAGTGATGACCGGCTTTCGCGTGCATCGCGGCGGCGCGCAAATGCTCTACAACATCAAGCCGGATTTGACGACGCTCGGCAAAGTAATTGGCGGCGGACTGCCCGTTGGCGCGTACGGCGGACGCTGCGACGTGATGCAAATGGTCGCGCCGGCGGGACCGATGTACCAAGCCGGGACACTCGCCGGCAATCCGCTCGCAATGACGGCGGGAATCGAGACGTTGCGCGAATTGCAAAAACCGGAAATCTGGGAAATGCTGGAAAAGGGTGCGGCAAACCTCGTTGCCGGGATGAACGCGGCGGCAGAAGCGGCGCGCGTGCGCGTCGTGACGAATCGGGTCGGCACGATGTTCACGACTTTTTTTGCGGACGCGCCGATCACGAATTGGGCAAGCGCGAAAAAATCGAACACGCAAAAATTTGGTGCGTACTTTCGCGCGATGCTCGAACGCGGCGTTTACCTCGCGCCCTCGCAATTTGAAGCCACGTTTCTTTCGACCGCACACGGCGATGCGGAGATTGAGGCGACGGTGCAGGCAGCGGAGCAAACAATGCAAAGGATGAAGGATGAAGGATGAATCAATCCTGTCTCTTTTGCAATGCGCTGATTATTCTGCAATTACGCAACGGGCGCTCAACAACAAGCGCGTCTTGAGCGAACTGATCGCGCTGACGCTGAGCCAAGATGATTTGATCGGCTGGCGCGCGGTCAAGGCACTGGGTCTTGCCAGCGCAATCGTTGCCGACGCCGACCCGGAATTTGTGCGCGGTATTTTGCGCCGCTTGATGTGGATGATGAACGACGAGTCCGGCTCGATTGGCTGGCGCGCGACACCCGCGATGGGCGCAATCATCGCGCAACGTCCGCAACTATTTTCCGAGTTCATCACAATTGTCGTAACGATGTTCGATGTCGAGGAAAAACATTTTTATCCCGGCATCTTGTGGGCAATCGGACATATCGCAGAACACGATGCGGCGCGCGTGCAATACGCATTACCAACCGTCTTGAATTATTTGCGCGACGCATCGCCGCCGACACGCGGGCTGGCGGCGTGGTGCATCGGTCGATTAGGCGATGCGAAGATAATTGCCGTTTTAGAAACGCTGAAAGATGATTCTGCGCGCGTACAGATTTTTCTCGATGATCGAATGCAGGAATTGAGCGTGGGCGATTTGGCGCGTGACGCGACGAGGATGATTGAAGATGGCGAAGATTGATTTACGCGACAAAGTGGTGATTGTTACTGGCGCGTCGGATGGCATCGGCGCGATGACCGCACGCGAATTTGTGCGCGCTGGCGCACGCGTAACACTTGCCGCGCGTTCCGAAAAAGCGTTGCATCAATTAGCGGAAGAATTAGGCACCGCGCGGACGCTGGCGGTGTACACGGATATGACCGACACGGTTAGCGTCGAGCGGATGATCGACCACGCCATCGCGCATTTTGGTCAGGTGGATATTCTGGTGAATAACGCTGGCGTTGGTTACTTTTCGTCACTGTCCGAGGTGTCGCTCGAAAAAGCGTACCACGTGTTCGACGTAAATTTTTTCGGACCGCTCGCCGCGATTCAAAAACTGGTGCCGCATTGGCGCGCGCGCGGCGATGGTCACATCATCAACATTCTCACCTGCGCCGGGCGTTTACCGATTCCGTTTCAAGCGGTCTACGGCGCGAGCAAAGCCGCGTTCATCGTGCTGACCGACACACTCCGCATCGAACTGGCGCGCAAAAAGATCGCGGTAACCGGCGTCTATCCTGGGACGGTCAACACACAATTTGAAAAACACGCGCTGTACGACGGCGAAATCAAAACGATGTGTCCAGTCGAAACTGGGTGCGGCGTACCGCCGGAAAACATCGCGCGTGGAATTGTCGCGGCGGCGCGCAAACGTCCGCGCGACGTGTGGTTTAGTTGGCAGGGTCGGCGTTACGTCGTCGCCGGTTTTTTCCTGCCGCAATGGCTCGATGCCCGAATGAGTCAAGTCCGCAACGCCGTCGATCCGCCGCCGGCATCGGAAAATTATTTAGACGACTTGCTTACGCCGCGCTGAGTCTGCAATTCTCAGTCGCCCAATTACGCACGATGATTATCGATTTGCCCCAGCGTACTGCTGTAGAGAATCCGCTTGATCTCGTTCGAGCTAAGAAAATCGTGTGGAAATCCGAGATCGATTTTGCTCACCGCCTCTAGCGTCGCGAGATGTTCCGTCGTCAACTTGATTTTGAGCGCATCGAGATTATCCTGCAACTGTGTGAGTTTGGTCGCGCCTAAAATGGGGATGAGCACGCCGGGTTGTTGCCGCACCCACGCGAGCGCGACTTGCGCCGGGGTGCAGCCAATTTCGTTTGCTACGTGCGCTACGGTTTCTGCGATTTTCAAAGGGTGCGCCGGGATCGCATCCCAGTTTGCAACGCGCCCCGGGGTTTTAGCATTCTGGTTGTATTTGCCGGTGAGAATGCCAGCGCTCAAAACGCTCCACGGCGTTACCGCCAGATCGAACGCGCGCGCCATCGGCAGTAAATCGCGTTCCGCGGCGCGGTCGGCTAGACTGTAACGAATCTGCAAACCGACAAAACGCGACCAGCCGCGCAAATCGGCGAGTGTGTTCGCCTGCGCCACAATCCACGCCGGCGTGTCCGAGATGCCGACGTACAACACTTTGCCGGCGCGCACCAAATCATCGAGCGCGCGCATTACTTCATCCACCGGCGTGAAAAAATCCCAGGCGTGCACCCAGAACAAATCGACATAGTCGGTGTTCAAGCGTTTCAAACTGGACTCCAACGCCTGCACCATATTCTTGCGCTGATTGCCGCTGGCGTTGGGATCACCGTCGCGTGTCGAGAGCGAGTACTTGGTTGCCACCACAAAATGCGCGCGATCGGCGGCGACAAACTCGCCCACCCATTTTTCCGCCGTGCCGTTGGTGTACCGATTCGCCGTGTCGATGAAATTGCCGCCTGCGTTCGCAAACATATCGAACATCTGCCGACACGATTCTTTGTCAGCCCCCCAGCCCCAGTCTGTGCCGAAGGTCATCGTGCCGAGCGCCAATTCCGAAACGCGCAAACCGCTCTTGCCGAAAAGTTTATACCGCATTATTTTCATTCCTCATTCTCGAACCCAGTGTGTTTTTACTGACGGCATTATACAATTTCGACCTGCACCGCGTCAAGCACAAAGTTTGCCCTGGAACTAAATGGAGAGAAAAACAAAAACCAGTCCTCATCGGACTGGTTCGTGGGGCAAACTGCCCCAACTCTTATAAAAAGAGCGGAAGACGGGATTTGAACCCGCGACCTTCTCCTTGGCAAG
>DAOTXS010000092.1:0-7658 GCA_034435055.1 Anaerolineae bacterium | reverse complement strand
GACACATTGCGCTCAATCTCTTAAAGCAAGAACAGACAGCCAAGATTGGCATCAAAGCGAAAAGACTCAAAGCCGCCTGGGATCAAGATTACTTGCTCAAAGTTCTTTCGAGTTGAAATGCGATTGCCCTAATTGCGTGGTCACGATGGCACACGCGGCTTGCGCGGGCGAGTGCATGTTAATCGCGTTACGGCTCACGAGCGTCGCAAAAATCCGCTCACTCGTTTTATCCGGTTGTGTGAGCGTGCCGATGCCAACGAGTCGTGGATAACGATCGTAACGTTTTTGGTGATGCACCTCGCCTTTGACAAAGGCAAAGAAAGGCGCGATGAGACAAATCATCTTGTCGAGTGTGCGCTTGAGTTCAGAGGAATAACCGCCAAACGTGATCGGTGTTAGGTAAATGACCAGATCGCTGTTGATGACCGCGCGCGCGATGGCGCGGCTGTCGTCGTCGGCTTTGCACATTCCCGGCGTCTTGACCCAGCATTCGAAATCACCTTGACAGTACGCAATCTTGGCGTCGCGCAAGGTGAACGATTGCGCCTCGCATTTCGTGTGCCGCAATCCTTCGGCGATCAAATCGTGGATGTGATCGGTTGCATCATCGTTTGGACGCGCGCCGTTGAGAATCACTGCTTGCATGGATGCCTCCGTATTTAATGTTCGGTCGGGTTGCTTTTGTACCAATCGACGGTAACCTGAATCGCTTTGCGCTGTGGCGTGGCAATCTTGCCAAACGCTTTGGTGAATTTTTCGCCGCTCACCACAAACGGCTTTTCGAATTGATAGAGCGTCTCGTTTACTTCACGAAAGTTCATTCCGATTCATCCGATTCTCCTATTTCAGTCTCAATCCGAGTTGGCGACCTAGTTCGAGTAGTTCGGTTTGATAAAGCGTATCGGCACTTCCCACAAAGCCGGGAATTTGCCCCACCAACTCGAGTGAGACGAGTCCGTGCACGCGGCTCCAAACGCTGAGCGCAAGATGAAGAACTGGCGTTTTGAAATTGATGCCGCTTGTTTTTTTCCACGCGTTGAGCTGATTGACAAGAATGGCAGGCGGGTTGGTGTACGTTTGCGGTGGACCAAACGCACCCGCGTGCCACGCGCTGTCGATGGCGTTCATCAGTATTCCAATTGCACGACGCGCTTCCGGCACGACGATTTCTTTCGAATCGACAAAATCTGGGATCGGCGTACCAAAGATGAGCATATAATCTTGGGGATGCGCGATTGCCCACTTGCGGTACGCCAAACCGATGGCGAGAAGGCGTTGCCTGTGATTGTCGGCGGGCGCGGCATCACACGCCGCTTGCAACGTGTCGGCGAACGAGGCGTACGCGGTTGCCGCCAGCGCCGCGATGATTTCATCGCGACTTTTGAAATAGCGATAAATTGCGGGAGCGGTGACACGCATCTTGCGTGCGATCTCGCGTAAGGACAGCGAGGCGATGCCGCCATGAGCAATTTGTTGACGCGCGCATTCCAGAATCTCGTCGCGTGTGGATTCCCGCGCAAGCGCCCGGCGCGAAGTTGGCTTTACTTTGTTTACCATAGTTATCTGATATTACTAAAGTTTACACTGTAAACATTTTACAGTAAAAAGACATTTTTGTCAAGCCCGCAATAAAAATGTCCCGAAAGCGTTGCGCTTTCGGGACAGGGAAGTGCGGCGGGAGTCAGATGATTTCTAAAATTGCAGGGCGTTCGATGACTTGCCCATTGAGATTGATTGAAATCGTTTGCCATCCAGCGATTTGCGTAATTACCTCGTTGCTATGTTCACCGACGAGAATCGTATCCTCCGATTTGGTGCCAGTGATCGAAGGATTCCACGCGTACGCCTGACCCCGCGCCACAACGTCGTTTGAATTTGGAGCGCCCAAATATTCACGCGGTTCGTAGCCGGTGGATCCGCCTTGATGATGCAAATGCCATTCGTCCGCAAAGCCGGCGGCGGCATAAGCATCGATTGCGCGCTGGACCACCTCGCTCAATTTTTTACCGGGACGCGTTGCGGCGATGAAGGTCGCATCCACGCGCGCGCACGCTTCCGCTTTGCGGCGAAGTTCGTCCGGCAATTTGCCGAAATGCACAAGGCGTGTAATCGAACAGCACAAGCCCCACTTGCGTCCGCTCAGTACGAGCATTGCATACTTGGTAAGTTTCTTTGTTGTGGGCAATGGGTGTCGATAGTTGAAGATGCGCTCGTCGGTTGCGACGAGATTGACAATCGGTTGTACGCCGCGTGATTGCGCCGCTTGCCCAAGCCGCGCCGCGATTTCAAACTCGGTTTGCCCGGGACGTACCGCGCGAATCGCCGCATTCATCGCCTCGGCACAAATTTTGCCAAGCGCGCGGATGCGCTCGTTTTCTTCGGGGGTGAGGTTCGCCCGCAGTCGTGCCATTTCATTGGACAAATCGGTTGCGCCGGCAACCGGAAAATCGGTGCCGAGTTTCAGTCCGCGGGTGAGTTCGGCAATCGCTGGGTTGGCGTCGTGCCAGAACGCGGTTCGAAATTCCCAACCCTGCGCGGCAAGTTGTTCTTCGTTTTCCAAACGCGGTCGTTCGATGTTATTCGTGATGAGGTAACGTGCGTTGGGGGTGATGAGAAGCGATGCGGCGCCAGTCGTCGATGCTGTGTTGATGTAAGATGCTGCGCCGCACGTTGCCCACGCGAAACTGCTGGTGCGCTGGAGCCAAAGCGCGTCGAGATTTTTTTCGGCGAGTAAGGTTTGGATGCGTTTTTGTTTGAGAGTAAGTTCGCGCATAGATTATCCTTTGTGTTCGAGGGTTCCAAAATTATATCTGGTTTTTCCAATCTGCAAAATTTATAGAAACTGCTGTTGACAAGTCGATTGCCTAAGGTTATAATTTGACCAAATTGAATAGAAACGGGAGCAATGAAGCTTGGCTGTTTCGTTTGGACGCCGAATGCCAGGTGGAGCAAATGGCGTAACCGACCGTGCTTACATTTCCGTGTGACGCGGTTTTTTGTTTTTCTTCTAACATTCACCGCAACATAATTGAGGAGGTGATGCGACTAGCCGAGATTCACCGTTCGTTTGGTTGATGGATTCCACTCATCTTTGTCCAGGAGGTTGTAACAATGTCGAACGTCAAGAATTCTCTCATCAAGCAATGGCGCTGGCTTTGGATCGCGGTCATTGTCACGCTCTTCTTTGCCGGTCTCTCTACGGGTGTTCAACCGGTGCGTGCTGCCCCGACCGAATTATTCTTCTCAGAGTATATCGAAGGTTCCAGCAACAACAAAGCACTCGAAATCTACAACGGCACCGGTGCGACAGTTGATTTAACTGCTGGCGGTTACAATGTCCAGATGTATTTTAATGGCAGTGTAACGCCAACTTTGACGATCAGTTTGACCGGGACGATTGCCAATGGCGATGTTTTCGTGCTTGCGCACAGTGGTGCCAACGCAACGATCTTGGCTCAAGCGGATCAAACCAACGGTGCTGGATGGTATAACGGCGATGATGTGGTGGTATTGCGCAAGAGCACAACCGTAATCGATGTGATTGGGCAGGTTGGTTTCGACCCCGGCACCGAATGGGGCTCCGACGTTACTAGCACTGCCGATAACACCCTGCGCCGCAAAGCCAATATTCAAGCAGGCGACACAAATCCTAATGATGTTTTTGATCCAGCGGTGCAGTGGGATGGCTATGCAACCGACACCTTCGATGGGCTGGGGAGCCATACTCTCAGTGTAAGCGATGTTGCTCCCTCGGTGGTCAGCTCCACTCCTGCCAATGGCGCAACGAATGTTGCGCTGAACGCGGATGTTACTGTCACGTTCAGCGAGCCGGTCAATGTAACCGGCGCTTGGTTTACAATTTCCTGCGGTACGAGTGGCGCTCACACAGCAAGTGTGACCGGCGGTCCCACAACCTTCACCCTCAACCCGGCTGCGGATTTTGTTGCTGGTGAAACGTGTACATTCACCGTGGTTGCCGCACAAGTCAGCGATCAAGATGCAAATGATCCGCCGGACACAATGACTGCCAACTTTGTCGCCACCTTCACCACCGCTGGCATTTGTGCGTTGCCCTTCACGCCGATTCCGCAGATTCAAGGTGCTGGCGCTACCGCCGCGATTACTGGCACCGTAACCACACAAGGCGTCGTGATTGGCGATTACGAAGGCGCGTCGCCGACGCTACGTGGTTTTTATATGCAAGACCTGACTGGCGATGGCAATCCGGCAACCTCCGACGGGATTTTCGTTTTCAATGGCAATAACAACAACGTTGCGCTAGGACAGGTAGTTCGTGTTACCGGTACCGCGGCGGAATTCCAAGATCAAACCCAGATCACCGCAACGTCGATTACGCAATGCGGTACGGGCAGTGTCAATCCAGTGGATGTAACTTTGCCATTTTCTTCTGCCAGTTTCCCAGAACGCTACGAAGGAATGCTCGTGCGTCTGCCGCAAACGCTCTACGTCACGGAACATTTCCAACTCGGTCGGTTTGGCCAAGTGGTGATGTCATCGGGCGCGCGCCTGAAACAACCGACGAATGTGGTTGCTCCCGGCGCACCGGCACTTGCACTGCAGGCGCAGAACAATCTCAATCGCATCATCATCGACGATGAACAAAACAACCAAAATCCTGATCCGATTCGATTTGGGCGTGGCGGCAATCCGCTTTCGGCGAGTAACACATTGCGCGGCGGTGACACGGCGACCGGCATCATCGGTGTGATGACGTACACGTGGGCAGGTAATGCCGCCAGCGGTAACGCGTATCGTGTGCGACCGATCAATGCATTGGGCGGCAGTGTTCCGAACTTCCAACCGGCAAATCCGCGCCCCGCGTCGATGCCATCGCCGGGCGGCACGTTGCGCGTGGCGGCAATGAACTTGCTCAACTACTTTAACACGTTCGATGGCTTGCCCGACACCGTGGATAATTGTGCGCTTGGCGTCGGCGGCGCGGCAACCGACTGTCGCGGCGCAGACACTCAAGCCGAGTTTGATCGACAATCGCCCAAGACAGTTGCCGCGATTATCGCCACCGGTGCGGACATCATCGGCATAAACGAAATCGAGAATGATGGATACGGCGCGACCAGCGCGATTCAAGATTTGGTGAATCGATTGAACGCGGCGACCGCGCCCGGCACTTTTGCGTTCATCGATGCGGATGCGCGAACGGGACAAATTAACGCGCTCGGCACAGACGCGATCAAAGTGGGGATGATTTACAAACCCGGCAAAGTTACGCCGCTGGGAACGGCGGTGCTGAATTCGGTTGCGTTTGTGAACGGCGGCGATAGCGCGCCGCGCAATCGTCCCTCGCTTGCGCAAGCGTTCCAACAGAACTCGAACGGCGCAAAATTTGTGGTGGACGTTAATCACTTGAAGAGCAAGGGGAGCGCGTGTGATGCGCCCGATGCCGGCGACGGACAAGGCAACTGCAACATCGTTCGTCGAAATGCCGCAAACGAATTGGTCGCGTGGCTTGCCACCGATCCGACCGGGGTTGGTGATCCGGATGTGCTCATCATCGGCGACTTGAACTCGTACGCGATGGAAGACCCGGTGAACGTAATCAAAAACGCTGGCTTTACTAATTTGGTCGCCCAGTACTTGAATTCGGATGCGTACTCGTACGTGTTCGATGGACAGTGGGGCTATCTCGATCACGCGCTTGGCTCCGCCAGTCTGACGACTAGTCAAGTGGCGGGCGTAGTTGAATGGCACATCAACGCCGATGAACCCAGTGTCCTCGATTACAACACCGATTTCAAGAGCGCGGGGCAAATTGCAAGTTTGTATGCGCCAGATCAGTACCGTGTGTCTGATCATGACCCGATTGTAGTTGGTCTCACATTGAACGGACCGCCAACCGTGAACGCGGGTGGTCCTTACAATGTGAACGAAGGTGCATCGGTTACAGTAACGGCAACCGGTAGCGACCCTGACGGCAATGCGCTCACTTACGGCTGGGACTTGAATAACGATGGTACGTTTGAAACAAGTGGCAAGAGCGCGACTTTTTCCGCCGCCGGGTTGGATGGTCCTGGCTCGCGTACGATCAAAGTGAAGGTTACCGATCCGGGCGGACTCTCGGCGACCGCCCAAGCCACCGTCAATATTCTGAATGTTGCTCCGAATGTTGGAGCAATCACTGTTGCGCCGATCCCAGTGATGGTTCACACTGCCGTCAACGCCTCTGCCAAGTTCAACGATCCCGGCGTGTTGGACACTCATACAGCAACCTGGGACTGGGGGGATGGTACAACCTCGGCGGGTACGATTGTCGAGACGAATGGTGCCGGCACGGTGAGCGGCAGTCACGCTTACAAAGCGGCTGGTTTTTACGCCGTGAAGGTGACGGTAACAGACAAAGATGGCGGCATCGGACAATCACCGATCTTCAAGAACGTCATCGTGTTTGACCCGAATGCTGGCTTTGTTACCGGCGGCGGCTTTTTCGATTCGCCGGCGGGCGCGTTCCCGGCAAATCCGAAACTGACGGGCAAATCGAACTTTGGCTTTATTGCCCGGTATCCCAAGGGGATTCAAACGCCGCACGGCATGTTTCTCTTCCAGTTCAAGGAAGGCAATCTCACCTTCCACAGCATCGTGTACGATTGGCTAGTGGTGTCTGATAACAAAGCGGTGCTAAAGGGGTCTGGCAAAGTGAATAATGCCGGCGATTATGGCTTTATCGCCAGCGTGGTAACAGGTGCCAAGAATTGGCAGATGGGCGATGACAAGCTTCGCATCAAGATTTGGAACAAGGCGAACGGGACGGTGATCTACGATACGCAACCCGGTGCGCCGGACGAAGCCGATGCAACGCTTGGAATCTCTGGGGGTAATATCACGATCATCGCACATTAGTGTGCAAGTTTAGTTTGGCTTCACCGTACCCAAGTCGATCTACGTGATTTGGGTACGGTGAAGCTATCGATGCGCTGGGGTTCAAAGAGATGGATTTTCTGAATTACAATTGGAAGATCACAGGCGCATCCGTGTACTATTTCAACTTGTCGATTTCTGCGCCGGAGCAATAGTGCTTTTCGTCCAAGCAAGGTGGCACTTTGGGTGTAAACACTAAATCAGAGTACCAGCGACAGGAGGTGATGCCATTCAGGTTATGACTCAACTTGATTCCACGATCAATATCTAAAATTTTTCAGGAGGAGGGTTACACATGCAACGACTATTTCGGCTAACCGTGCTGTTAGCCATTTTGATGGTGCTATCGGTCATGTCCGTTAGCGCACAAGGTCCAGTAATCTCGTCGGGCAATGAAACACCTGAACTGTGGTTCGTCGAACTGAATAGCGCACCGGCGGCGGACGGCACGAACATCAACACCGTTCGTCAAGAAAAACAAACGTTTCGCAACAATGCGCGGAATGCGGGCTTGAACTTTAAAGAACGTTTTGCGTTCGATACACTTTGGAACGGGATATCCGTTCAGATCGATCGCTCACAAATTGGGACACTGGCACGTCTGGACGGTGTCAAGGCGATCTATCCGGTCTTAGGGCAATCGCATTTGGAGGAATTAAGCGATTTTGTGCGATAATTAGTGCATCTCTCCAGGAGGGACACTATGACGCCCAAGACTCATCAAACGATCACCAAGTATTTCGCATCTCTCAAAGACCCACGTG
>DAOTXS010000091.1:0-11747 GCA_034435055.1 Anaerolineae bacterium | reverse complement strand
CACGGCATCGCAGTGTGGCAAATTTCCTAGCCAATTTATTGTGCGGGTTAATTGCTTATTGTCATCAGCCCAAGAAACCGTCCCTTCAATTGAGGGATGCGCTTGCCTTACCAGCTTAACCCGAACTGACGTTTTTTACATTTCATCTGAATTACGGTATACTCGTTGCGATGATCGATTGGCAAATTATCTCCACCGCAGTCATTCTGAGCGGCTTGGTGATCACCACCGCTTTCGTCGTCCTGATCCCCGATTGGCGGCTGGCGGCGTTTGCGCTTGTTGCACAGTACATCACAGCGGCGGCGTTGTTGGTGCAAGCCGTTCCGCCGCAATTGGTTGGCGTGCGTGTCCTCTCCGGCGCGTGGGCAATTCTGATTCTCTACATCACCCTGCGCCAAAAAACCAAAACTTGGCGCCGAGCAGAAGAGGCGGCGCAAGATGATGCCACGCTGGAACAATTGCAACGCCAACCGATTTTCATCGTCAGTTTCCCCTTTCGATTGTTTGCGCTTGCGCTCGTCGCGGTGGGCATCATCGGCATCGCGTCGTCGATGTCGTTTTTGGGATTGACGCCCGATGTTTTATTCGGCGGGCTGTGGTTGACGACGGCGGGCGTACTCGTCGCGATTCTTTCGCGCGACGTCGTGCGATTAGGAATGGGGATTCTGCTCTTCACCAGCGGCTTTACGATTCTCGAAACCGCCACCGAAGCGAGTCTCTTGTTATTTGGTTTATTGAACATCGCCGATTTGTTGCTCGCGCTCGTCATCGCGCATTTGAGTGCGTTGCCCACGCCGGCAAATCTGGCGCAGCGTCGGCGGGGAGAGGGCGGATGAACGTCGTCGTGCTGGCGATTGTCGCATTGGGGGTTGGTGCCGCCATTCGATTATTGCGCCGTTTGCCGCGCGTTGTTTTCATCGCCACATTGGTTGGCGCGGGGCTGTTGCTTGGCATTTTGGCGTTTGTGCCGGCTACCCCGTTGCCGATTTTGGGGCGCACGTTGGAACTGGATGACGCGGCGCGGCTAGGCGCGACGGCGTGGATTGCGTTGACGGCGGCTTTTGCTTTTTTTGCGCCACTCGCGTTTGAGCGCGGCAACGAGCCGGCGACCGCGATTGCCAATTCGCAAGGCGCGTATTTTTTTGGCGCACTTGGGCTGTTCGTCGTCGTGTTAGGGTTGGATAGTTTTCCGCTCGCCGTGTTCTTTTGGGCAATCGGACTGATTGTGTTGATGCTGGCGGCGCAACCCAATCAGAATCGCGTGGGCGGCGCGGCGCAATTTTTGCTCATTACGGTAATCGCTGGCGCAAGTCTTTTGCTCGCACATCGGTTCATCAAATTGTATCCACTCACGCTCGAAAATCTCGATTTGGCTCGGAGCGCGGTGGTATTTCTCGCGCTGGGTTTGGGTTTGTTGCTTGCCATTTTCCCCTTCAGCATCTGGCTTGGCCCGCTCGCCGATGAAATGCCGTTGTTGGGAATGGCGTTTCTGGTCGGCGTGGCACAACCGCTAGGTGTGTGGCTTTTGCTCCAAGAAATGGGGCAGGTGAACTGGCTCGTCGACAAATCGCCGCTGATGACGATATTGTGGTGGGGCGGCGCGTTGACCGCAATAGTTGGCGTTCTGCTCGCGCTGGCGGAACAACGTACCAGTCGATTAATTGTGTTTCTCGCGCTCGTACCGCTTGGCATCGCGCTGGTTGGATTGGCGTTGGGGACGCGGCTTGCGCTTGTGGGCGCGATGGCGTTGCTGCTGAATCGCGCCTTGGGAGTGGCGTTGCTCACGGGTGGCTCGATTTTCGTGCGGCATCACTTGGAACAACGTTGGCAGTTTGTTGGCGCGGGCGCGGTTCTGGCGGGCGGATGGACGCTTGCCGGACTGCCGCCCACACTTGGTTTTGCCGGACAATCGTTTATCTATCAAGGTTTGCCCAATGCCGATCCCAATCTTTTGATTGTGATGCTCGTGTGCAATGGCGCGGTGTTTCTCGTCGGTTTGCGCGCGGCGTGGCAACTCATCGTTGCCGGCGAACGTGCGAATAAAACAAGCGATGAAATAAAAATCGTGCCGTACTTGTGCGGTGTTGTGGTCATCGTCTTACTGATGGTCATCGTCATCGCCGGAATGTTCCCGCAATCGATTGCCGAACCGCTCGCCGAAACAATCGGCAGGGCGGTGTATCTCAAATAACAAGACCCAAAGGAATCAAACTCCTTCGGGTCTTTTGCTAAATCACTCCCGCGTCTTTCATCACTTGCCGCAACGCCGCGCGGTCGGTATCCGCGAGCGGTCGCACCGGCAAACGCGGCGGTCCGCCGTAAAATCCCTGATTCAATTCTTCGAGCGCGGCTTTAAGCCCCGGCACGTTCCAGCGTGTGGTGACGGCGGCGTTCAACGCGACCAAGTGCAATTGGAGCGCGCGTGCTTCGTCGTGCCGCCCGGCGCAGAACGATTCGTACAGCGCGAGACATTCGCGCGGCGCAACGTTTGCCAGCGCGGCAACCGCGCCTTTCGCGCCGACGCACAACGCTGGATAAAAATATCCCCCCGACCCGGCAATCACCGCGAAATCCGGTCGCACCGCTTGAATGATTTCCTCGAACTTGGTCACGTTGCCGCTCGAATCTTTGATGCCGATGATATTCGGATGTGCGGCGAGTTGAATCACCGTGTTCGCGTCGATGTCGATGCCGGTTGCCGCCGGCATATTGTAGATGATCGTCGGAATGGGACACGCATCGGCAAGCGTGCGATAGTGATTGACCAGGTTCGCCGAGTTCATTTGCGATTTGTAGTAACTCGGCGTGACGAACATCACCGCGTCCGCGCCGATTTCCGCCGCGCGTTTTGCGAGCGCAATCGAATGCCGCGTCGATTCGACGCCCGCGCCGACGAGCAAAAGTTTTTCGCGCGGGATCGATTCGCGCGCGGCTTGCCACACTGCAAAGCGTTCGTCATCGGTGAGCAGCGGCGCTTCGCCGTTGGAACCGAGAACGACGTAACCGTGCAAGCCGGTCTTGTTCCACAGCGCGATGTTCGCTTTGAGTTTATCGAGCAACAGATTGCCGTCGGCGTCGAACGGCGTGGGAATCGGCGGAAAGACGCCGGCGAGTTTGATCGTCATTTGATTTCCTCTATCTTTTTGTTTTAATTATAGCGCAATTTCAGCGACGACGCGCCCATCTTTGGGCGGATTCAATTTGAATCCCATCCGCTGGCACAAATCCTGCATCGTGTGATTGTCTTGCGAAATGTGTGCAATCACGCGCTGGATTTTTTCATCGCGCCCGATTTGCATCAGTCGTTTGACCATCTCCGTTCCCAGCCCTTGACCTTGAAACGCGTCGTTGACCAGCACCGTCAATTGCGCATCGTCGGTGTCGTGAACACGACTCAGTCGCGCGACTGCCATAATGCGTTTTTCATTCGTCCTCGCATCTTCGCTTTCCGCGACGAGCGCAATCTCGCGGTCGTAATCGACAAAGCAGATGCGCGACAAGCGTTCGTGCGCAACCCGTTGATTCAACATCATCGGATGCAAATAACGCAGATACACACTCCGATCCGAAAGCGTTTCGTGGAACTTGATCATCAACGGCTCGTCTTCCGGACGAATCGGACGAAACGTTGTCGTGATGCCGTGCGGCGTTGTCCAAGTTGAAATAAAGCGTGTGGGATAAGGACGAATTGCCAAGCGCGGCAATTGCTCACGCGTGACGTTCGCTTCGTACACAACGACACGCGCGTCCAAGGCAATCAATCGATCCGGCGACGCGAGCAATGGATTGATGTCGATTTCTTTGATGAAGCGTTGCTCGACGACGAGTTGCGCGAAACGCACCATCAATTGTTCGAGTGCCGGCAAATCGACCGGCTTGCGACCGCGCACGCCTTTCAACGCTTTGTAAATCGTCGTCCGCTCGATCATCCGGCGCGCGAGGGTTGTGTTCAACGGCGGCAGAGCAAGCGCGCGATCTTTGAACACTTCGACCAGTTGCCCGCCGGTGCCGAACAACAACACGGGACCAAATTGCGGATCGATGCTCGAACCGATGATAAGTTCGTACCCGTCGGTCAGTTTAATCATCGGTTGCACGGTAACGCCTTGGAAATGTTGCGCGCCCACTTTATCGCTCACCGATTTGTAGATCGCGCGCCACGCGCGGCGCACATCGTCCGCGTCGGCAAGGTTCAACTGCACGCCGCCCACATCGGTTTTGTGCGTGATGGTTTCGGAAAAAAGTTTCAACACAACCGGATAACCGATTTCGTTTGCGTGCTTCACCGCATCGTCTTCAATCGAAGCGACGCGCGTTTCGGCAATCGGAATGTTGTACGCGGCGAGGAGTTGTTTCGACTCAAACTCGGTGAGAATCGTGCGACCGGACGCGCGCACCGCGTCGATTATTTTTTCGCCTTGCGTGCGCGGTGAAATGTGCCCGTTATCGATGTCGACCGGCAAGACCGGCGTTTCGTACAAACCGCGCAAGTTGTCAGTGTAGCGCCACATATACGTGAACATCCGCGCCGCTTCATCCGGATAACCGAACGATGGAATTTTCGCGCGATTCAAAATCGCAATCCCGGCATTCACATCTTCGCCGCCCATCCAACTCGCAAAGAACGGTTTGCCGGTCGAATGGGCGTACTGTTTGAGATGCTCGGCAGTTTCGGTGGGGTCGGTCATCGCTTGCGGTGTGAGAATCACGAGCATCCCGTCCGCGTTCGGGTCTTGCGCCGCAATCTCCAACGCTTTGGCGTACCGCTCCGGACTCGCGTCTCCCAGAATGTCGATTGGATTATTGTGACTCCACTGCGGCGGTAGAATTTCGTTGAGCTTCTGCATCGTCGCGTCAGAAATTTCTGCAAGTTCGCCGCCGTTCATAATCAACGCATCGGTCGCGATGACGCCGGGACCGCCGGCATTCGTCACAATCGAAAGGCGCGGACCTTTGGGACGCGGTTGCTTTGCCAACACTTCTGCCATATGAAACAAATCGGCAATCGTGTTGACGCGCAAGACACCGCTCCGTCGAAACGCGGATTCCAAAACTTCGTCTGAGCCAGTGAGCGAGCCGGTGTGCGATGCCGCCGCGCGCGCCGCGCCTTCGGTGCGTCCCGGCTTGATGACGATGATCGGTTTCACCAATGCGACTTCACGCGCCGCCGACAAAAATGATCGCGCGTCGCCAATTGTTTCCATATAAATGACGATGCTTTCGGTGCGCGGGTCATCGCCGAGATAATAGATCAAATCACCCCAATCGACATCGAGCATCGAGCCAATCGACACAAACGACGAAAAGCCGACATTCTCGCCGAAACTCCAATCGAGAATCGCGGTGGCGAGCGCGCCCGATTGCGTGATGAAACCAACGTTGCCGGGTCGCGCCATCGCCGCGGCGAAGGTCGCATTCAACCCGGTCAACGAATTCATCACGCCGAGGCAGTTGGGCCCGATGATTCTCATTTTTCCACGTTTTGCGTTTTCCAAAATCTGCCGTTCCAGTTCCGCGCCTTGCGCGCCGATTTCCTTAAAGCCGGCAGAAATGATGATTGCGCCTTTGACGCCGGCATTGACGCATTCTTTGATGACGCCGGGTACGGTTGGCGCGGGCGTAACGATGACGGCAAGATCGACGGGCTCCGGCACGGCGGCGATATTGGGATATGCTTTGATGCCAAGCACGCCGGGGCGTTTGGGATTCACCGGAAACACCGTGCCGCCAAATGGATTGCTGATGAGATTCCACAGAATCGTGCGCCCGACGCTCCCGGGATTTTCGGTTGCGCCAATCACGGCAACGTTCTTGGGCGCGAAAATTGCGTCGAGCGCGCGCGGCTCGTAGTGGTATATATCGTGCGCGGGTTCAAAGGTTGGGACGATGGGGCGGTTCATTTCAAAAATCTCCTCTTCTTTTTTCTGTGTGCTTCGGTAGCAAATCGGACGGACAAAAAATGACCCGCGTGTCGATTCGCTGTCAAAAAATCGACCGGAGCGGGGGAACATCGAGCGCGACTTCACGTTCAATCCGATTATATTCCGTCTAGGGAATATTGCAAAATAGTGACCCAATTGCACACCCTTGACAAAGCACTCGGATTTTGGTATAGTCTAAATGTATCTAGATGTCTTATGACATCTTGTTTGCCTCGGAGAAGGCATTGAAACTCAAGCGTGATTTGGCAACCCCGCTCTACGAACAACTTGCCGATGGTCTGCGCCAGCAGATTGCCGACGGCAAACTCAAGCCGGGTGCTGGACTTCCCCCCGAAAGTGCGTTGACCTCAAACTTCCGAGTCAGCCGCATCACCGCGCGTAAAGCACTTGAGCTCCTCGTGCGCGAAGGGTTGATCGAGCGGCGACAAGGCAAAGGCACATTTGTTGCGCCGCCCAAGATTCAACAAGATTTGCACACGTTGCGCGGCTTTGCCGAAGTGATGGCAAGTCAAGGACGCGAGCAGGCGATGCAGGTACTCGAATTTGGCATCGTTAGCGCGGATGTTACCATTGCCCGCGCTTTGCGCTTGCCGCAAGGCGAAAGTGTCTTGCGTATCAAACGCCGCCACCTCTTTCGCAACGCTCCCATCGCATTTGCGTTGATCTATATTCCCCAACCCTACGCGCGAATGATTACCCTCGACCAAGTAGCAACAACCCCGATCTACACTCTTTTGACGCACCAAGCCCAAATCGAAATCAAGCGTGCAACCCAAATCGTTCGCACACTTGCCGCTGATGCCACGATGGCTAAACTGCTCGCGCTCCCGAAAGCCGCGCCGGTCATGATGATCGAACGCATCACGTACTCGACGCAAGAAAAGCCGGTCGAGTACATCGTCTTTTATCATCGCGGCGACCGTTACGAACTTGCCGTCGAACTTTTCCGTGATCCCAAAGAAAATGTCTTTCGTCCGATGGACAATGTCGCGGGCTTGTTGCCCGAATCGTGATGAAGGGAGATAGTATGAAAGGCGTTTTGCTTTCGCATTTAACCTGGGAAGAATCGGTCGAAGCATTCAAGACGTACCCGATTGTCGTGGTGCCGGTTGGCGCGGGCACAAAAGAACACGGACCGCATTTGCCGCTTGGCACGGACTTGATGGTTGTCGAAGAATTGGCGCGACGCATTGTGGACGCAGTGCCGGTGATTATGATGCCGCCGCTTGCGTACGGTTATTTTCCGGCATTCATCGATTGGCCCGGGAGTGTTTCAATCGCCCCGCCGAATTTTATGGGCGTCGTCGGCGATATTATTCGTTCGCTTCATCGGCACGGCGCGCGCAAATTTTTGATTTTGGATTACGGGTACTCGACGCACTATCCGATGCGAACGCTCGCTTCGATGTTGCACAACGAACTGGGCATTCACGTCGGCGTAACGAATGCGATGTTGCTCGGCGCGGAAATGGCGAAAGAAATTGCGCAACAAGAACAAGGCGGACACGCGGATGAATTGGAAACCTCGTGTATGCTGGTCGTGCGTCCCGATCTTGTCAAGATGGAACGGGCGGTCAAAGAATTTTTGCCGATGCTCGTCGGCGCGCGCAGTGGCAAAGGCGGCGTGGGCAAGGTGGCGTTGCCCGGCAAAATGACGACACCGCACGGCGTCAACGGTGACGCGACACTCGCGACGCGCGAAAAGGGTGAAAAGATGTTGAGCGCGATGACGCAAGACATCATCGACTTTTTGGTTGAGTTTGCAAAGTTACCTTGAGTTGAAAATGCCGAACGAATTTTGGGAATGGTCGCAACAGTACGACGCGGATTTCATTCCAGCGTCCTTGCCGATTGTGATCGAGCGCGGCGAAGGCGCGGAACTGATCGACGCAGATGGACATCGTACGCTTGACCTGGGCGACATTATCGCAAACGTGGGACATTGTCATCCGCGGCACGTTGCTGCGTTGCAACGTGCCGCCGCGCAAATGATCGTCGGGAAAGGCAGTTGGACAAATCCCGAACGTGCGCGTCTGATGAAACGATTGGTTGAACTCACGCCGATAAATCTCGACAAGGTTTTTTTGGCGACGAGCGGCAGCGAAATTGTCGAGTGGGCGATTCGTATTGCGCGGCGTTTCACCGGCAAGCACGAGATTCTGTCGTTCTGGGGCGGCGTCTATGGGCGTACCATCGGCGCGATCAGCATGAACGGTTTGCAACGCCGTCGCAGATTTGGACCGCTGTTGCCCGGCGTGATTCACGCGCCGTACGCGTACTGCTATCGTTGTCCGTTCGCCAAGCAATTCGAGTCATGCGATTTTTATTGTGTGGATTTTCTCGACCGCATTCTCGAATCGGAAGGCACCGGCGACCTCGCATGTATGATCGTCGAGCCGTACGAAGGCGTGGGCGGTCTCATTTTTCCGCCGGACGGTTATCTCACGCGTTTGCAAAATTGGGCAAGGGAACGCGACGTGATTTTTATACTCGACGAAATCCAGTCATCGTTCGGACGCACCGGCAAACTGTTCGCGCTCGAATGGGAAAATCTTACGCCGAACATTCTGTGCATCGGCAAGGGAATGGGCAATGGCATTTCGATTGCCGCGCTCGTTGCTGAATCGCGCCTGATCGCATCGCTCAGCCCGGGCGAAATGAGCGGCGGCAATGGCGGCAATCCGTTTGCGTGTGCGTCTGCCTTGTCTGTGCTCGATATTTTGCAGGATGAAGATTTGGCGGAGCACGCGCGACAGATTGGCGAGTTCTGGCTGACGCGCGCACACGCTTGGCAAAACAAATTTGCGATTATTGGCGACGTGCGCGGGCGCGGCGCGTGCATCGCGATTGAGTTCGTCAAAGATCGCACGACGAAAGAACCGTTGCGTGGATTTGCCAACACACTCAGCGAACGTTGCTATCCCAAAGGACTTGCGTTGCATGGGATGGATCACATTCTTGCGCTGCGCCCGCCGCTTGTCATCACACGCGACCAAGCCACGCACGCGGCAGACGTAATCGAAGCGACGATTGAGGAACTCGTTGGATGATGGTTGACGCGCACACGCACATCGGTTTGAAATCGTTCGTCATCCAGCCGATTTCCGAAGAGAAACTCAAGCGCCCGGCATTCCGCGATCCGCTGGAAAATAGCATCGAAAATTTGATCGCGCGGATGGATGCGAACGGCGTCACGCGCGCGGTGACCTTTGCCTACCCGCTCGAAGAGGTGGATGCGGTCCTCGCGAATGAGTACGTATTTGCTGCGCAATGCGCGTACCCTGACCGTATCATTCCTTTCGCTTTAATCGGCGATGATGTGGAACGTTGGGCGAATGCCGGCGCGCGTGGATTCAAAGAGCAGGACATTCTCCAAGCGCCGGAACGCTTTGGTCTCAAACGCGCGTACGCGCTGGTTGCCGAAACTGGCAAGCCGTTGCTGTTGCATGCGCGTTCGCGCACGCCGAGCGAAGTGTCGGACAAGATCAAGGAAATGTTGCGCGATGCGCCGACACTCAAAGTGATTGTCGCGCACATGGGACGCCACACGCCGAACACGGCGCAACACGTCGAAGAAAATTTGTTGGCGTTGCGCGATGTGCCGAATGTGTACTTTGAAACCTCGACCGTGCGCGAGCCGGCAATTATCGCACGCGCGGTTGAATTGCTTGGCGAAGAGCGTGTGCTGTTCGGCTCGGATTTTCCGTTCAATTCCTACCAAGACCTCGACCCGCTCGCGTTCGAACTCGACGTGATTCGGCGCACGAAGCTCACGCCGCGCGTAATCGAAAAAATTCTCGGGAAAAATATTTTGCGTTTGTTGGAGTTGTAGAGCAAAATTTTGGTTTGCCCCATGGAAGGAGGTGATTCGAAAGTAAAACGGATGCTTGTCTTACTCGTTTGATAGGATTCGTTTCACTCTTGGAGGAGAAGATGAAAAAGTATTTTTTGCTCGTTATCGCGTTGCTCGCGATGTTGCTTGTCATTGCCGCGTGTGCGCCGGCACCAACGCCGGTTCCAACTGCGGCACCACCTACCGCCGCGCCGAAACCAACGGATGCGCCGAAACCAACTGACGCACCCAAGCCAACGACTGCGCCGGTGGCAACCGCCGTGCCCAAGCCGACGGAACCGCCCAAGCCCGCTGCGCCAACCGTCTTGCGTTATCGCTTGACGCGCGACCCGCGCACACTTGAACCCGGGTTGTTCCTCGAACTCATCACCGGTTACATTGCGAAAGATTTGCACGCCGGGTTGATGCGCTATAATGAAAAAATGGAAATCGTCCCATTCATCGCGAAAGAATGGACGGTCTCCGCAGATGGGCTGACGTACACCTTCAAATTGCGCGATGATGTGAAATTCCACAACGGACGCAAAGTCGTCGCCGATGATTTTGTGTACACCTTCACGCGCATTTTGAATCCCAAAGTCAAAGCCGCCGCCGGTCCGGCGAACCTCGCCAAAGTTAAAGGCGTTAAAGATTACATTGATGGCAAAGCGACTATGGTCGAAGGTTTGCAAGCGCCTGATCCGACGACCTTCAAGATCGTGATGGCGCAACCCGATCCTGCACTCATATTGCGCCTTGCCACAAACTTTATGGCGGTCGTGCCCAAGGAAGCCGTGATCGACGGCGAAGCGAAATGGAAAGACAAGCCGGTTGGGGCGGGCGCGTACAAATATGTCGATTGGCAACCGAATGTCAAGGTCGTACTCGAAGCCAATCCGGATTATTTCCTGGGCAAGCCCAAAATAGATCGCATTGAATATCTCACCGTGCCGGACGCCGCGACCGCGCTCGCGCAGTATCAAAAGGGCGAGATCGACATCCTAGGTGTAACCGGCGCGCAACTCGCGCAGATCGAACGCGATGCGACGCTGAGTAAAGAACTGAATCAATGGTCGCGCGGTCAACTGACATTCTTTGTGTTGAACGAAAAGCGCGTGCCTGCCTTCAAAGATAAGAACGTGCGTCAGGCGTTCAACTATGCGATCAATCGCAAAGACTTGATCGAAAAAGTTCTGCGCAACGACCGCAACCTCGCCACCGGTTACGTACCGATGGGTATTCCCGAAGCAATCCCGAATGAAGTGGGTTATGTGTACGATCCGACAAAAGCAAAAGAGTTGATGACGAAAGCCGGTTTTGCAGACGGCAAGGGCTTTCCCAAAATTGAATTCGTCACGACCGCCGATGAGCAAACGCTCGCCGAAGCGATCACCGCGCAGTTGAAAGCGAACCTGGGAATTGACATCGCGGTTCGCATCGGCGAAAGCGGCGATGTGTTGAACGGTTTGTGGGCGAAGGACAAGTGGGACATTGTGTCGTGGGGCTGGTCCGCGGATCGCCCCGCGTCCGAAGTGTGGCTGTACGAGTTGTTGTACAGCAAAGCCGAAAGCAACTTTGCGAGTTACGCCAATCCCGAGTACGATAAACTCGTAGACAAGGCACTCGCCGAGACCGATCCGGCGAAACGCCTCGCCGCGTGGCGCGACGTTGCCAAGATGGCGAACGATGAAGCGCCGATGATTCCATTCGGTTTTGCCAAGCACTTGTTCTTGGTCAAACCGTACGTCAAGGGATTTAGCGCGGACTTGCTCGGACCGCGCCGGTTCGAGACCGTCGAGATCGTAAAATAAAATTAGTCGGGGCGGGATCACATCCCGCCCTAGGGCAATCGCATTTGGAGGAATTAAGCGATTTTGTGCGATAATTAGTGCATCTCTCCAGGAGGGACACTATGACGCCCAAGACTCATCAAACGATCACCAAGTATTTCGCATCTCTCAAAGACCCACGTG
>DAOTXS010000090.1:0-11388 GCA_034435055.1 Anaerolineae bacterium | reverse complement strand
GTTGCGCGCCGAACGGCGCGCGATACAACTCATCGCCGGTGGCGAGCGCAAGTCCAGTATGCCCGTGATAACCGCCGCGCGCCGAAATCACTTTGGCGCGGCGCGTGTGTCCGCGTGCGAGTTTGATCGCGGTGTCAATCGCCTCGCCGCCGCTCACGCCGAACACGACGCGTTTCAAATCGCCGGGGCAAAGCGCGGTCAAGCGGTCTGCCAATAACGCGCGATGCTCGCTGACAAAGTGGTGATTCCCAATATCGAGTTCGTCGAGTGCGCGTTTGAGCGCGGCAATCACGTGCGGGTGACGATGACCCAGGTTGAACACGCCGCCATTGCAATGACAATCGATCAAGCGCCGCCCGTCAATGTCCCACACGTACACGCCTTCGCGTTTGCCCAAAATCAAATCGACGCCGAACTGCCGGAAGAATTCAACTTTGCCGCTGGAGACATAACGCGCAAAGCGTTCAGTGATTTCTGCCTTGGACGATTGACCGATGAGCGACATTTCTACCTCACAATCTTTTCCGGCAAAATGTACGGATACTCGCCGCGCCAGACACGCAGGCGCAAAAATCGATCCACCTTGCGCATATTGAAATACAGCGACCAAATGAGCGCGTCCTCTGTGTAATAATCGCGCACCTCTTTTTCGGTGAGCGGCGCGATATTCAACTGGCGCGCTTCGGTCGCAAAGAAATCGTTGACGGTTTGGATCACACTGGGAATGAATTCTGCTTTTTGTTCTTTGTAAAAATTGGCGACGAGATCGACCGCGACGCGATGAAAATCGTAATAGCGATTGACGACATCTTTCAAAAAGAACGCGCGCAAAATCCACACCAGAAACGATGGTGCGCTTCGCAAAAACAGTTCAGTGTCGAGCTGTTCGACTCCATCGACGCGAAAGAGCGGCGTGCTGGTGTCGACGTATTGCAAATCGTCACCGTCGATTGACCAATTTGAAATCTGTCCATCAATTGCCACTTGAATGTGCTTTTGCCGTTGATTGAAATCCCAAACTTGGCGTGCGTGTTGTAACACGCGTCGCACCAACGCTTGAACTTGCTCGCGCGGCAAACGATGAATTGCGCGATTGCCAATCGATTCTGCCGGCAACTTTTGCTGGACGATGTAAAAAATCGGACGACCTTTGGCGTTGGTTACGATGGCGTAATCGTGCGCCGGCAATCGCAAGCCGATGTCTTGTTCGAGTAAACGATTGTACTCGACGAACGCCGCAGTGTATTTTTCGATTTCGGTTTGATCGATGAACGAGGGCAGACGCTTGAACGCCAGACCACGCAAACTTTCTACATCGATTTCGAACACGGTGCTGATTTCGCCGTAACCCAGCACGCGCGCCGGCGTCTTGCCGCGTTCCGGGTTTTGCGGATCAAGTTGGCGTTCAAAAGTTTGGAGCAATTCAAGGCGGGTTGAATCAAGCATCGATTATGAAAGGGCAGGCATTTTCGCTTCGCGGTCAAAGCGGTTCCATGCACTGGCATACAACACACCAGGATATTTTCCGGCGCGTGGAATTTTTTCAAGCCAGCGCATTTCGGCTTCGTTGGCTTGGGTGAAACAGCGCGCAGAGAGACGCGCGTTGTGACTCTTCGCATTTCAACGCCTCCGCAATGAATTGTTGCTCCAGTGCATCGCGCTCATCACGATACATTGCAATCGAAGTTGCATAATCGCGGAGCGTTGCGCGGTGCAATGCCTCGTGCCGCCAGAACAAAGTTGCCGCGTTGTATTCGCCGGCGGGTGTTGGTTCGTTGAGCGGCAAATCGTTGCCGAGCCACACTGGTTTGAAAATGCTCGTGCACGGCGCGGCGGTGCCGGTCACAAAATGCGTTTGCGTGTCGGGTGCAAGATGCGAGACCATCGCGCCGGTTGTGCCGGTGCCGCGAATGGGACCAAAGCCGGGATGCGCGCACACCGCAAAATCGGTTAGCCCACGCGCCGGCGTCCACGCAGAATCGGTGGTGCCGTGATCGCGCAACGTGTTCATCATCGATGCGATGGTAATGTTGCCGCGTTGTGTGGACAACAGATCGGTGGTGCGGCATTGACGATCACTGCAACGACTAAAGCGCGTGAAAAGGAAATCGGAATAACAGCGCGCAAAGTGAAAATCGTCGTGGCTTTTGCACCAGCCCCGCTCCATTGCATACGATACGAGATCGGGCGACGCCAAATCAAATCGATTGCCAATCGTGATGCCGTTGGAAATCGTACGAATATCCTTGACTTTTTCCGCCGCCCAATGTTTGTCGGCGGTTTCCAGCACCCACGCTTCGCGCGGATCGGCGATGATGAAACTGTTGTGATAGTACGTCGCGTGTTTGAATCCGCAGTTGCCGCCTTGACCATACTTGGCAAGCAAGTTTGTAATCACTTCCAGTGCTTGGCGTGCGGTACGTGCGCGTTCGAGCGCGAGGCGCAAAAAATCCATTCCAATTAATCCTGGCTTTTTGTTGTACGGGATTTTGGTGAACACGGCTTCGTTGCCAATCGCGACGCCGTGTTCGTTTGCGCCCATCTCCGCACCCCAAATCCAAAATGGTTTCGCCAGCAACACTGCGTACGTTTGCTCGACCTGGGGAATTTCGATGTAGGTGCATTTCACGTTTGCGCCGGGCGGGTGCGATGCGGCAGGGATGCGAACAATGTGATGCGCCTCGTTCGGTTCGCGATCAGAGTTTTTGCCAAAGAGCGTTACGCCGTCAGCGGTAACATTGCCGAGCGCGACGATGGTGTCACACATGGATTTGCCTCCGCGGTGCTTTTCAAAGATAAATCAATAATCCGAGAAAAATGATTTCGCTCAAAATCGCCAACCACGAATTGACGACCTGTACTTGCGTCATCAAAAAATTCAGATCGACATTTGGCACCATCGCGACAATTGATAAATCCATCAGCCCATGCGCGATGATCAGCCCAACGATGCCGCCAGCGCGCCAACGAATCGCCGCGAAGAAAATTCCGTAGATGATTCCCACTGCAATGCCGCGATGCCGCGTCCGCCAAGCCGCATCTATCGACTTCCCCAAACAAAAAGCCGATCGCGCTTGGCAATCGGCATCGCGAGAATCGGCGCACATTACTCGACCCGGCGTCCTTGCCTGCATCGTAGATATTCTACCGCGAACGGGATAGACTGTCAATGAAAAAGAAAATCGATTTTTGACGTGGTTCGCGGGATGGGTTAGAATGGAAATGAAGCATACCTATGAGTAATTTGTGGCACGCCTCTTTGCGATGGGTGGCTAGTCTTGGACTGGGTGCCAGGATGGCGGCGATTGTCGTCGTCGGCACTTTATCGTTGCTGGGCTTGTTTGCGTACCTGGGAACCGCCGCGCTCAACGAGAACATTCAACGCACGCTTCACGAACGCATCATTCTTGCGCAGACCACCGCGCATCACATCGATTATGTGATCGCGGGGATTGAAAATGTCCTGACCGATACGGCGGCGCAACCAATTTGGCAAACCGCGCACCCTGACGCTGAAACCCTCGCCCTCATTTTTCATCGGTTGAATTTCTACGCCACGCGCGTTTATCTGATCGACCCCACCGGGCAATCGATTGCGGCTTATCCACCCGTTGATACACCGGTTTCCTTCGGTCAATTCGCGTCGGTTCAAGCGGTTTTTGACGGACGCCCGTTTGCTACTTCGCGCTATTTACGTTCGCTCAATCATTATGGATCCTCCACGCTCGCAGCTGCGCCCATTCGCAACGCCGACGGACAGATCCAGTACGCGTTGGTCGCCACCATCGATCTGATCAATCCCAGCATCCGGATTTTTACCGATCCCATTGGTCTCGGCGATACCGGGTATATCGACCTGATCGATTTGGGCGGAACGATTTTAGCCAGCACGCGCGACGAACGCATTGGAATCCAGAGCGATCACAAAGAAACGCTCGGCACGTTGATTCGCGAAAGACGTGAAACCGTTTCGGCGTGCCACGATTGTCATACCCCGAACACGGCGACGCCAGTTCGTGAGGTGCTTGCGTTTGCGCCACTCGAACGCGCGCAGTGGGGTGTGACAGTGCGTCAGAGTGAAGTTGAAGTGTTTGCTTCGATTCGTCAATTGCAGACGCGCATTTTCGTTTTGATGGGAATTATGTTGGCTGGTGCGCTCCTTTTGGTGTACCTCACCACGCGCAGCGTGATTACCCCGGTGCAGGCACTCACGACGGCAACCCAACGCATTGCGTCTGGTGATCTTGATACACCGCTGGGGATGAACGGTGAAGATGAAATCGGCAAGCTCGCGCAATCGTTTGACGCGATGCGAGTCCGCTTGAAGAAATCGATTGCCGATATTCAAATGTGGAATCGCGATCTGGATACGCGCGTCCGCGAGCGCACCGCGGCGGTTGAGCAAGCCCGCAACGAGATCAGCGAATTGTACGACGAACTGCAACGCAAGGAACAAGTGCGCAGCGAATTGCTCCGTCGAGTTTTTTCGGCGCAGGAAGAGGAACGCAAACGGATTTCGCGTGAACTGCACGATGAAACGGCGCAGGTGTTGACTGGTTTGGCGTACACGTTGGACGATGCCGCCGAAATGACAACCGAGCCGGAAATTAAAGCGCAACTGGAGCGGATGCACACCCTGGCAAATACAGCCCTGGAAGAGATTCATCGCATCATTTTAGATTTGCGCCCGACGATGCTCGACCATCTTGGTTTGATCCCGGCGCTGCGCTGGTATGCCGAATCGCGCTTGAATGAAAAGGAAATTCGCTTCACTATGCGTGAGACCGGATCATCGCGGCGATTGTCGCCGGCCATCGAGACGGCCGTGTTTCGCGTCGCGCAAGAAGCGATCAACAACATCGCGCGTCATTCCGACGCGATTCGCGCAGAACTCGTTTTTCGTTTTTTGCCAGATCAACTTCAGGTGACGATTGCCGATGACGGCAAAGGATTTGATGTGAATCAAGTTTTAGATCAAGTCATCGACCGGCGAGGTTTGGGATTGTTGGGTATGCGGGAGCGGATCGATGCCGTCGGCGGGCAATTGATTTTTCGTTCGGCACCCGGGGTTGGCACGATGGTGCAAATCAGTGTGCCGTTTGAAGCACCGGCGTCGCTCCAAGTGATGAGGGAACAAGACGATGTCCAAAGCGATTCGAGTTCTGTTAGTGGATGACCACGCGATTGTGCGTGACGGGATTGGCGCCTTTCTCGCGCGGCGCAAAGATATTGAAATCGTGGGACACGCGGTCGACGGCAAGCAAGGGGTCGATGCGGTGGCGAGTCTGCGCCCTGACGTGGTGTTGATGGACATTACGATGCCGGTGATGAACGGTTTGGAAGCGACACGCGAAATCCACAAACAATTTCCATCGACGCGCGTGTTGGTGTTGACGCAACACGAGAACAAGGAATACATTATGCCGCTCCTGCAAGCCGGCGCGGTGGGCTACATCAGCAAACGCGCGCGCGCACACGAGCTGATCGAAGCGATTCGCGCGGTGTATTCGACCGGCGCGTATTTGCCGCCGGACATTGCGCACCGCGTGGTAAACGCTATCGCCGATTCGCCCGAGCCAGCATCGACCAAACCGGTTCTGCTCACCGAACGTGAGTTGGAAATCGTCCGCCTCATCGCCGAAGGATTGAGCAGTCGGGCCATCGCGGAACGTTTGTCGATTAGTACCAAAACGGTGGACACGCACCGTGCGAACATTATGGAAAAACTCGGTGTGCGGAACAGCGCGGAACTCATCAAGTACGCGATCCGCGAGGGGATTTTGAAAGTGTAGGCGATTGTCAAACAATTCACCGCAAAGACACAAAGAACGCCAAGACTAAAAACAAAAATTAAGATTCCTTCGTGCCCTTGGCGTCTTTGCGGTAAAAATGATTGGCTAACAATCGCGGTTCTCAATCTGTCAGACAAACATCTGGCAGGTCTTTTTTTGCATACAGAAATCCTGCAATTCCCAATCCGTAATTTTACCGATGGTCAGCGTGAGCGAGTTGTTTTAAACTAGAGACGCAATAATCTGGGACGAAACAATGAAGTAGCGTCCCCGTTCGGTATTACGCCGATTTGGGTTGGAGGAAAATCGATATGCATGCAACGGCATCAAACGGAACTCCCGCGACATTTCTAGAACAGGTCATCCTCTCCACACCCGGCGATCCGCGCCTGGTGATGTGTATTCAATGCGGCACGTGCGGCGGCTCGTGCCCGTCGGGACCGGATATGCAACACACGCCGCGCGAAATTTTTGCGATGGTGCGCGCCGGGATGAAAGAGTCAGTGCTCCGTAGTAACGCGCCGTGGTTCTGCGTCTCCTGTTACTATTGCATGGTGCGTTGTCCCCAGGATGTCCACGTGACTGATCTGATGTACACCTTGAAACGCCTCTCCGTCAAAACCAAATTGTTCGATGAAGCGACCGCGCCAGATTTTTCCAAGACGTTCATTTCGACGGTCGAAAGTTACGGGCGTGCATTTGAACTCGGGCTGATGTCGCGACACATGCTCCGGCACAATCCGTTTGGCGTGTTCAAGATCGCCGATATGGGCATCAGCATGGTTACGAAAGGGCGCATCAGCTTTACGCCCAAACGCATCAAAGGCATCGATGGCTTGAAAGCGATCCTCGCCAAGGCGAAAGAACTGGAGACTTTGGAGGATGCGCGCATTCTGGGAGGTGCTGAATGAAATATCTTGTTTATCCCGGTTGCTCGCTGGAAAAAGGCGCGGCGGGCTATCCCTATTGGCAATCGACGGTTGCCACGACACAAGCGCTCGGCATCGAGCTGGTGGAGGTGGACGATTGGAATTGTTGTGGCGCAACTGAGTACATTGCGCTGAACCGGATGGCGGCGTACGCGCTCATCGCGCGCAATCTCGCGCAAGCATCGCGGATGAATGGCTATCGCGAAATGATCGCGCCGTGTAGCGCGTGCTATCTCAACTTGAGTAAAGCCGACAAATATTTGAGTGAAGACGCACCGCTGGCTGAAAAAGTCAACATCGCCCTCGGCGAAGACAAACTCAGTTATCAACCCGGGACGATCAAGACGCGCCATTTGCTCGATGTGATTGTCAACGACATCGGTTATGCCACTGTCGCCGAAAAAACAATCAAGCCGCTCAAAGGTTTGCGCGTTGCGCCGTACTACGGTTGCTTGATCGGTCGCCCGGCGTTTTACGGACAAATCGATGACCCGGAATATCCAACCGCGCTCGACAAACTTTTGAAAGCGCTCGGCGCAGAAGTCGTCGATTATCCGATGAAGGCACATTGTTGCGGCGGTCATATGACGCAAATCAGCGAGCCGGTCGCATTCGATTTGATTCAGCGTTTGGTCAAAGGCGCGGCAGATTACAACGCCGATTTAATCGCGACCGTGTGTCCGATGTGCCAACTGAATCTGGACGGCTTTCAAGGCGCGATGAATCGATACTTTAAAACCGATTATCGCGTGCCGGTACTGTACTTTACGCAAATGATGGGACTGGCATTCGGATTGGATGCGGTGGCGTTGGGCATCGGTGCAGAAGTGGTTGATGCGCGCCCGGCGTTGTCACGTATCGGTGTCGAAGTGCCGCCGCCCGCCGAAGAAAAACCGGCGCGCAAGCCACGCAAATCAAAGGAAGCGTTGCCGATGCCGGTGATGCCGGAGCAGGAGGGATAGACGATGACTCAACGCATTGGTGTCTATGTGTGTCACTGCGGCAGTAATATTGCCGGTATGGTCGATTGCGAAAACACAGCCAAGTGGGCCGGCGAGCGACTCAAGCATCGCGATGTGGTCATCGCGCGCGATTACAAATTCATGTGCAGTAGTCCCGGGCAGGAGATGATCGAGAAAGACATCAAGGAACTGGGACTGACGCGTGTCGTCGTCGCCGCATGCTCGCCGCATCTGCATGAGCAAACATTCCGTAATGCGTGCGCGCGCGCCGGGTTGAATGGCTATTTGTGCGAACTGGTTTCCATCCGCGAACAAGTCTCTTGGGTGCACACCGATTCGCTTGCGGCGACCGAAAAAGCGATGGCGCTCATCGCTGGCGCAGTCGAGCGCGTGCATTATCACGAGCCGCTTGATCCGTTGCGCGTGCCGATTCATCCGGCAACGATGGTGGTCGGCGGCGGCGTCGCTGGCATTCAAGCCGCACTCGAAATCGCGGACAGCGGCACCCAAGTTTATTTGGTCGAACGCGAACCGTCGATTGGCGGACACATGGCGCAGTTCGATAAAACGTTCCCGACGCTCGATTGTTCCGCGTGCATCCTTACACCGAAAATGGTTTCGGTCGGCAATCACCCGAACATCACGCTGTTGAGTTACAGCGAGGTGCAAAGTGTCGATGGTTACGTCGGCAATTTTAACGTAACCGTTCGCAAAAAAGCGCGGTACGTCAACACCGATCTTTGTAATGGGTGCGGCGTGTGTCAGGACAAGTGTCCCAAAAAAGTTGTCGATCAAGTGTTTGAAGCGGGTCTAGGTTATCGCAAAGCGGTGTACAAACCATTTCCCCAAGCGGTGCCAAAATATCCGGTGATCGATCGGGAAAACTGCACGTTCTTCCAAAAAGGGACGTGCAAAGCGTGCGAAAAATTCTGTCCGACCGGCGCAATCGATTTCAAACAAAAAGACGAAATCGTCAACATCCAAGTGGGCAACATTATTTTGGCGACCGGTTACGATCTCTTCGATCCGCGACGCATTCCGCAGTACGGGTACGGCCGGCTGGCGAATGTGTTCACGAGTCTCGAGTTCGAACGCTTGACGAATGCGGCGGGACCGACCGGCGGCAAGGTGTTTTTGCGCGACGGTGTGACCGTGCCAAAGTCGGTCGGCATCATTCATTGCGTCGGCAGTCGCGACAAACGCTACAACAATTACTGCTCGAATATCTGCTGCATGCAAAGTTTGAAATTCGCGCATTTGGTCAAAGAGAAAACCGGCGCGACCGTGCATAATTTTTATCTCGACATCCGCACCGCCTTCAAAGATTACGACGAATTCTATCAACGCGTCCTTGACGAAGGCACGCTCTTTGTGCGCGGTCGCGTCGCCGAAGTTACTGACGCGGCACGCTTGCCGGGCGAAGAAGGTAAACTCATTATTCAGGTCGAAGACACACTTATTGGCAAACAACGCCGCATCCCGGTCGATATGGTGATTCTCTCGACTGCGCTGGAGCCGCGCCGTGATGCCAAGCAAGTCGCGCAAACATTCGGCATTTCGTGCAGTATGAACGGCTGGTTCATCGAGCGTCATCCCAAACTTGACCCGGTGGCGACGATGACGGAGGGGATTTACATCGCCGGCTGTGCGCAAGGACCCAAAGATATTCCGGCGGCAGTCTCACAAGGCGCGGCGGCGGCGGCGCGCGTCATCGGCAAGATTCAGCAAAAGGAAATCGCGCTGGAACCGGTACGCGCGGAAATCGATCAAGCGAAATGTTCCGGCTGTCGCATTTGCAACAACTTGTGTCCATTCCACGCGATCGATTTTGTCGAAAAGCAAAACGGCGACCGCGCGTACTCCAAAGTGAACCCGGCATTGTGTCAGGGTTGTGGTACGTGCGTCGCCGCGTGTCCCGCCGGCGCAATCACCGGCACAGTCTTTAGCAATCAACAAGTCTTGGCGCAGCTGGAAGGATTGTTGATGTCGAACGGTGTTCCGGTCACGGAAGAAGCCATCCCAGCGTGAGCGAGGACGCGGGGGTGGATGCGAATACTGACGAGGGTCCGCATCTCCCAGAACATCCCCGCGTCACACCTTGGAGAATAACTATGACAGACAAATTCGAACCATTGATTATTGGATTCACGTGCAACTGGTGTAGTTATCGCGCGGCAGATATGGCGGGCTTGGGGCGAATGAAATATCCGCCGAATATCCGCTTGATTCGTTTGATGTGTTCGGGACGGCTCGATCCGACCTTCGTGCTAAAAGCGTTTGCCGATGGCGCGGATGGCGTGTTGATTAGTGGTTGTCATCCCGGCGATTGTCATTACCTCGAACAAAATTACAAAACACAGAGTCGATATCTTTTGCTCAAACGATTGCTCGCGTCGTTGGGGATCGAGGAAGGACGCATCAAGTTGATTTGGGCAAGCGCGGCAGAAGGCGCGTATTTTGCTGAACAAGCAACGCAAATGGTTGAACAAGTCCGCGCGCTCGGACCGCTGCAATGGAAGAGCGACAGCAGACAACGGACCGACTACCACCGCGAGCAGGTAGCGGTCACTGGTCGTCCGTCGGAAACGGAGGTGCACGTATGAGCAAGCCCAAGTTTGCAATGTATTGGTCGGCATCGTGCGGCGGGTGTGAAATCGCCGTGCTCAATATTCACGAAAAAATTCTGGAGGTCGATGCCAATTTCGAGGTTGTCTTTTGGCCCGTCGCGATGGATGCGAAATACAAAGACGTCGAAGCGATGGAAGACAAATCGATTCTGTTGACGCTTTTCAACGGCGCGATTCGTAACGATGAAAACGCGCACATCGCCCGATTGCTCCGGCGCAAGTCGCAAATCCTCGTCGCGTTTGGCGCGTGCGCGTGCGAAGGCGGTATCCCGGCGCTAGGCAATCTCAGTTCCAAACAAGCGATTTTCGATACTGCCTTTCACACGCTCTCCACCGACAACCCGAACAATGTTTTGCCACACACGCGTTGGAATATGCCGGAAGGCGAAATCACGATTCCGGAAATGTATCCCGTCGTCAAGTCGCTCGCTCAAGTTGTGCCAGTCGATTACTCTATGCCGGGGTGCCCGCCGGAATCGCATCAAATCGCGGCGGTAATCGATTTGGTGGTTCAAGTGTTGCAAGGCAAAGCCGAACTGCCGCCCAAAGGCGCGGTGATCGGAGTTGGCGCATCGACCGTGTGTGAAGAATGTCAACGCACCCGCAACGAGAAAAAGATCAAACAATTTGTACGGATGCAGGACATTTTACCCGATCCCACACTTTGCTTGCTCGAGCAAGGTGTCTTGTGCAACGGTCCCGCGACGCGCGGCGGTTGTGGTGCGGTTTGTCCAACGGCGGGTATGCCGTGCGTTGGTTGTTATGGTCCTGCCGATGGCGCGATGGATCACGGCGCGCGGTTGCTTTCTGCAGTTGCGTCTGTGATTGATGCGCGCGATCCAAAAGAAGTCGAAAAAATTCTCGACGGCATTCCAGACCCAGCAGGAATGTTCTATCGATTTGGCATGGCAGGATCGTTGTTGCGCCGGGCGAAAGTCAATGGAGGTGGACATGCAACGCATCACGATTGATCCGATCACGCGTCTCGAAGGACACGGCAAGATCGAAATCTTTCTCGACGCCGACGGCAACGTCGCCAACACCTATTTTCAAATCCCCGAACTGCGCGGCTTTGAAC
>DAOTXS010000089.1:0-60589 GCA_034435055.1 Anaerolineae bacterium | reverse complement strand
TGCGGGGTCGTCCGCGTCCTCGCTTGCGTTTCGGCAGTAGCGGTGCAAGCACTGCCCATTGGTCATCGGTTAGTTCATGGCGACTCATACCCCCATTTTAGGCAATTTCTCGATTTTTGAAATAGGCTCTAGCGTAATTCGTGGACAATTTTTCCTAAAGGTTTGGAAATGCCTTCCTTGCCGAGTCACGATCAAGGTAAAGGTGCGCGTGTGGCGTGCGGCGCAGAATCGAGCCGGGACAATCTTCACTAATCGGCATTTTGAGCGCGGTGTACACCGCATCGGCTTTGCGCGCCTCTGGCACGATGCACAACACCCGTTTCGCCGCGAGCAAAGCCGGGATCGTCAGCGTGATCGCGTGTGTTGGTACTTCAGCCAGCGATTGGAAATGCCCTTCGCCCACTTGTTGCTGACGCGACGCTTCGGCGAGCCGAACCACTTTTGCCCACACGGGATCGTTGAAATCGGCGAACGGTGGATCGTTGAACGCCAAGTGTCCGTTCTCGCCATAACCACACGCGCACAAATCGGCGGGATGCTCGCGCAAGAGCTGGGTGTACGCGGCAATCGTCGCTTCGATGTTTTCGGGTTGTCCACGAATCGGGAAAAAATTCTTGACGCGGACGAAGGATAAAAAATGGACGCGGAGAAACAAGGGGAAACTTGCCGGGTGATTTGGATCAATGCCGATGTACTCGTCCATATGAAAGACATTGACCTTTTGCCACTCGACCGATTTATCCTCGCGCAACGTTCTCAAAAAAGTGAGTTGCGAATTGCCGGTGGCGAGAATCACGTTTGCCTCGCCGCGCTCGCGAATCGCTTGTTGAATCGTTTGCGATGCTTCCGTTGCCGCCGCTTGTCCCAGTTCTTCGTTGGTTTGAAAAACACTGACGGGTAGTTCATCAATCTTTGTTTCGTAAATTGGTTGTAACATTCCGTTTTCTCCCGGGTTCTACGGTGATTTTTCACCAACTCGCGCGATGAGGCGCAACAACTCTTGTTCAAACGCGATATTGCTTTCCAAGCGAGACTTCCAGTTGGGATCGGTTTCCAATTCGAATAATGCGCGATCGATCTCCAGACGCCTCTGAATATAACGTGTCATCCCGGCGGGAAAACGCGGCTCGCTTTCAACGAGTTCAAACAACGGCTGTTTCTCGGCTGATGAAAATGGAACGACAACAAAACCTGCCTGTGCCAAACGTTGTTTGAATCCGTCCACATGCGACCGTCCGGTCAGAATCAAGACGGTGCGATAACCTGGCACACACTTGAGAATATTCTGAGCCATCCGATCCTCACGCTCGGACGAATCACCATACAGACTTGCCTTGACCCACCAATCCATTCCTTGCACAGCAATACCGAGCGTCCGCGCGGTGAGTGCCGCAAAGGTCATCTCCACCGGTCCATCCCCCCAATTGTCTTTGGCGATCTCTTCGGGACGACTTTCTACGAGCAACAAATCCGGTTGAAGATGAACAATCACCGCTTGCAGATGCCAAAGCGAATAGCGTTCGGATTTGAGATGCTCGCCATGCATCGTGCCAAGCAGGTAAATGATTTGCTGGTCAGCACCCACCAACCGATAGAAATCGGTTTCCTTCACATCCGGCGAAAACTGCGGCGCGATAAAAAGAAATGCCAGCGTGAGAACAACCAAGACGACACCGATCATCAAGCCGCGTCGTGTCATCGCATTCCTTTGCCGGTCAATGACGCACTACAGAGAGTAGACCCACTCGCCGCCAATCATCGTCCGCCACGCGGTCCAATCATCGTTGAATATGGCGATGTCCGCATCTTTGCCCGGTTCGATGCTTCCTTTGCAATGATCCAAACCCAGCACACGCGCCGGCGTCAACGTCAACATTTTAATCGCTTGGACAAGTGGAACGCCGACGACGTTGATCAAAATCGGAATCATTTCGTTGACGAGTGTCGAACTGCCGGCGAACGACGAACGATCCAACATCATCCCAACGCCGTCGTGCACCTCGTATTCCATCCCGCCCATTTTGAACCGCGCACCTTCCGGCAAACCGGCACCACTCGTCGCATCGGAAATCACGCAGAGCTGATCCGCGCCGATGCATTTGTATGCCAACTTCATCAGCGTTGGCGGCAGATGTTTGTTGTCCGCGATCATTTCGACCTTCAAACCATCGAACGTGAGCGCGGCTTCCAGCAAGCCGGGTTTGCGCCATGGACCTTCGCGCACGACCATTGACATTGCGCTCCAAATGTGCGTAACGTGTTTCAAGCCAACGCGCATCGCCGCAAGCACTTGTACATCTTTTGCCGATGAATGTCCCGCCGCGACGATGACCCCGCGCTCCGTGAGTTGGCGCGTCAACTCGATTGCGCCGGGCAATTCGGGTGCAAGCACAAAAATCTTTAGCACATCCGAAAATTCGAGGAACACGCCAACGCTGCCATCGTCTGGTGCGTGAAGACTTGCCGGGTCAAGCGCACCTTTTTGCGCCGGGTTGATGTACGGACTTTCGAGATGCATGCCCAACACGCACGCGCCACCGTTCGATTTTTTCATCCACGCGCGACCAAATTCCAAACATTGCACAAGATCAGGGATTGGTGCGGTGGCGAGCGTGGCAAGCAAGCCGGTTACACCGCGTCGCGCATTCTCCGCGCAAATCGTTCCAAACGCTTCTGTCGTTGGCTCGTTGAAGGTGTGTCCCAGCGCACCGTGCGTGTGAAGGTCAATCAAGCCGGGCGTGATCCATCGTCCACCCACGTCAACGCGCTCAACATTCGAGCCGAGCGCACCAGCATCGATCACACCGGCGATTTTTGTCCCATCGATGACCACTACTTTGCCTTGTGTAACCGAATCGCGCAAAACGATTTGACCATTCACGAACGCAATTTTCTTATCGGACATTGTTTTCGATTCCCATCAACGCTTCACCAAGTTTTTCCAAATCATCGTAGAAAATCACTGTCCGCGCGATACCGCGCATCGTTGTCGAAATGTCCGCGCCGCGTGGCGCAATGACAACAATCGGAATTCCCTTTGCGTGAGCGTACCCGGCTTCGATACCAACACCAACTCCTTTCTCCGTCAAATCGACCACGACCAGACTGCTCGCATCAATTTCAGCGAAGGTGCGGCGCATCAGTTCAGCGTCATCAAAATGAAACTTGCCCCATCGTTCAACATCGCGCGCGATGCAAAGCGTTTTGAAACCGCATTGGTCAAGCACGCGCGCGATCGCTTCAATCCGTTCACGATTGGCGTGATCAGCGTGATATTTGAGGGAGAGAAATATTTTCACTTGCGAATGAAATGCGGCAACTCGAATGGAATTTCGAGCGAGAGTTCAACCAAGCCGCGACACTCGCCGTTCTCGTACCACGGCGATTGATAGATCAATTTCTTGACGCCATTCTTTTCGATGGTGTATACATTTTTCTGCCGCGCTTGCAAAAGCTGCGCGGTTTTGGTACGCGCCGGTTCAGGATGACAATCGAGCATATTCTTGCCAATCAACGCTCTGCCGCCATCTTTTTCATAACCTTTTGCCGCGCGGTCATTCATATCGAGAATGATGCCATCGAGATCGCTCACGGTGACTGCGCCTGGAAATTCCTTGACCCAATCGAATTTTTGCATTTTATTTTTCCGTGTATTTCTGCGTGATTCTGCGGCGATGTTCATGTCGGGATGTTCAGCGAGATCAGCATCAAATCATCGCCGCCGGTATTTTCGTACGCGTGCCATTCACCTGCCTCAACTCGCGCGACAACGCCGGCGCGCGCCACCGATTGTTGGTCGCCCGCTGTCACCGTGCCTTCGCCGCTGAGAAAGTAGAACACGTGCGAATACGTGTCGCGGTGCGGACGAAATTTTCCATTCGGCGCAACGCGCGTCAAAACGATTTTGATTTTGTCATCGAACAGGGTTCTACCCCAAACACCTTCCGCTACGTCGGGTCGAACCGGTTGCCACTCCGTCGATGCCGTGTCAAAAATTGCGGACACCTCACACCTCACACACAACCTTTAACCACAGAGGCCACAGAGAACACAGAGAAAAGATTATTTCCTCTAAACTATCCGATCAAGGTTTTTGCAATCGACGCCGCGCGGCTCGCGTCTGGCGCGTACGCATCCGCGCCGATTTGTTTGGCGTACGCTTCGGTCACCGGCGCGCCGCCGATCATCACTTTCACCGAATCGCGCAAGCCGGCGGTCTTGAGCGCATCAATCGTCGTCTTCATCCCAGGCATCGTCGTTGTCAAAAGCGCCGACATCCCGACGAGTTGCGGCCGATGTTCTTTCACTGCGTTGAGAAATTTTTCCGGCGATACATCGACCCCCAGATCGACGATTTCAAATGCCGCGCCTTCGAGCATCATCGCGACGAGATTTTTGCCGATGTCGTGCAGATCGCCTTTCACCGTGCCGATCACAATTTTTCCGACGGGCTTGTAATCGGATTGCACAAGGCGCGGCTTGAGCAATGTCAAACCCGATTGCATCGCGCGCGCGGCAATCAACATTTCGGGCACAAAGTATTCGCCGTCCTCAAAGAGTTTGCCGACCTGCTTCATCGCCGCGATCATTCCTTCGTTCAAAATGACGATCGGATCGATTCCGGCATCCAACGCGGCTTGCACGCCGGCAACCGCTTCTTTTTGTTGCCCGTTGAGAATTGCATCGTACAAGGGTTTGAGAACATCGTTCATGATTTCACCTCGATTATGAATTTGAGACCCAACGCAAAATATGTGTCGCCATCGCACACATCTCACCCGATTGATTGCGCACCGAAATATCTGCACGCGTTTCGCGTTTGACTTGATCGACCGATTCGATGCGGTACGTCACGGTGATCGTGTCGCCAATGAACACCGGCGCAATAAAGCGGACGTGATCATAACCGAGCGACACCGGCGTTTCGCCCGGCGAATTTTTATCCAGCAGAATCTTCGTCGAGCAATGAGACATATAGCCGACCAGCAACGCGCCGTGCGCGAGGCGTTTGCCGTACGCCGTGCGGCGCATAAATTCGGCGTCAACGTGATTCGGCGACAAATCGCCGGTAATGCCGGCAAATAAATACACGTCGCTTTCGGAAACGGTTTTAGAAAACGAAACTTGGTCGCCGACTGTTAGCGGTAAATCAGTCATTGGTCTTCCCAATGAAAAATCGTAAAACGCAAAGCGTCATCATTATTTTTCACGTTTTACACTTTATCTACCGATGAATTTCGCCGCGCGTTTTTCGCGGAACGCCGCGGGACCTTCCTTGCCATCGTGCGTCGTCGCACTCAACGCCGCCGCCAAACCTTCCAACGCGATTTCGGTTCCCTGCCCCGCGCCGGCATCGATGATCGTTTTGGCAAATTGTACCGCCAGCGGCGCGTTCGTTACAATTTGATTGGCGATTTCGCGCGCGCGATTCAAAACTTGCTCATGCGAAACAACCTCGTTGACCAAGTTCCATTTCTCCGCGACATCGGCTTTGATACGTGCGCCGGTGAAAATCATTTGCTTGGCGCGCGCCGCGCCAATCAGCGCCGGCAGTCGTTGCGAACCCGTCCAACCCGGTTGCGTCCCGATTTTCGTTTCGGGCAACGCAAACTCGGCGCGGTCGGATGCGATACGCAAATCGGTGGCTAAAGCTAACTCAAGCCCGCCGCCGAACGCGTAACCGTTGACCGCCGCAATCGTCGGCAGATGCAAACGCGCAAGACGATCAAAGACACGATGACCGGGACGATCCCACGCGCGCCACATCGCCAGCGGATCATCGGCGATGACCCGCTCCCACTCTTTGATGTCCGCGCCGACGCTGAACGCGCGG
This sequence comes from Anaerolineae bacterium, assembly GCA_034435055.1. Taxonomy (GTDB): domain Bacteria; phylum Chloroflexota; class Anaerolineae; order UBA4142; family UBA4142; genus DAOTXS01. Next base: position 54,756 of record DAOTXS010000089.1, on the reverse strand, counting down.
TCGCCCGCACCGGTGATGATGACCGCACGCACCTCGCGATTATTTTCCAACTGGGCTATGCAATTTTCGAGTTGCTCCAGCATCGTGAGCGAAATCGCGTTCAACTTGTCCGGGCGGTTAAGTGTGATCGTTGCAATCGAATCTTCGATGCTCAAGATGATTTGTTCATTCATTTTGATTTCCAGTTGATGGAAGACAGAGGACCGATGACCGAAATAGTTGGCTTCCGTCATCGGTCGATCTTCAGGCCCATCGGTGCAGGATCGAACAATCGCGCGTCCATCAATTTGAGATTTGGACTCACGCGCAACGGAATCTCCGCCTGCCCCAACACATCGCGTTGCAAGTCGATGCCGGGCGCAATTTCGATCACCGTGAGACCTTCAGGTTCAAGTGCAATCACGCAACGCTCGGTGACGTATAACACATTTTGATTGTTCGCGCGCGCGCGGCGACCGCTAAACGTAACGTGTTCGACTTGGCGTGTGAATTTGCGCGCCTTGCCTTCTTTGATGATTCGCAGTTTACCATCTTCAATTGCAAGGTCAAGACCACCAGCGGTAAAATAGCCGGAGAAAACCAAATTGCGTCCGTTCGCCGTGATGTCGATAAAGCCACCCGCGCCAGCGGTAACGTGCGGGCGCGCAGCGAGACGCGAGACATTCACATTACCATCGGCATCGACTTGCATAAACGATAATAAACTGCGGTCAAATCCCGCGCCGTGAAAATACGTGAACTGATCGGGCGAGGGCACGATAGCTTGTGCGTTGACCGCACATCCGAACGGAAAACCGGTCAGCGGCAATCCGCCGACCGCACCTTGTTCGATGACCCAGGTTACCGCACCATGCAATCCTTCTTCGAGCAAGATTTCCGGTACGAGCGCAGAGATGCCAAATCCCAGATTCACCGCTTCGTCTTGGCGCAACGTCATCGCCGCGCGGCGCGCAATCACTTTGTCGGTGTTGAATGACAACGGCGCAAACTCACTCAACGGTCGGCGCACTTCACCGCTGATTGCCGGGTCGTACGGCGTTTGCGTCGTTTGCATTTGTTCCGGCGCAACAACGATGTAATCGATCAAAATTCCCGGCACGCGCACCATTTGCGGATGCAATGAATCGGCGGTCGTCAAGCGTTTGACTTGCGCGATGACGATGCCGCGATTGTTGCGCGCCGCAAGCGCGCAATCGTACGCGCCGAGAAACGCGCCTTCGTGTTCCATCGAAATATTGCCGAACTCGTCTGCCGTTGTCCCGCGAATAATCGCAACGTTCGGCTGAATCGCTTTGAAATACAACCACTCTTGCCCATCGAATTCCACAACGCGCACGATATCGTTGGGCGTAACGCGATTCATCCGCCCGCCGTTGCGACGCGGATCGATGAAGGTATCGATGCCGACCTGGGTTAGCACGCCGGGGCGCTTTGCGGCGGCTTCGCGCAACATATGAAAAAGCGTGCCGCTCGGAAAATTGTACGCCTCGATTTCGTTGTTGTTGATCATCTGCCAGATTTTGGGCGAAGGCATTGATGACGGACCGCTAGGGTATGACCCGGCAATCGTGCGTTTGAGCAAACCTTTCTGCGCGAGATGATCGACGCCGGCGATGCCGTACATATCGCCCGACGCAATCGGATGAAACGTGGTGAGATTTTTCGGCGCGCCGGTTTTTGCAAAACGTTCGCCAATTGCTTTCAAGACCGCATCCGGGCAATGCAACCCGGACGACGAACTGATGACGACCATCGATTCGTTGGGAATGAGTGCGGCGGCTTGTTCCGCCGTGATAACTTGAACTCTCGACATTACTTCCTTCTAAATTTTATTTTGCCGCAGAGGACACGGAGAACACAGAGAAACGGTTGCATCTCAAAAAAACAGCACCCCAGCGAGGTGCTGTGATTCGTTCTATCTCATCACCGGCGTCCCTTGATGAAACCGGATGCGCCACCCTCCGTTGGTTCGCGTCCAGAGCGAACTGCGATTGGCTATTTCAATTTGATCGGATTTCACTTCGCTGATGTATGTGACCAACGCAACGTTTGTGTCGATGAGATGGACAGTGAAATTTTTGAGCGTCGCATCGATTTCGCCAGCCGACATTGCCGTGATTTCATCGCGGCGATAAACGCGCCCCGACCGTCCAAACTCGAAAAAAATCCGGCGACAAAACGTGGTTCATGTATTCTGGATCGAACCGGGTTTCAGAACGCCACAGCGATTCTTCTAGTTGTTGCAAAGTGTCGAAATCGGGTTGGGGGATTTGCATGATGAATTTCACCGTTCATAATTCACAGCAACATCAACTCATCCGCGTGATGACGCCATCACACCAAGAAATCCTTTCGCACCGGCGTAAAGCAATCGATCAAGACCGTTGGCGCGTACGTCACAATGTTGTGTTTGACATTAGGTGAAACATAATACGAACCGCCGGCAACCAATCGTTTGGCAGGTTCGCCTTCGGCGATAAAATCGATCTCGCCTGAAATGACATAGCCCACTTGCTCGTGCGGATGACTGTGCACCGCACTCGCAACGCCCGCCGCAAATCTAAATTCGATGAGCATCAAGTTTCCGCCATAACTCAAAATCCGGCGTTGTGTACCATTCGGCAGAACATAGGCAGGTTCTTGATTTGCTTCGTCAAAAATTTTCATACATCTCCAAAAGAGAGAGTCCACAGATTACACAGATTTCGCAGAAAAAAATAATCTGCGAAATCTGTGGATGTCATTCACTTCGTTTACGCAATCCCGGGTAATTTCAACTCATCCGCGCGATGGCACGCGACGAAATGGTTCGGCAAAATTTCGCGGAAGACCGGCGCATCCTGGCGGCACACGTCCACCGCAAATTCGCAACGCGGATGAAAATAGCAACCGCTCGGCGGATTCGCCGGACTCGGCACCTCGCCTTTCAACTCGACGTTGCCGGTCTTGATGCGCGGGTCAGCCACCGGCACGGCAGACATCAACGCGGCGGTGTACGGATGCTTGGGCGACGCGTACAGTTCCAACGTGTTCGCCATCTCGACAATCTTGCCGACGTACATCACCGCAACGCGGTCGCAGATGTGGCGAACGACGGACAAGTTGTGCGCGACGAAAAGGTACGTGAGATTCAAACGCTGTTGCAGATCAAGCATCAAGTTGAGAATCTGCGCTTGCACCGACACATCGAGCGCGGAAACCGGCTCATCCGCGACGACGAGGCGCGGATTCACGGACAACGCGCGCGCGATGCCGATGCGTTGCCGCTGTCCACCGCTAAACGCGTGCGGATAGCGTTGCATGTACTCGGGACGCAAACCAACGAGGCGCAACATTTCGGCGACGCGCTCAACGCGCTCTTTGCGATCCTTGACCCCGTTGACGAGCATCGGCTCACCCACGATGTCGAACAGCGTCATCCGCGGATTGAGCGAGCCGTACGGGTCTTGAAAAATCATCTGCATTTGTGGGCGCAGCGGACGCAGTTGCGCGCGCGAAAGTTTTGCCAAATCGACACTCGTGCCTTCTTTGGTTCGAAAAATCATCTCGCCGCTGGTGGGGACGAGCGCGCGCAAAATACAACGCGAGGCGGTCGTCTTGCCACACCCGCTCTCACCGACTAAACCCAGCGTCTCGCCTTCGTTGATAAAGAAACTCACATCATCGACCGCGCGCACATTACCGATTGTCTTGCGAAAAAACCCTTTGCGAATCGGAAAATATTTTTTGAGATTTTTTACTTCGAGGAGGCGGGAGGTGTGATTGGTCATGCTGTCATCTCTTGATCGTGATACAAAAAGCAACTTGCCCATTGTTTTTCGCCGACGAGTTCAAGCGCGGGCGTGCGCACATCACATTTGCCCGGCATCGACTTTTCGCAACGCGGATGGAACGGACAACCTTTGGGTTTGTTGAACGGATGCGGAATCGAGCCGGAAATCGTCGGTAGGTTGATGCGCGGCGTCATATTGATCGTCGGAATCGAACGGAGCAACGCTTGCGTGTACGGATGTTTCGGGTTATGGAAAATCGTATCGACCGATCCTTGCTCCATCACGAGACCCAGGTACATCACCATCACGTAATCCGCCATCTGCGCGATGACGCCCAGGTCGTGCGTGATGAAAATGATCGCCGAGTTGCGTTGCTGTTGCAAGTTGCGCAACAAACGCAGAACTTGCGCTTGCGTCGTTACATCGACGGCGGTCGTCGGTTCGTCGGCGATGAGTAATCGCGGATTGCACGAGAGTGCCATCGCGATGATCGCACGCTGACGCAAGCCGCCGGACAATTGCCACGAATATTCGTCGAGACGTTGTTCGGGAATCGGAATGCCAACATCTTTGAACATTTGCAAAGCGATTTTGCGCGCTTCGGTTTTGCTCACATCTTGATGCAACAAAATCGCCTCGATGATTTGATCACCGACGGTATGCACCGGGCTGAACGACGCCATCGGTTCTTGCGGGATGAGCGCGATTTCCGCACCGCGAATGTCGCGCATCGCTTTGCTGTTCGCATCGAGTTTGACAAGATCGATTACGTCGCTCGCGCCGTTTTGTTTGGCGCGGTTCAACAAAATTTCGCCGCTGACGATTTTACCCGGCGGCTCGACGATGCGCAGAACGGCTTTCATTGTCACACTTTTGCCGCACCCGCTTTCACCGACGATGCCAAAGACTTGCCCGGCGTGAACATCAAACGTCACGTCATCGACGGCTTTGACAACGCCTTCGTCCATGAAGAAATGCGTCTTGAGGTTGCGGACGGAAAGTAATGGAGTATTGTTCATGGGTTCATTTTCCATCTCAAATGATGAAGGATGAAAATTACTTTTGCTTTCGTTTTAGGTTTGTCGCGATAGTCACGAAGATTGCAGTTAACTCGTTTTTAGCGCGGCAACCACTGATGTTCCGGAACGCAAAACTTGTTTTCCGATAATTTGTGCCTTCGTCGTTTTCGGCAAACTCGCGTAGAGACGAACCGCATCCTTCATCCCTTAATGTCCGTACGGGTCCGCCGCATCGCGCAACCCATCACCCACAAGGTTGAACGCAAGCACCGCGATGATTACTGCGATGCCGGGCGCTAATAGCCAGGGCGCGAGCGCGAGCGTTTGAATGTTTTGCGCCTCTTGCAACAACACGCCCCAGGAAATCGCCGGGGGACGAATGCCCAAGCCCAAGAAGCTAAGCGACGTTTCGCTGACGATCATCACCGGAATCGCGAGCGTGCTGGTGGCGATGATGTGGCTCATAAACGCGGGCACCATGTGCCGCATGATGATTCGCAAACGACTCGCGCCGGCAAGATCGGCGGCAAGCACGAAATCTTCTTCGCGCAAAGACAAGAATCGACCGCGCACTTCGCGTGCCAGGGTGGTCCAACCGATGAATGACAGAATGATCGTGATTGCGAAAAAGACTTGATCGGGGCGCCAGTCTTGCGGCAGAGCGGCGGTCATCGCCAGCCAGATCGGAATCGTCGGCAACGATTGCAACAATTCGATCACGCGTTGAATAATCAGATCGGGCCAACCACCGAAATAACCGGAGATGCCGCCGAGCAGGACGCCAAAGATCACGCTCAAGAGCACGGAAAACAAGCCGACCGTCATTGACGTGCGGGTGCCAAACATCATCCGCGACCATTGATCGCGTCCCAGCCGGTCCGTCCCGAACAAATAAATGCGGTCTTCGGATTTGGGGTCTGTTGTGCCGATGAGATGAATGTTCGTTTCAAAGACACCTAAAACTTTGTATTTGAAACCTTCGGTGAAGAATCGAACGGGAACTTTTTTCGTTTCGTCGATTCGCCACTCCATTCGCAAAGTAACCGGGTTCCGCTTGCCAACGATGGCGGGCACCCACGGCGCAAGATTGGTGCCGTCGAGCAGATGTAAATTTTGTGTGGGAATAAATGCCAGTCTTGCGTCCGTCAATTCCGGGTCTTGCGTGGCAAAAAAATCCGGGACAAGGACAACGATGTAAAACGCAATCAACACCAACGCGCTCACGACCGCCAATTTGTTTTTGCGAAACCGCCACCAAACAAGTTTCCAATTCGACGCGACCGAGACGCGCTCTTCGGCTTTTGACGCCAGCACTTCGGCAACGGGATTTTCGACCATGAGTTAGACACCTTCCATTCGAATGCGTGGATCGACGAGCGCAAGCAGGACATCCGAGATCAACGTGCCGACGATGGTGAGAAAACAATAGATCAACAGAATACTTCCCGCCAGATACATATCTTGCTGGGTCAACGCGCGCAACAGCAACGGACCGATGTTCGGCAGATTCATGACGGTGGCAACGATCAGCGACCCGGAAAAGAGTTGCGGCAGGTACCAGCCAATCGTGCTGACCAGTGGATTAATTGCGAGACGCACCGGGTATTTCCACACCAACTTCCATTCCGACAAACCTTTGGCGCGCGCGCTGACGACGTACGGCTTGTTCAACTCATCGAGCAGATTCGCGCGCATCACGCGCGTCAGGCGCGCGGTGCCGGCAACGCCAAGCACAATCGCCGGCAACCAAATGTGCTTTAGCAGATCGATGACCCGCTCAACGCTCCACGGCGACTGAATATGCTCCGGCGAAAACAAGCCGGTAACGCTTAACCCAAAGTTGGAAAATGCGATCCACATCAAAATCAGCGCGAGCATAAAATTTGGCGTCGCCACGCCGATATAATTCAACACGGTAAAAATATAATCGAGCAAGGAATTTTGATGCGTCGCAGAATAAATACCCGCCGGAATTGCGACTGCCCACGTGATCAAGAACGCAAATAGCGCAAGCGCAATTGTCAGCACCAGTCGTTCGCCAATCAGTTCGGTGTTGGGACGCTGATATTCAAGCGACAAACCCAGGTCGCCTTTGGAAAGACTTTCCATCCAGCGCAAATATTGAATATAGCCGGGTTGATCGAGCCCGAACTGTCGTTTGAGCGCTTCGACTTGTTCCGCGCTAATGGAAGAACCGCTCGACGCAAGGTTGGCAACGTAACTGGTCAAGAAATCGCCGGGCGGCGCTTGCACCAACCAAAAAACGATAATGGAAAATAGCACGAGCAAAAAGGGCAATATCAACAAACGTTGAATGATGAATCGGAACACATCCACCTCCTGTCCGCCGACAGTTTGACCGCCGACCGCCGGTGTTTGACTGGCGGCGGTCAGCGGTCTCGTTGTTAGAACTTATTTCTTAAAGAACCACGTTTCAGGGCGCAGGTTGCCCGGCGTGCGAAGCGGCCAGTCTTTGGTCACGTTGGTGGGAATGTTGCGAAGATTCACATTGACCACTGCGACGCCTTGATCAATCGCGGTCAAGCCAACGGTACCAATTTCGACCATATTATCGACCCAGATCTTGAACACTTCTTGGGCGATCTTGGCTTGTTCATCGGCACTCACCGTCTTGGCTTTTTCGATCAAGTCGACCAGTTGCTTGATGTACGCCGGTGGTTCGACGCCTTCCTTGCCGCCGCTGCGATACCAATCGTACCAGCGCGGACCGTACGTGATATTGCCATAGATACCACTGCGGACATCGTACTTGGTTGCGCCGGTGAACGGAAAGCCGGCGGTATCCTGATTCCAAACTTCAGCCATCAAGTCGTTCGATTCACGTAACGAAAAGTGCAACGCGCGTTCGCGAATCTGAACATTCGTCTTGACGCCGACTTTTTCCCAATCCTTGGCGATCAACTGCGCGGAATCGGGCCCAAAACCCAGCGCTTGAATAACCGAGAGTTCGACCACGAGACGCTTGGTGGTGCCGGGGAGCAGACGGAATCCTTCGGCGTCTTTCTTGTCCAAGCCGATCTTGTCCAGCATTTGGTTGGCAAGCGTTGGATCGTATTGGGTATATTTGTACGCGTACTCATCGCCGGGATAGTACGGGTGACCTTTCTTGGCGACCGGTTGGCGTGGCTCGCCGGTGCCGAGGAAGACCGATTCCTGAATCTGCTTGCGATTGATTGCATGCGACATTGCAATGCGGAAATCTTTGTTCGCCAACACCTTGCCAACATCCGGATCCTTGGCATAGGTTTGGTTGAACGTTACATCCGCATCCGCCCCGCCGAGACTCGACCAGAGGGTTACTTTGTACTTGCCCAGCTTTTGTTCGTTCTCTTTGAGCACCGGGAAGTTCGCCAACGCGACGTGGCGTTCTTGTTGATCGAGTTCACCGGCGATTGCCGCCAGGTTCAGCGATTGCGCATCGGCGAAGAATTTGAGTTGCACTTCGTCAAAGTACGGCAATTGATTGCCGGCTTTATCCACACCGACAAAGTACGGGTTGCGCTTCAAGATGAACACCTGATCGCTGATGCGATTGGACGCGATCCACGCCGCCATGCCGGGACGATCGGGGGTGTTGAACGGGCTAACTTTGTCGAGGAACAATTCTGCCCAGGTTTTGAACTTGGCATCTGCCACCAGCTTGTCGAGGGTGGCTTTGTCGGCGTATGCTGCGTGGAATTGTTTCAAGTACTTGGAGGGCAAATGCACCGGGACATTCCGATCTCCCCAGTCCTTGTTCGCCAATTCGAGCAAGAATGTGGTGTTCGGGTCTTTGTAAATCCACTGCACTGTCACGGGATCGACTTGCTTGACTTCGACAAGCGACTTGTCTTTGTTCTGCATCCACGAAGGAATCGCGGGGGTCAAATCTTTGTTCTGGATGACATCCTTGTACCAGAACATGATATCATCGGTTGTGAAGGGCGTGCCGTCCGACCATTTGCTTCCTTCGCGCAATTTCACTGTCCACGTTTTGAAATCGGACGATGAGGTAACACTTTCGGCATAGTGCATTTCAACTTTACCCCCATCGGGCGAAAAGCGGACAAGCGCATCATAGATCACGCGATTGACGCCGTTAAAGTCCGAGGGACCGGTAAAGCCACGCCGCCACGCGCCGCCGTACGTGCCAACTTCATCGCCTTGCATGACAAGCGGGTTCTTGGGCAAGCGTTGTTCAACCGGCGGCAACTTGCCGGCTTTGACCTGATCTGCGAGCAAAGGCGATTCGTTGTACTTGACCGCCGGTTTGGTGGGTGCAACAGTCGGCGCAGTTGTTGGCGCAACCGAAGCCGCCGAGGACGACACGGGTGCCTTTGTTGGCACAGCCGTTGGCGGCATCGGCGGTGGCACAGCCGCGGTGGGCGGCATCGGCGTTGGCGCCGGCGTAGGGGTCGCACACGCCACTAGCGCGACCAACACCAGCAATAACGCAACAAACAGAACGTGCTTTTTCATTTTTCTTCTCCTCTTCTCTGAGATTTTCGAGCTATCGTTGTTCGATAATCGGCAGGCAATTTTATTTGCGTGCGGCACACCTCCTTTCCTTTCAAAATCTAATCGGTTGTCAGGCGAAACGTTACTGTTCCACCGCCGGTATATTTCTGCGGGTCGAGGCACTGGACGTACGCCGCGCCATCTTCCCCGGCGATTCCCAACCCACTTGGCGCGATGCCGCGACTCAACGCCACATAGTACGGATTCAACGATTGCAACGCGTGCAGACAGACCGGCGCATCACTCACCAACTTGAATCCATCTTCAATCCGAAACACATCGCCGATACGATAAACTGGGCAATGCCCTTGTATGTCAACGACCTGAATTTGAAGTTTGCGCGTTGTCAATCTCAAATCTCCAATCTCTAATCTCTATGCGCCAATTCTTCCAACACGCCCACGCAATAAATCAATGCACGTGCCAGATGAAACGGGTCTTTGACCGGCAACGCAACCGTCGTTTCCAATTTGCGTCCCCGTCGATCCAAATTCTGAATCCACTCGCCGTACTGTGGCACCGGAAAATGGCTGAACGAATAATCGTGCACACGCTGGAACCAATCGAGACACCACTGCTCTTTGCAAATCGAGTACGCGAGCAAAAGCGCGTACAGCGCTTCCGTGTGGGGCCACCAGATTTTCATATCCCACTTGTTTTCCCAGAACGATCCCTCCGCATCGCGCGCGAGGACAAGTCCACCGAATTCTTCATCCCATCCCAGTTCGAGATGCCACCTGATCGCATCGATGGCTTGACGCACGCGCGCCTCATCGCCGATATGCTGGAAAATATGAAGCATAAACCACATCGATTCGATGGCGTGACCGGGATTCACCACACGCCCGGGCGGCGTGTCCATCAGCGAATCGTCCAACCGCACGAATTCGTACAATCGTTGATGGTCGGGACGTAAAAAGACATTCATTACTTGATTGGCGTGTTCTAAACCGGCGGTCAAAATATCTGCTTCGTTAAGCAAGTCACCCAACTCAACAAAGACTAGCGAAAAGATCATCGAGATGCCGTGCGCTTTTGCTCCCGCCGGAATCGGCAGAGGATGTGTCTGATACGAGCCTGGAACAGCCAAGCGTGGTTGCACATTTTCGTATGCCGCGCGCGCGAGTTCGATGACTTCGGGGTTGCCGGTTGCCGCAGCGAATTCGGCGAACCCGTAAATCGCAAAACCATCGTTGTAAATACTCGTCGCGCCGTCGAACAACGGCTTGCCGGCTTGATCGATGCAAAAATACCATTCGCCTTTATCGTTGCGACCATACGTTTTGATAAAGTTGAAAATGTGCGTCGCGGCATCGATGTATTCTTGCTTCCGCTCGATTTTATTGCAGAGTGCGGAAAATGTCCAAATCGCGCGTAGTTGCGACCAGACGTACTTGTCGCCGCTCAGCACCTTGCCATCGTCAGCGATGCACGTACAAATGCCGCCGTTCTTCCAATCGATGCCGTACTTGAGCCAAAACGGAATTGTGCGGTCAAGGAGTTCGGAGCGATAAAGAGAGAGTAATTGTGAGAAATCGAGTGTCATCGTTTATCAGAATAAAACGTAAAGCGTAAAAAGTAATGATTGGTCTGTCATTGCGAAGAGCGTTGTTTGCGACGAAGCCGCGAAGCGTCTCAAATCACTTTTGCAACCGCATTTGCGTTCACGAGCAAAGTTGATTTATTGATTACCTTGAAAGATTGCTTCGCTCCGCTCGCAATGACAGCCATTACTCTTACATTTTAGCTTTTTATTTTTATCTTTTAACTTGACTAAAATCCCAGCCATTGATTTTGCAGATTTCCTTCACGTGACTTTCCCACGTTGGTTCTGCACTGGGCTTGCCGCCGACAAAACAATCGACGCTGAGATAGCGCAACGCTTTCGCACTGGTGCATTCTGCGCGATGCCAAGTTGACGGCGGAATTCGCACCACATCGCCCGGCTTGAGTTCAAACATTTGCTCTTCCCGCCCGATGAACAACTTGCCCGCGCCTTCGATGACGTGAAAGATTTGCTCGCAATCGTGATGGATGTGAAGCGGCGCAGATTCACCCGGCTCCAGGACGGTGATAAACACTTCGGCGGTCGCCGCGTCCGCGCGATCAATCACGAGATCGTTTGCGTGAGTTGGAAAACGATAGCGAATAGTTTGGTGGGTGTCAAAGACGTACTTGGAATAAGACATTTCAATCCTCGTTTACAATTTTTGACAAAGGACGGACGACGCAGGACGAAAGCCAAAACATCCGTCTCGCGTAGCAGTCCTTCGTCTTTAGTCCTTCGTGGCTTTCACCACGGCATCCAGCGCCCACGTCGGGGTGCCGGGACTCACGCCGCCGCCCGCGGACAAGATCAACCCGCGTCCATTTGTTTTCTTGATGCACTCGCGCGCCCAATTTTCAACTTGCTCCGGCGTGCCGCGCACCATCAACGAGAGCGGTGGCACGTTGCCCATCAACGCGACGTTCGGCATTTTCGATTGCGCGAACGCAATGTCGGTTTCATGACTAAAGTTGAACACATCGAAACCGAGCGTGGACAGCGGCGCGAACAAATGCGGGCACGGCGTATCGTTGTGCAAAACGCGCACCATCCCTTTGAACGCGTCAAAGATGCGCGAATAGTATGGACGCACGTAATCTTCAAACATCTTGGGCGAAATCATCCCGATGATGTCGTCGAGCAACATAATGCCTTCGGGTGCTTTGAGCACATCGAGTTGCGCGCGCAGCCAATTGATAATCGTCGTCGTCATCGTGTTGAGGAATTGATGCGATTTCTCCGGGTCTTCGACGAGCGCGGTCATAAACTCGGTGATGCCAAGCACCCAGCCCGACACCGCGAACGGTCCGCGCGCACAAACCATTTTGATGTTGTGTCCGCGCGGCAACAATTCTTTTTCGGCATTCGCGGTGAGTTGCAATATCAACGGCATCACCCCGTGTTCCTGCGGATCCGGCGGCTCGATGTCGTACAACATCGCCAGCCCGCCGCGCACCGCTTCAATCGACGGCGGACGGTCGCGATGCCAAACAATGCGCGAGCCAAACGCCGATGGTTCCGCCGCCATTCCGTACTCGACCCAAAAGCCGGGAATCCAAGCAATGTCCGGAAAGCGATCAAACAAATCGAGATTAATTTTGAGCCACACATCTTGTTTCAAGAAATAATCGAGCGTGTCGACGCCGGCGTAACCGGGCAACCACGGGCTATCGACGATCATCGCCACCGGGACGCGGTCGGCTTGACCGCCGCGCGCGACGGTAACAAAACGTTCCCAGGGGTTCATTGATTTACTCCATTCGTTGTAGATGCCGGCGCCGTCGATGCGCGGACGATGAACGGCGTTTCCATCAGCGTAAAACTTTCTTCGGGGGGGAGGTGTCCTTGCAACATGCGATGCAACGTTTGCATCGCCAAGCGTCCCATTCGGTATTTGGGTTGCGCGATGGTCGTGAGGGGCGGATTGGCGTGTGCCGCCATTGCAATGTCGTCAACGCCGACCACCGAAATATCGTCTGGCACGCGCAAACGATGGACGCGAATTGCGTGCAAGACGCCAAGTGCCATCACATCATTATACGCCATCACCGCCGTCGGGCGATTTGCCGGCGGCAAGGCGAGCAACGAACTCATCGCTTGAAATCCGCCATCGACACTGGGATAACTTGCGGGGCATAATTCCGGTTGCAAACTCAAGCCGGCTTCTGCCATCGCTTTTTCTACGCCGCGCCGCCGCGCCAGCGATTGTTCGGATTTGATGGGACCCGATAGGAACGCGATGCGTTTGTGCTGTAGCTCAAGGAGGTGCCGGGTCGCGCGCCACATCCCGCTTTCCATATCGGTTCGCACACACGCAACCTTTTGGTGATGTAGCGTGCGATTGAGGATAACCATCGGCGCATTGCTGTGCGCGATGATCGCAGTTAATTCATCGATGGAAAGCCGTGAGCCGCACAAAATTGTGCCGCTGATTGGTTGCGTGGCAAGTCGTCGCAAAACTTCTTCTTCGCGCCGCGAGTCCTCCATCGAATCGAAAAGTATTGGCAAATAACCCGCGGCGTTCGCTTCGTCTTGCACGCCGCGAACGATTTCGGCAAAGAAGGGATTGAGTATATCGGGGATAATTAGCGCAACGGCATTATCGAGCGGACGCGCCGCAGAACGCACCGACGTTGGTTCATAACCCAACTCGGTTACGGAAGACAGAACGCGCGCGCGCACGCTATCGCGGACGGGAGCAGTTTTATTTAGAACGCGCGACACGGTGGCAGGGGAAACGCCCGCGCGATGCGCAACGTCAAGCAAACTGGGGCGAGATTTGGATTTGGCATCCACTCTGATGCTCTTTCTGAAAAGAAATGAAAACTTGTGATTCTTTTCGTAAGGTAGTATACTGTGTTTCAGAAAAGGTGTCAATTTTCGATCTCAACGAGGAGAATTGGATGTCTAGTTTTCCATTTACAATCGCACAACTCCAAGAACATTTCCCCGCTCTGGTTTCAACTTCATTCGTTACGCAAGATGACGCCGCCTTCTGGTTTGAATCGACGCCGAATGATAATCGCTTGATGATCCTCGCGCGACCTGATAGCCCGGTGTTTACTCGCTTCGACGGCTCGACGCGCGAGTTTCGTACCGGTTACTTGATCAAATATTGTCCGGCAAATCACGCGAACGCACGCGCGCTTCGCGCCACGCTCGATTGGTTGACGCCCAAACCGATTGGCTTGGCAACCTCTGCCGGCACCGGCGACCGCATCGGACTGGCAACGCCGGGACACGTCCGCGCATTCAACGCCGTCGGCGCAAACATCATCCCGATTTTCGCGCAACAATCGATCCGCGAGATGGTTCGCACCGGTCGTTCCGCCGACGACGTGATGACCGATGCGACGTTCGGCGCATTTCAAGCCGGCTGGAAAAAATTACTGGGCGCGGACGCTGATCATTTGAAAACGCCCGCCGACATCGATGCGTGCGTTGCCGCCGGTTTTTCGTTTTATACCATCGATCCCGGCGAACACGTCGATTCCGAAGCGGACACGGCATCGATGACAGTTCTACCCCAAAAGTTCGCCGCGTTGCCGTGGAAGAATTTGGAATCGACTGCCGCCGATTTTGAAAAGCGGTACGCCGGGCAATCGATCCAACTTGAATCGCGCGCAATCACCATCGACAAAGAATCGGTTCTGCGCGCGGCGGTCAAGTACGGCAAAGCGATTGCGCACGTAACGATGATGTACCGCCATCTCGCCGCGAAAAAAATTCCCTTCGAACTCGAAGTGTCGGTCGACGAAACCGAAACGCCGACGACGCACGCGGAACACATCATCGTTGCGAGTGAGTTGCAACGGCTCGGCGTCAAGTGGGTTTCGCTCGCGCCGCGCTACATCGGTCGGTTTGAAAAGAGTGCGGATTATATTGGAAATGTTGAGGAATTTGAAAAAGATTTTGCGGTGCACGCAGAAATCGCGCGCAAATTTGGACCGTACAAATTGAGTATTCACACCGGCTCGGACAAGTTCAGCATTTACGGCATCACGATGAAACAGACGCGCGGACTCGTTCACTTGAAAACCGCCGGCACAAGTTACTTGGAAGCGCTACGCACCGTCGCCGCATTCGACCCGGCATTCTTCCGCGCGATTTACATTTTTGCGCGCGAACGGTACGAAACCGACCGCCATTCGTATCTACTCTCTGGCAGTTTGGAAAATGCGCCAAAACCGGAATCGCTCCAAGACGCCGACTTGCCCACTTTGCTCAATCAATTCGACGCGCGCGAAATCTTGCACGCGACATTTGGCTCGGTGCTAACCGCGAGACAATCGGACGGCAAGTTTGTGTTCTATGACAAATTTATGGCGATTCTGCGCGCGAATCCGGAAGCGTACGCCAGGAATTTGGAAACGCATTTCATCAAACATCTCAAACGATTCGCAAAATAAAACCGACCGCCGACAGCAGAGTGTCATTGCGAGCGAAGCGAAGCAATCTCTAAGAGCGAATTGAGAGTTTTGAGCAAGTAGAGAGATTGCTTCGTCGAAACCGCTACGCACTCCTCGCAATGACACAACGAACTGCGGTCAGTTTGTCGGCAGTCAACACTGGAGTCATCTATGAATCTTCAAGAACTCACGTCAATGTACGATTTCACCGGCAAGACGGTTGTCATCACCGGCGGCGCGGGCATTCTCGGCGGCGAAATGGCGTGCGCGCTGGTTGGGTGCAACGCCAACGTTGCGATTCTGGATCGTGACCCCAAACTCGCCGAGCGATTTTTGCATCGCATTCCCACGAGCCGCGGGCGCGCCAGCGTGATTTACACCGACGTGTTGAACAAAGACGTGTTGAACCAAACTGCCGAGGTAGTTCTCAAAGAATTTGGCAGAGTCGATTGTTTGATCAATGCCGCCGGCGGCAACAAACCGCAAGCGACGACGAGCAAAGATTTGTCGTTCTTCGATTTGCCGAAAGACGCATTACAATTCGTTTTCGATCTCAACATCGTCGGCACGGTTTTGCCGTCGCAGGCGTTTGGCAAATTGATGGCGCAACAAAAAGCCGGCGTCATTCTCAACGTTTCGTCGATGAATGCATTTCGACCCTTGACGCGCGTGCCGGCGTACTCGGCGGCAAAAGCCGGCGTCAGCAATTTTACACAGTGGCTCGCCGTGCATATGGCGATGGAATATTCGCCGAACATTCGCGTCAACGCGATTGCGCCCGGCTTTTTCCTCACCGATCAAAATCGTTTCTTGCTCACCGATGAAAAAACCGGCGAACTCACCGCGCGCGGCAAAGCCATCATCGATCATACGCCAATGAATCGCTTCGGCATCCCCGAAGATTTGCTCGGCGCGGTGCTGTGGCTCTTGTCGCCGGCGTCCGCATTCGTCTCGGGCATCATCGTTCCTATCGACGGCGGATTCTCGGCGTTTAGCGGCGTATAAAATCGACGGACGACGGAAGACCGATGACGAAAGCATTCGTCCTTCGTCCTCCGTCTTTCGTCTGGAGAAAAACATGATTAGCAAATTTTCAACCACCACAACGATAACCGAATCTGACGCGCGGCAACTCATCGTGCAGGCGTTTGACGCAATTGCACTCGACGGCAAGCGCGTGCTGGTTATCATTCCGGACAGCACGCGCACCGCGCCGATTCCGATGATGTTCAAACTTTTGTACGCACAAATCGGCAAGCGCGTTGCCCAACTCGATTACTTGATCGCGCTCGGCACACATCAACCAATGTCGGACGAAGCAATCTCGCGGCTCGTCGGCGTCTCGGCGTTCGACCGCGCGCAAAAATATCCGAGCGTGCGCGTGTTCAATCACGCGTGGGATCAGCCGTCCGCGCTAACAACCGTCGGCACGATTTCCAAACGCGAACTCGATCAACTTTCCGGCGGACTGCTCGCGCAAGATGTACCGGTGCGGATGAACAAACTCGTGTTCGATTATGATCACATCGTCATCTGCGGACCGGTCTTTCCACACGAAGTCGTTGGTTTTTCTGGTGGCGCCAAATACTTGTTCCCGGGAATTGCCGGCGCGGAGATCATCGATTTCACACACTGGCTCGCCGCGCTCGTAACCAATCGCCAAACGATTGGCGTCAAAGAGACAGCGGTGCGGCGCGTGATTCATCGCGCGGCAGAATTCGTCAACAAACCAATCACCTGTATCTCGATGGTGATGCAGGGTCCTGAATTTCACGGACTGTTCATCGGTTCGTACAAAGAATCGTGGAGCGCGGCGGCGGATTTATCCGCGCAGTTGAACATCGTTTGGGTCGATAAACCTTACAAGCGCGTGCTATCGATGCCTGCGCCGATGTACGACGAATTGTGGACAGCGGGCAAGGCGATGTACAAAACCGAACCCGCCATCGCGGATGGCGGCGAAGTCATCATCTACGCGCCGAACCTCAAAGAAGTTTCGTTGACGCACGGCAAGTTGATCGAGCAAGTGGGTTATCACGTTTTGGAATATTTCACCAAACAGCCCGAACGATTCAAAGACGTGCCTGGCTCGATCAAAGCGCACAGCACGCACGTCAAAGGCACCGGCGCGTACGATCCTAAAACCGGCATCGAACTTCCGCGCATCACGGTTACGCTGGCGACGAGTATCCCTGAAGCAGTTTGCAAACGCATCAACCAAGGTTTCGCCGATTATCGTTCGATCAATCCGCAAGAGTGGGAAGGACGCGAGAGCGAAGGAATTTTGGTAGTGCATCATGCCGGAGAGATGTTGTACCGAGTTAAAGAATGAAAGATGAAGGATAAGGATGAAAAAATTCATCTTTCATCTTTGTAAAAAACTTGCGAGGGAAAAATGAAAGTCACACTGCCGGAGGACCGTTATTTCAATTCAGAACCGCGCCATAAAGACATTGCATTGCAACTGTATGCCGGCGTGAAAGATTTGCCACTCGTCTGCCCGCACGGTCACGTCGATCCGCGAATGTTTGCCGATCCGAATTATGCTTTCGGTTCGCCCGCCGATTTGCTCATCATTCCGGATCACTATGTTTTCCGGATGTTGTACTCGCAAGGCATTCCGTTGGAGCAACTTGGCATCCCACGCGTGGACGGCGGCGCGGTGGAAACCGATCACCGAAAAATCTGGCAACTTTTTGCCGATAACTTTTTCCTTTTTCGCGGCACGCCGACCGGCGTCTGGCTCGATTACGAATTGTTGGTCGTGTTCGGCGTCCAGCAAAAGTTGACCGGCGCGACCGCGCAAGCGATTTACGATCAGATCGCAGAAAAATTATCGACGCCGGTATTTCGTCCGCGCCAGCTATTTGAAAATTTCAATATCGAGGTACTGACGACGACCGACGCCGCCACCGATCCACTTGAACATCACAAAACGATTCGCGCGTCCGGTTGGCAAGCGAAAATTTTTCCAACGTTTCGACCGGACGCGGTTGTGAATCTTGATGCGCCGGGCTGGCGCAAGAACATCGATGCATTGAGCGCGGTCAGCGGCATTGATGTTCACGATTATCGGAGTTTCATTCGCGCGCTCGAAAATCGTCGTGCGTATTTTAAACAAATGGGCGCGACCGCGACCGATCACGCCGCGCTCACTCCCCGCACCGAAGAATTATCGGACGTGGAAGCAGACGCCATTTTCCAACATGCCTTGCGCGGGCAATCGAATGTAGACGACGCGGCGCGTTTCACCGCGCATATGTTGATGGAAATGGCGCGAATGAGCATCGATGATGATTTGGTGATGCAGTTGCATCCTGGATCGTTCCGTAATCACAACGACGTCATCTTCCAAAAATTCGGCTTGGACAAAGGTTGCGACATTCCTATCGCAACTGAGTACACACGTAACCTGCGACCGCTCTTGAACAAGTACGGCAACCATCCCAAATTCAATTTGATTTTGTTCACGCTCGATGAGACGACGTTCGGGCGTGAACTTGCGCCGCTGGCTGGGCATTATCCGTCGGTGAAACTTGGACCGCCGTGGTGGTTCTTTGATAGTTTGAACGGGATGGCACATTTCTTCGATCAAGTGATGGAAACCGTCGGCATCTACAATACCGCTGGTTTCAACGACGACACGCGCGCGTTCGCGTCAATCCCGGCGCGGCACGATGTGTGGCGGCGCGCGAGTGTGAACTGGCTTGCCGGCTTGGTTGTGCGCGGCATCATCGATCTGAACGATGCGGAAGAAATGGCGCGCGCGCTGGCGTACGATTTGGCGAAGAAAGCGTACAAGCTGTAACACCACAGAGGGCATAGAGAACACAGAGAAAACCAAAATAATTCTTCTCCGACTTTTATGCCTCTGTGGTAAACATGGTCGTTGCATCAATCTGCAAACGGTGCTAGAATATCATCAGACACGGTGAAGCACGCCGATCTTATTCTCGAACGAAATCGAGAAACGAGAGCGGCGTTTTGTTTTTCAATTCAAAGGAGTCGTTCATTCGCTGTTGGCGCACCAACGGTCGAATGAAAATTAATGGGACGCCGACAAGCGCAGACAAGCGCGGACATTTTTGTTTTTATCTGCGTCCATCCGTGTTCATCGGCGTCCTATTTTCAAAGGAGGATTTTGCGATGGAACACAAATTGCCCGAACTGCCGTACGCCAAGGATGCACTCGCGCCGTACATTTCGGCAGAGACGCTCGAGTATCATTATGGCAAACATCACGCGACGTACGTAACCAATCTGAACAAGTTGATTCCTGGGACGGAATTTGAAAATCTCGCGCTCGAAGACATCATCAAGCGCGCGACCGGCGGCATCTTTAACAACGCGGCGCAAGTGTGGAATCACACGTTTTATTGGCACGGCCTTGCGCCCAACGCCGGCGGCGAACCGACCGGCGCGCTCGCCGAAGAAATCAATCTCGCGTTTGGCTCGTTCGCGGCATTCAAAGAAAAATTCAGCACGACCGCCATCGGCACGTTTGGTTCCGGCTGGGCGTGGCTGGTCAAGAATCCGGACGGCACACTCGCCATCGAAAGCACGAGCAATGCCGGCAATCCAATGACCACTGGCAAGAAACCGCTTCTCACGTGCGATGTGTGGGAACACGCGTATTACATCGATTATCGCAACGCGCGCCCCAAGTACGTCGAAGCGTTTTGGAATCTGGTCAACTGGAAATTTGTGGCGGAGAATTTTAAATAGTCGATCAACAAACCGGGCGGAGCAAATTGCTCCGCCCGCGTCTTTTTATCGTCATGTCGTCGAAATACAACAATCAAAATGAAAGGTGAATCAACTCGCGGGCGCGCGCCTCGAGTGTCAACGAATCTTCGACGGTGATGAGCAACAAGTCCGTTTTGTTTATCGCGTGTCGAACAATCGGTCGATGGCTTCCGAAAGTTGCGCCAGATTGCCAACGTGATGCGTTACGTCGCAGTACGGCAAGTACTGTTTCATATCGCTATCGCCGGTGCCCCACAATTGTGGATGTTCCGGGTTCAACCAGACGACGCGCCGCGCGCGCTTTTTGATTTCCTGAAACGCATCCAACCGCGGATCGAGATAATTGTTGCGTCCGTCGCCCAGGACGATGACGGTCGTGCGATGATCGACCAAGCCCAAAAACTCTTTGCAAAAATGATCGAGCGCGTAACCCAGGTTTGTGTTGTAGTAACCGGGTGGATTATCTTCCAGCACACGCTCGACGGCAACCGCCGGGCGGTGGTGGGCAAACTCTGAACTCACATCGACAATATCATCGATGAAGACAAAACTGTGCGCGCTGTGGATTTGATCTTGTAATTCGTACGTCATCCGCAACATAAACTCGACGACGGGACGCACGGACGTGGAGACATCGCAAATCAAAACGAGTTTCGGTTTGAGATGACGCCGCTTGTGCTCAAGTGCAATCGGAACATTCGCGTGCCGCAAGTTGGTGCGAATCGTGCGTTTGGCATCGAGCACGCCGCGTTTACCACGCCGCTGCCGCAACGCCGCGCGCGAACGCAAGCGCGCCGCCAAGCGTCGGACTTGATTGCGCAATTCGGCGATCTCGCGCTCGCTCAACGCGCCGAACGAACGATGCATCAAATCTGGACCCCGCAAGGGTTGACGCTCGCGCGAATCTTTCGCGGCGTTTTGTGCAATCTGCGCGCCAACGTACTGCTCGAATTGTTCTTCGAGGCGTTGCAAATTTTGTTCCGCAATTTGTCCCAGCCGTCGCATCGATTCGCGGCTCATCCCCATTTGTTCGAGTTTCTGGATGAGTTGCGCCATCAACGCGTTAAATTCTTCATCCATTCCCAGTTGGCGCAACATACGACGGGTGAGCCACTGTTGTTGTTGCGGATGCCGCGCCAGCGGCACGCCCGCGCGATTGCCTAATTGCTCCATTTCTTCGCGCGTCGGATTGATGCCTTCCATCAAATATTTTATCAATTGGCGTAATTTGTGATTGTCGCCCAACAAATCACGCAAGGCGTCTTTGAGCATTTGCAGATCATCAGACGACATTTCGCGATTCGGGTCGAATAAGGGTGGGCCCCCACTTCCGAAATAAATTGGAAACAATTTTTCAAACTGGGGAATATCGACCGCTTCTTTGACCAGCGTCGTTCGCAATGCCGCGCGAAACAAGTCGCGGTCAATGACGCCGATATTTTCGACAGCGCGAAATGCGTCCGCGCTTTCCGCAAGACTCACGCGCACACCCGCCGCGCGCAAGCCCGCGATGAATTCGACGATTCGTTGATCCACGTAAACCTCATTGATTCCAAATTGCAGACGCTTCGCGTGATTTACCCTGTCATCAATCTGCAATTTGGAAACTAGAACCGGTTATTGGTTTAGCCGCCTTCGTGGCTTACTTCGCCTTTTGTCCACTCACCGGCGACTGCCGTGATGCGTTCCGGTTTGTGAATGAGCGTCGGCAGGCATTGCGGACAAATCCAAAGTTCGTTGCCGGTATATTTTAAACGAACGAGCGGAATTTGATCGCTTGTGCGTTTGCAGTTCAAACAAAGTTCGGTATGCTGAGACATCGCATCCTCCTGTTAATTGCGTTTCGACGGGGGGAGCTTGTAACGCGGCGGCGTGCTGGCACCGCGGTCATCTTCATTGTCCTCATCGATATTGAACTCACTCAAGATCCGTTGCGCACGTTGAACATCGTGCTCGTGTTTCAGCAAAACGGTCAACGTGTCTTCCAGCGTTTTCGGATCGAGATTCGTTTTGTTGAGCAAAACAAGCGCACGCGCCCAATCGATGGTTTCGCTGACGCTCGGATGCTTTTTCAAATCGAGTTTGCGGAGACGTTGCACCAGTTCGACCGCTTGCTTCGCCATTTGGGGCGCGAGGTCAGGAACTTTGAGTTTGACAATCCGCAATTCTGCCTCGCTCGTCGGGTAATCGATAAAGAGATAGAGACAGCGCCGCTTGAGAGCTTCCGATAACTCGCGCGTGTTATTGCTCGTGAGGATCACAAGCGGCATGTGTTTTGCTTTGAGTGTGCCCAGTTCGGGAACGCTAACTTGAAAATCACTCAACACTTCCAAGAGGAACGCTTCAAACTCCGCGTCCGCCCGGTCGATTTCATCGATGAGCAAGAGCGCGGGGTCATCCGCGACAATCGCGCGCAACAATGGACGCGGGAGAAGAAAGCGTTTCGAAAAGAAAACATCTTCCTCTTCCGCAAGTTTGTCGGCGGCTTGCGCGAGTGTTCTTGTGTCGCGCAAAACATCTTGCAGTTTGTCGCGCAAGAGTTGCGTGTACAACATTTGCTTGGCGTATTCCCATTCGTACAACGCTTTTGTCTCGTCGAGTCCTTCGTAACATTGCATCCGAATCAGCTCGCGCCGTTCGATGCACGCCCACGCTTTGCCGAGTTCGGTTTTGCCCACGCCGGCAGGACCTTCCACCAAAACCGGCTTTTGCAATTTGTCCGCCAAAAAAATCACGGTGGCGATTTCATCGGTGGCGATGTACTGTTGCGCGGCAAGCGCACTTTTAACTTCGGTTATATCTTTGAACACTTGACTCCTTGAAAAAATCGAACGCGGACCGACCTCGCTGATTAGCACAACAGTGTGGTCATCCGCGTTTCACTCAATTGTCGCCGCTCTATTTTACTTCTTTTCGATAGTTAGCGCAATGCCCAAATGATCGGACGCGGTGCTGGGCGGAATTTGCAAGTCGCTCACTTTGAGATCGGGCGAGAACCAAATGTAATCGATGCGTTGATTGGGTTTGTCGGCGGGCCACGTAAAACCATTGCCCGAGCCAATTGCCGCAAACGCATCTTGCAAGCCGGCATCGCGCAACATGCCGATTTCTTTCGCGTCCGGTTCGGCGTTCAAATCGCCCACGATCACCGTGCGCGGTCGCCGATTCCAAAAGTCAATCAATGCCGGCGATTGTTGCTGGCGAATCGCGGTATCCCCTTCAACGTGATGATAGTGTGTGGCGATGAAGAAAATTTCTTCGCCGCCGCCCAAATCGATGATCGCCCAAAGAAAGCCCCGTTTCAAAAGTAAATCGCGCGGCGGTAGTTTTTCATTCCCCCAATTCTTGATCGGATACTTTGACAAAATCGCATTGCCCCAGACCGGATCCGCCGTCGGTCCGTACACGTACGGCATATTCAATCGCCGCGAAAGCCACATCAACAAATCGACCGATGCATCGATGTACCAGCCGCGTTCGACTTCTTGCAAACCGATCACGTCCGGCTTTGCCTGCTCGATGGTTTTTGCCAACGCTTCCGGGTCGAGCCGGCCATCGGTGTTGAACCCGTTGTGCAAATTGTACGTCATCACACGAACCGGGAAACCTTTCCCGGTAATCGTTTGCGGCTCGCGCCAATTCGCCAGAATGATGATCGGCACGACGATCAACGCGAACGCAATCGTCGCCGAGGTTGCGCTCGGCGCGGCGGGATGATTCGGCATTTTGCGCAACGCGGCGAGAACGCCAAGCCCAATCACGATGACCGCAAACGGCGGCAACCACGAATTCGGAATGCCAACGTCGATATTATAACTGATGTAATAAATCAGCGCGAGCAGAACAAACAAGAACCAACCAATGCCGTTTGCAATCGACGTGCGCGTGATGCCCTTGTTGATTTCTTCGCGCGTGCCAAGGCCGGCAAAGACAATCGTGATGAATGGAAAGATCACGAGATTGCCAAAGAAGAACATCAAATCGGCGGTGCCGGGTTGCGGGTCGGGACGGGAAGTCAAGAACGCCAGAAAGCCGGTCGCCACGATCACGGCAAACGAAGTCGCGCGTTCGGCGACAATCGGCGTGAGCGCGGCGGCGATGCCAACGGCGTTGGCCAGAATGATGAATGCAAACGCCAGCGGCATCGGAAAGCCGGTGAGCGTCGTCGCGCGCGCGACATTTTGGAAAATCACTTCGGTAACGAAAACAAATGGACCGATTGCCACGAGCGACAAACTCCCGCCAAACGTCGTTTCCGTTGCATCCCCTTCGACGACCGGCAAACGCATCGTCAACCAGAGTTGCGCGGCGACGGCAAGCACGAGAATAATCGACGCAAGCGGTTGCGATTGCCAAGATAAATCGAGTGTGTGAAACGAACCGTGTAACGTCGTATCGAAAACAAAGCCGAGCAAAAAGCCGCGACCAAATTTGCGCGGCGCGGGGACGCCCTGAATGCGAACGTACGCCAGATAGAACGGAATGAAAAAAGTGAACAGAATCGTACCGCTGATTGCAAAAATCAAATCGAGCGCGGCAGAGGCAGAAAATTGTTCGAGTAGGCGCATCACCCCGACGCCGACGAACGCAAACATCAGCGCGCGGCGCAAACCGAGCCAGCGATACACCGGCGCGGCGGCGAACGAAAACAAGAAGGTGCCGAGCGCGACGAGACCGAGCGTGGTGTACGCAATCCCCACCGCATCGCCGAGGTACCACACGAACGACGGTAACAAAACGCGCAACAACTGCAAGCCGAACATCGTCGTCAATGCCGGCAACAGCAGTTCAAAGAACGATTGAGTTTTCCAGAGCGTGGGCAACTTCATTGTTGGATTTCTCTCCTTAAAGTTTATTCTGGTCGTTGCGATTGTTCGATTCGCGTGGACAATATTCTTGAACACCAACATCGAAAAAATCACGGAACGTCGCGTGCTTGATCTTGCCTAATTCCAGCAACGGAAAAAAGGAGCGAGCGATTCAGGGATTTCTGTCTGCATTGTGGATATTCTAACATCACACACCGTTCAGCGTCAACAGCAAAAACGCCGCGAGCATTTCGTTCGCGGCGTTTTATTGTTCCAACGATTTAAAAAATCGGTTGTACGCGTTCAATGCTTTGACGAGTTCAGCTTCATCAAACGAGGGCCAGTACGTTTTGGTGGAATAGAAAACACCGTACGCGGCTTGCCACGGGAAAAAATTCGAGAGGCGTTCATCGCCGCCGGTGCGAATCACCAAATCCATATCCCCCAGCCCGGCGGTGTACAAATAGCGATCGAACAATTTTTCCGTCAGCGCGTCCGGTGAAATTCCTGCGGCGAGGATGCGCCGCACCGCGCGCAAAATTTCGGCACGTCCGCCGTAATTAAACGCCACGTTCAAAATGTACTCGCGATTGTCGCGCGTGACCTCGACCGCGCGTGCCACCTTCTCCGCCAACACGCGCGGCACACCGTCGAGCGAGCCGCTGTGAACAAGTTGCACCCCCTGCCGTTGAAAATTTTCCGTTTCGCGGTCGATCACTTCCGCGAGCAAATCGAAAAAGCCATCGACTTCATCTTTGGGACGTCCCCAATTTTCGGTGGAGAAAACGTACAGCGTAACAACACGGATGCCGTGCTTGGAACACGCGTCGAGGACGCGGCGCACATTTTGCGTACCGTGACGATGCCCCTCCAAACGCGATAAACCGCGTTCTTTTGCCCAGCGCCCGTTGCCATCCATCATCAAGCCAACGTGGCGCGGGAGATATTTGAATTCGGTTGTCGGCGCGCGCTCAAGTGTCTTGGGTAACTGAATCATATCGATAGAAATCGGAAATTAGAAACGAGAGATTGATCTGCACTCAGATGCATCAAGAATTCGACGTTGCCGTCTGCGCCGGTGATCGGCGAGCGACAGACACCGCGCACACGCAAATCGTTTTCGATTGCACACTGCGCGATTTTTTCGACGACTTGGCGATGCACGTTCGCGTCACGCACGATGCCCCCCTTGCTCACCTGCTCGCGCCCGGCTTCGAATTGTGGTTTGATTAAAGCGATGATTTCGCCGGACGATTTCGATAGTCGTTTGGCTACGGGAAACACGAGCGCGAGCGAAATGAACGAGACATCGATGGTTATCAAATCGACCGGTTCCGGCAACGCATCGAGATGACGAATGTTGACGCGATCCATCACGACGACGCGCGGATCGGTTCGCAATTTCCACGCGAGTTGCCCGTACCCCACATCGATGGCGTACACCCGCGCGGCACCGCGTTGCAACAAGCAATCGGTAAAACCACCGGTCGATGCGCCAATATCGGCGCAAACTTTTTCACGCGGGTCAACGTGAAATGCATCGAGCGCGCCTTCAAGTTTGAATCCGCCGCGACTGACGTACGGGAGCGGCGCGCGAATCGTGATTGCGGCTTCGGCTGGCACCGACGCACCGGCTTTGCTGATGACGATGCCATTCACTTGCACATCACCGGCGAGAATCAACGCTTGCGCGCGTTGGCGCGTCTCCACCAATTCACGTTCGACGAGTAAAACGTCCAAGCGTTTTTTCACGCTGGAAAGATAAACGCAAGAAGGGAAAAAGTCAAGTCATTTTCGATTTTCGATTGCCGATTTGCGATTACTAACTGACGTTACGCAATTTCACCGCTGAGAACGCAAGGTTCGCAGAGAAAAATCCCGAAAAATCTCAGCGGTCTCCGTGTGCTTTGCGGTAAAACAATTCGGTTTGCGTAAGGTGAGGTACTAATATCTCAACATGTAAAAGGTTTTTTCCAATCGAAAATCGCAAATCCAAAATCGAAAATTCTCTTTGACTTTATCTCGATTCCGCATATCATAGTTGTAATTTGGAGGAACCTTTGTTGCTCAATCTTTTGCGAACGATGCGCCCGCGCCAATGGATCAAAAATCTGTTTGTCTATTTGCCATTCGTGTTCACGTTGAACGAAAAGTGGAAACCCTTCTCACGCGAGATGTACTCGCTGTTCGCTACGGCGACAGCGGCGTTCGTTTTGTTTTGCGTAATCTCGGGAGTCGTGTACATCATCAACGATTTGATCGACATCGAAAAAGATCGCGAGCATCCGCGCAAACGCTTTCGCCCGTTGGCGTCCGGTGCGCTGAAGAAAGCGCAAGCCATCGGAGCGATCATCGTCTTGTTGTTGATCGCGCTTCCGTTGGCATTCGCGCTAAATACTGGCTTTGGCATCGTCGCCGCGCTTTATTTTGCGCTGATGCTGACGTACTCGTTCGTTCTTAAGGATCTTGTCATCATCGACGTGTTCACAATTGCGGCGGGCTTTGTCTTGCGCGCGTTCGCTGGAGCGATGGCAATCAGCGTGCCGGCATCGGCGTGGTTGTTTGTCTGCACGCTGTTGGGCGCGCTTTTTATCGGTTTTAGCAAACGTCGTCACGAGTTGATTTTGCTGGAAGGCGACGCCTCGAAACATCGTTTGATCTTGAAAGAGTACACGCCCGTCCTGCTCGACGAGATGATCGCGGTAACGACCGCATCGTTCGTAATGGCATACTCGCTCTACACGTTTTCCGCGCCGAACCTGCCGAAGAATCATGAAATGATGCTGACGATTCCGTTCGCGCTTTACGTCGTGTTTCGCTTGCTGTATCTGGTGCACGTGAAAAACGAAGGCGGGAGTCCGGAAGAAATGGTCTTGCGCGATAAACCCCTGTTCATTGCGATTCTGGCGTGGGGGTTGGCTTCGGCGGGCATTTTGTACTTTTTCGGACGCGGGTGAATTTTTGCCAATTGATCCTGGGATGAATGTTGACGCGAATGCAACCATTGCAAAATGATATTCGAGATAGCTACGAACGCACACCGTCCACAGAAGCGGTTCGGAGCGTATTATGTGTTTTTGCCGCCGGCGACCCTAAACGCGTACTGCCTCGCTTGGACGTTGACTGGGAACAAGTTTTCAATGGGGTGGCAAGGAATGGATTGATTGGACTGACCCACTATTACCTGGAACAGAACGAGAAGCTAGATTTTCTGCCACCGTCGTTCCGAGAGCAGATTCACCGCGCTCACCTTGCGCGCACTGTCCAGATGGCACGACTGTACCAAAATATCGGTCGCGTAATTTGTGAATTGGAAGATAGCGGCATTAATTTTCTAGTCGTTAAAGGACCAGCACTTGCTTACGGAGTTTATCCTGATCCAGCGTTGCGTGCGTTCAATGATCTAGATATAATCGTGCGCGAGCAAAGTTGGAATGAGGTTTATCGTCTGTTGCAAAAGTTAGGATTTAAGCAAGAAGAAAATTTGCCTCACCCCCCTCCCAAACTCATCTCTCAACTTTCCCCATATGAATCCAAATACTGGCATGCCAAATCTGGATTTCTGGTCGAAGTTCATTATGAAGACCTTTACAACGTGGGGTTGACTTCACGTGATGTCGATGGGTTCTGGCGGCGTGCAAACAAACTCAACATAGAAAATTTTACGGTTCACGTGCCTTCCTTAGAAGATCAATTGATCCACGCGTGTATGCACGCGCACTTTCACGGGTACACCCGCTTGAACTGGTTTTCTGATCTGGCGTTTATTGTGCAGGGGCATGCCAAACACCTCAAGTGGGAACAGGTAATCCAGACGGTTCAGATCGAGGAAGTACAGATTGGCGTGTACTATAGTTTATTTTTTTTAGAGCGTCTATTGGGAATATCCATCCCAACGCATGTGCTGGATGCCGTGCGCCCCGACAGTTTTCGGCGCTGGTGGCACGAACGCTATTTACCGGCGCATCGTGTTCTCTCGCTTCAACCGATGCCGCGTCCCGATTTTAGTTTTTATTTCGCTCCGTTGTTCAAACGGCTCATTCCAGATTTGTTGATTATGGGACGGCGCCGCGAAAAACTTGGTTACCTTTTGCGTTTATTTATCCCGCCGCCCAATTGGTTAAAAAATTATTATAACCTCACAGACGAGCGTACGATTGCCTTGCATTATTTTCTGCATCCGCTCAAGCTATTCGGACATTACCTCGATGAAATCATCCAAGTTTTACTGAAAAAACGCCCAGCCCTTTGAACCGCGGAAGCATATTGAGAAGGAGCAGTTCGGGGGAGCCATTGCATTTTTCGTTGTTCCTGTGATAGAATGTATCTAGTCGGTGCAACTAAATGTCTTCACATGCAAATCCAATAAGCATAGTTGTTATTGATCAGCATACTCTAGTTCGCGCAGGAATGCGGATGCTCCTTGAAAGCTATCCGCAATTCCGAGTCGTCGGCAACACCGGGAACATCGATGAGGCACTCAAGCTAGTGGCTCACCAGCAGCCCGATATCATTCTTCTCGAATTAAATCTCAACCAGTCCAACAACCTCGAGCTCATCCCCCGCCTGCTCGATGCCGCTAAAAACGCACGCGTGATTCTTGTGACGAGTGAAACGGATAACGATATCCATTGTCAAGCCGCACAATTGGGCGCAATGGGGATCGTGCTCAAAGATCAATCACCCGATGTACTGGTCAAAGCCATCGACAAGGTTTCCGCCGGTGAAGCGTGGCTCGACCGCACGACGGTGGCTACCGTACTTACTAAAATGTCGCGGACGCAACCCGAGAACGCCGATCCGGACGCCGAAAAACTAGCATCGCTTACATCACGAGAACGAGAAATCATTACTCTCGTTGGTCAAGGTTTGAAAAACCAACAAATCGCCGAAAGAGTAGGTCTGAGCGAAATCACCGTGCGCCATTATCTCACCTCGATTTTTTCCAAGCTCGAGGTTTCTGATCGATTGGAATTAATCATCTACGCTTACCAGCACAACCTCGCTCAACTGCCAAGTTGACTTTTTCCCCTTTGCCAATTTCCCAACGGCACAATTGTGCCTGCCGCGATTGTTAGATTATGCCGCACGGTAGGTTACTCGTGTACGATGCGGTACTCCAAGTTTTGATGTAAATTCGAGGCATGCTGAACGGGGGAGTTACAGCCAATCTTTTGAATAACAACCTTGTGAGAGAGCGTCGCGCCAAACCAAGAATCAACGTTGAGTTTCCCGCGCTGGTTCGCGGCAGAGACTCGGCGGGAAAATTTCAAGAAGACGCCCTCATCCGCAATCTCAGTGTAGCCGGTTTATATCTGCATACCAAAAGAGCGGTAGCACTGGGTAGTTCACTATTTGTCACACTGCAACTCTCTACGCAAGCCACATTGCAAAATTCAACCCTCTATTTAGCAACGCGTGGTATAGTAGTCCGCACCGAGATGGAGCATGATGGGACGTGTAATTTAGCCATCAAATTTGAGCGCTATCGATTTCTCGATAGCAAAAAGTAAAAGCAATACTTGACACCAATGCCCGGCACGGGTATCCAGATATTGGCACATTGCATCGACAATTATGAATCTCAGTAATCCTAATCAACAAATTCAAAGGAGTCTAAACCATGTTTAAACATCGCCTACCTCAATGGCTGACCATGCGAATATTCTTTTTGCAACTAGCACTATTCGCACTCCCGATCATCCTCTTGCTTTCGCCTGAATCGGTATACGCGCAAGCGGCGTGTGCCGGCACACGAGACTACGGGGATGCGCCCGCTTCGTACGGCGTTGCTTGCGCCACGCCAAGCGGCACTCTGCGTATCGGTGCGGTCACACCGGATACAGAAGCGTCTCCCGGTTTTCAGGGTGCCGGTGCAACCGGCGATAGCACCAACGGGACCAACGATGAGAATTTCCTCAATCCGCTCACGCCCATCGATCTGGCGAACACCCAATACATTTGGACTGTGCCAGTGGTCAACACGACCGGCGGCACCGCAACTCTCGCGGGCTGGATCGATTTCAACGGCAACGGCGTGTTCGACACCGGTGAGCGCGTTACCGCCACCGTAGCCAATGGCGCCACCTCTGCTACCTTAACTTGGAATATTCCAACCTCCGCGGCACCTCTCGCGACGACGTACGTTCGTCTTCGCCTCTCAACCGACGCAAACGTTGGACCCACCGGCGATTATCCGACAAACGGCATTGGCGAAGTTGAAGACTATGCGGTTCAAACACTTGAAAATCAAGTGTGCACGCCCGGCACCTCGTTCTACTTCATCAATGACAATGGAAGCAACGGTGAAATCAGAACTTTCGATGTTTCCAATGGGAATAACACACTCGTCACCAATCCCGCCACCGTAGGTAACATCAACGGTTTGGCAGTTGATCGATGGCGTGGTTTGATCTACTACCAAGATGCCGCCAATAACACGACACCCGATGGTATCTTCGTCTATGATGTTGTCAATGATACTCACGCCACTGTAACTGGAGATGCCGCAACTGCTCCGTTTAACCTCCCCTTGGGCGACGGCTGGCAAACCGCATCAGGCGGTTACGCTAATGGCAGATATTACGTCGGCATCGACGGTGATGATACAGGCAGAATTTACGAGCTAACTCTAGATGCCGCTGGAACTGCGCCAGTCAGTTCGCGCTTGGTGATTAGCCCAGAAACTCTTCCGGGTTGTGTGGGTAATCCTCCACCGGGTGGAACGAATTGCCGTGGCTATGGCGACATCCTGATCGACGGAAATCGGATGTACGTTGCTTTGTGGTCTAACAATACCGATCCCGATTCGCAGATCTTCGATGTGTACGACATCAACAGCGGACTCCGTTTGAATCGTCAAATCATTGCCGCTGATGGTTTCGCTTTCCAACTGGGACGTGACGGGAATGGTCAGATTTACGCGGTTACAAGCGATGACGGTCGAGTCTTTCTGGTTACCAACAATCTGATTGCGGGCTACCCTACACCCGTGGCTACGATTGGCACAGTCATCAACGATGCCGCAGAATGTCCCATTGTTGTGCTGGACTTTGGTGATGCGCCGAATTCTTACGGCACTAATGGCGGCTACCGCGCCGCACGCCACTTGCTGGTCGGCAACCTGCGACTGGGTAGTGTGGCAACACAACCCGATATCCGTGACTTGCATGGGTTTGCGAATGTGAACGCAAATGGGGATGATCAAAACGACTATAACGGTGGACCAGGCGCAGCTGACGATGAAGAAGCGCTACCAGCCAATCCACCACTCATCGACGGTACTCAAACTAGCTATACGCTTTCCAACATCACCGTTTTCAACAATACCGGAACCCCGGCGACACTTTATGGCTGGATCGATTTTAATCGCGATGGACAGTTCCAACAAACCGAGCGAACCACCGTTGCCGTTCCATCGAATCCCAACCCGCAAGTTGTCTCACTCACTTGGAATGGCTTGTCCGGGTTAGTCAACGGCGTTAGTTACGTTCGATTACGTCTCTCGACCGCCACAACAACGACAAGCACGCAAGGCGGCGCAAGTGATGGCGCGTTTCTCGCCACCGGCTATGCCGCCAATGGTGAAATCGAAGATTATCCGATTACCATCAGCGGGGCAACTGCCGTTCGACTCACGTCCTTTGGAGTCAACATGCCAACCGATTGGCAAGTCCCAGTCGCAACTGCTGGATTGCTTGCGACGGTAGTAAGCGGAATTGCCGGCTTGACACTTCGGCGAAACAGATCCAAAAAAGCGTAAGCCCTCATCGCTCATAACGCGAAACGGGTGGACAGCGTGATTGTCCACCCGTTTTGCACATCCACACTCAAAATGGCGAAGGATTACTTGCTGACCTTAATCAACGGAATGAGCACTTTGATCGTTGATTCCGAAGCGGGAGATTCTGTCTTGATTAGAAATTGACTATTGGCAGTGTTCCAATAAGAATCCAAGTAACTACCCGGCGCAGGATTAGCGTTATAATAATCCTCGCGCCCACAGTCAAACTGGGAAGTACCTGAGGTATCGGAGCAAACAATCGCCGTGGAATGACCGGAGTAACTGCACATATTATCATAGCCATCGTTGCAGTGAAAATTCCCATCTGAATTTGGCGCCGTCAGTTGAACGCCGCCCAACGTGTGCATCAATTCGTGCGCCGCAATCACGCCCGACCAACACCCGGCATCGACGCGCGCAAAATGCGGGCCTGCATTGTTCATGTTTGCCTGACCCGGTTGATCGTCAAATTCGATATTTGCAATACCACAATACTTTCGCGCATCGGTAAAGACTAGATACTTGCGATCTGTACGATTGAAACCTTGTGCCAATAACTCGCCAATCGTCTTACTGAACGAGTCGTCGCCGGTTGGGGTGAGCGTAACTTCGGTTACGACGGGTAGACAATTCCTGTCTGTCACAAATCGCAGGCGACGAAATCCGCCAGTTGCGGCGGCACTTTCTTTGAACACATAATCAGCTTCCACCGCCCATTGTTGAAAGGATGCCAATTTAGCCGCATATTGACTAGGCACATCAGACGCGTGCGCATAAAGCACCTGCACCCGATTGCCACTGGTGCCGTCGCCATCACAAGTGGCTACAAAGCCAGGACTTTTTTTCGACGGGGAAAGATTGGGGGCTGCCGAATTGCGCACCAGAGAAGTGATATTATTTGTAAGCGGATCTGGACCGTGCGTACATAGCACTTTGCCGGAATTACCAGGCAGTCGAATTTCCAAGCCCCCCTTGCACTTGCCTTGCTTGGAGACCTCAAGATCGTCGAAGATCAATCCGCGCGCGGGATCGTTGGTGGGATTCGGACGTTGGGCATCGACCGTTGGAGAATTGAAAAGCGCGAGCACAAGAAATGCGAGGATGAAAACGAGGAGTATAACAAATTTTTTCACTAGACACCTCATAGATGCAAGTCTTTTACCAAGGAAAGAACAGGCACCCAGAGGTGTCTGCTTTCCATTCGGTAACTCGGCTACCCTGGTTTCACAACTTTAGGCCCGTAGTTTTGCGTCTCCGACTTTCGTCGGATTTGCCTTTATCGTGGAAAAGCGGATTTTATTCTGTGAGTAGTATAATTTGTCTATATATTCTCGCACAATAAGGATTCGGTCATAGGTCTAGAGTACCAAAAATGATCAAGTGCAGCCAATTGGGTTTCTATCATCCCGCGACGATAAATTTCACCTTGACGAAATGGGGACGAACGTGATATAGTGAAAACCAATGAATGCACTCACCATTCAAATTGCCGACATTCCGGTCACGCTTGAACTCGATGAATGCACACCGACCGCGCGCACGCGCATCATCGAACATTACGACGCGTTCACTGTGCCTTTGCAATCGAACGCACTCACGATTCACATTCAGAGTGAACCGGGTGATCCTTTTGTGCCACTCAACATCTCGCCGATTTTCTACATTCGCACGACGAGACACAATGGGCGAATCGACTTTGAATCGTACTTTGAACGAGGGTGGATTGATCGTACGGAAAATCGCGGCACGCTGGTTTTACGACCGCTCGGCGAAACCGAAAATTTCTTGCGCGTTCTGTACGCGTGGCTCTGCGTCGAACAATCGGCATTACTGATTCACGCGGCGGGAATTATCCGAAATAATCGAGGGTACGTTTTCTTTGGTCCTTCAGGCAACGGCAAGACGACGATCTCGCGATTGTCGATGGAAGACACAGTGTTGAGCGACGATCTCGTGATTGTCAAAAAACAAAATGCGGCGTGGCGAGTATTTGGTGTGCCATTTCGCGGCGATTTTCCGGAAGCGCCGCGCACCAATGCCACCGCCGAATTGGCAGGAATTTTTGCGCTTGCCAAAGACGATCAACATTACCTTGTGCCATTATCGTCCGTCGAAGCGGTGGCGCGTTTGGCGGCGTGCGTCCCATTTGTAATGGCACAACCGAATGTCGCGCACCGCGTAATCGAAATCTGCTCAGACCTTGTACGCTGCGTCCCGGCGCAGACGTTGCACTTTGCGCGTGATAATGAATTTTGGAAGGTCATCGATGGATTTACTAAAGTACCCCATCCCGCATAGCCAAACCGCCGCTCGCATCGTCGACGGCACAGCGATTATCGTGCTTGCCGATTCGGGTCAGGTGAATGTCCTCAACGCGGTGGGAACGCGCATTTGGGAACTGACTGACGGCAAACGGAATCTGCAAGAAATCGCCGATGTCATTCAATCGGAATACAAGGTGTCGCCGCAGCAAGCTCTGCAAGACCTAACCGAATTTATGCAAGAGATGCTGGTCAACAAAATAATTTCACTGGAAGATACACCGGGCTCGCGGACGCTCTAGATTTTGATTACGAAATTTTAATTCTGTCCTGTTGACAAAAACCGAGTCTAATGTAATAATTGGCAGTGAGAGTGAGAACGAGACAAACACGCAAATCTTGACTCTCGATGCCAAAGGCAAATTCTCATGTCGATTGACGGACCCGCGCACGAACCGGGGTCTGATAACATATA
Organism: Anaerolineae bacterium; assembly: GCA_034435055.1. GTDB lineage: Bacteria > Chloroflexota > Anaerolineae > UBA4142 > UBA4142 > DAOTXS01. Next base: position 19,418 of record DAOTXS010000089.1, on the reverse strand, counting down.
CAACCAAATCATCGCTCGAACGGAACGCCAGCACCGCTTACTGAGTGTGCATTGGGAACTCACTTATCGGTGTAACGAAAAATGCACGCACTGCTATCTCGATGTCTTTTCGCCGAATGCGAATGTGCCCGGCGAACTTTCGACAGACGAGTGCCTGCGCATCATCGATGAACTGGCAGAATTGGGAGTTTTGAATTTAACCCTGTCCGGCGGCGAGATTTTGGTGCGGCGTGATTTTTTCCAAATCGCCGAGTACGCTCACAGCAAACGTTTTCTCTTGCGCCTCTTTACCAACGGAATCTTGATCAAGCCGGCACTCGCCGACCGGATTGCCGCGCTCCACCCGTACGCCGTCGAAATCAGCGTCTATAGCACACGACCTGAATTGCACGATAGCATCACACGGGTTCCGCGCTCGCTCGAACTGACCTTGCGCGCCTTGCGCTTGCTGAAAGAACGCGGCATTCGTACGGTGATGAAGACACCGTTGATGCGCGAGAATGTTCGAGAAATCGATGATTTGAAAGCACTTGCCCAAGATTTGGGCGCGCAGTTTCGCTACGACATCACGATTACACCCAAAGATACCGGCGGGTTGGAACCACTGCAACATCGGTTGACGTACGATGATCTCGTATGGCTCTTCCGCAAGGAAATCGATCCTGCGCTTTGGGTCGATCGCCAAGTGAAGCCGGATCAAGGAACGTGCGGAATTACGTTGAACGGGGCTTCAATCGATCCGTACGGAAATGTAACGGCTTGTTTGCAAACGCGCGCCAAAGCCGGCAATCTTCGCGAGAACACGCTGAGAGATATTTGGGAAAATTCGCCCGTCTGGAAAGAGTATAAACTTACCTTAGGCGATTTGCCCATCTGCCGAACATGCGAATTGCGTAATCTATGCGTCCGCTGTCACGGCTTGGCACAGTTTGAAGACGGCGATTTGCGGGCCCCGGCGATGGTTAATTGCCGTGAGGCATTAGCGCGTCGCCAAGTATTAATCGAGCGCGGGGATTTATCGGCAGATTATCCGATCCCGCCTCATTTGCAAGCGCAAACAACTTTTTTGGATTATCAACCAACGCTGCAATCCGTTGGAAATGTGATTCCATTGGAAACTTTGCAAGCTTATCGTTAGCGAAAAATACCAGCCGCACAAAGCGAACTCATCCCAAGGGGGGTCAAGTCATGCACACTCCAAATCAAACCAAGACCGAACACAACCCACAACTGCAAGAGCAAGATGTCCGTAAACCGTACGAGAAACCGCAGGTGATTTACCGCGCGCCACTGGAAGCGATGGCGGCGTTGTGCGGCACGCCGCAGACAGGCAAAACCGGCGGATCCGCTTGCACAATCACCTTTAGCTAGCAAATGCACAACTAGCCACAACAGCTGGGGCGCTGCAACTTTTGATGAAGGTCACGGGTTCCTTGCTGGTCTTTATTTAATTGCTTGTGCTAATCAACACTCGCGGCAAGAGGGCGAAGCGGGCAAACGGGTTTGGTACCGTTTGCCCGTTGAAGTTTTCGAGAGAGTATTATAAACTAATTACAGATTGTCATTCAGGACACCTTCATTCAAGAATAATCGAGTTGAGAATGCCACAAAATCCCAATACATCGAATCGATTAAAATTGATTCTTAGTAGTGTGATGGCGATCATCACGCTTTTCATGTTGTTTGGCGTAAACCCGGCAGACGCTCAAGGTACTACATCGCGATTACAGTTAATTCAATCTACCGCTGACCGGATAGTTTTAGAACTCAGTGTTGACAGTTACTCGTCGAAAACACGCAACGTCGGCGGAAGAACCTACACATCCTTTTCGATTTCTGATTTTGGACACACTGGCGAAGCCGGCAAACCAGAATTGCCCATCAAGGGAGTTATGCTGGGCATACCGCCCGGCGCCGAACTCGCTTTTCGAATTCTTATAGACGAAACTCGCCGTGATTCACTTGCCAATCCGCCCATTCCCGTACCTACCGCGCAAGTCGATTTGAATTTTAGAGAGAGAAATCCACGCTTCCTTGGGAATCAAATCATCCCCGACCAAGCAACCTACACAGCCAATCGATTTTATCCAAGTGACGCCGCGCGGATTGCTTCAACTGGCAATTGGCGGAGTCAACGATTTGTCCTCGTCAATTTTCATCCGCTTCAATACAACCCGGCAACCCGCGAGTTGATCTTCCATCGCAAATTGCGAGTCGAGGTAACCTTTACTTACCCGCGCGGTCGAACATCTCAAACCCTGGGCGGCACGGTCAATGAAGGGCGTTTTGAACAGGTTCTCCAACAATCTTTGCTCAATTATTCATCTGCTCAAAATTGGCGGAGTAAAGGTTCTGTTGCGCCGCAGGCGCGCCTCCCACGAGAATACACCGGCGGAGATTGGTTCAAGATTGCCGTAAATACCGAAGGCATCTATCGCGTAACGTGCCCAGCACTTCAAGCCGCTGGCTTGAATCCTGCCTTGCTGAATCCAAACACACTTCAATTGTTCGATCAAGCCACAGAAATGGCAATCAGTGTTGTGGGTAGCACTTGGAACACGTGCACCGCAAACGACTATCTTGAGTTTTTTGGGCAAGGTCTCAATACCGAATATACTGATACAAATGTGTATTGGCTGACGCACAGCAGTGCAACCGGCAAACGAATGCTGACTCGAGACGGAAATGTTCTTGGAACTGTCCCAACAACATTCACCGACACCGTTCATCTTGAAGTAAACAAGTATTACTACACATATATCCCGATGAATATAGAAAATGCGGACCACTGGTATTGGGAAGGTGCGTCTGCCGGATATGGTGTGCCAAATACCGATTTCTCGGTACAACTTGGCCAGTTTGCGACTAGTCCGTATTCTGCCACCTTACAATATCTTCTTGGCGGTTGGAGTATCAATAACCACCACAGCCGAATCCTTATCAACGGCAACGTAATCGACGATCAGTGGTGGAGCGGTGGGCGAACAGTGCTCAGCCGCACCGTTACTTTTTCTCAATCGTTTCTAAGTGCTGGCACGAACACGATTACTCTGAACGTGCCTAACGATGCGGACTCGTATGACACTGTGTTTGCCAATTACTTTGAATTGAGTTACCAAAGCAATTTTACAGCAACCAATAATATTTTAAAATTCCGTCAAGCCACGGCTGGAACATGGCAATATCAGATTGGCGGCTTTACCAACTCCGCCATCGAAACGTTCGACATCACCGATCCTTATTCGGTAACCCAAATCATCAATACTACCGTCAGTCCGTCAGGTCCAAATTACATTTTGCAATTTGGCGATGTGATTGTTACACCACGGACGTACATTGCGCTGACAACGTCACAGGTCAAGACCCCCATCAGTATTGTGCAGGACACGATTCCCAATCCCACGCTTCACAATATATCGAACGGCGCGGACTATATTATCATTTCGTACGGCGCATTTATCCCCAGCATTCAATCGCTTGCTAACCACCGCACCTCTCAAGGATTACGAGTTAAAGTTATCGATGTTCAAGATGTTTACGATGAATTCAGTGATGGCTCAGTTGATACGCAAGCCATTCGTGATTTTCTGGCATTTGCTTACACCAATTGGGTTACCCCCGCACCATTCTTCGTACTGCTTGTTGGTGATGCCACACTTGATCCAAGAGGATATTGCACAACGCCGGGATTTTGCCAAGGTCTGGCAAGAGGCGTAACGACTTTGCCCAATTCAACCTTCCTCCCACCTTATCTACGAATGGTAGATCCATGGATTGGCGAGACGGCCAGCGATAATCGCCTCGTCTCATTTAACGATGGCGCCGGTAACACTTTGCCATTTATGGCTGTGGGGCGATTACCGGCGAATAGTTCCACCGAAGTCGATACGATGGTTGGCAAGATTCTGAACTATGACCAGAATCCCCCAACAGGAACTTGGCGCTCGACAATCACTTTTGTAACGGATAATGCCTATTCTGCCAGTGGCGTCCTAGATGGAGCTGGAGATTTTTGGGCATTTTCCGATGCCGTTGCCAGCAATCCCCAATATATGCCAAGCGGTCTCACCGTTGATCGAATTTACCTTAACCCCTGTGATGGAACCGTTTATCCACAATGCGCTTTACCATATCCACCGTACCCAACTGGCGATGCAGTGAAAACTGCGCTCAAATCTGCAATCAGCAATGGTCGGCTGATCGTTAGTTACATTGGACACGGCGCAACTTATCTATGGGCACACGAAAATAACTGGTCTACTTGGCCTACTAACGACACTGATTCTCTCACCAATGGAAACCGGTTGCCAGTCATCCTAGCAATGACGTGTTGGGAAGGATATTTTTTGGATCCCAATTACACTAGCGTGGCAGAAGCATTTCTGCGCACCGCCAACAAGGGCGCGGTTGCCAGTTGGTCAGCCACCGGGCTAGGCGTGGCGCACGGTCACGATTATCTCGAAAAAGGTTTTTTCGACGCGGTAATAAATGACGGCATACGTCAATTAGGTCCTGCAACGCTTGCCGGCAAAACAAATCTCTGGGTCAACAGCGGCGGTTCCTATCACGACCTGATTGACACGTATATGTTGTTTGGCGATCCCGCCTCCCGATTGCAAATTCAGTTCACCACTTTTCTACCTTTCATTCAAAAACAATGACGAATGCACAACTCGACTGTTGCGCTTGCCGCCAATGAGTTAATCGACGAACAGTTACAGGCGAATGCCGAAATTCATTTTACCGTGCCGACTGCAAGTATGTATCCGATGCTGATGCCCGGCGAACAAATCGTCGTGCGCGGCATCTCCGCCGATCAATTGCACTTGGGCGATATGGTGCTGGTAAAATCCGAAAACACTTGGTTAACCCATCGATTGATCGGACGTATTAAGCGCGGCACAAAGTTACTCTATATTACAAAAGGGGACAATCATATAGCCCCCGATACCCTCTGGACAGCGGAACAATTGCGTGGTATTGTGATTGCGATTCAAAAACCTGAACGAATCTTGAACTTGGAATCGAAACGAATAGCAATACTGAATTGGATATTAGCGACTCTCTCTCAAGTTCAATTGTTGGTGAATCGAATTCCTGAGAGTACAATTCGACGGATCGGAGTAAAGTTCAGTCGCGCCGGGCTTGATGCTGGCACTCGGCTCGCGCGCCGATTGGCGGAGTAAGAATATGCTAGACCGCTTTCATCTTTCATCTGCTTGTAGCAAAGCAATTGGATTCGGGCTCATCGCACTCGCTTGGGTCGGGATTGGCATTGTGTTCTTACCCACTCGGACATTCGCCGCAGTAACCGTTTCCTCATTTAAAGCGCAGTTGCAAACGAATCAAGTTCAACTGACTTGGCGAACCGCTAGCGAGGTCAATAATGCCGGTTTCAATATCTTGCGCAGCACTTCAGCTAACGGGACCTACCAAAAAATCAATCCCAATTTGATTCCCCCCAAATTTTCAATCTCAGGGGCAGATTATTCCTACACAGACTCAACCATTACTTCCGGGCAAACGTACTATTATAAACTCCAAGCCGTAGCAACCAATGGCTCAACAGAGAACTTTGGTCCACAATCGGTGGCGTTTGGCAGTCCTGCTCCAACTGCCACCAACACGCCGGCGCCATCGGCGACTAAAACGAACACCCCACCCGCTCCAACAGCAACCAAAACCAGCACCTCCGCACCCACCTCGGCGGTGGCTACTCCCACGCGGACATCGACGGCTGTCGCAACCGCTGTTCCATCGACACAGCCCCAATCTGCCAACACGCCACTTCCGCCGACTAAGGTTGCGGTGGTAGTCGCGCCGCCTAAATCGACCGAGCCGTCGGCAAGCGCGCCCGAAGCACTGCCGCCAACCGATGAAACGTCAAACTCGATGTCGGATGCAACACCGCAATCGGAGGCAACCCAAGAAACCAGCACCGCCGAAGAACCGATGATGGAAGACGAGAATGTCATCCTCGATACTCCTGCGCCAACCGATTGGACGAGAATCGTGCTGACCCTTGGCGTCTATGGATTATCCGGCTTGTTTGGCTTGGGGGGATTCCTTCTCAGCGCGGCAACCATCTACTATTTGTTGAACTTGTCAAAGCGTTGATGCCATCACCCATCGCAAAATTTGTATTGCTGGCGGTTGCCTCAATTTTGATATTGACGGCTTGCACGTCGGCTGTTTCTCCCACCAACGCATCGCGCTACAAATTCCTCGTTTCCGCCGATGGGCTGTACCGTGTTACTAGCGCATCCCTGCGCGACGCCGGCGCCAAGTTAGATCGCATCGATGCGACGACGCTCCAACTTTTCCACGCCGATCAAGAAATCGCCATCCGCGTACTCGATGAGGGCAAAGATTTCAGCATCGAGTTCTACGGGCAAGCCAGCGATTCACCTTATTCGGAATTCAACGTTTACTGGCTCACGTGGGGTGAAACACAGGGCAAACGAATCTTGGAGCGCGCCGCCACACCGCCCGCCGGCAACCCCCAAGAAACTTTTCAAGACCGCGTCATACTCAGCAAACCCACCCTGTTCATCCCCCAGCTTGGTGAAACCAATACCCATTGGTTTTGGCAATCGCTAGCCGCGCCCACAACGACAACGATCACCGCCACACTCCCCGGCGCAACAGCGGCGTCCGCGCAACTGCGCGCCGATTTCTGGAGTAGCACGCAAGACCTGGCGCAACCCGATCATCATTTGCGCCTCTTTGTCAACCATACTCAGATTGCCGATCAATCCTGGGATGGGCAAGGTGCCCGCGCAATTCAAGCCGCCATTCCACCGAACGTTTTGCGCGATGGTGACAACAGTATCCGGATTGTTGCGCCGGGCGATACGCGCGCTCAAGCCGATATTGTGTTGCTCGATTCAATTACGCTCACCTACACGCGCAAATTGAGTGCGCGCGGAAATGCGTTGGCATTTGAAGGCGGGCGCGGCACGTGGCGCGTTACCGATTTTACCGCAGATGCCATCGATCTTTTTGATATCACCGATCCACAACAACCAACGCGCCTCATCCATCTAACCACCACCGGTCGCGCGCTTGGCTTTCAAAACGAATCCAACGACTCGCGGCGCTGGCTTGCGGTAACCCCCGCCGGGCGCAAATCGGTGGCGCGTATTCTGCCGATGTCATCGCCCCATCTGCGCGCCCGCGACCAACAAGCTGACTATTTGATCATCACGCCTCCGGATTTCGTCGATGCCATTCGTCCGCTGGCTCAATGGCGCGAACAACACGGATTGAAAACGCGGATCGTAACCGATGATGAAATCTATGATGAATTCGGATTCGGCGCCGAATCTCCCACCGCCATCCGCGACTTTATCGATTGGGCAGTGCGGCAATGGAACCAACCCTCGCCGCGTTACGTTTTGCTCGTCGGCAAAGCGAGTTACGATTATCGAAATTATTTGAACGCCCCGAATAAAAATTTACTGCCCACCTTTCTCGTCCGCACGCCCAACCTGGGACAAGCCGGCAGTGACAATCGTTTTGTTGCGCTGGATCAAAACTCGGTGCGCCCGGCACTTGCCATCGGGCGGATTCCGGCAAAAACATCGGAGCAAGTGGCGTTGGTCGTAAAAAAAACCATCGGTTACGAATCGAGCCAGCCCGCCAATTGGCGTCGCGCGGCAGTCTTCGTCGCTGATAGTAAAGAACCACAATTCGCCGAATCATCCGATAGACTAGCGAGCAAGTTGCCAACGATTATGCACGCGCAAAAAATCTATCTCGAATCCTACAAAGGCGATCTAAACCAAGCGCGCGCAGATTTAATTGCCCGTTGGAATTCAGGTGCGTCATTGGTCACTTATATCGGACACGGTTCGATTGACACGTGGGCAGAAGGTCCGTTATTTAGCTCTGAGAATGTACGCGACATCAAGAACGGGGAGCGACTGTCGATTCTTTTCACGCCCACCTGTTTGGATGGATTTTTCTATCATCCGCAAAAAGATTCTCTCACCGAAGCGCTTCTCTTCAAAACGGACGGCGGAATTGTTGCTGGACTGGTGCCCACCGGTTTATCCTTCCCATTCGCTCAAGATGAGTTGATGGATCAGCTTTATCTGCTCTTATTTGCCCCCACCCCGCCGACCTTGGGTGAGGCAATGACTCTAGCGAAGCAAAAAATCGCGAGCGAAAGACCCGAGTTGCAAGAAGTAATCGAAACGTTCGTGTTGTTAGGGGATCCGGCATTAAGGTTTGCAGTCGACAAATGAAGGAACGCATATTGAGTACGATTGGCTCGAAACAAACGATGTGGATGCCGATGATCCTGTTCGCGGCATCGTTTGTTTTTTATCTTTGGCTTGTTTGGGAACGTGTCCCCGGCATTCTTGGCGATCAGGGGTGGTTTCTGCAAGTCTCGCGGCGTGTCGCCGCCGGTGAAATTTTGTATCGGGACGTGTTGTGGTCATACGGTCCTTTACCAGTTTACCTGATGAGTTGGTTGATGCAACACGGGAATCAGGACATTATTTATTTCTCGTTGTTGCATATCTTCACCGCTACGTTCGCCACGGTGGGGCTCTACGGATTACATCGTTATCAACTCAAGCCGGTTACAGCGGCAATCAGCGCAGGAATCGTTTTGCTCGTCGGCGGTACAGCCGGTCCTTTTCTATTCAGTTACACGCCGGGCATTCCGATTGGTGCTTTCGGAATGGTTTTAACTCTCTTGGGTGTGCTGGGTTGTCTCAAGCCAAGGCATCGCTTTCTTGGCGTAATTGGCACCGCACTTGGTTTGGGAATTGCCTTACTCTGCAAATTAGAATTTGGCGTTGGTGCGTTGGCGCTCTGTGTTTTTGCATCGATCATCGTATTCCGCACACGTCTAGATTCTGCCGAAGACGCATTGCATATCAAAGGGATAATCGCTGCAAGTGCAACAGGCATTTTTCTTGCGGTGATCGTTTATGGGGCGATTGCCATTCAATCGGACTGGCAACCGTTATTGGATGGTATTACCGGCTATCAGGTTCTTCAGGTTGCCGCCGGCGTTTCGATTGGGTATTGGAGCGGTTGGTCGAAATCGTGGCTCTTGTCGGTCTATATTCCGGCCGGCGCAATCGTTATGATGACGGGTGCGTACGTATACAGAAATAATTTACCCAAGCTACTCAAACGCGCCGTCTGGCTCATTTCGATTATTCTACTGCTCGGCTACCTTGCGTATATACTCGTTTGGCAGTCCGGTATTTTTCTCGATGTTCAACGAGCACCTGGGTTCGGGCTTGACGCGACCCTCATCGGCAAGCGACTGCAAACCGCGTGGACGGCATTGGTTTGGTTTGCTCCGCTTCAGTTTCAAAAGTCTTATCTGATCGGGATTGGAATCATCGCGCTGATCCTCGCGCCGCGCTGGATCAAACGATTGCACAAGCGCGAGGTCGTATCTTTTGAGCAACTTGTATGCCTGATGACAATTGCCTTTGCAGTGCTGATCGAAATGCGTTATCTGATTTTCGCCACTAGTTTTCTCCTGTCCACCGTACTAGTTTTGCTTACCGCAACGTTGCCGGCAGAATTTCCTCAGCTCAAAGCTTCGCTGCGGAAAATTGATCGAACGATTGTTGTGGCTGGCGTGATTGCCGGACTGCTCGCAATCAATACCTTGTACAATCTGTGGCAGCACTTTGGAAATTTTGATACACCGCAGACTAGCCCACACGGCACTTTTCTTGCCGACTCGGAAACTCAGAGTGCCGCTTTTGCAATCGTCCAGTACGTCACGAACAATACCAACGCGACAGATTGTATCGCCGTGGCGGGCCCCTTCCCGGGAATTTATTATCTCAGCGAACGCAGAAATTGTTTCCGAGCGGATTACCTTTCCCCGGTTGTTGGCAGTGGCCCCAGCGATGCCATCGACTATTTGGAACGCATGGAACAATTCGCGCCGCCGGTTCTGCTAGTCCCGCAAGGCGACCACAACGCCGGCATTCTTCAGTTGCGTGGCACACCCGACGATGGAGTTTTCGTGCGGGCAACCCATCGTCGTCTCTTTGGCGATGCTGCGCCACAAGTGGAAGCATACCTCCGCGAGCATTACCAATTCGACCGATTCTTGAACGAGAACCACGTCATCGAATTCGCCGCGTTCAAGCGCGTAAAATAGATCGCGGAAAAAACAGCGGGGCGAAGGAAAATTCCTTCGCCCCGCTTTCTATTGCTTGATTCGATCTGGCTAATCATTGTTGCGCCGCCGCAAAATAATTCCAATTCCAACCAGCACGATAGCACCCATCGTGGCTAACGCACCGATCAATTCCATCGGCAACTTTTTGGCGACTCTCACCTCAATTCTCTCATCGCGCTCAAGCGATAGAGCGAACTCCGTCGTCGTTCCGGCTATTCTCACTGGCGGATACGTTGAGACGGCCTCCAACCCCTCCGGCAAAATCAACCGCACTCGTACCGGAATCGTCGGCGCGCCGGGTTGGCGTTGCCAAGTCAACTGGTACCGCGGCTCCAAGACCACCGTCGATGGCAAGCGATAATCAAAGCGCACAACCTGGGTCTCGCCGAACGGCAACACAAAGTAACCGCCCAGCATCGCATATCCTTTATCCGAGGTTTCCTTCTTGGCATCCGACACGCCAATCGCGCGCAGCAACTCACTTGCCGGCGGCACAATCACCCGAACATAGTCCCAGTAACAGCCCTGTTGCAAATCTGCATACGTCGATTGATAATTCGGCTGATGCACACAGAAAGCGCCCGTGTCCGGGCTGAGATTAGTGTACGTGATCGTTACCGCCGCACGCAACGTCCCGGCATCTTCCATCATCACGCTATAATCGACCTCACGATTGATATGCCCATCGACTTTGTTGAATCCCAGGTTAGAATCCACCAACATCAGCAAATCGCCGGCGCCATCATAAATTCCGCCGCCCAAGGATGACTTGAGCATATCGAGCTCATTCACGTAGATCAGCAAATCTTTACACTCGATTGCATCGAACAGCGCGCGTCCCAATTGCCCGCGATCCAGTTCGCCCGTCATCATCTTTTGCATCACGGCTTGCAATAACTTGCCCTGAAAATCTTTACGATGGAACCACCAATCGGACGACTGATTGGGCCCGCCTTGCGGCATCGCCCAGTACGCGTGAATCTTCGCCATCACGTTCGACGCATCGACACGTTCGTTGTACGTCTCGACCGTTACTGGCCCCACCGCCTCAAGCAAGTCGGGCAATAATTGTTGATTGATCGCGATCACGCCATCCACCGTCACGTTGCGGTCGATGCGATAAATCTCTTCGAGTTTGCGCGCGGTCGTGGGAAAATCTGGCGACCAATTGGCATCGCGGAACAACCATTGCCACGCGTACATATATCGCCACAGAGGTTCCGGCGCGGCGGGATGCGGCTTGCTCAAATCGTCGATGGCAAAACTGTCTTGAAAATCGGCGATGATCACTTGCCCTTGCTCCGCGCGCACAAGCGCAACGCCGCTGATAAATCCGCCGGTCGCGCGCAGTTCATCGCTATTTTGTGCAATGAGCAAATATTGCCGGGGATTTGCGGCACCCAAGATATTCGGCGCGTTCGCCAAAACATCGATGCCGATTTGCCACAACGGCAACCAACGATCCAAGCGGTACAGGATTTCTTGTGACGTCGTCGATAGCTTGGTCGCGTCGATTTTCTCGCGCGCTTGCGTCACCTGCGTCAGATTATTGCGCGCACGCTGAATCAGCGCGCGTTGCAATTGCGTTGCCTGCATTAGCGAAACAGTTGCCGGCGCGCCGGTCTTGCCGCCGTCGATTAACGCCTGATCGAGCGCGCGTCCGATGGCAACGGTATCTTGCGCGGCAGTCATGACACTTTCGGCAAATTCCAGTAACGCCGGCGCATTTGCCAAATCGCCGCCAACACGCGGCAACCAACCAAACGCCGGCAGCATATAAACGAAAGGTCCCAACGCACCGCGCAATTCGCGTACATCTTGTGCGCCGCGCGTAACCACATCTTGCATGCGCGTTATTCCGTCGGACGGACTAGAGAGCATTTCCGCTGCGCCAAATTCTTTGAACGCGCGTAAATCATCTTGCACGCGCGCATAACTCATCCACGCGCGTCCCGCCAAAATCATCAGTAACAAAAAAATCAGCACACCAAGCGGGCGCGCCAGCCGCCACAGTGACGATTGTTTTTCCGTCGCATCATCCATTAGACTCGCTCCAACCTCAATCCCTTTAATCGAAACAAGAATGGGCGCATAGCCATCGCCACGCGCCCATCATTTTTATTCTGCGCTCACCTTACTCACTCACCTTACGCAATACAAGATTGATTTTACCGCAGAGCACGCGGAGAACGCCGAGATTTATCAATGTTTTTCTCTGCGAACTTTGCGTTCTCAGCGGTGAAATTGCGTAACGTCAGTTACTCTACCGACTTGCACCGAGTTTGATCATCGGAACCGGGATGGGGAGACGCACCGGCAAACCCGACCACGCCGGATTATCATCGTTCCACGCCACGTTCGGTAGTGGCGAGGTCAAGCGAGCCAAGCCGGTGCCATCCGCATTGATCGCATAGACCAGATTGACCCCGTCACGATTCGACGAGAAGACGATGCGCTCGACACAGCTGGGGCACCAGTACGGCTTGCGATCATCGCCGTTGCTCGTCGTCAATCGCTTGACGTCGGTACCATCCGATTTCATCGTGTACAGTTGCGGGCGACCATCGCGGTTGGATTCAAACACAAGACGCGTGCCATCCGGCGAGAATGATGGACTCGTATCGCTTGCGGCATTGTTGGTCAAGCGCGTCAACCCGCTGCCGTCGACATTAATGACATAGATTTCGTCATTTCCATCGCGATTGGAAACGAACGCGAGTTTCTTGTTATCGGGCGACCAGACCGCGCCGGAGTTGACTGCCGATACGTTGGAATCCGGGTTTGAGGTAACTCGCCGCGCACCGCCGCCGGTTTCACTCATCACATAGATGTGTGTTACGCACGGCTTGCCCGATGCGCCGCACGTTGCCGGGTTGGGATCATCGCGATTGGATGTGAAGGCGATGTTCGCTCGATTGTTCGACCAAATTGGTTCGGTGTCGTCGCTGTTGTTATTCGTAAGTCGAGTCAAACCGCCGCCATCGACATTCATCACGTAAATTTGGAAACGTCCGTCACGATTCGATTGGAACGCGATGCGCGTACCATCGGGCGAAGGCGCGGGATTCATATCTTTGGCACCGTTGACGGTCAAGCGCGTGAGCCGCGCGCCGTCATCGCGCATGATGTAGATTTCCGGATTGCCATCGCGAATCGAGTCAAAGGTAACGCCGGGCACACAACACGGACCGGGCACGCGCAGAGCTTCGGGCAAACCCGACCACGCCGGAAAATCATCCGGCGCAGTTGCCGCCGCGCCGGTTGGCGCCGAGGTCAAACGGGTTATATTCGCGCCGTCCGGATCGACGGCGAAAATTCGGAACGCTCCGCCTTCGCGATTTGAAGCGAAGACGATTCGCTCCGCGCAACCCGGCAACCAGATAGGATGACGATCTTCGCCCGCGACGCTGGTGATGCGAAGTTGATTCGAGCCGTTAGCATTCATCGTGAAGATGCGGTACGCGCCTTCGCGATTCGTTTCGAACGCGAGCATCTTGCCATCGGGCGACCACGCCGGGTGCGCATCGCTGGTTGGATTGGTGGTGAGGCGAGTCAAGTTACCGCCATCGATATTGACAACGTAGATTTCTGAATTGCCATCGCGGTTGGACACGAACGCGATTTTGGTATCGTCCGGCGCAAAATTGGGATCCCAGTTTGCCGCGTTTGGCGTCGCCACCGGATTGGAGGTCAGGCGGGTTTGACCACTGCCATCGACATTCATCAAATAGATGTGGGTTATACACGCCGGCTTGCCGGTTTGACCGCAAGTGGTTGGGGCGGGATCATCGCGATTGGAGACGAACGCGAGCGCGATTCCGCCATTCGACCAAGTTGGCATGGTGTCTTGCGCCGGTGTATTGGTCAAGCGCGTTACGTTACTGCCATCGACGTTCATCACATAAATGTGATAAATACAATTAGGTTTGCCGTCTTTGCCGCAGTTTTGTGGATCGGGGTCGTCACGGCTCGATACGAACGCAATGCGCAGACCGTCCGGGGACGGCGCGGGTTCGCGGTCGACTGCCGCCAGATTGGTCAGGCGGGTTAGCCCGGTGCCATCGTATCGCATCAGATAGATTTCTTCGTTGCCATCGCGCATCGAACTGAACGCAATGCCGGGCAGACAACAGGAGGGCAAACCCGGCGGTGGCGGTGGTGGCACGGGAGTTGCTTCTTTAGGTGGCGGCGGTGGAGGCACGGTGCCTTGAGAAGGCGGTGCCGCCCAAACCACGCCGCTCCCAGCTAATAGAACAAAAAATGCCATCGTTGCGATCACGATCACTAATCGCATCACACTTTGATTCGATTGGTTTTGCATGTTCCTTCTCCCCCATAAGGATTAATTGCTAGATATGAAAGGACGCCCTCACAATCTAGGTGCATTATATTCCGAATTAGGTACAAAAGCAAGAGTCGGGAAAAAATTAACGTTTGATCCACACCGGATTCCAGTCGTTGAAAAAACTGGGACTGAACGGACGCAACCCGCCGCCATCGGCATTGATGATGTAGATTTGGTTGCGCGGCGGCGAACCCTCCCGGTCTGAAAAGAAAATAATCTGGCGGCCATCCGGCGACCACGACGGATGCTTGACATACGGCGGATAACCGCGCACCGGATCGACGGCGGTAAAGGTCAAACGGGTGATCATTTTGGAATTGACATCGTACAGATAGATCTCGCTAAACCCGGTCCGTTCTGAAACAAAGGCGATTTTATTGCCAGACGGCGACCACGCCGGATGATAAGACCCTGAACCACGCATCGTGGCGTCCTCGCGGATCAAGGAGGACAAAATCCCTTTTTTCAAATCGAAGATGACGATTTCCCATTTGCCGCGTTCATCTTTGCCAACATCCAGATGATACAAACGATCGGGCGAAAATAATTCGTGCGCTTTGGCAACGCGATAGTAATCGTCGCTGGACAATTTGCCGACGGGTTCACCGGCCGGATTCATTAGCCAGATTTGCGGTTCTTTGCCATATTCGCGGTCGGTATAAAAGGCGATATTGCCGGGCAAGCCGGTCTCGGGCGGAATCGGTGTTTGGATATATCCCGCTGGCGGAATTTCTTGCCTGGGAGTCGCAGTGGGAAATGGCGGTAGTGGAAGGACGCTGAGAACAATGGGGGTGGGCGTAACTGTTACCCAGTTTGGCGGTGTGGGGGTAAAAGTGCCGGTCGTCAACGCCACGGCAGTTGCAAAGACCGAGCGCGCGGCTGCCGTTTGGGTATTGGCTGGCGTAGGAATCGACGTGATGGGCACCAGCGGCAACGCGGTTGCTAACTTGCGCGGCAATGGCGTGGGCGTTCCAAATTTCGCTACAAATTCGGTGGCTTGCACGATGACTGCCGCCGCCGTCAAGACATTTTGCGGCGTTGGGGTATGTGTGATAACGGCAAACGACTCGGGCAAGGCAATAACGCGCAACGTCGGACGAAAAGCAATTGTGGGATCGCGATCACCGCCGTCCCACGTGAACAAGTTGTCGCCGCCGGCGGTGGGACCATCGATTCGTAGAATGACTTGGCCGGTGGTATCGAGAATACCTTCCAGCACTTTTAACTGAGCCGGCGAAAAGACAAATTGATTGAACTGTCCTTCGGTAAGGTCGCTGGGAGTTAGCGGGACGCTCAAGTCTGATAGCGGGATCGCGTCGATAAAATCTTTACTGGGACGAGTTTGCCAATTTGTCGCCAGCTGGTCGGGCAACAAGCGCAACGTCCAGATTCCGCTCGCCCCCAAGTTGCTGCGATTCAACCCGGCGATGTCCAGTTGGGCAAAGAGAATTTTGGAACCCGGGGCAAGATCGACTAGGTCAAACGAGAGGATCGATTGGAAGACTTGATCTTTGTAAACGCCGGCGTGCAAATTGCGATCTGCCCAACGCGGATTGGCTTCCCGGTTTGAAATCCAGCCGGTGCGTCGCGGATCGGCGAGATAGCTAAACGTTTTGGCGTTGGGCGGCGGCGTGGGAACCGTAACCGGCGTTCGCACGATTGAGCCGGGGACTAGGACTGCTCTGGTGGCGGACGGCAAAGGAGTCAACGTTGGGCGCGGCGTTGTCACACGCGCCACCGGGGTTGGCGTCGGCGCGGCTAGGTTGAAAAACAACGGCGCAAATATCAAGAGCGCAATAAAAGCCGCTGCGCTGGCAAGAATCCAGAGCAGCGTTTCGAGATTGGGTAAGCGATCAAAAAGGCGATCCATTATTTACTCTTCATCGGTTGGACAACGGGCTCGGGCGGGGCTTGCGGCGGTTGATCGATGGCGGCTTGTTTCCCTTTCTCTTTGGACGAATAGTAATAATAGTAATAGTAACTGGAAGCACGCCGACTAGAAATCTTGTTGAGCACGACGCCAAGGATTTTGGTGCCGGTGTTGCCAAGTGTATCTACCGCGCGACGGCAGGCATCGGTACGGGTTCGTCCGGCATCGACCACGAGGATTGCGCCGGAACAACGCGCACCCAGGATGCTTGCATCGGCAACTGCCAGCGTCGGCGGTGAATCGAGAATCAACATATCGGATTGCGCACGCAAGTCACTGAACACACGCTTCATCAAATTCGAATCGAGCATTTCGGCGGGATTGGGTGGCACGGGGCCACTAGGGATCACTTTCAAAGATTCCAGTCTAGTCGCGTACATAATATTTTCGAGCGAAGGGGCGCTGTCCAGAAACAAACTGCTTAATCCTTCTTCGTTCGATAATCCAAACAACTTGTGCAAACTGGGGCGCCGCAGATCGCAATCGACGAGGACGACGCGCCGACCGGCTTGTGCCATCGTGATCGCTAGATTTGCCGCCGTCGTCGTTTTACCTTCGCCGGGTCCCGCGCTGGTTACGAGCAACGCGCCCGACGGATTTTCGATGCCGCTAAAACGCAAGTTGGTACGCAAGACGCGGTACGCTTCCGCAATCGGCGAGCGCGGATGACGCAGGGTAATCAATTGATCGCCGGGTTCGCGAACCGAAGCAATCCGCATAATCGCGCCGAGTGAAGATACGCCCAACACGCGTTGCACATCGTCCGCATCTTTGATCGTATCATCGAGATACTCAAGGAGAAAGACGACGCCAATCGCAAGCGCAAGTCCGGCGGCGGCGGCTAACAGGACATTTTGGAGTACGTTGGGACTGATTGGCGTCTTGGGCGGTTGGGCGGGCGCAAGAACAGTCACAAACAAATTCGAGCCAGAGTTCTGGATGGCTAACAAGCTAGCATAGTTTTTTTGCCATTCCGCAATCTTCGATTGAAGCGAGGCGATGCGGCTATTGAGGTCTTCCAAGCGTTTGGGGTCGTTCTCCAACGCCGCTTGACTCGATAGACTGTTCAAGTTTTTCTGCGACGACTCGATCTGGAGTTTGAGTTGTCCTAGCTGCGAGGAGACGAACGCGCGTTGTTCTTCCGCCTCTTTTTGTTGGGAACTGATGGGCCCTTTGAGAATCAATTGTTGGGCTAACTCATTGGCAATTCTGGCGGCAAAAACCGGATCGCTATCCGTAACGGCAAGTTGCAAAAGCTGGCTGTTCGTCGACGATTTGGCAGAAATCTTGAAAAAGAGATTCTGCCACGCCTCCGGTTGCCCAATGGCTTCGGCGGTGGCTTGGAGAATTACCGGCTGTCCCACGAGCAAACCGTACGCTTGCGCCAGACTGCCAGGAATTTCGTAGGGAAAATAGACCGAGTTGGTATTTTCCACAACCTTGCCGACGACCATCGTCGTTTCAGCGCGGTAGGTGGGCGGAATCGTCAAACTGTAGAAATAGGACGAGACGGCGGAAATCACCGCCACCAGAATGACGAACCATGCCCACTTGCGAAAGATCAAAAAATATCGACGCAGTTCCAAGATTACCTCAACTTATCGCGGTACATCGGGCTGCCTTGCGCGGGGGGGCGAAAGATAAATGGCACCACGCGTGTACCTATAAGACAATCGACTTGCACTAGAAAATACACTTTTGAACGATTTTCAAATACTGCGGGTATTCTACCCTTTTTCGGAATTTTTGTCGAATCCCTTTTTTGCCTTCGGAACGAAACCGAATTTGAACTCCCGTCGGGAGGCGTCGCCGGCAAAACGGAGCAATCCCGCCAGAAAACCTAGCCCGTACGCCAAGTGCATCGTGGCAAACGCCAATGGCAAGACCGGGAAATAGCGCACGCCATTTCGCAGACTCAACCACGCCGCCGACCCAAGCGAAGCGAGCGCGTACGGCAGAATGACGCCGGCAAACCCAAGGATCGATTGCAAGACGACGCTCGCCGACAACGACAGTCCCAGCGCCAGCACGAACGTAACCGGCACCAGATGCCGCCACGATGCCGGCTGACGATGTTTTTGAATCACGCGCACTTTCCAGAAACCGTACTCGAAATATTGCTTCCACAGTCCGCGCAACGTCGCGCGCGAAAAGTACGTGGAATGAATTTGGGGATCAAGCCAGATTTTGCCGCCAGCGCGAACGAGGCGCAAGTTGAATTCGTCGTCTTGATTGCGCACCAATTCTTCGTCGAACAAGCCGAGGCGGTCAAAGACCTCGCGGCGGTACGCGCCTAAATAAACTGTATCGACCCACCCCGCCGTTTCGGCATAATGAAAACGTGCGCTACCTACGCCAAAAGGCGAACTTGTCGCAAGTACAATCGCTTTACCAATCCAGGTGTCGCTCGCCGCACGCATTGCGCCACCAACGTTATCCGCGCCGGTGATTGCCAATTGTTCAATACACCGCCGCACGTAATCCGGCGCAATGACCGTGTGCCCATCGACGCGAATGATCACCGCGCCGCGCGCGACACGAATCCCGCGATTGAGCGCGGTTGGCACGATGCGTTCCGGATTATCGATCAGCCGGATTCGCGCATCGCGCGCGCTGAATTGCGCCACAACATCACGCGTGCCGTCGTGCGACATTCCATCGACGACAAGGATTTCGATTTTTTCGTGCGGGTAATCTTGCGCGACGACGGCATCCAAACATTGCGCGATGTACCGCGCCTCGTTGCGAATCGGCAGGATGAGGGTTACGAAGGGCTGGATTTCTGGATTCACCGTTTTTGAATTAACACGATCCGCAGATTTTGCAGATTGCACAGATAATTTCTCTACAAGTGATTTTTCACTATGCGGTCAAGGCATTTCACCGGACAAACTGATCGATCCGCGCGAAAAGCGCGACGCGCCGGCGCGCCAATGGAAATTCGCGCTGAATTCGTTCGCGCGCGCGGCAGCGCA
>DAOTXS010000088.1:0-7427 GCA_034435055.1 Anaerolineae bacterium | reverse complement strand
CGATGTCGAGCACCCCATGCAATCCATTCTCAATGCCCCAGTGTGCGCGCACTGCTTCCAATATCTGCTTGGCATTATTCTCAACGCTCGTGATGTAGTAACGGGTTTCCCGACTGCGCTTCGTGCTGATGCGTCGCTACGCGCGTACCATCGCGACTGCGCGCAACTTGGGCCAAGCGTCCCAATGGCGCAGATACGCAAGAAATTCGGGATCCGCCAGCGTCCAACATTCGCGAATTCCGATGCGCCCGTGACCTTTCTCAATGGTCTTGGTGTAGTTGTGTGGGACGTGGACAAACTTTTCTTCCTGGCAACCGGCGAACAGGTCTTTCACGTCTTCAAACAGCTGTCCTTGATTCTGCTTCACCGCCAGCACGTAATCGGCTTCCTTTTTCACGATTTTTGCCACAAGTCTGGGCTGGCAACCGATGGCATCAAGCGTGACAATACAACCACTGACTTCCAACATACGCAAAAGCTCAGGAATCGCGGTGATTTCATTCGATTTCGCGCGCACCTGGACTTGACCGAGCACGAGATGATTCGCCGTTGCCCACGCACTCACCATCGCAATGGCTTTTTTGCCCAAGCAGTGATCATGCGAGCGTCTCAGTTTTTTGCCGTCCAGGGCGATGACTTGCCGGCGGGTCAATTTTTGAATCGCGCGAATCCAGCTCAGAAAACCTTTCCGAAATTCATCGGGGTTGAGCAAAGCAAAGACGCGCCCAAAGGTATCGTGTGACGGAATTCCGTTTGGCAATTCTAAAAACTCGCGCAACCATTTCTTTTTCGCGATACCCCAGGTTTCCACATCAACCCAGGTGTCGGCACCGCAGATGCTGGCACAAATCGCAATAACGAGAATATCTTGCAGTTGGTGCGGGGTGGCGTTCCCATCACGCAGGTCTTTTAGAGATACAAAATGCTTGGTGATCGTTTGATGGGTTCGAGGCGACATAGTGCTCCTTCCGTGAAAGATGCACTATTATCGCACAGAAGCATCAAAGTATTCCAAATGCGATTGCCCTAGTTATACTCTTGTGGTGAATTAGTCGTTAGTCATTAGTCATTCGTCATCCATCATCCGTCATTGGTCATCCATCGTTGGTAGACTGGAGCAGTGCAACCGATGAAACAATCAAAGGTGAAGCGCGCGAAGGAAACTCAGCCGCGCTCCCGGCGTCGTCAATCACCGACGTTGCCAGAGGAGCAACTCCGCGTAACACTTTACAGTATCGGCGATGCCGTCATTGTAACCGATACCAAAGGTCGCGTTACCATGATGAATCCGGTCGCCGAAGGGTTGACTGGCTGGAACGAAGCCGATGCGCTGGGCAAACCGCTCGCGCAGGTCTTTTATATCATCAACGAAGAGACGCGCACTGAGGTCGAAAACCCGGTAGCGCGTGTTTTGCGTGAAGGTGTGGTGATTGGACTTGCCAATCACACCCTGCTCATCGCGCGCGATGGACGCGAGATTCCCATCGCCGATAGTGGCGCACCCGTCCGCGACGCGCACGGCAAAATCGCTGGCGTGGTGCTGGTCTTTCGCGATCAAACCCAAGACCGCCAAATCCAGAGCATTATCCGCGAAGCGCGCGACTTTGCGGAGAGCATCGTCGCCACCGTGCGCGAACCGCTTGTGGTGTTGGATGCGCATCTCCGGGTCATTTCTGCCAACCACGCTTTTTATCGCACCTTCCAAATTACCCCCGCTGAAACAGAGGGTCATCCCATCTACGAGTTGGGCAATCGGCAATGGGATATTCCAGAATTGCGCGCCTTGCTGGAACAGATCTTGCCGTACAACTCACACTTTGATGATTTTGTGGTCGAGCATGAATTTGAGCGGATCGGCAAACGTACCATGTTGCTGAATGCGCGCCGCATCCGCCACGCTTCCGACCAGACCCAGATGATTCTGCTCGCCATCGAGGACATTTCCGACCGCCAACGCGCGGCTGACGCCTTGCGCGAAAGCGAGGAACGCTATCGCACGCTGTACGAGTCTGCACCCTTTGTCATCTATGAACTTGCACCCGAAGGAACGTTTGTCAATCTGAACCGGGCATTTGAAGAACTGACTGGTTGGTCGGTAGGTGAGTGGCTGGGGCGTTCGTTTATAAATCTGATCCATCCTGACGATCGTGCCTTTGTTGAGGGGGAATTTAGACGGGCGCTCAAAGGTGAAACCAGTACTTTTTCTGAGATGCGTATTCTCGCCAAAAATGGCGAGGTGCTGACGCTAGAGGTGTTGGGAGTCGCGCAACAACGGAATGGTCAAATTGTGGGCGTAAACGGTTTCGCCCGTGATATTACTGCGCGCAAACGCGCGGAAGACGCCTTACGTGAGAGCGAAGAACGCTATCGAACTTTTATTCAACAGGCAAACGATTACATCTTTACCCTCAACACAAACGGACAGATTACCTCTGCGAATCGGATCATGTGTCAAGACCTTGGCTATGCCGAGGAAGAATTGCTGGGCAAGTCCGCACTTGATCTGGTAACCCCCCAAAAGCGAGAAGAGGCGGCGCAAGCCCTGCATCGAATTTGGAGCGGAGAATCGGTTGACCAATTTGAGGTACCGATTCAAACCCGCGACGGGAAAACCATTTTTGTACAAATTCGGGGACGTTCGATTTACCAAGATGGCAAATTTGTTGAAACGCTCCACATTGCACGTAATATCACTGACCGCAAACGCGCGGAAGACGCCTTGCGCGAAAGTGAGTACAAACTCAAAGAGGCGCAACGTTTGGGGCGAATTGGCCATTGGGAATTTGATTTGGAGACAACGCAAATCCATTGGTCTGATATGGTCTATACGATTTACGAGCGCGACCCACAGCTCGGACCTCCCACCCCGGAAGAAGAAGCCGCCTATTATTCGCCCGAAGATGTCCAACGGTTACGCCGCTGTGCTCAAACGACCATTGAAACGGGAGAGCCATACGAGATTGAAGTACGCGTCAACCTGACAGGTGGAAGATTCGCGGAGGTGGTGGCAAAAGGAGAAGCCGTTAGAGATTCTCAGGGGCGTATCATCAGACTCTTGGGTACGGTTCAGGATATTACTGCCCGTAAGCAAATGGAACAGGCGCTGCGCGAGAGCGAAGAACGCTATCGCCACATTTCCGAAATGATTTCGGACTATGTGTATGCTTTTCGCGTGGATGCCGATGGCACGATGCACGGCGAGTGGATCACGGATTCTTTTCTGCATGTCTTTGGCTATACCTTGCGTGAAGTGGACGAGCGTGGCGGCTGGTCAAGTATGGTTCACCCTGCCGATTTATCTATCGCGCTTCAACACGCCCAGCGTGCGATCAGCGGCAAACCGGATGTCTGCGAGATGCGGTTTATTACCCGCGCTGGTGAAGTGCGCTGGCTGCGCGATTATGCAATTCCAGTCTGGGATGCTGAACAGAATCGCGTAACACGTATTTATGGTGCAGCCCAAGACATCACCGAGCGCAAGGTGGCGGAAGAGGCACTGCGCGAAAGCGAAGAGCGTTTTCGTCGTCTGGCGGAAAATGCTCAAGACTTGATTTATCGGTACGAGTTTACTCCCACGCGCGGCTTTACCTACGTCAGCCCTTCCGCCACCATCATCACGGGTTATACACCCGAAGAGCATTACGCCGATCCTGACCTGGGTTTGAAAATCGTTCATCCCGAAGACCGCGTGCTGTTGGAGCAATACTTTCAAGGGCAAGGGACATGGGGCGACCCGCTCGTCCTGCGATGGGTGCGCAAGGACGGACAGTTACTTTGGACCGAGCAACGCAACGTTCCAATTTTCGACACGCAGGGCAAACTCGTTGCGCTCGAAAGCATCGCTCGCGACATCACCGAGCGCAAACATCACGAGCGCGAACTAGAAGCCGAAGCGATGATTGCGCAGGCGTTGAACGAAACGTCAGAATTGCAACCGTTGTTGGAACGCCTTATTGCCGCGGTGATGCGCGCGATCCCAGCGGCGCAAAAAGGGAGTCTGGCGTTGCTCTCCGATGCAGAACATCTCCAAGTCCGTGCGCTCTATGGCTATCAAGACTCTGCCGTGCTGGGATTTACCTACCCCATCACGTGGGGTTATGCCGGGCGTGCCGCGCGTGAGCGTCGCCCATTATTGATCACCGACATTCAAGCCGATTCTGCGTTGCAAGCTGATGCCCAAAATGCATCTATCGCCGAAGTTCAATCACTGCGAAGCGCTATCATTGCTCCCCTGTTCGCACGCGAAACCATCATCGGCGTTATTTCACTCGAAAGCACCCAGCCCAATGTGTTCAACGAACATGATTTGCGTTTGTTGACGAACATTGCCACTACTGCCGCGCTAGCCATTGAACGGGCGCGTCTCTTTGCCGAATCGCACCGCCGCGCCGAACAAGAAGCCCGCTTGAACGAATTGGGGCGCGCGCTGGCAACGACGCTTGATCTGAAAACCATCTATCGCACCACGCATACTCATTTGCAAGCACTGGTGGATTGCCCCAACTTTGCCATCTCGCTTTTTGATCCGGTTACACAAACGATCCGCGTTGACTATGTCCGCACCAACGGCGACGAACCCGATCCAAGTCTTCTGCCGCCGCTTAAATTTGATCCGCAAGATGCAGGTGGCGGTCGGAGTCTGGCGATCGCCAGCCAAACGCCGGTCATTGTAGATGATCTGATCGCCAAAGCACGCGCCAGTGGTGCAATCACGATTGGAAACGAGCAACTACCCGATTCCGCGATTTATGTGCCAATGATCGTCGAAGGCAAGGTGCTTGGCTTGCTCGAATTGCAAAGTTACCACCCCCACGCTTACTCGCCTGAGGATGCCAACTTGCTGGGTACCGCCGCCAACCAGATTGGGCTTGCCATTCAAAACGCCCGCCTGTTCGAGGATTTGCGAATCCGCCTGACCGAATTAGAAACCTTGCACACGATCGCTTCTCTCTGCATCCAAGCCACCGATGAAAACAGTTTGCTCGAACAGATCACCAACGTGATTGGCAACAATCTCTACCCCGATAACTTTGGATTCCTGCTGCTCAACGCCGAAGGCACCCATCTCGTAGCGCATCCCGCCTATCGCGGCGTAACGCTGGAGAATATTCCCACCCAGATTCCGCTGAATGCCGGCATCACCGGGCGCGTAGCCGCCAGCGGCAAACCGTACCGCACCGGCGATGTCCGGCGAGAAGACGCGTACATCGAAATCAATCCCGCGACGCGATCTGAATTGTGCGTGCCAATGATCGTTGGCGGGCGCGTTCTTGGCGTGATCAATGCCGAGAGCCACAAACTCAACGCCTTTAGCGAAACGGATGAGCATCTCCTAATGACAGCCGCCAGCCAAGTCGCGACCACCCTCGAACGTCTCCGCCTCTTGAACGAGACGCAAAGACGTTTGGCTGAACTCCAAGTGTTACAACAGGTCTCGGCGGCACTGCGCGTGGCGCACACGGCTCAAGAAATGATTCCCATCTTTATCGCTCATGCGACCCGGGCTGTAGCGGCGCGCGCTGGCTCGATCTATTTGCTGGAAGAAGCCAGCGGCGATTGGGTCTCCCAGGGCTGGCTCAACGAACGCGGCGAGTGGATCGCCATGCCGGGCACGGCGCTGCGCCATCACGCTGGCGAAGGCGTTACCGGCAGGGTGGGCGCCACCGGCGAAATCTACGTTACCGCCGACTGGCGCACCGATCCCGCCACAGTCATTCAACCCGGCGAGGAAACACTGCTGAATGAACTTGGCGGTGGCATCTCACTCCCCTTACGCGCGGAACAGCGCATCATCGGCGTGATGCATGTTTGGTTTGCGCAGACGCCATCCCTGACCGAACAGACCCAGCGTTTGCTCACCGCCATCGCCGATATCGCTGGCAACTCCCTGCAGCGCGCGCGCCTCTTTGAAGAAACGCAACGCCGCCTCGACGAATTGGATGCCCTGCACCAAGCCAGCCAGACCTTGCTTGGCAGTCCACTCGATCCGGAAGCCGCCTATGTCGCCGTACATCAAGCGGTTGCACAAGTGATGCCTTGCGACGCGCTCAGCATTGTTCTGGAAGACGAAGCGTTGGGCGATTATCACGGCGTTTACCTGTTCGATAAAGCCGGGCGATCGCCGGTGCAACGCATCCCGCGCGGACAGGGCTTGAGTGGCTGGGTGATTCCCAGTGGCAAGACCTTGCTCATTGACGATTACCCGGTACAAGACGAAATCCGCGCGGTTCATTACGGTAGCGATGAACACGTCCGAGCAATCCTCGCCGTTCCTTTAAGAATCGGCGACCGCACGATCGGAATGCTTGCCACTCAATCGTATCAACCTAATGCCTTTAGCCAACAACACCAAGTCCTTTTGGAAACCCTCGCGGCGCAATTCGCCACCACCATCGAGAACGCGCGCCTCTACGAACAAACGCGTCTGCGCCTGCGCGAACTCGAAGTCGTTGTGACCGTGAGTGCGGCACTCCGCACTGCGCCGACCCAAAGCGACATGTTCCCTGTCATCCTCGATCAACTCATCCACTTGCTAGACGTGGATGGTGCCGCGATCGAAATGCTCGATCCCGCTACCGGCGATCTGAGCACGCAATTGGGGCGCGGCGTCTGGGCATCGCTCACCGGCGAACGGATTCCCGCCGGCAAGGGCTTGAGTGGGCAGGTGCTTGCCACCGGCGAACCGTACCTAAACAACGACGCCCGCAACGATCCACGCCTCTTCCGTCCGGACGCCTTTGGCGATTGTCGTGCCGCCGCCGGCGTTCCCCTCCGCGTCAAGACTCAAACGATTGGGTTGCTGTGGCTTGCCAGCCGCCGCACATTGACCGAGCACGACTTGCGCCTCATCGCCGCCATCGCCGACATTGCCGCCAATGCTATCCATCGTGCCGCGCTCAACGAGCAAACCGAACGACATCTCAGTCAACTTGCCACGCTCAACGCAATTGATCGCGCCATCAGCAGTAGTTTTGATTTGCGTCTCACGCTCAATATCTTGCTCGAGCACGTTACCACGCAACTTGGTGTGGACGCGGCAAGTGTCTTGCTCTTGAATCCACAGACCCAAGTGCTCGAGTATGCCGCTTCACGCGGCTTTCGGACGCGCGCCATCGAGCAAACGCGGCTACGGCTGGGTGAGAGTTTTGCCGGACGGGTCGCGTTGGAACGACAGAGTGTTCACATTCGTGATCTCCCCGCCCACGCCAAGGAATTTGTCGTTACCGAATTGATGGCGGAGGGTTTTGCCGAGTATTATGGCATACCGCTGATTAGCAAAGGCAACGTGGTGGGTGTGATGCAAATTTTTCACCACGCGCCGCTCCCCAACGATAAGGAATGGTTCGATTTCTGCGCGATGCTCGCCGGGCAAGCGGCAATTGCCATTGACAATGCGCGTCTGTTCAACGATCTGCAACAAGCGAACA
>DAOTXS010000087.1:0-195702 GCA_034435055.1 Anaerolineae bacterium | reverse complement strand
ATCGCGCGCAAATCATCGATGGCGTTATCGCGCCACGCGCCGATCACGATAAAAGGAATTTCGGGCAAGTGCGCGGCGGCACGGACAAATGACTCGATGCCTTTGCGATGCAAGTTCGAGCGATTGATGTTGCCGGCAGTGATCACAAAATTTTCTTTGCGTGAGTTTGGGGGAGTAACCGATTCCAAACCGTGATAGATCACCGTTACGCGCGCGGCATCGACACCGGCATTGCGGATCACTTCGTCGCGCGTAAAGTACGAGTTGGTAATCAAGCCGGTCGCCGCGCGCATCGTCGCGCGAGAAATTACGCGCTTGACGCCGCCGCGCATATTTCCGTAACCAATAGCCGGCAGATTCGCGGTATCGTACCCGCCAACGACGAGCAGGACCGGACGCTTCAACCAGCGTGCCAACCACGTTGGAAAAAAAGTGTGCCAACTGGCGAACCAACCAAACACCAAATCACTCTGCGCGACCGCGCGCGCCAACGCGATTAAATTCACGACGCGCCCGCGTTGATCCCACTCGACCACCGTATATTTTTCGCGCAAGAGTGCAAGATCGATCTGCACGAATTTTGCCGGGTGATTATGCACGAATAAAATCCGCGCGCTCATATCACTTGCTCGAACACAGTTTCGCACGCGCGGGTCTGTTGCTCGATGCTCAACCGGCGTTCGGCTTTGGCGCGCGCCGCGCGTCCCAGCCGCGTCCGCAAATCGGCATCGCGCAAAAGCAGCGCCAGTTTTTCGGTCAGCGCGTCCACATCGCCCGGCGGAAACAACAAACCATCGATACCGTCATCGAAAAGTTCGGCGATGCCGTCGACGTGCGCGCACACCAGCGCTTTGCCGGCGGCAAACGCCGAGACGACCGCGAGCGGCGTCGAATCTTTTTCGATGGATGTGTGCGCCACAACATCGAGCGCGGCAAGCACGTGCGGCATATCCCAGCGAAAGCCGGCAAAATGCACGCGCGCGCCAATTCCCAGGTGTTCGATTTGCGCGCGGAGTGAAAGTGCGTACGCATCGGTATCGAACAACGCACTGCCAATCAAAACGACGCGCGCGCGCGGAAACTCATTTGCAATGCGCGCGAACGCATCGAGCAAAAGGTGTTGCCCTTTCCACGGCGTCAAACGTCCAACAATGCCGATGAGCAAATCGTCGGGCGCGACCTGCCACTCGGCGCGGACGGACGCGCCATCGATCCCGGGATGAAATTGCTCGATATCGACGCCATTCCAAATCACGTGAATGTGTTCGCGCGGGACGGCAAGCGCAACTTGGCGCGCGATGCTTTCCGCATCGACGATGATTTGTTGGGCAAAGGCGCGCGCACCGAACGCGAGCAACGCCGGAAAAATCAAACCCAAGCGTTCCGACACGCGATCTTGGATGTGCCAGACGCACGGAATCCCGGCGCGCTTGGCGGCGAGTCCGCCGTAAAAATGCGCGAGCAATCCTTTGGTCACGATCAAAGCGGGACGCTGGGTTGCAAAAAAACGCGCAAGATTTTGCGCGCTCGTGTCGAATGCGGCAAGATTCAACAACCACGCTAAAAGATTGGGAATGCGAAACCGGCCGATGCGAATGCTCGTGGAATACATTCGCGCGCGCGGCACAATCGCCACCGGGATGTGTTGCTCACGACAGCGTTGCGGCAAATCGCCGTCGCTTGGACAAATGACGAGCGGCGACCACCGCGCGCGGTCGAGATGTTGCGCAAGATACAACGTGCTGAACTCGACGCCGCTCATTTGCGACGCGACTTGGACGAACGCAATTGTTTTCATCAGATTTTATGTGGAATAAAATCTTGGCTCTCGCAAAGGCGCAAAGAACGCAAAAAATAATTCCAGAACCTTTGCGAACTTTGCGGCTTGGCGTGAGATTCCTTGTTTCGCATAACGTTTATTGGGGGCTGGCAGGAAGTTTGAACGTTTGCAGTTCCCACAACTTGGCATGCGCCCAAAAATCGAACGAGGCGTTGATTGCGGCAATCAACCAGCCGCGATAACCCGCCGTCCAACCCAATTTCCAAAAGTAGTAATACCCGAAAATCGCAATCGGTCGGAAGACGAGTTGATACCAGTGAAAGCGTTTGCCGCGTTTGCACAGTTCGTCGGCTTGATAGCGTGAATAGCGGTCGAGGTTGGACAGTTGTTTGCTGATCGAGGTCATTCCGTAATGCAAGAGGTGATGGCGCAACGTGCCAACGCGCCCGGGCGCGCGAATGTGCGCGTGCACCTCTTTATCTTCAAAGCGCGCATCGTCGCGGCGAAAAAGCCGGGTTTGATAATCGGGATAAATGCCAGCCGCTTTGATCCACACGCCGAGGATGTGATTTTTGCGCGGCAGGCGAAAGACATTCTGGTCTGCCGGCGCGGCGGCAATCGCTCGCTCGATTTCTTTGCGCGCGCCGGGTTCCAACACTTCGTCGGTGTCGATTTGAAAAACCCACTCGTGCGCGCATTGCGGGATCGCCCAGTTCTTTTGCTTTGCCGATTGGATGTACTCGTGCTGAACGATGCGCGCGCGGTACTCGCGGCAGATGTCGAGTGTGCGGTCGGTGCTGAACGAATCGACGACGAAAATTTCATCCGCCCATTTGACCGATTCCAGACAGTCGCGGATGATCGTTTCGTTGTTGAAGGTGGGCAAGAGTACAGAAAGTGGTGGATGAGTTCGATTCATTGCTGAAACACAATTCCCCAAATGTACAACACGCCCGGCGAATCCACACGTTCAAACTCGACAGCGCGCACGCGCGCCGCTTGAGCAAAATCGATCCGCGCCACAAAAATCGACGCATCGAATTCTTGCCAACTGCCAGCATAACTCTCCGCGCCAAGCAAAGCCAAACGCTTGCGCCACGTGAACGCCGGCGCGCACGCGTTGGGCTGGCACGGTTGATTCCACGCGCTAGTCTCAAAACCATATCGCAATAAAATTTTTTGCGCCGCGCCATTCTCGTCGATGATGTTCAAATAGCCAATTGGTTTGCCGGTTTCCGTACTTGCGCCGACAAGGTTACTTGCCAGCCAAAGCGCGCGCGCCGGCATCGGCGATGAAAAAGGAATCGTCCGCGTCACTTGGCGATCAAACCCGGGCAAACCGAATGCGCCCGTACTTTCAACCGTGCGATGGTTAAGCGTCAAGGCAAGCGGCAAACGCAAGTCTTGAAATTCAAGTCCGTAAATTTCAAGCGGGAGATTCACTCTGCCGGTGGAGGCATCGACGCGATAGGTGTTGGGATTTTCCGGCTTGCGGTCGTAGACATTGACGAACAAAGGATATTTGTTCCACACTGCTGTTTGATCGTAACGGCGAGCAATCTTCTGCATCAATGTCGTCGCCTGCACGCGCGCATCGGCGTGAAAGTTGTACGAGAGCCAAACGATGCGCGAATAGTCAGCTAGATCGTTCAATTGATCTTCTGTCTGAAAACCCCACGTTCCCTGCCGATTCCATTCGACGGGAAAGTAATAGTCGGCAGATGCTTGCGCGCGTCCATCGGCGAGGATGAGCGTTTGCGGCGTGATGTAATTGCCAACCCATTGCGTTACTTGCCGCCAGTTTACCAAGTCATCGGTGTATGCCCAATCGCCAAACCAGTACGACATCAGCGACCCGAAGTTGACCAAGAGCAATGGGATCATCAGCCAAGAGCGTTGGCTCTGCACACCAGCGGCAACGACGAGATAGAAGAGGGGCAGGAGAAAAATCAAGTAGCGCGGCGCGGCGCCTTGCAAATCGGGCGGAGCAAGTGGATCAAAAACGAGAAATAACAAAACAAGCGCAAACACAATCGTGACAAGCACAAACATTAACACGTGTGGATAATCGCGTAGAGCAATTAAACCAGCAAATGTGGCAGTCCCATAAATGAGAAAACCCGGCAGAACCAACCACAAGTTCAAAGGATAGACCGACTCACCAAAAATAAAAAAGAAGAGCGTCATTGGAATTTTAGCAAAATGCGAAAACGCCAAACCTCGCGAAGCATTGTAACGGACATTGGCATTGGTATAAGTTGCCAACGCATCAAAGACAATTTGACGAACGAATGGAACAACAAGCAATAAAAAAGCAATTGCCAGCACTAGAAAAATTACAGTCAATTTGACACGCGGACTCAGCCGTCGAGTGATTCCAAACAGGGTGAGAATTTGTCCAAACACCAACAGCAGATTCATGAATAGCCCCAAAACTGCTAGACACCCGGCTATCATCCAAGCAATTATCGTCCGAGATGTAGTGCGCTTGAGTAAAATGAAAAACGTCCACAGCGATATGCCCGCGATTAATACCGCAAGACTGTAGAAACGAACTTGTTGATTGTAAACGACAAGAAAGGGGCTAGTTGCGAGTAATAATGCAACGAGCTGGGCAAGCGATCTTCCGCCCAGTTCTTTAACTCCTGCAAATGTAATCGCAATTGCCCCCACCCCTGCAAATACCGAAAATGACCGTAGCCAGAATTCATTATTGCCCAAAATTATCCAGAAGCGTAATAGCAAAAAATAGGGAAGCGAATTAGCGTTGCGACCGAATGTTATCGCCTCTGCAATACTGCCAAACTCATCCCCATGTAGCGTGCGCGCGCCGAGGTTGAAAAAGGAGAGGGCAAAAGCGACCAGCAAAGTTAGGAAAAGGAATCCAAGATGCCAATTGGACGAAGAAACAGACTTCATGATTCTTGAGTTGGTTTGGCTACTATTGCATCAGGGCTGGGCTGAGTTGCCAGAGTGGGACAAACCGCCGCCAACGCCACAATGAACCAAAACGGAGCGATGACGTGCGGTAAGACAAAAATACCTTCCGTTGCCAGCATCCCAAGACCAGCCGCCAGCGTTGCCAACATCGCGCCGTTGCGGTTGCGCCATCTCGAGGGGATTCCAACGCTGGATATTTTCCAGAGATTCTTCGACGCTTGTTGACCGTACCATAACAAAAAGATCATGGTAAACGGGAATCCCACATCGGCGGCAAGTTGAGTCAAATCACTATGGACATACCCGCTTGCTCCCCACCCAAAGCCCCAAATTGGACGCTGTTGCGCCATATTCCAAGCGTTCTGAAAACGCTCAACCCGCTTTTGGACGCTACTGTCGAACGCCGACGAACCTTGAAATGCTTGCTGAAGGTTATGAAAAAAGACGTCGGGTAAAAGTAATAAGACAATCAGAACAAGGGTAGCAATCAGCCAACGCTGATGCGGATTGACCAAGACATAGATGGCTATGCCCATTCCCAAAGCCACTACCGGGCCTCGGTTACCGGAAAAATAGACTGCCATACTTATCAGGGCTACCATCGCCAGCCACACATATCTTTGCCAGCCCAAATTGACAAGACCTTCATTCAGCAAGCCAAGGATCGTCATTGCCAAAAAGACGCTGGTGATTGCACCGCCAAAAAAGGAAAAGTCAGCGCGCAAAAAACCAGCTTGCGATACAATGGTCGATGTCTCACCAAAATAACCACGAAAAGGCGCAACTACCTCAGGGAAAAAATACTCTAGCAATCCCAAAGCAGATACAAAAGATGCTACCAGACCAAGCACGAACCACGTTCGTTGCCAGCTTTGCTCATCGCGCACAAAATGCTGAACCAAGAGCGAGACCGGGAAAAGCAATATGAAACCCTTGGCAACGCTTAATCCAAAATCGAGTTGAAAGCCTTCTAACAAAGTTGTGGCTATTCCAAGTCCGGTTAGACCAATCAGAAATAACCAATGCCAGGAAAAACGGACCCGTACATTTCGTCTCTCGAGGATGACTTGAAATGCGAGCACGAGGAACAACGCCCAAGTAAAAACTTCCGACGGGTGAATTTTGAGCGCGGGAGTCACTTCAAGCTGACGCCACCCTACTGCAAATGTCAGGACAAGAATATAAAAGCCCACGCGTAATGCACCAGGGACTAACAAGACTACCACGCCAACAACGCCCAGCAGGATGATCACAAGTTCGCGGAAACCGAACTCGATCCGTCCAATTAACGCCGCCGCCACCATTGTAACAATCACAATCAACCAACGTAATACTTGATCACGTGGAATCCGTTCAACGATACTGCTCATGGAACCTCTCTTGTCCAACGATGTGAGTTGATCTGCGTCAATATCTGATTCAAAACGACCAACAACCCCCAGGCACCAAAAAGGTAGAGATAGGGTTGAATCGGCGCGCGAAAGCGCGAGTCGCCATAGATGATCAATGTGTTGGCGAGAACACTGATCATCACTGAATATACAATCCAAATATTTCGATTGGGTAATAGAGCAAACATCCCTAACAGGATAAAGGGCAATAATACCCCATAGGGAATCCAACCTCCAACACGATAGAGTGTTGACACATTTGAGCGCGTGGTGTGAGGATCAGGATCGAATAAGCGAAATATCTTTTTGAATAAGAGAATCGCGTAATCATCGGGATTCTCTGAAATCCATTGCAAACCCAACGCATAATACTCCCGATCTTTCGCCAATTCGCCGGTACTCTTGGGACGTTCTAAATCACCTTGACGCTCCGTTTGCAACCAATTCCCTTCAGCATAGCGATTGTTCCCTCCGTAAAACGCACTACCGCCATTTGTCGTGAAGGGTATCAATGCGCCCATAATCATATAGTTGCGAATCACCCAAGGCATCCATACGAGTCCAATCATGCCAAACATTATTGCTCCACGCAATACCCCCTGCCGTCCCCAGCGCAAACATGCCCCTAAAAACAACACAATCGGCAAAACAACCATGTTCCCACGAGTGACCATCGCCAACCCGAAGCAAAAGCTTGCCAACATCCACCAACACCAACGAAATTCCTTTTGCGATTTGGTTACGAACCAAACTCCAATCAGGACTAAAACAAGGTAAAAGGTTTCAGCAAGAAACGCAGGTGCAAAATAGGTCATCAAGGGATCGATGGCGATGAATCCTGCCGCCAGCAAACCGACGAGGGGTGAGAAGAGATTTTTGCCAATGCTGAACACAAACAGCGGCACAAAACCCGCCAAAAGCAATTGAGCCAATCGAACTGTGGCAAAGTTTTCTCGCCCGGTCAAATGATAGATCAAAGAAATAAAAATTGGATACAAGGGCAATTTGTCTGCGGTCGGTGTGACACGATCATACGTATATCCTTTTCCGTCATACAAATTCTGCGCCAAGGTTTCATAAAAATAGGCATCCCCAGACGACTCATCAAAACGCGGTGGGGTTGTCCATCCAACAAAGAGTTGGGTATAAACGATCTTGACGGTCAGCGAGAGGAGAATACAGGTCAACAATACGGATAACTGAATTTTTGGCGCCACATTAATCACTCGAACACATCTCCAACTTTTATTCCCAATTCACGAACAATAGTATTGGTATCGTTTGCAACTCTTTCGTCTAAAATAATTTCACGGATCAATACAATACCATCGCTGCAACCGACCGATAAGCCGCGAATGATTTCACACACCTTGCCCGGTGATGCACGTCCTTCTACCGATGAAATTTCGCGAACAATCAAGCGCCGCCCGCGAAACATCGCCCACGCGCCGGGCGCGGGACTGGACGCGCGCACGAGATTGCAAATTTGCACGGCGGTGCGATGCCAATCGATGCGATAATCGTCGTCTTGGGGCAACGGGAAAAATGATCGATGGGCTAAATCTTGCGGCGTTTCTTCCACAATGCCTTTTGCCCAAGCGTCGAGACATTCTTCCAGCAGTCGCGCGCTCATCACACTCGATTCGTTGTAGAGTTGTTGATGATTCGCCGTCGGCGCAATTGGGAAAAAGCGTTGCCGCACGATGTTCCCGGCGTCCGCCGCATCGACCATGCGATGAATGGTAACCGCCGATTCTGTTTCGCCGTTCGCCAATATCCAAAACCACGGATTGGAGCCGGCGTAGCGCGGCAGCGGCGACGGATGACAATTGAACGCGCCGAGTTTAGGAATCGCCAAAACGGATTTGGGCAACAACCAACGATAGCCGGCGGACACAATCAAGTCCGGTTTCAATATGTTCAACGCCGTCGCCAACTCTGGATCATTGCGTTGGGCATATCGAATGGGGACATTGATGTGGTTCAGGAAGGCAAAGGGTTTGCCCCAATACCGCACCACCTGAAATTCAAATCGCGCGCGAACTTGAAAACGTTGCCACCAATCGCGCGCCGATTTGAACGACGACCGCGCTTGCGGCGAGTCCTGCCGAGAAGCGACCCACAGCAACACATTCGATTTTCGGCGCAAGGCAAGATAGTGCAACCGACTAAACGTCGACCCAAGTTCGCCGAAGAAAACGACGCGCAATCGATCATCCATCGTTGCGAGAATCGGTCAAGAATTTTTGCCGCACCATTCCGCCGCGCCACGCCATTTGATTTGCTACGAGAATGGGATACGCGATCAGTTTGTCGACGATGCCTTTCATCCGCGCGGCGTAAATCAGCGGTTCGTAGAAAATCCCGGCGATGAAATTGATCGCTTTGAGCACATCGCGCCAGTGTTGGAGGCGATGCGGATAGACGCAGTACATTTCAAGATGTTTCCGGCGCACCAAATAATACGCGCGTCCGTACATATAATGCTGATTCAGAAATCCGCGCAGCGTGGGACGATGATGATGCAAAACGCGTACGCGCGGATCGTAATACACCGTCCAGCCCCATTGCATCGCACGCCAATTATAGTCCACATCCTCGCCGCGGAAAAGCGTCTCGTCCTGCAACCCCACCTGCTCGATCACTTGGCGTTTGTACGATACGTTGACGCCGGGCAACGTGCGCACCGTCCGCGCGGTGGCATACGCGGGAAATGTTACGCGGTCGGCGAGGCGGCTGATGAACGAAGCGGTTTCCGCGCCGATGACCGGACCACCGACGACGCCGGCTTCGGGGTGTTCCGCGTGAATCCGTTTCATCTGCGCGACCCAATCGGGAAACACTTCCGCGTCGTCATCGGTCATTGCGATAATGTCGCCGGTGCAATGCGGCAGTCCAACGTTGCGGCTCGCGGCAAGATTTTTGTTGATCGTCTTGAGGAGGATAACCTCGACGGAAGACCGGTGACCGAGGACGGAAAATTGCTGAACGATTTCATCCGCGCGCGCGTCGCCGCCGTTGACGACAACGACTTGATCCGGCTTTTCGTCCGCGCGCTCGAGCAACGCGCGCAAACATTGCGCGAGCATCGCCGGGCGGTTGTAGGTGCAGATGAGGACGGAGATATTCATCGGACTAGAGAATCGAGCAAAAGAACATATCGTCTCGCCACTTGTTCCCACGTAAAATCCGCCAACACCCGCGCCCGTCCTGCCGCGCCCATTTGCGCACGCCGCGCCGGCTCGCGCAACCAATCGCTCACCACATCCGCCACAGCGTTTGCGTCGGTATCATCCACCATCACGCCGTACTCACTGGAAATCAACTCATCGAACGGCGGCTGACGCGCGGCAATGACCGGAATTTCACACGCCAAAGATTCCAATGCGCTCAACGATGACGCCTCGCCGCGCGCCAGAATCAGCGACACGTCCGCCGCTTGCAAGTACGGCGTCACGTCCGCTTGCGCGCCAAGCAATCGAACGTGTTCTTGAATTTGCAAATCGCACGCCAATTGCTCCAGCGCGGCGCGATGCGGTCCCGCGCCAAGCACAAGATACATCGCATTGGGAAATTGCTCGATCACGCGCGGCAGGGCGCGCAACACGCATTGAATTCCTTTGCGTTCTTCGAGGGCGGCGGCAGTTACCAAGAGCGGAACATCCGCCGCAAGCCCCAGCGATTCCCGCACCCGGACACGCGCCGTAGCATCGGGCGCGAAACGTACGGTATCGACGCCGTGATGAATGACAACACTCTCGCGCCCCAACGCTTGACGCACGCCATCTGCCACAAACCGGCTAACCGCAACAAGGTGCGCCGCGCGGCGCGCCAGTCCCGTGCGTCGAAATGAATGATACCGATGCGGCACCTGCACGTACGGATAATGAAATACGACACCGAATTTCTGTCGCCGCAACCCATTCAACGTCATTGCTTCGCCATAATCCGCAAAATAAATCCAGACAAAATCGTAGCGATGCGCAAGCAAATGCCACACGTAAAACGGGATGATGGCTTGCGCCGCGAAATAGCGTAAAGTCGGGAGAACGTGAACGCGGACGCGGTCATCGAGCAGATCGATTTGAACCGGCGATTGCCACCGCCACGTCAATAAACTAACCTCGACGCCTTGCGCCGCGAGCGCGTTGGCGAGATTGAACGTATAACGCTCGATCCCGCGCGCGTAGCGAAAAAGGAATGGATGGATGAACGCAACACGCATCGTCAAGACTCGGCGCGGTAAATCGACAAGTACGCATCCGTCATCCGCGCGACGGAAAACCCCGCGGCGATGGCGTGATTGCGCGCGCCAAACAGCGGTTCGTGTTCCAACCGCGCCATCAAACTATCGATGGCGTGCGCGAGCGCGGCGGGATCGTCCGGCGGAACGAGCATTGCATCGGCATCGGCTAGCACTTCTGGCAAGCCGCCGACGCGCGCGGCAATCACCGGTTTGCCCACCGCCATTGCTTCGAGTGCAACCAGCCCAAACGGTTCTTGGCGCGAAGGGATAATCACCGCACGACTGGACGCCATCGCACGGATGACTTGGGCATGATTCAGCGAGCCGCAAAACTCGACCCACTCGTTCAACCCTAAATCGCGCGCCAAGTTTTCCAGCGCGCGACGTTCGGGTCCATCGCCAATCAAACGTAATCGAAGCGGATGACCGGCGTGATGACATTGGGACAGCGCGCGCAACAAAATATCGAAACCTTTTTTGGGAACCATCCGCCCGACGCAGAGCAACCTATCTCCTTGATCCCCTTCCCCAAGAAGAAAGGGGAAATTCAAGTCGATGCCATTGTGAATCACCCGCGCCCGGCGCGCAATCGCCGGCTCGCAGGCAATCGCGCGGTCGAGCAAATAGCGCGAACAGGAGGTTACGGCATCGGCGCGGCGGAGAGTGGCGCGAAAAACCCATCGATCCAAAGCGGTGTTGCGCGGCAGACCTTCCACATCGTCGCCGTGCAGAGAAACGATGAATCGAAAAGGAATGAGCGTTCGGACAATCAGCAAAAAAAATGCCGGCGCGCCGACAAAGTGCAAATTCACCACGTCCGGTTTCGCGCGCGCAATTTTCCAGAGCAGGCGAACCAACGTGAGCGGAAAGAAAACCAAGCCAGCAAGAAAGAGAGCAATGCGACCGCGGAGCAGATCGCGCAGACGTGGCGTGAGAAAAAATAATCGCTGGACTTGTACGCCGTCGATTCTCTCCGATTCGGCGAGCGTGCGTGGATAACGCTGCGTCAACACTGAAACATTCACCCCGCGTTTTTGTAATTCGATTGCCAATTGCGACGTAACCGTTTGCAAGCCGCCGGGATTGGGCAAATAACTGGAGACGACAAGCCACGCCTTCATGATGATCGCCCAATCTGTTCCAATTCCGTTTTGAAAGCCCGCGTGATAATCTCCCAGTCATATCGCGCCTCGACCAGTTGTCGTGCTTGGTTTGCCAAGCGGTCTGCCAATTCTGTATCGTTAAATACTCTTACGATAGCATTCGCAAACGAATCTGCGCCATCGGCA
The DNA here is from genome assembly GCA_034435055.1 of Anaerolineae bacterium. Lineage (GTDB taxonomy): Bacteria > Chloroflexota > Anaerolineae > UBA4142 > UBA4142 > DAOTXS01. The sequence goes on along the minus strand of DAOTXS010000087.1, from coordinate 184,056 downwards.
ATCAGCAAGGTTTCGCCGTCAACCATCTCCAATCCTTCACAGCCAATAGAGGTCGAAACCACCGGCACCCTCATACTGGCTGCCTCGAGAATCTTCAAGCGCGTGCCGGCACCGTGCAACAAGGGTGCGATGCACAAACGCGCACGAGCATAATATGGACGCACATCTGGCACATTTGCCGCGATTTCAATCGATGCATCGCCTTGCACGGCACAAACAAAGTCTGTTGGAGGATTTCGTCCAACAACCAAGAAACGAAAATTATCCAATCGCGTACGCAGGAGGGGTAAAATGTTTCGATAAAAATGCCACAATCCTTCGACGTTTGGCGCATAATCAAAATTACCAACCAACAGAATATCACGCCCCGGTGATCGAGCGATAACCGCACGTGAGTCTACGCCGTTCGGAACCAAGAGAATACGCGCTTTGGAATTCATTTTGCGGACAAATTGTGCGTCCCGTTGCGATACTACCGCGATGATTTCAAAGGCGCGTAGGATGGCTCTTTCATAGAGCCAGGTCTTGAGCCATTCTATCGCATAGACGAGTTTGTAAGGACGCCAACGCAAATCCACAAAACGTTGCCACGCATAACTAGAAGCAATGTCGTAGAGTGAAATTACGGCTGGAATTTTGCTGTGCTGCTGCAGGACAATTTGTCCGGTCATCAGGGTATCAAAAATAATGACATCGGGCTTGGTTCGGGCGCACAAGTCTTCAATCGCTGATGCCAACTGCTCGCCACCAAAGTGGCTAAAAGATTCTGGAGGAAAAGCTAGTATCCGATTCAAGACAGCCGTCCATCTTTTACTTGGCACACGCCAAGGATTGGGAGTCAAGGTAACAAAGTATTGCAAATGCTCGCCCGCCCATTCGCGCAGAGCGATTGATTCATCTGTCGCATAGGTTATTAGCGAAACCAGATGATTTTGCGCCAAACCTTTTACAAGATGGAACGCACGAATCTCTGCCCCCGTTCTTGGTGGCACATTCAAAAACGGAGCAATGTAAAGTAATCTCATTTATCGGCGCTCATTGCTTGTTGATACACGGCGAGGTTTTTGTGCGCGATCATTTGTGGATCAAATTCCCTTGCCACCTTTTTCCGCCCGGCGCGTCCCATTCGCTCGCGTAAATCGGTGTCGTTGGCAAGGCGGATAACCGCATCCGCCAGTTGCGCCGCGCTGCCCGGCTGGACTAATAACCCGGTCTCGCCATCGTCCACCGTTTCCGGAATCCCGCCGATGCGCGACGCAACGACCGGTTTGCCCGCTGCGAGCGCTTGCGCGGCGGTGTAGGAAAAACTTTCGTACAGCATCGACGGCACGACGCAAATGTCCGCGCGGCAATACCAGTCGCTCAACGTCGCTTGATCCACACCGCCCAGAAATTCTACACGATGCCTCGCGCCGGCATCGGTCAATTGCTTTTCCAGTTCCGCGCGTTGCGACGTGCCGCGCGCAGACAATCGATCATCGCCGATGAAGACAAAACGCGCGCGGGGAATTTGCGCCAAAACTTGCGGAATCGCGTCGGCAAGAATGGTGACACCTTTGGCGCGTTCCAAACGACCAACGTGGAGAATAGTGCAATAGTTGGTTAGTTCGTTAGTGCGATGGTTGGCTAATTGCGAATCTGAAATCTGAAATTTGAAATTTGAAATTGCTAGCGCGTTGGGAATGACCGCGATGGTTTCCGCGCGAATCCCATATTCATTTGCGATCACGTTTGCCATATCACGCGACGGCGCGGTGAGCGCGTGCGCCCGGCGAATCACATCTTTTTCGCACGCAGAAATGATGCGCGTGTCGTACAGCATTTCGCGCGCGGTGTAGTAGCGTTTCAAAACGAAGGTGGGCGTGTGACAACGGACGACGAACGACGTCAACGGTGCGCGCGCGTAAAAAAATCCTTCGGCGTTCACGTCGGCAAACTCAACCACATCGAAGGGTTTAGCCCGATGCAAAGCGCGCAACGCTTGATCGACCCGGCGCGCGTAGAGCAGTTGTTGGATTGGGCGGACGTAGCGACCGACGCCGGGTAATCGCCGCCAGCGATAGTTGTCGCGCACGAGTAATCGATGTACAGTAATGCCATCGTCGTCTTTGGTTTCTGGAATCTCCGGCGCGGTGCGCGCGGCGAGGATCGTTACCGAATGACCGAGTTGGCGGTACGCACGCGCGAGCGTGTAATTCCACATTGCCACGCCGCCCCAGCCGGATTCAGGCGGGTACCATTGGTTGGCGAGAACGAGGTGCATTGATTTTTATTTCAGTCTCGAATTCACTGCATACAACATTCCGGTGTGCCAACGTGGTTCAGGATAATATTGGCACCGAAACCCAGCACGCGCAAAAATATCAAGTAGCGCTGAGACGCCATTTGCACCAATCTCATGATATTCCATCGCGACGAATCGTACATGCTCCGACAACAGCTGATCACGTCCCAGGAGCGCATCGTATTCAGACCCTTCGCAATCTATCTTGAGTATATCTATCGGCGCTGGTGCGACCTCGTCTATAATTTGGTCGAGAGTTGTCGTTGAAACTTGGACTGCTGACAGTGCACCGTTGCCGATGAGTGAATGCCAACCAGACTCTTGCTTGAGATACATTGTTGCATATCCGACTGATCCAGCGACAGCGGCAGGGCGAACAACAATTCGCTCAACACGGCTCAAGATGACATTCCGTTTCAAGAGTTCAACATTTTCAGGTGCCGGTTCAAAGGCAAAAATGCGCGCCGTGCGCCACCGTTGAGCGGTATACAAAGAAAAGAACCCAATATTCGCACCCACATCTACAACAACACGCGGATCACCAAAATCAGACGGATATGCACGCGTGTAAATTTGGCGTCGCCAGATTTCTTGAAAGACTTGATATGGAATTGGATCAGTAAAACCCACTACCATGCCCGAACGGGTTACAAACCGATCAACGGGGGTGTTGCGCAATCGAGCGCGGATAACATCTCGCCAATTTGCGCAGGTTCGTAAGTAAAACAAGCATTCTTGCGCTAAACTAATTCGCCAATCCAAGCCGAATGCTCCAAGCATTAGAGTCTCACAAGAGCATTCTGATAGAATTTAAGAGTTTGATTGAGTATAGCTGGTAAAGAAAATTCCCCCACCGCTTTTTCTCTCCCTCGCCTTCCCATTTCCAAACGCCGCGCCGGATCGCGCAATAAATCGATGAGCGCGTCCGCGAGCGCGTTCGCATCGCGCGGGGGAACGAGCAAACCGGTCGCGCCATCGTCCACGAGTTCTGGAATGCCGCCGACGCGCGTCGCAATTACCGGCGTGCCGCAGGACATTGCTTCGTACACCGTGTTCGGCGAGTTGTCCCAGAGCGACGGCGCGACGAAAATCGATGCGCGTTGATACCACTGCACCAATTCATCGCGCGGGCGGACGCCGAGCAACCTCACCCCTCCCTCACCCCTACCCTCTCCCGCATTACGGGCGAGGGAGTTTAACTCCGCGCTCATACTTCCCGCAAAAACAAATTGGCAATCGGGAAATTTTTGCCGGACGAGCGGAATCGCTTGCAATAACACGTCCGCGCCTTTGCGTTTTTCGATGCGCCCGACGAACAGAATCAGCGGCGGGTCATCCCGGCACGCGCCGGGCGCGAACCGCGTCGTGTCGATTGGATACGGAATGATTTCGATGGGCTGAGAAACGCGACACGTCTGTCGAATATAGTTTGCCAAGAAATTCGACGGAGATGAGATGCCGGCGGCGCGCTTCAGCGTGGAGCGTTCCATCCGCATTTCGATTGCATCGGCAAGCGCGCTCGGTTCGCCAAACAATCGATGGCAGGTCCACGCCGCCGCGTGCAAGCGCACCACGTACGGCACACCGTCGAGCCAGCCCGGCGGGATGAAAACTTCTGGCAATTCGATCAGGTCGAGCGATTCGCGGCAGTGGATTTCTCGAACCGCGCGACGCAACGCCGCCGCCCATTCAAACGCGCGGACGATGCGCGGCAAACTTGTCAACCCAAACGTCGCGCGGTGGGTGAAATAGTGCCAACTGCCGATGTGCGCGTGATGAATGGTGTAGCCGTCCACTTGACTTGGCGCAGGAATTTTTTCGCCGGGGAAATGGAGGTAGAGCACCGAAACGCGGGGTCCCGCTTGTACCAGTTCGGGCGCAAGGACGCGGATGTTGGTATCGAGTCCGCCGCCGGAGGAAGAGAGGTAAAGTAAGTTCATGAAATGTCGATGCAATTTAACAATGCCTTTGCCAAAATTTTTTCATCCGCGAATTACGCGAATTTTCGCCAATTCCGTTGTTTTCTTCGTGTAATTCGTGTAATTCGCGGACAAAAGGTCTTGCAAAGCGATTGGGCGAACGGATTAACTTTAAGCATTGATGTTTCGCGGATAAACCGCAGAGATTTTGTAATTTTTTTCTCCGCGTTCTCTGCGTTCAGTGCATAAACGTTTGAATGTTTTGCATCAATCGCTCGTACGCGTGTTGCCACGTCCAGAATTTCAACACTTGCTCGCGTCCGTTTTTGCCGAGTATTTTGGCAAGCGCGGCGTCGTTCAACACGCGGCACAACGCATCGGCAAATTCGCGCGGGTCGCGTTGCGTGAGCAAACCGGTTTCACCATCGCGGATGGATTCACGGATGCCGCCCTCGCGCACCGCGACGACCGGCGTTTCGCACGCCATCGCTTCGAGCGGCGCAAAGCCGAACGGTTCGAGAACTGGCGAGTAAACGAGCGCGCGCGTGTGATTGTACAGCGTTACCAATTCGGCATCGGGAATGTTGACGCGAAATTCGACGGCAACGTGCAATTCTTCGGCAAGATGCCGCAGGAAATTCGTCTCGCCGGCGGAAGCGGTGTTGCCGACGATCACCAAACGCGGACGCAAATCAAGCGGAATGTGCGACAACGCTTGAATCAAGAAATCGTACCCTTTGAGCGGCGATACCGCGCCAACCGAAAGCACAAAATCGTGTCGCGCCGCGTCGAGCGGTCGAAATTTTTCCGCATCGACGCCGAGATAGGAAACGCGCGCGCGCAAACCGTACGCGCGATAAATCGCTTCGGCGGAGAAAGCCGAGTTGGTCAGGAGCATTGTCGCGCAGCGGACGTTGCGCCGGTCGTGGGTCTGGATCAGCCGGCGGCGCAGCCAGCGTTCCGGCGCGTACCAGATTTGTTGCAAGCGCGCCGCGGTGTTTTGCGGTCGGTAGTACGAGCGCGGAATCGGCGGGTCGTAAAATTCGCGCATCGGTTCTGCGCAGTAATATGCCGCTGGAGTTTTCAAGTATCGCAAGAGATACGGACTTTGCACGATGCGGTCGTGGTGCGCGAACACAAAAGCGTACCCGCCGGCATCGATCTGCGCGGCGATCTGTTGCGCCAACGTTTGCAATCGATGCAGATCGCGCGCCAAGCCAATCAAATCGAGATAGCGGCGCACGAACGGCAAGCGACCGCGCAACGGTTTGTGCAATTCGAGGTCGAATGTCCATGAGCGATGTGCGAGATCGGTCAGCGGGAGAAATTCTTCGTCCGCCGTTTTTGGCGCAAAGAGGTGAACGGTGTGCCCGTGTTGCGCGAATTGTTTGGCAAATTCGTACGCCTCGCGTTTACTCCCGCCAGAGGTGAGATTGTGGTAAAGGGCGAGGTTCATAACTTATCTTACGCGCTCGCCGCCGCCGATTGAAAACTTGTGGTGAGCGAAGCGAATCCATCGACGGCTCAATAAGGTGAATTCGTTCATATCGATAAAGTGTGCAAGGAAGAATCAAGCCACTGATTGTCATGCTGAGCACGTTCGCTTTGCTCAATGTAAACTCCGCGAAGCATCTTGCTCATTGCTAGAGAAATCGGATTGCCCGGAGTTTTTTGCTAGACCCTTCGCTCCGCTCAGGGTGACATAGGCACTAATTTTACATATGAGCGAATCGATTTCTAATCGATTTTCACCTGACTGGGGTGGAAATCAGTTTATAGTTCATGCCGAAGTTTGCGACTCTTTGGCTTTTTGGCGTTTGACCTTTTGATACTCCCAAAAGTACAGCCATCCCGTCAGCCACAAGAGAAGCCCCAATTGCCGGCGCACCAAGTTCTTGAACCACGCCGGCGCGTGGATGCGTTGCGCGCCGAATTTACCGGTCACGCCCGCCCACCAGCCATCCAAAAGCGCGGAGGCAATTTCGTTTTCGTCTTCTTGAACCAGACGTTGAAAACGTTCGAGCGATTTGCGAAGGTTGAATTTGAGGAACGGCAACCAATGATGCCATCGACCGTACTTGCGCATGAAAAGGAACTGATTGCGCCGAAAGTAGAACTCGGCGGTGGCTGATTTGCGGTCGCTTTGATCCATCGTGCCTTTGTGGAATATCGCGGCTTGCGGCACAACTACCACGCGATAACCGGCTTGGCGACAGCGCAAACTCCAATCGACATCCTCGAAATAGGCAAAGAAATCAGAAGCGAGCAAACCGATTTCGCGGATGACGCGCGACCTGATCAAAAGCGCGCAACCGGGCGCGTAATCGGTCTCTAAGAATTCTGGCAAACCTTCGGGTGAACGCTCAATCTCGACGCCGACGCCGTTCTCCCAAAGAATTCGCGCACCAACGTATTGCCGGGAATGATCGTGGTACGAAATAATTCGGGGACACAAGATTCCGATATTGGAATTCGCCTCGGCGACCTCAAGGAGTTGCTTCAACGTTGACGGCGGTACGATGGTATCATTATTGAGCAAGAAAACATACTTGGCGTCTTGCTCCAAAGCGTAACGAATGCCGACATTATTGCCTTCCGCGTATCCCAAATTGCATTTGTTTTCAATGATGTGAACATTGGGAAATTGGGCGCGGACAGTTGCAACGGTGTTGTCGGTTGAGGCGTTATCTACAAGGACAATTTGCCAATTAGGGAAAAGATGATCTTTGAATGAAGATAGACATTCCAAAGTATCATCACGGCTATTCCAACCAAGAATAATGGCAAATATTTTGGGAGAAATTGGCTCATCAGTTTTCATTTTCTACCAAGATACTTGAGCCAATGATACATCTTGAAAACGGGATTCGATTGAACTCGCTGAAGAAACAGTTCTAAATCAAAGAGTCTGCGTTGTTGTTCTAGCATCTTGAGATGTTCGCGTGTTGTCAAATCTAAAATATCTAAAATACTATTAATTGCGTCATCGTGCGAATCACTAGAATTTCGCATCAGTGATATTTGCTGAAGCGCACGTTCTATTTCTTCTATGTAACTCTCAGACATTAGTTCGTCGTGCATTCTCTGCGTGTCGCTTGCACTTGAAGATGATTTTCGTTGGTGTAATAACTTGTTGAGGTTATTAACTTGATTGTGTAATTTTTGAATCTTAAACAAGGAATGCTTGGCACTAAGATACTCAATGTTTTTTCCAATTTTTATTGAATCCTGCATATCCAGTCTCATCGAGTTTGGGCGCACTCGATAATCAAACAGTATTTCATCAATAAAGTGAAAACCATGTCCACGAATCGCTAATGTAATCCAAAAATCCCAATCCTCGACCCCTTGAAACGGCATGTGCACGTCATAGCCGCCACATTCTTCCCAAGCAGATTTTCGAAATAGCGCACACGCATCGATGAAATTACCGTTAAGGAGTTTGCGCAGACTGAATTTTGTAACCTGCAATGATGGAGATATCTCTACTTCACCAAAGTATGCAGGCTTGCCATAAACTACACTAACCCCGGGGTACTCATCAAGAATCTTTACTCCCTTTGGAATATACTCAGCTCTGATCCTGTTATCTGCATCTAAAGGTAGTATGTATCTTCCTCTCGAAATACGTATGCCATTATTACGGCTGGCGCCGAGTCCCTGATTCGCCTGATTAACTACATTATAGCCCCTACTCTCTAGTTCTCTCAGCACTTGAATTGTGTAAGCATCTGTCGAACCGTCATTGATAATGATGATTTCGTACAGACTTGAATCACATTGTTCCACACTGGCAATTGCTTCTCTAAGATACAGACCATGATTGAAGCAAGGAATGATTACTGATACAGGAATTTGATCTTGCATTTCTGCGCCGCCAAGATTTATTTTGTACTACTATGATGGCAGACTAAAGTAGTGTTGGGAATTGAAAATAATTCGATGGAATGTGAGAGCTCGTTTAGCAAGGTATAGACGCCGTAATGAGAAAAAACATAGTCATGCCATAGTATGACGCCACCTGGTTTGAGCATTTCAAGAGCCTTTTCGCTATCTGATCGAACGAATTCGTACTCGTGGCTAGCGTCTATAAAAATCATGTCGATTTTTTCTTTGTATTCCCCATGGTCGAAGACAGTTGTATCACATAGAATTTGGTTTATCCTCACGCGCTCCGACATAGATTGGAATACTTCACCTACAATATTTCTTTGAACGTAGTACGTGTCATCATTCATCAATTGTCGTTTGGGGTCATCAGGTGCAAGGTCAATCGTGAATATTTGCGTGTGACTTGGGGAATTCAGAGCTAAATGTAGTGTTGTCATTCCATTGAACGTGCCGAATTCAAATATTGACATTGGGTTCAAATATCGGCATATCGACGAAAGAGTCATCAATTCGTTTAGTTGTACGTTGCCGAATTCATAATTCAATAGTGCAGTGGATTGAATTACAACACGGCATTTCGATATGCCTGGAAATTCCACCTCCAAGTCTTTGTCAAAAATACGGCGTGAACGATCAAACATTTGTCTCGCCTGTTTGCGCATACGCTCAATTCTCAATCTATCCCAATATGAGGTTGGCTTTCTCCACAACTCTCGATCTGTGAAATACCGTGGAGAACCATTGTGTTGTTTATGATTCATGGTTTACAGATGCTGGCGCTGCCAAGCGCTTTCTTCGAGCAATAACTACATAATTGAGTGTATTAAAGTCATTATAATACCTATCATCAAGCCACGCAAAGATTCTATTGGTGACACTGACTAATGGCTTACGATCCAGCCAAGTGTTTTGAATTGTGTGGATTAGGACTTGACCCAAGACAGCCCATTTTCCACCATTAGGAATTATCTCGATGACCTCAAATCCCGTTTTTTCTGACAAGTATCTTAATCCATACTTTGTGAACCTGAAAAAATCATACGGTTCTTCATGCAAATGCCAATACATTGGTCCAGAAAGAATAAGATGCCCCCCAGGTTTGAGCACCCTGCACGCTTCAAAGTAAAGTGCTTCTGGGTCTTCGACGTGCTCAATAACTTGGGTACAAAGTACAGAATCAAATGATTCTGAAGAAAACGGCAACTCGGTCGCAACGGTAATCACGTCTACTTTATTCTGACTCGATTGCACCATATCGCATCCGATATATCGCGTCACACATGAAAATAATCTCTGGTATGGTTTATTCCCGCAACCTATATCGAGTAGGACACCTTGCACTTGTTCAGCCACGCGAAGTAATGCTGAATTTATCGCGCGGTATTCTAAGAAATACGCATCGCTAGTATTGGTAGAATAGTCAATTAATCTTGGAAGATTCTGCTCTCTCATGTTGCTGGAATCTCACGCAGTCGAATGACTTCGAATTGTACATCTTCGCACACTAATCCTCTACGCTCACTAGACAAATGCAAGTCCATTTTAGGGAGAACCGTGAGTAGTGGCTTCGCTGACCATAAATCGATCTGTCCTTCAACTTGCGCACCCAAACCAGCAACAATTGTATAGTAACCTTCTCTTAGTGGAACACGAAGATTCCAATCGACGTAATAATCACCCGGATTCATATTGATTTCGGCTGAACCGTTATCCATGCTATGTGCAACAATTAGTTTTTGTTCGTTTGAGTCAATTATCTCAAAACCCAATCGTGCATTTCTAATTGTGCGCCTTAATGATAAATATAATCTGAAGCGGCATTCATCACGAGAATAGCAACTATATGGCATTCCAGTACCCGAATCAATCAATTCCCATGCTGTATATTTCGCATCGCCATCTTCAACAGAAATTACATCACTGGGACTGGCAGAGTCCTGAGCATTTGCAAGAAAATAAGCATCCACAACTGAGTCAACATCACCACTTACTTGGATACGTCCTCCCTCCAGTAAAATACCTCTTAAGCAGAGGCGTCGTACCGCCGCCATATTATGACTCACGAACAACACCGTCCGCCCTTCGCGCGCCACATCCCCCATCTTGCCCAAACACTTTTTCTGAAACGCCGCGTCGCCCACCGCCAGCACTTCATCCACCAACAAAATCTCCGGCTCCAAATGCGCCGCCACCGCAAACGCCAGCCGCACGTACATCCCGCTGGAATACCGCTTGACCGGCGTATCGATGAACTTGTCGATCTCGGAAAACGCGACGATCTCATCAAACTTGCGGTCGATCTCCGCTTTGCGCATTCCCAAAATCGCGCCACTCAGATAGATATTCTCGCGCCCGGTCAACTCCTGATGAAAGCCGGTGCCAATTTCCAACAGCGACGCGACGCGCCCGTACAGATCGGCGTAGCCGGTCGTCGGCTTGGTGATGCGCGAGAGAATCTTGAGGAGCGTGCTTTTCCCCGCGCCGTTCCGCCCGATAATCCCCACCACCTCGCCGCGCTTGACCTCGAACGAAACATCCTTCAACGCCCAGATCAAGTCCGATTGACCGGAGACGGGAGAGGCAAGACCGGTGCCGGGAGATGCAAGACCGGAGACCGGAGACGGAAGACCGGCAATGGTCGCCCCCTTGAATTTCGCCGTGAGCGCGTCGCGGAGCGTGTCGTGGCGAGTTTGCCGCGCGCCAATGCGATACCGCTTGGAGAGATTTTCAACTCGAATAGCAAGATCAGACATAGGCAAGACCGGGGACGGGAGACCAGAGACCGGAAAAAGACCGATGACCGGAAGAAAATCGGAGACCGGGAATTAAGATTGACATAGGATTATTTGACATTATCGGTATAACCAATGTGCTGGAAATTAATCCATAGACCCTGGCACTTGCGTTCCCGCCAAGGCAAGTGTTACACGGATTTCGCAGAAAAATAATCTGTGCAATCTGCGGATCCATTATTTCGGATAACGTCTATTGATTTCGCACAAGCGATTTTCGCATCGCTTGAATTTTGACAAACAACGTGTGCGCGGATTCCTTCGCGGGCGTAATTTCCGCTAACTGACAATAGTTCCTGCGCTCGATAATGCGTTGACACGCCACCGTTTCGACGAGCGAACGCAATGCCATCCCGAGAAACCGATTCTGTTCCGCGTCGCTCTGACTCGTTGATCCTTCCGCAATGTTCAAGACAATCGATGTCGCCGCGCGGACGATCTGTGAACGCAAATTATAATCTTCGGTCTTGGGTAACTTGTCTGCAACCGCATAAATCAAATCCAAATACTCGATTGCCAACCGATAAATTTCCAATTTCTCAAACTTGTACACCACATCCGCCATCTGCCCCTCCCGGTCTCCTGTCCCCGGTCTTCCGTCCCCGGTCTCCGGTCTTTTCAAACGACATCCGCAAAACCATCCTCCATCCGCTTGAAGAAAAACAGACCGCTCACCAACAGCACCGCGACCATCACCACCGATACGAACAACATCGCATCCGGTCCCGCGCCGGTACCAAAGAGCGCCCAGCGAAATCCTTCGACGACGCCGGTCATCGGGTTCAAGCCGTAGAGAATGCGCCATTGCGCCGGAATCATGCTCGCCGGGTACACCACCGGCGTCGCGTACATCCAAAACTGACCGATGAACGGAATCAAATACCCCACGTCGCGGTACTGAACGTGCAACGCCGAAAGCCACAAACTCACACCGAGCGCGGTCGCAATCGCGAGCAAAAGAAAGAACGGCAACGTTACGATGGCAAGAGTCGGCACGATGCCAAAGAACAACATCAAGACGATGAGCAGACCAAAGACGATGGCTTGATCGATCAGCCCCGATGCCATACTTGCAATCGGAATGATGAGGCGCGGAAAATACACTTTGGAGAGGAGATTCGCACTGCCCACCAAACTTGTGCCGCCGCGCGAAAACGCGCCCGCGAAATAATTCCACGGCACCAGCCCGGCAAGCGCGAACACCGCGTACGGCAAATTCTCGGACGGAATCTTGGCGAGATTGCCAAAGATGACAGAAAAGATCAGCGTCGTTGCAAGCGGTTGCAAGACGACCCACAGCACGCCGAGCGCGGTTTGTTTATAGCGCACTTTGACATCGCGCCAGACAAGGAAATACAACAGTTCGCGGTATTCCCACAGTTCGCGCCAGTCGAAGGAAATCCAACTCCCCGGCGGACGAATGCGCACCGTCGGTTCAATCATCGCTTGTTGTGAATTCAAAACATCATTCATTACGTTTCAACTGCGAAGAAATTTTGATCCGCGAATTCCACGAATCATACGAATGAAAAACGGCACAGAGCGCCATCGAATGAATTCGATGTCTCACCAGGTAGAAATCCGATGAATCGGATTGGTTACGTACAACACGTTTCAACCATCGCAATGACATCCCCGCGTCAGGCGATTGAAAAAAGATTAGCGTCAATTCGCGTAATTCGCGGACAAAAAAGATTTACGATTTAACCGCCACGCCGTACACCAAATACTTCCACTCGTCCGGACACAATCGATTCAACACCCAATTGTCCACCCGCGCCAAAAGATTCCGCTCGCGCTCCGTCCTGCCCAACACGCCGATAACGCCGGTCGCGCGCATTTGCACGGTCGCAAACTGGCGCAGAAACTCACGCATCTCGGCGAGCGTCACGTACCGCCACGATTTGCCCCAGCCCACAAACTTTTCGCGAAAGAACCGATGCGCCGGACTCGCGCGCAAATTTTCCGCAAACAACAGCATGCCGCCCGGCTTGAGCGCGTCGAACATCTCGTCGATGGCACGTTGTTGCCGCGCGCGGTCGTTGTTTCTGCCGATGCCGCCCAGTATAGACTTGAACGCGACGATGTCAAACCGCGCGCGGTCGGGAATGTCCGTCGCGTCGATTGCCGCATACTCGATCAGCGCAGACACGCCGTACTTGGCATGCAAACGTGCCGCTCGATTCGCCGGGCTGGTCAAGTCGGAACAGACGACACGATGACCTTTGAGCGCGAGCCACAACGATAGCCCGCCGTTCCCCGCGCCAACTTCCAAACACATCTTCGGCGCGCCGCGCCAATCGACGGCAGATTCCCAAAACCGCAACGCCGCCGACCAAGTTTCCACGTCCCATTCGATTATATCCCTAATCAAAACCGGATCCAATATCTAACAGACCTGATACGAAATAATTAACGTTATCTGAAATAAATATTTTCCACCAAGGTCACGAAGAACCACGAATTATTTCTTCTTATTTTAGTGTCCTTCGTGTTCTTCGTGGATGATTTTCCTTGTTTCGGATAACGTCTAATATTAACCGCAAAGACACAAAGAACACCAAGAAAAATTGAACTGTCATGCTGAGCACGTTCGCTTTGCTCAGTGTAAACTCTGCGAAGCATCTAGCTTGAAACTTGACCGACCATTGATATTTGCGAGATTCTTCGCTCCCTTCGGTCGCTCAGAATGACATTCCTTGGCGTCCTTCGCGTCTTGGCGGTGAGATTTTTATTTCGCAAAATTTATTGAACACTCTCGCGTTCCAACGTCAACCGCAACGGACGCAAAATCCGATAGAACGGGAACAACGGCTTGGGCAAGGGCCATCGTTGGATTTCTTCGGTCGTTGGACTGGTCAAGATGGTCAGTACACAATGCAGTTTGTCCCGCCAGCGTTCCCGGGCTTGGACGCCAAGCGCAAGTTCGTCCCAGCCGGACATTGGCTGGGACGGTTGAAACCAACCGGCGCGGAAACGCTCCGCCAGCGCGCCCGCCACCTCATCCTGGTCGACGCGCGCCGCCACGTCCGCCGGCAAATCGAACGCGATCAATTCCTGCGCGAGTTTCAACGCGATGAACAAGACCCGCATCACCCCCAGCCGCTCGGCTTCACGCAACGTCAACGTCCAATCGAAGGTGTTGGGATGCGCGCGGATCAATTGCGCAATGTCCACCCCCCAGTTCAACGAACTCCAGTAATGCACCAGCCCGTGCATCGCCAACAACAAGAGCGCGTCTTCTGCCGCGAGGCCGGATACCATTTTGCCGGCGATATTCACCGGGCGCAAGCGATCCCAAAAGCGCATCCGCTCGAACCACAGAATCGTCCGCGCAAACCACACGCCCCAATGCAAATCGACAATGAAACGATTCGCGGAATGTTGAAACGTCAACTCGTGGCGATACTGCACATACGCTTGCGTTTGCCGTTCCGATAATTGCGGGTACGCCGCGTAACCTTCGGCGAGCAAAATTTTTCGGGCGCGCCAAAAATCCCGGGCGCAAATCAAAAGATCGAGGTCGGTGATGCGCCGCCACGCCCAGCCGCCGTACGCCACCTGCGCCAGCCACAATCCTTTGTGCGGGACGGCTTGGACGCCGGCGCGATTGAACAATTCCAAGAGTCGATGCAATTCCCCGGCTTGCCACAAATTCCAGTACGTGCTTTGCTCGATCGACGCTTTGAGTTTTTGCCCAATCGCCGGCGGGACAGCATCGGCAAAATGATTATCGATTTGACGGACGAGCACCGGCGTGAGATTGTGTTGCTCGGCGGTACGCGTCAAATAATCCCAATCGAGTCCCGCGTCGATCAATGTGCGCGCGTGCGCGATTTTTGCCGGGTGCATTGGCAAACCCGCGCAATCGATCAGGAATTGTTCTTCCGGTCGCTCAATCATTTTCCGCAAATCCAACACACATCATATTAAATGACACTATCAAAATGTCATTCTGAGCCGCGAAGCGGCGAAGAATCTTGCAAATATCTTTGGCTGGTCGAGTTTCAAGCTAGATGCTTCGCGGAGTTTACACTGAGCAAAGCGAACGTGCTCAGCATGACAGATCAATTTTCCTTGCGTTCTCCGCGTGCTCTGCGGTAAAGTTTTCAATTCTCATCCAACCCCATCGCCAGCGCGAGCAAAATCCACAACACGATGCTTGCTTTGGCTGTTCCCCACACAATCACGTCGCCCAACCCGTGCACCATCAGCACAACGAACGCCGCCAGCACGCCGATGGCTAAATGGCGATTCAGTTTAGCGCGATAACTCGACCACGCCGCGCGCATCGCCACGCCAACGACACCTAAAAACGCCGCCAACCCGATTACGCCGGTATCGAGCGCGATTTGCAAAAAGAGATTGTGCGCGTGGGGCAAGGCGTGTGCAGAGACGCGCGGGTACGCGCCCAGTCCGATTCCCCATAATGGCGCTTGGCGAATCAAAAGGACTGCTTCGCGCCACAGGTCTTGCCGCATCACCATCGTCCCGGCAATCGTCGCGCCGGCTTCGCCGTACAACAACGTTGCCAGCGACGCGCCGCCGAAAAAAACATCGACCGCCATCAAACCCAGGATGCCTGCCAAAGCCAGCGGCAACATCCAGCGATTATAGAGCGCGAGCCAAACGACGATGCCCGCCGCCAGCCCCAAAAACGCGCCGCGCGATTGAAGCAACACCCCAATGAGCAAAATCGGCGCGAGCGCGGTTGCGCCCAGTATCCGCCACCGCCGTTCGTTTTGCCGGACAAGCGCGAGCGCAATCGGCACCATCGGCGCGAGTGCGCCGGCAAGAATGTTGGAGTTGGTTTTTTCCGGCAGACGGAACCACAACTTGTCATAGAACTCGGGCAAGCCAAACAACTTGCTCGGCGTCCAATTGACGGTGAACGGCGCAACGAGCGCAAAAACCACTCCCAGCAGAACGAGCGCGCCGGCAATCCATAATGCGCGTTCCATCGGCGGCGTGAAATCGCGCAGGACAAAAAACACCGTCACGCCGACAAGGACTTGCCCCACCGTAATCACGGCGAGGTCGGATGCCGGCGTGACGGCAAAACTAAAGGCAACCCAAAGGAGAAAAATGAACAGCGGCAGATTCGCGCGGGTTGATGGCAACGGCGTGCCGCGCTCAATCCATCGACCGATCAAAAAAAACAATGGGGCGATAAATCCCAGCCACATCCACGGGGACGGGAACCATAACAGAACGAGGATCGGAAAGATTGCCCAAGCGAGAAATTTCGCCACAAAGCGAGCAATCGTCCGCATCTCAAGGCATTCCGGCAGACATACGGTGGCTGCTCAGCGATGCCGGCAAATATTCGGGAACGAGCGCTTGCAAATGGGCGACGATTTGCATCGTGTCGTCCACGCGCGCCGCCTCGATCAACTGGGCAACCCGCTCATCCAACGCCGATGGCGCGAAAAGATGTGCGGGCGTCGCGCCATTCCGCGAGGCAAAAATCTTGGGATGCGTTGTTTGAGTATACATCTCGTCGGAAAAAAACAATTCCTCGCTAAGTTTATCGCCGGGGCGCAAGCCGGTAAAGGTAATTTCAATGTCCTTGCCCACTTCGAGACCGCTGAGCCGGATGAGGTCGCTCGCCAGATCGACAATCTTGACCGGCTCGCCCATATCGAGGACAAATGTCTCGCCACCTTTGCCCATCGTCGCCGCTTGCAACACCAACTGCACCGATTCCGGGATGGTCATAAAATATCGCCGCGCTTCCGGGTGCGTCACCGTTACCGGTCCCCCGCGCGCAATTTGCTGTTCGAACAACGGCACCACACTCCCGCGCGAACCCAGCACGTTGCCAAAACGCACACTCAAAAAACAGCGCCCGGTGCGTTCTGCTGCTTGATGCACCAACATCTCGGCGACGCGTTTGGTAACCCCCATCACACTCGTCGGATTCACCGCTTTGTCGGTTGAAATGAAAACGAAATGACTGACCCCGGTACGCGCCGAGACAGCGAGAATAGTTTGCGTGCCTTTGATGTTCGTCGAGATGGCATCGGCAATATTCTCCTCCATCAGCGGCACATGCTTGTGCGCTGCAGCGTGGAAAACGATTTGCGGTTTGTGTTGCGCAAAAACTTTTTCCAGCCGATCCCAATCGCGCACGTCTGCCACAACGCGCTGCATCTTGAGTTGGCGGTGCGTCGCCTCAAGTTCATTGGCGATTTCATAGATGGCATTCTCGCCATGCCCCAGCAGAACGAGCGCCGCGGGATTGCAACGCGCAATCTGGCGGCACAATTCACTGCCGATGGAACCGCCCGCGCCGGTCACCAACACGCGCTTTGCCTGCAACAGCGTGATCACTTGCGTCATCTCGATGTTGATCGGCTCCCGCCGCAAGAGATCGATAATCTCGATGGGACGCAGTTGATTTACGGTTACACTGCCGTCCAAAATTTCGAACATCCCGGGAATCGTCTTGACCGGCAGATTCAACGCGCGGCACTTTTGCATCAATTCCCGAATCGTTTTGCCGGGTGCGGTAGGCATCGCAACGATTGCTTGCTGCACCTTGTAATCTTGCACCACACTGCGCAAGCGATCATCACCGCCGACGACCGGCACACCTTGAATCCGCGTGCCGTGCTTCCAGCGATCCGCGTCGATAAAGGCAACCGGCAACAAGCCCAGTTGCGGATTGGTCTGCATCTCGCGCACAATCATCGCGCCGGCTTGCCCCGCACCGATCACCACCACGCGCGCGCCGGCGAGCGAACGATTGTGCAAACGTTGTTGCACCCGTTCCATCCAGCGCACGCTGTACCGCGATCCGCCAATGGCGATGAGAACTAGCACGCCATCGATCAGGGGAATCGACCGGGGAAATCCTTCGCTGATCCAGCCCAGCGGTCGCAAGCCGCCGAAGAAAGCGAGCAGGATCAGTACGGTGGCGGTCAACACCGACAACACAATCGTTCCTAATTCATCGATGCTTGCCTGCAACCAGAACCGCGAATAAACGCCCATCGGAATAAAAACCAACCAGCGCAACACGGTCGCCGCCAGCACGTACACCGCGACATCTTTGGCATAATCGCCGAGTACATCGATGCCCTCCAAGCGAATCCACAAGGCGACCCAAGCCGTTACGCAAAAAGCGATTACATCCAACGCCAAAAAATGCCGATTGCGCAATTGGGAAAGAATCTGATCTAATGAATCTACGAACTGTGTTAAAGACAATGTTTTCATCGTCATCCTCAACGCCACAAAGCCAACAGCGTTTTTAGAATAATTCCTAGGTCAGTCCACAAATTTCGCCGGGCAAGGTACTCTAACTCGATAGCAAGTTTGTGCGGCATCACCGTTTCCAAATAATACACTTCCCAATCGCGCCCCTGCAATAAACGCTCTTCGTTGCGAAACGCCAGCGACGCCGCGCTGGTGATGCCAGGCAACACGGATAACACCCGGCGTTCCGTCGGCGAATAACGCGCCACGTACGCGGGGTCTTCGGGACGCGGACCCACCAAACTCATTTCACCTTTGACCACATTGAGCAATTGCGGCAATTCGTCTAACTTGGTGCGACGCAGAAATTTGCCCACGCGTGTAATCCGCCAATCGTCGCCGGTCGTGATGCCGGGCCCGCGCTGGGCGGCGTCCGCAATCATCGTTCGAAATTTGTAGATGGAGAAGATTACGCCGTCTTTGCCCACGCGCTTGCCGCGAAAAAAAATCGCACCCGGCGAATCGAGTTTGATGGCAATCGCAATCAAACCAAACAGCGGCAGGAGGAAAATCAGACCCAGCAACGCGAACGTCAGATCGCAAATCCGTTTAGCGGCGTCCATGTGCCGTATCGTCCGCGATGATAAACGGCGGTCGTTTGCGCGTGGCGTCCAGATTGCGCCACAAATATTCGCCAAGAATTCCCAGGATCAACAACTGCACGCCGGACGTCAACAGCACCACGACCATCAACGCCGCAAAACCCTGCACCGGGATATTGCCCATCAATCGTTCCGCCAGGACGATCACAGCATACACCATCCCGGCGAGCGACAGCGCAAATCCCAAGACCGATGAAACGCGCAATGGCAAATACGAAAACGCGGCAAACGCATCGATAAAGTATTTGATCTTTTTGCTCAACGTCCACCGCGACTTGCCGTGCTCGCGTTCCGCGCGATCATATTCCACCACCGCGCGTCGAAAGCCAGTCCACAAGATGAGCGCCATAATGTGACTGTTTTTTTCATCACAGCGAATCAACACATCGATCACTTTGCGGTCGATCAAAAAGAAACCGATGCCGTGCGGCGACATATCGCTAAAGACGAGCGACTTGAACAGCCGATTAAACAGCGCGGCAAACATACGGGTGAGCAGTGGATCGCCGCGACGATCACGCCGCACCGCCAACACCACTTGGGCGTCGTTCTTCCACGCGGCGATCATCGCCGGCAAACTTTCCGGCGGGTCTTGCAAATCGGCGGCGATGAATGTGGCGCAATCGCCGCGCGCGCGCGACAGCCCCGCGAGAATCGCCGCGTTCGAGCCAAAGTTGCGGGACAAGCGCATCGCGCGCACGCGCGGATCTTGGCGCGCCAATTCTTGCATCACGGCAAATGAGTTATCGCCCGAACCATCATCGACGAAGATGAACTCGAACTCGTCATCCCCATGTTGCGCGGCAACGGCACCGAGTCGCTGTAACAAAGGCGGCAAACTTTGTTCGTTGAAATACACCGGCACGACGACGGAAATGAGCGCCATTAAGATTTTCCTCGCGCCTCGATTTGCCGGCGCAAGGGCGGCGGAATGTCTCGCAAATGTCGCGCCGGCACGCCGGCAACAATCGTCCACGCCGGGACATTGTGCGTGACCACCGCGCCCGCCGCAACCACCGCGCCTTCACCGATCTCGACGCCGGGGAGAATCGTCGCGCCCGCACCGACGACCGCAAGCCGGCGTATCATCGGCGGCTTGAGTTCCACTTTTGCCAAACCGAATCGCGTGAGATAGACATCGTTGTCGTTCGTCGTCGCCACCGCCATGCCGATGAACACATCTTCTTCGATGACCATCTCGCCGACGATGTGCGCTTGATCTTGAATCCGACTGCGCGCGCCGATTTTGACGTTGTACAAAATCATCACACCGCGTCCGATCACCACTTCATCATCGATCACGCAACCTTCGCGAATCGACGTGAGGTCGTTGATCAACACCGCGTTGCCGATTCGACTGCCGGTGTAGATCACCGAATTGCAACCGATAATCGTCCCAGCGCCGATGAATAGTTCAGAGTATTCGCGCGGTACGGCGCGGGTTACCGTCCGATTCGCCATCGGCAATCGTCCCAGGATCGCGCCATCCATCACCACACAATCCTCACTCACGCGAACCTTGGGATGAATCGAGACAAAATTGCCTAACCGGGCATTTACCGCAACGGTTGATTCGGAAGAAATGGCATTCACGTGTTGCCCATCCAGGTCCTTGAGCATGACAAGTCGCAGAATATGCCGGGCGTGCTCCGCCGCTCCGGTCAGCGTGCACTTGCCAGAAGCTTTTGAAAACCGGCAGGCGTGCGCTGGCAGAATACACAAAAAAAGTGATTCTATAAAGAGTTGCCGGCATTGTAACAGAAGGGGAAAATACGGTCAAGTTAGTTTGATCAATCTTGTATTCTCGTAAACAAATATTGCGTTGAATTCAGCAAACCCAATGGCAAGCATTTGTGGTTTCATGGGTCGTGCATCAACATGAACGTGCGCAATTTATACTTGAATACATAGATGCCTGCCATTCCCAGCAGGACTGGTATGCAACTTTCATATTGCGGCACTAGGTTAGTAGTACTATTGTCTAATCGCGCGCGGAATATGATAATAGGTTTCGAGGAATCCTTCAGTGCGAAGAAGCCAAAGGATTGCTCATTTGTTTTTATAGCGCTGGCTTTCCCCAACATCCCCTTGCACTTTTGCCCGCTCCGAACTCGCCAGACCTTGGTTATTCAGCGTGATGAATTCTTTCGTTCCACGCCATCGACTCGACCTTTGCCATTCCAATAACATTGGGCGGTTCTACTGTTTTAGGATGACTAGATGCATCGATTGATAATTCGCTTCACGATTTTAATTGGCGCGGTTGTGTTGGTGCTAGTTTTCTACCCTAACCCAGTCAAGCCGCGCCGCGAAGCAATTGCCCACGCGGCAATCCAAGCGCCCAGTGCCCCATCGCAAATCTTTTTACCGCTCATCACTGGCCAATCGCAGACATCGCTGGCACCTACTGCCCGCCGGGTCAACGCACCGCATTTTGCAAGCGTGATATTTTCTCAAACGGCTATCTTCTGGTTCGGGCGCATCACTCAAACCGAAAATTATGCCGACGTGCGAGTGGGTTATACCAATTCTGAACTATACGTGAATGTGACCGTATTCGACAAGCGGCTCTGGTACGACACAACTCCCTCCGCTACCGATTTCGATAGCTGGGATGCAGTCACTCTTTATTTGAACACAACTGGGAATAGCGGCAGTACGCCGAGCACAAGCGCCTATCGTTTCAAAGCCCAATTGAATTGGTGGGAACCGCGAACAAATTACCAAGCAGCTTATCGCGGCAATGGTAGCGGCTGGACAACCGCCGCGATCCCTTTCACCACATCGACGGGCTGGCGCGGGAGTGCCCCGAATGATAATGTCGATGATCGCGGTTGGGTGGTTACCTTCCAAATTCCATTTACCAGTCTGGGCGTCGCCAGTCCGCCGACGTTGCAATCGATCTGGGGAATGGCGGTAACCCTGCACGATCGCGATGATTCCACCGGCACTCTCATTGCAGACAAAGTTTGGCCCGAGAATAGTTCATCGCTTGCACCTTCAACATGGGGACAAGTTGTTTTTGGCTTACCGACGTACACGCCACCCACCACATCGCTTGGAACAGTTACTATCCGTCAGGGTTTGAATGGCGCAACGGTCAGCGATGCCGCAGTGGGTGGCGGGGCAACCTGTGGCGATGGGTTGGATTATTGGACGCAATGGGGAGAAGCCAATTACGCCGGCAATCCTGACTTTAATATTCAGAATCAATCCGACGTCGCCGACTGGCCCTGCTTTTCAAAGTACTATGTTACATTTCCTTTGAATGCGATTCCAACCGGCAAAAAAGTTGTCTCGGCTACCTTGACACTTTATCAGTTCGGCAATTCCGGTGGCTCAGGCCAAGCACAGCCGTCACTCATTCAAGTCCTGACCGTCAACGATGCGTGGAGCGAAAACACTTTGAACTGGAACAATGCGCCGCTTGCTTGGGAGAATGTTAGCCGCGCTTGGGTCGATCCAATCGTAAATTTTCCCGGCTGGCCCGGCGTGCCACGCACTTGGGATGTGAGCGGTGCGGTGGCACAGGCCTACTCTGGCGGGCAACCTTTGCGGCTGGTTTTGTATTCGGCAGATGATAATTATCACAGCGGCAAGTATTTCGTTTCGTCGGATACCGACGATTGGAATGCCGTTGGTCGCCCGACGCTAGTCGTACAGTGGGGCAATTGAGTATCCGCTTACTCGACCTGCGTGCTTTGGAAATCTTATACCCAAGGTGATTCAATATGCGATCGATTTTGGTGACACTAGTTTTCAGTAGTTTGCTGATCATCCTATACCCAACACAGCCGGTCTTTTCTGACCCCGGTACACCGACACCACGCACACCCAACGCAAACGCCTCACTGTTTTTACCCTTAGTCAAACAAAACACATCCATCTTACCCCCATCATCTTCGACACAAGTTACTAGTTTGTCCGCCCCTGCAAGCGTGGGACGATATGCTAAATACGAAATCGTGATGAGCTTGTCCCGCACCTTCGCCACAACTTCGTTCAAACCATACTATCCCTACAGCGATGATTCGGAAGGAATAACGATCGATGCCTATTTCACCTCGCCTTCCGGCAAAACCATCATCATACCGGCGTTTTACTATCAAGAGTACAACCGCAGCGGATCCGTCACAGAAATCATGACGCCGGTGAACCGTTATGATTGGCGGGTCCGCTTTGCACCAACCGAAGTAGGGACGTATCGTTACCATATCACGCTGCAGGACAAGACGGGTACGAGTCGTTATCCAGCCAGTGGCGAGCTGTCGTTCACGGTGCAGGCGAGAAATGCACGCGGCTTTGTCAGGGTTTCGCCGCGCGATAGTCGCTTTCTCGAATTTGATAATGGCGAAAGCTTTGTCCCTATTGGTTCGGGGCGGCAGTGGTGGAAATGTTGCGGGTATCGCACGCTGGACTATGAGCAGGCGTTCAATGCGTTTGGCGCGAACGGCATTAATCTGACGCGCGTGTGGACGCAAGACGATGGCTGGGCACTCACAGTCGAAGGGCATTTCGACGGCTACACCTATCCCGACGATTACAACCCGGTTGACCGCGGCGTAAACATCGATGCTTTGCCAAAAGGCACACAAATCAATCAGCGGGGTGCGAGAGAACTCGATTACATTATCGAAGCAGCGGAACGGAACGGGGTCTATTTGCAACTCTGTTCGCGCGGCGACCCGTTCTGGATTTGGGAGTACTCGACCATCAATGAGCCGTGGAATCGCGGTTTGGTTGATTTCACTGACCCGCGTTACATCGCGGCGTGGAAAAGAAACTTTCGCTATCAGGTGGCGCGGTGGGGGTATAGCACGGCGGTATTGGCGTGGGAAACGTGGAACGAACACGGACATGTTCCTATCGGGAGTAGTACGTGGAACTTTTACACGACGTTCAATGCGTACCGCCGACAAACCGATCCTTACGATCACTTGTTGACTACCTCGCAAGGGAGTATGGCATACTCGCCGGCATTCTGGTCGCAACTGTTCGACCTCGGCAACATTCACAATTACATGATGGCGTTCATTGACCCAGCATTATACCGCGACGAAGCGCATATGGTTTACCAAACCGCGTGGTGTGTGGGCGGGCGTGGGCTGTGCTATGCGGGCTTGGGCGATGGTTCGGCGTGGAGCGGTGCACAAAAGCCGTTCGTCTTTGGCGAAATCGACGTGGGCACAAGCGTGTGGAACGAGGTCAACCCAAAGGCGCAAAGCGGCGAGGGACGTTTGCGTTTCTTGCACAACTCTGTGTGGGCAGGATTGTTTAGTCCAATTGGAACAAGTCCGCTGGATTGGTATTGGGACCAAGAAGACGCGGCGACGACAACCGCGCGCTATGCTGACCGTAAAATCACCGCGCAGTTCTTTAGCGGTGTGGATTATGCGGGGCAGAACTTTGTCTATCTGATGACGAATGCAGACAAGCCGCAGAATTACAGCGGGGCGGTTGTGACCGCAAGCGATTCGCGGGCGCGGGTGTATGCGATGCGTGGGAATAGTATGGTGCTGGCGTGGGTGCAGAATCGCGAGTACACGTGGTACAATTCGCCCACGACTCCTTCGACCTTTTCCGTGACGGTGACCATTCCCGGCGTCAACGGAAGTTATTCCGTTAGTTTGTTCAATCCACATACCGGTGCATCGACATCGCTGGGTACGATTGTCGCCAACGGCTCTTTGAGTGTGGCTATCACCAATCTGCAAAAGGATTTCGCCATCAAGGCAATCAAACAATAAACAACTCACAGAACAAAAACAGTCCGAGTTACCATCGGACTGTTTTTGCTTTTTTATTATCTGCACACTCACAAGTTCTCAATCGTCTGCACAATATATTCACGTTGCTCGTCGCTCACATTCGGATGCACGGGCAACGAGATCACCTCGCGCGCAAGTTGTTCACTACACGGAAACACTAAACCATCGGGAATAATCCCACGCATCGATTGTTGTTGATGCACTGGCACTGGATAATAAATCCCTGTACCGATTCCCGCTTCACGCAACTTTTCGATGACTTGATCCCGACCCAGATAAAATTTTGGCGTCACGCGAATCGTGTATTGATGCCAAACGTGCGTCCGATTTGGCGCGACCGTTGGCGCAATCAAGCCGGGCACTTGGGATAGACGACGCGTATAGAACTCGGCAGTCTCTGCACGGCGCGCGTTCGCCGCCGGCAATTTCTTCAACTGCTCAGTGCCGATGGCGGCGGCGATGTCAGTCATGCGATAATTGTAACCAAGTTGTTCGTGATAATAACGCACCCGCATTCCGTGCGCGATAAACAAGCGCGCCGAATCCGCAATTCGATCATCGTTCGTCGTGATCATGCCACCTTCGCCGGTCGCCATATTCTTCGTTGCGTAAAACGAAAAACAACCGGTGCCAAACGTTCCAACGTGTTTGCCTTCAAAAGTTGCGCCATGCGCCTGACACGCATCTTCGATCAGCGCCAAATTATGCCGCCGCGTAATTTCACCAATCCTACCAAGATCCGCCGATTGCCCGTAAAGATGAATCGGCATAATCGCTTTGGTGTGCAGCGTAATCGCCCGCTCAATTTGCGATGGATCCATATTGAATGTCTCATCAACATCCACAAAGACCGGTCGCGCGCCGGCGTACAAAATTGAATTGACCGACGCGATAAATGTAAACGGAACCGTAATGACCTCGTCGCCGGCGCCGATGCCGTGCGCGAGCAACGCGGCGTGCAAGGCAGTCGTCCCGTTCACCGTTGCAATCGCGTGTTTAACACCGATGAATTCGGCAAACGCGCGTTCAAGTTCGGCGACGCGCGGTCCTTGCGCGAGCATTCCGGAATCGAGAACTCGCAGCACGGCTTCTTTTTCTTCGACACCAATCGATGGTTTGGAAATCGGAATCATTTGGCGAGCAACATTAGACTGGGTCATTTTGTCCTCACAAGATTTCCATTCGATTCTTTGACATAGCGCATCTGATCGAAGGAACACATCCACACCACACTATTATTTTCTTGACGTTCTTTTAAACGTCTGCCACACGCGCACACGTAACCCACAAGTCGCGCGGGATTTCCCTGCACCAATCCGTAATCTGGTACGTCGCGCGTAACGACCGCGCCTGAGCCCACCAAGGCGAATTCGCCAACCGTTACGTTCGGCAAAATCAAGGCACCACCACCAATCGCCGCGCCGCGCCGAATCAACACCTTGCCTACTTGCCAATCGGCATCTGTCTTGAGTGTGCCATCGGGATTGATCGCGCGGGGATTTTTATCGTTCAAGACACATGCTTGCGGGCCTAAAAAGACGCCGTCCTCAACAGTCGCACCGTGATACACTTTGACTCCGTTTTGCAGTTTACAACAATCACCAATTTGGACACCCAGGTCTACAAAAACATCTTTGCCCAGAATGCATTGCTTGCCGATGCGCGCGCCTTGACGAACATGCGCATAATGCCAAACTTTGGTGCCCTCACCGATTTCAACGTGGTCTTCTACGAGCGCGGTTGCGTGAATCATCGAACCTCCTCGGATTCAGAACGCGCGGCGCGCACCGTCGAGCCAGCGGGCGGAACCGCTCCATAATTATCGCCGAGATTCGGACGCTGGAAAGTGATGTTCATCGAGCTTTTAATCCGCTCCACAACCGCGAGCGTATTCATCGCTTCTTCGCCGGTTATGATTTTGCCGATCCCACCACTCACCGCATTGATGAATTCTTCCAACTCGATGCGTAAGGGCTCCTGGCGTTGAATGTCCACATTCACCCGGGAAGGCGTGCCAAAACTTACAACGAAATCGCCAAAGTTGTCGAATTGACGTGCGACATGACTTTCGAAAATCTCTAATTGTTGAGTAACATAGTTCACTTCCGCATGGCCGGCGGAACCGGTTGCCGATAATGTGCGGATCTTGATGGGCGTGATCCAATTGGCTTGTACAAAGCAACCAATATCGCCAAAGCGCATAAAGATTTCGCTGTGATCGAAACGATCCGATAGCAGAACTGAACTGGCGCTCGCGGCGACGCTGTTCGGCAGACGCCCCAACAAAAACAGAATGACGTCGATGTCATGCACCGCCATATCGAGAATCACATCGACATCCTTGATGCGCGGTGGCACGACGCCGACGCGTCGCGTCACAATCGAGGTCAGTGTGCCTAGCTCGCCCATCTGGATGCGCCGTTTGAGTTCACGCACCGCCGGGTTGAATCGTTCAATATGACCCACCGCCAGCATCACTCCGTGGCGATGGCTCTCATTCACCATCACGGCGGCTTGGTCAAGTGTGGCGGCAATTGGTTTTTCGACCAGGGTATGTATCCCGGCGCGTAAGGTATCGATCACCACATGCTGATGCAATTTGGTTGGCACGACAACTGATACGGCATCCAAGGTTTCTTTCTCAAGCATTTCAGTGTAACTTGGGTACGCGCGGCACTGAAAACGCTCGGCAACTTGTTTCGCCCTCGCCGAATCATTATCCGCAATCGCAACCAATTCAACGTTGGGCATTTCGGTATAGTTGCGCGCATGATGAAAACCCATATTCCCTACACCGATAACACCCACACGGCATTTTGAAGTTACCACAGTTGTCTCCTAAAAAATCGAGTGGGCGATTGTTCGCCGACTCATTCATCTTTTAGTTGCGCTGGGCTAATCCCGTCGCAAATAGATATGTCGCAAATACAAGGCAAAGATAATTGCCAACACCGCCCCCGCGCCGCCAACGATGAGCGGCATCGCCGAAGAAGAACTTGCTGTCGGCAACGATTCGACCCCTGATGGACTGCGCATTGGCGCAAAGCGCGTTGGGGTCAACGCCGCGCGAACAGTCGGCGTGGGAGGAATCGGCGTGACGGTTGGAAAAGCCGGCACAGGAGTATATGCCTGCACATCGATAGTTTGCATACTGTGCCAAACGTCCATCGGCGCAATGGTAAACAGTGCGGTGCGCGTAAACCAGACGACGTGTAACTGATTTCCCAACGCAATCGCGATGCGAGGATATTCAGGATATAACCCTTCCTGTTCAAAGATCGTTTCCGGGCGACTCCACGTCCTGCCATCCCATTCGATATGCGTAACCGCCCACAAATTTGCGTTTTGTTGGCGGCGCGTCACGAGAACAAGATGAACCACACCACGATCATCCCGGGCAAGCGCGTATTGATCGAAGGGCGGCGAATTCCAAAGACGCGGAAGTATGCCCGGAATCGGCGCCGGCGCACTCCAAGTTTTACCACTGTCCGATGAAGTTTGATAGTACACGGCCTCATCGGTGGTAGTGCGCCAAACCGCAATCCGACTCTCAGGTCTTTGTCCAGAAGTGACAACAAGATGCACGGCGGGTTGGCGAGTACTTCCAAACGTCACCGGCGTTGACCAGTCTCGTCCGTTATTGATCGAGAAAACATAGCGGGAAGTTTGGGGGGCACCTTCGCCGCTCCGGCGATCCCATCCTTCATCCCAACTGACATGCAACACATCGAATTGGTCGCGCAAGATTTGCGGACGGCTTGACCCAAGTCGCGGCGAATTGGACAAGTTGATTGGCGGAGACCACTGCACTCCGCCGCGTTCGGAACGACGGTAGAAGACCTCCGCGAGCTGAGATTCAATTGAGGTATCGATATAAACGGCGTGAAGCTGATCATTCTTGTCTACCGTCAGCGCAGTATAATAACCCTGCCCCCGCGCGCCGATCAATTGGGGACGTTCCCACGCTTGGGCGAGAGTTGCTCGCTCCCCCGGCGCGCGAGTAAAGTACCCCAGCCCCTCAGTCAAATGGTAATAAAATAGATTCAAATAGCCATTGCTATCCGCTACAATGCCAGTTCGAAATACATCGGCAATGGGCAAACCGTAGACATCGGCGGCAACGGCAATATCACTGACCGAACTCCAACCGCGCCCATCCCACATCCGATAGTCCAGAGTTACAGCAGACCAAATGACATGCACACGACCACTTGCATCCGCGGTAATGTCTGGAAACCACGAAGCACCGTCGAGCGACAAACGAAACGGACGACTCCATCCCGACGATTGCGCAACAACGGCTGGCACCGCCGAGAAAGAAAAACCAATTATTCCGATGACAACTGCGACAACGATCCCAACTCGATCGATTCTATTTTTTGATCTCATACAACTCGTATGCTCCGATACGTGTAACCAAACTATAACGCGATTGGATTAATTCATCCGGGTACATTTGAACCCAGCGGCCGAATTCACCAATCAAAATAAACGGCGGCGATTGTGTCAAAACAAAATCGTATGTCTGCGAAGGCGGCGGCTGTCGAAGCCAAATGTATGCAACTGCTTTCGGTAAAAAAGAAGCCGCTGGAAAATGATAATGATGATCGGTCAGAAAACCCATCTCCGGTTCCCAGGTTTCGAGCAAGACATTGCGAGGCACGTGCGAATTCAAGTAATTTGACATTGCCGCCGCATCGTTAAAGGGCGGGAAAATAATGTCGCGCAAATTTTGTCCCAGCGGAATCAAAATCATCGCCGCCAGCCACACTGCCAATACGCCGCGCCACACATTCTTCAACGAGAAATGTCCCTGCCGGATTGCGTCCAGCTCGATTCCGTGAATCAGGTCGGTAAAGAACCGCGCAACAAAAAGACTGCTAAATGCCAGACCGAGAAACGCGTAACGCAACCAACTAACGGATGCAAAAATATACCACGCGAGATTCAGGAGGATCAGCAACCACAAAGTACCCCACTGTTGCCCCGCGCGCGTGCGTGGCAAGCCAAGACGCACTCCATAAACCAACGCCGGCACAAGAGCCAGAAGATATACCTTGAGACCCAATAATTCTTGCAGACTACGGATCATCAGGTCGGATGAAAAAACCAGTGCCGCGCCCGCACTCACTTCGCGGAACAATCTGAAATTTTCTGCCGCGGTGTCCAGCCCAGGATAGAGAATCAGAAAAACTTGCCACAGTCCAAAACAAGCGGCGGCGACAAATCCAGGGACAATATAACTGCGGTGGGGCAAAATGCGATAGTAAATCAGGTTCAAAAGCCACGCCAGTCCCAATGTCATCATCACGACAATCAGGTTTTGGTACTTGGTGATCATCGACAAGCCAAACAAAATGCCGATGAGTACCAAGCGGGTCCAACTTGCCTTTTCCCATCCACGAAACCAAAGCCACAACGCCGTCACAAGAAAAACCAAGCCCGGCACTTCGCCGAGTACTTGGCGACCATACTCAAGCAGTGAAACGCCACGCGAAGTAATCAGCAATGCCGTCGCGATCCACGCAACCAGATTGCCCCCCAGGTCGCGCGCCAGCAGGAAAAACACGATCATCGCCGCGAGTAAATACGTTACCATCACCAGGCGCGCTTGGAGCAAGCCAATGCCCGCGATTTTGAACATGCCGGCGATTGGCAACAAAACCGTCGGGCCCAAACCCTGCGTGGGACCGTAATGACGAAAACCTTCACTGCTATAATCGGCGTACACACCGAACCGCACAAAAGTTTTGGGGACGTGCAGATGCGATCCTTCGTCAAACCACGTCGTCGGAAATTCGGTGAGGTTGTAAAACGCAAGAAACAGAATGATCAAGATCGCACTGAACCGTGCAATATTTTGAATCTGCGTTGGCACGTGTATCATTGAACTTTGACCTGCGCACGTTTTTTCTTAAAGCGTTCGCTGTACTGTTCCTCGCTGGCAATCGTAACTTTGACCGGCACTTGGAATCGGCGCAGGCGTTCGGCGCAATATCGTTTGACACGCGCCGCAACTTCGCGGGGATCTTCGTCACGCGCCAACCGCACCTGCGCGCAAACGATGTTGCCGGTAATTGGATTCTTTTCGCCATAGACCGTCACTTCGGCGATATTGTCGATTTCCTGAATCACGCTTTCCACTTCGGCAGGATAAACTTTTTCACCGCCCACATTGATAATTTCCGATACGCGACCCAGAATTCGCAAATATTCGCCATCCACTTGGACGGCATCGTTGGTGTTGAACCAACCATCATCGGTGAAGGGACTGGGTGCGTTCAAATAACCCAGCATCGCCGAACGCGCTTTGATATGCAAAATGCCGTCGACCACGCGCGTCTCGAATCCTTCGCCGCCCACTTTGACCCAAAGCGAATCCGAACTTTTCGATTTTGCGCGCAAGATCCCCACCTCGGACAACCCGTAGGTTTGTTGCAAATTGATGTGCGGGAATAATTCGTGAAAACGTTTGAGCGTACTTTCGGGCATCGGTTCGGTGCCGTACGTAACTGTCTTGAGCGAACTCATATCGTGTCGTTTGTACGCTTCGCTCAACAGAATCAAATTGATAAACGTCGGCGAAGTCGGCAAAAGTTCCACGCGATATTTTTCGATTGCGGCAAGCACATCATCGGGCGCCCGACTGGCAACCGTCACCAGACAACCGCCATTCGACAACGTGTAAAGCATCGTGTTGACGCCGCCAATGTGATCGTACAACAAAAATGGAATCGTCCGTTGACGATGACGTGGCACGTGGAATTTTTCCAAAATCCCAGACATGTCGTGCACCGCCGCTTTACTCTTCCCAGTCGAGCCAGACGAAAAGAGAATCAAGCCGGGATGCTGACGCTCGCGCAGAATCGAATACAACGGATGCGCGCCGGCGTACGGCAAGCGCGCAACGGTAACCGAATCATCGGCAGCGATTTGAAATGACACTTGCCCTTGTGCGATTTCGATAAATTCCAAACGCTTCGCCGCAACCGAACTAGTGAGCGGCACAAAAATGCACCGCGCTTCCAATAACGCCAGAAATAATGCCACCGAGTTAGGCGAGAAATCGGCTTCGATGAGTGTAACTGTCCCCGGTTGAATTTCTTCCACGCGAATTCGCTCGCGCCAAAACGCAACCCGTTCTAACAACCAAGCGTAGGTGTATGGTCGACCCTGCCACACAATCGCATCACGTTCACGATTCGCTTCAAAAACGCGCAACAAAAAATCGATCACGATACGCCTCCCAGGTACATCACTTGCCCCGTTACCAAATCACTTTCTGGACGAATGAAAAAATCGATGACGTTCACCACGTCGCGGAACTCGCCTAATCGATGGATCGCCTGCCGCTTGAGCAAATCGTCGATGCGTTCTCTCGGGACAGCCCGAATCAAGTCGGTTTGCACCGGCGTTGGGCCGATCGCGTTGACCGTAATGTTATAGTCGGCGAGTTCGCGCGCGAGAATGCGCGTGAGTGTTTCGACCGCAGATTTCGATGCGGCGTAAATGGCTTCGCCTTCCAAATTGAACGGCACGGCAACCGTCGAGAAATTGACGATGCGCCCCCAGCGATTTTTTTGCATCAACTTGGCGGCTTCGCGACAAAATAAAAATGTGCCGACGATATTCGTGTTGAGAATATTTTGCACGGCAGACAGCGGTGTGAGCAATGCGTGATTCATCGCTGCGATGCCGGCGTTGTTGATCAAAACGTCGAGCCGATTGTACGTTTTGCGCACATCGGCAAACAACATTTTAACTTGTGTTTCGTCCGCAACATCGAGACAATAATGTCGATAGTTTGCCATCGGGGCATCCATCGGTTTGCGACTGCAACCGATAACCTGCCAACCGCGCGCGCTGTAATGCTCCACCAGATACCGACCGATGCCTTTGCGCGTGCCGGTGATGAGCATAACGTTTGGGTCAGGCATTCGAATGCTCGTCGAGTTGTTGCGCGATGTAATCGACCAACGTGGCAACGGTTCGGAAGGGACTGTTTTTCTGCGCCATCGCCTTTTCATCTGCCAGCACGACGACCGTTCCCAATTCATCTTCGAGGCGTTGCTCAACCGCCACGATCAGATTGACCAAGCCAAGCGAATCCAATACCCCGCCGATGCCAAAGAGTACTGTATCATCATTCACATCTGAAAGGATATTGGGATTTAATTGTTGAGAAACTTCTTTGAATGTAATAACAACAATGTCGCGAATTTGTTGATGATTCGGCATGTATTCTCCATTTAGAAAATATTTTGTATTGAGCGATGCCCCAAATCAATGAGGACTAAGTAATCGATTTTCTTTAATCGCCTGGAGGATTGCTTCCGCCGCCAAACGATGTCCCAATGCGCTGGGGTGAGATGATGAATCAGCAAACAAAGGACAGGGTTTCTCTATCTCAACTTGGCGTAAATTACAGTCATCGGTCTGTTGAAAAATAGGCAAGAGATCAATCGTCACAATGTCATTTTCTTCCCCAAGTTTTCGGATTACCTGCTGGGCTGTCGTGGGATATCCAGCGCTAGCTCTGTGCACTTGAGTCTCGGTAGGAAAGACCACCAGCAAAAAACCAGCGTTTTTTTGTTTAGCCAGCTCGTTCATCCTCAAGATAGGACTCCGAATGTACTGATCCCAAATCGGGTCTCTCTCATCCAATGGAAATGGAGGATCCGGCTTGGCAAGCTCCGGGGAAGATTGGCGCGCAGTAATTTTGAATCGATCACGCATAATCTGAACCTGGGTCGAAAGAAACCCCCAAGAGTAAGTATTTGCCCTGAGCCATTCAATTGGAGATGGCGGGGGGATAATATAAGTTGTATGATAGATATCGTTGAAGACCGTTACCTCAGCAATTATCAAGTCAGGTTCATATCTGATCCCCGTTTGTTTAAAATAGGCATACTCAATCGGCAAGTCCCAACCCAAGATGCCTGCATTGATGACTTGATAGGATATACCGTCCATCGAATTCAACAGTTTTTCCAATTGCTTGGCATACGTATCTCCGAGCGGAATTTCCCAGCCAAAAGCCACTGAATCACCAAGACAAAGAACTCGGTATACTCCTCTGCTCTTTTCAACACTATGTTCTACATCACGTAACCCTTGCGAGTTAATATGAACAGGCACACCTTCCCAGAGATAATCCATATTGGGACGTAACAGTGCATTAATTTCAGGATTACCACTTGGTTGTATCTTAAATCGGCGCGACGCGACTAGCTCCCATCCCAACGGACCTTGCGATAAATCATATTCCCATTTTTGGGCGATTAGTTCGAGCCCTCCTAAACACAACCCAACGGTGATTAGGGAAATCGACAGATTGATAAACAGAGTTTTCTTGGCATGCGTCATCTAAACCTCTGTGTAAAGAGGAAACGTCCACTTTACGGCAGCAGTAGGTTCAAGCGATTTATTTGCTCCCATATTAATTGCGCCGCCAAACGATGCCCCGCCTGATTCAAATGCCCATCCGCAGGAAAATAGAGCAACTGTGACGTACGTTTTGCTTCCGCCTGAAAATAGTTTATAGTTTGCAGATAAGGGATTTGCTCTGTTTTTAAAAAATCCGTGATGAGTCGGTCAGGTTTATCAACATCCCAAGCCCGCTCCTTCATAGCAGGAATCGCATTCAAATAATCTTGCCAGTTTTGCTCACGCACATGCACGAATTGTGGACTAAAAACCACAACCAGGAATCTCGCCCGTTGGGCTTCGACATCCTGCTTAAGTTGCATGATTAATCGCCTAGTGATTTCCCATGCCTCATCCCATTTAGCATCATACTGAGGTGCGTACACAAAGAAATCCGTCGGGATACCTTGTGTTGTTCCTTGATGCATAACACCAAACGATTGCAAGATTTGTGCAATCCGTGGTGCCTGCGCGCGGATTGAGCGCGAAAAAAAATTGTACGATTGCACATTCGTACCCAAGAATAACCGCAATCTATTGAACGGGCTCTCGTCCAATTGTAAGGGAAAATTCTTTAGCCCTAATCGACTGCCATCGCCTAAAACGTAATATGGACTCGTCCTACTCAGTTCAAAACTATTGTCCATCACATCGTTGGTAGTGAGAAAAGCCAGGATGACAATATCGGGTTGGTATTTGTATCCTTCGTTCTGAAAATAAAGAACCTCATTATCGGTGCCAAAGTGAGATACACCCGCGTTGATCACCTCAAATTTCGCAGAACCCGATTGATTCAAGCGGGCTTCCAACAGTGCTGAAAATGTTTCCTCCATGGGAACCTGAATTCCCTCTGTCATCGAATCACCTAAAATTAGGATTCGAGTTACGCCGGCAGGTTTTTCGTACCCGATTTCCCGGTTTCTTAGTCCTTTTGAATTGATCTTAACCTTGACCTGAAATTCCGGAGAAAACCACCAACCCTCTCGATTGGGAATATGAAAGTAACCATAGAGAGGATGGGGTTCCCAAAATGTATCTTTCTCCAAGTGCAGTCCACGAATACCAATCTCCAAGCAAACAAGCCCAAAGAATCCTCCCAAGACAATCAGAATCAATCGGCCGACGACAGTCCGCATAGTCCTGCCTCCTGCTTTACACGCCCCAGCAAACTCAATCCGCCACTAAAATGGCGGATTGTTCCGACGATCCACTGTAGCCAGATATCATTTCCGATAAATCACAAGTACGAGCGCCGACATGCTTTGCGCCCGCGTTTCGCCAAATTGTGGCAACGCACCGGACAGGATGAACCTGGTTGATGACCAACGTAGCGATTAAAACAAGGTGTATATGAAGGGACCTACACCAGAAGCGGCGGCAAATATCAACAAGACTCCAAAGATCACCAATACGATGACCATAGGTATAAGCCACCATTGTTTGTTTTTCCAGAGATAGATAAAAATCTCGCCGACTACACCGGTGTTGGAAAGAAAAGCGCTCAACCAGGTTTTCATTTTATCCCCCCTTGGTAACAAGGTAATCTTGCATCACAAGCAAATCGATACCGCTGTGGCTAAACGTCCAATAGGCATTGGCCGGCGAAGCGACGATTGGCTCACCTCGCAGATTGAATGAAGTATTCATAACGACCGGAATACCGGTTGCTTGACCGAACTTATCTACGATGTCGTAATAACGTGAATTGGTCTCGCGGCGAATGGTTTGCAACCGCCCTGTCCCACGGTGATTCACTGCGCCAACCAACTGTCCCTTACCCTCTTTGAATTTATGCACCAGCAGCATATAGCGTGCGGGATAATAACGTTCCAGATTTTCGAAATCAAAAAATTCGGATGCACGGTGTTCAAGGATAACCGGCGCAAATGGGCGAAAAGGTTCACGGAACTTGATCTTAGTATTGACAATGTCTTTCATCTCTGCGCGGCGCGGGTCTGCCAGTATGCTTCGATTGCCCAAGGCACGCGGTCCCCATTCGAATCTGCCGGTATACCACCCCACGACTTGTTGTTGCAACAGTGCGTCCACAACGCGATCGATGAGTTTGTTTTCATTTTCGATCTTTTCGTACCTGATCCCTTGCTGATCTAAAAACGTTTGGATTGCCGAGTCTGAAAATTCTTCACCCCAGTAAGCATGTTCAAGAACAAATTTGCGCGGTTGCGCCAGCAAAACATGATAAGCATAGAGCGCCGCGCCTAAAGCCCCTCCCGAATCACCGGCGGCAGGCTGGATAAACACCTCCTCAAAAGGTGTTTCTTTGATGATTCGACCGTTTGCCACGCTATTCAGCGCAACCCCGCCGGCCATACATAATTTCTTCAAACCAGTGCGGGCATACGCCGTCTTCGCCATCTTGAGTAAGACTTCTTCTGTCGTTCGCTGAATACTCGCCGCAATATCCGCGTACCGTTGGTTCTGTTCGGCAATTCGATTGTCCCATTTAGGATGATCTTGTTTGGGATGCGTGCCAACCGTGTAGAATTCCGATTCTTTTTTACGCGGCTCACCAAACAGGTCCAGAAATCGTCGACTGTAAGTTTGTTCGGTTGAATGTGTGAATTCAAAATAATCCAAGTTCAATTGAAAACTGCCATCATCCCCCACATGGATTAACTTGCCCACATCATCCAAATAGCGCGGTTCACCATATGGCGCCATCCCCATCACCTTGTATTCACCTTCGTTGACTTCAAAACCAAGGAACGCCGTAAAGGCAGAATAGAGTAATCCTAGCGAGTGAGGAAAACGTATCTCACTTTCAAGAGTAATGTTTGATCTGCCATCTCCCATCCAATCCGCTTGGGCGCATCCTAACGCCGCAGTCGTCCATTCACCCACGCCATCTACGGTAAGAATTGCCGCTTGATCAAAGGGGGAACAGAAAAAAGCGCTTGCGGCGTGCGAGAGATGATGATCGACAAACAAAATTTTTTCAGCCGGCAAGCGTAACTTGCGAATAATCAAGCCCTTGAGCCACAGCTTTTCGCTAAACCAGGTGATCATTGCTTCGCGAAAAACACGCCACGCCTTGGGATACATCCCCAAGGTTGTCATCAATATTCGTTCAAATTTGACTAGTGGTTTTTCATAGAAAACCACATAATCCAAATCCTCGCTCCGAATCCCGGCTTGGCGCAAACAAAAATTGATGGCTTGTTCGGGAAAAGCGTAATCGTGTTTTTTGCGTGTAAAACGCTCTTCTTCGGCTGCAGCAACTAACACGCCATCGTTCAGCAAAGCGGCGGCGGCATCATGGTAGTAGCAAGAGATTCCCAAGATATACATTAGAATAGCCTCCGCGCTGCCTCGAGCGAGTTGTCGCTCTCGACCCTCGGTAACCAAGTAGGACTTTTTTTCCTGGAAAAATCTGAACCCAATTTTGCTATCAGCCCAAACGGCAAGGCAATGATAAAATAAAAGAGCGTAAATACACCTCGTGCCACATTGTCACCCATCCAGCGACCAAACTGCTTCCATTTACTCCAAATACGTTGCAAGAAAGTCATTTTTCAATCTCCTAAGAATTATCCAACAGTGAAGATAAACTCACAAATGAATACCTCACCTTCTGGCTCACTAGATGGTGATTGGAAACATCTCGTTAAAAAGATAGCAGTATACTAGACAAAAATACACATGCATTTATTTGCCAAAACTGACGCCGTATTTGTCTTACAAATACTACCCAAGAGAAAATCCATTGACCATGAATATCTGTAGTGCAAGTATACTGCAGAGGATGGGATTATGCAATAGCACCTGCAAAACGAATCTCAAGGTTCGGAAAACGACTTGTGGTTCATAGGTAGGATTTGCCAATTGGAGAAACACTTCGTCCGTCATTTGAGCGTTTCTGCTGACGAACACAAACAAGACGCAAGTTCAGATAGACTGACTTGCGTCTTTCATCCAATCATAGATTTTGTATGACTATGGTCCTGCATCCCTGATCGCTGAGGGCTGGCTCACATAGATCACCGGATCACCTTGATACCACGTAATGGTGCCGGTCACGCGAATGCGTTGCCCTAACCGATAGACGGTCTCTGGCGGAGAACCAAAATTTCCCCAATTTTCTTTCAAGATACGTACTTTGAACGCACCTTGATGAGGATTTTCAAAGCCAAGATAGACAGCAAGATAGTTATTGAACAAAAATTTGATTGTGCCCTCAACCGTAACCGTTTTGCCTGCGTAATC
Source organism: Anaerolineae bacterium (assembly GCA_034435055.1). Lineage (GTDB taxonomy): Bacteria > Chloroflexota > Anaerolineae > UBA4142 > UBA4142 > DAOTXS01. The sequence continues at coordinate 145,890 of DAOTXS010000087.1, read as the reverse complement.
GCTGGCTTGCGTGTATGGTACAACTCTATCAACGTCGATTGCGTCATTGGTTGTCAATATCGGTGATGATATTGGCTGGTTAGATGAGATACTGATGCTGGCAACCGAGTCCCGGACAGGGGCAGCAGTTGGATTGCCGTTTTCAAGTGCTACGACAGCGCCATCCGTGCTGACAAAGAAAATTGTGTTATTACTCACCACCCAGCTAGCATACTCTGACCAATATTGGTCATAGATTGCGGCAGAGGTATAATAGATATAAAAGCCGGGTGGATATACACGCGCACAATTCTCAGCACACAATCGATCAGAAAAATAGTGTGACGCACTAAATGGCGCATGATTATCTGAAACAGAGATGTGAGGCAGATCAATAGTAGCAATTGGATTCGTCCCAGTGCCCTTGGCAGCTGATCGATCCGTGATTTGATGCGCCAGACCGAAAGCCCAATGGCCGCCGAAAATCATATCCCCGGACATACTGATATTCACTTGTTCATCCGATGGAAAAAATGTGTTGCGCATAAAGCGAACATCGCCGGCTTGATAGCCCGAGACAGTCGTGTTATCCAAAAGCATTTCGCCCAAATGCGAATCCCAGCGACCATCGCACGGACTCGCATCACAAGGAGACCCGCGCATCACAACATACGCAACTTCTTGTCCATTCGCAAATCGTTTGACGACCGGTTGTGGTCCCATTGGCAGATAGCCACCATCTCCATAACCACCATGTCCAACGTTGGCAATAAACGGTACCGCGCCATCGTCTAAATCTAATGCTAACAGCGCCTGATACGCGGGATTCGCTTGGAGCATCGAGCGCATTGTGGAATTATTACTGGGCCAAGGACTCCAAATTCCCCACAACGCTTGCCAATCCAGACGGTATTTGACGAGAACGTAACCATGCACTTCAGCGATCACAGGCCAGCCATAGAAAGCTTCCGCCAAGCTAGTGTTCGATGATCCCGGATCGCCGCCGGTGCGAGTGGTAGGTTTCACGCGCCACGCGCGCGTACCGTTACTGTTATTAATCGCGTGAACGTACAAATCCTGCGATACTGCGATTACTCGATTACGCGAAGGCGAATATGCCGGCGGCGTATGCACTGGCGAACCCGCCTCATACGCCCAAATCTGCGCCATCGTCGATTTATTGATCGCGTAAACTCGATTCCCCATCGAGAAGAAAACGCGATCACTGATCACGGCTGGCGGAAGCGGCAAGGTGCTGGATGCGCCAGATGCAAATTGTCCCAGTGTATTCCCTGTCGCCGCATCCAGTTTGTACAATGTTCCGTTGCTAGACACAACGAACAGTGCCTGAGTTTGACTGTCGTAAGCGGGAGTGGAATTGATATTCCCTCCCGGACTACGATTCCACGCTACAGAACCATTGGTGTTATTGAGCGCATACACCCCGCGACTGCCGGCGGCGATATAGACACGGCCTCCGCCAGTCACCGGCTGGCTGTTGCGTGGCAATCCGGTTTTACCCACGCTGATCCCCCCAGATGCATCGGGACCATTCCACGCCCATTTCCAGCGCCAAGGCGTTGCCACCACTTGGTCAGTAAAACTAGTCCGTTGTGCATCGTGGGCATGTTGCGTCCACTCACCGGTCGGTACGTACACGGGAGTTGGAGTAGGTACCGGCGTAGGCGAGCGCAGAATTAAAGGCAAATATACACTATCTGCGACTTGAGGCGCAGGAGGTAATTGCCCATAATTTGAGTTTGCAGGATTTGGAAGAAAACTTGCGGCGACGACGTGGGGGTTAAAGGGAAAGGACTGGGTAACGAAAGCAATTGCGATCCAAAGTGTCAAGGTAAAAGCGAAAACACTTGCAACCAAATTGACTTTTGAACGTGCTGGCATGTGCCTCCTCACATTTCTAGATCCACCAATCACTGTGAAGGAAAGCCTCTTTGCTCCAGCACAATTGTGCCTTCAATTGGCAAAAACGTCTATCCCCCATTTGGGGGGTATGTTCAAACAAGCCATAATAGAGAATACTTATAAATACCGTAGCACACTTTGCGGATGCGCTTTACGCAAAAATCTATACGCGCGTGCGAGTGGGAATAACACAATTAATCCAGCGAGCCACAACGAGTACGCGCGTATCATGCCCGGAATCGACAAAGGAATGATGCCGAATAATTTACTCAATGCGGCATACACAATGATATGAGTGACAAAAAAGAACAAGGACACTTGGCCGATAACCACAAGCCATTGCGCCGGAAATCGAATGAGCCCATCTCCGCGCGCATAAAGGAAGGCCAAGATCAACATTGCGATGCCGAGGTTAAACGCGAAAAATGTGAGGGTCGGTGGTTGTTTGCCCAAAATGAAAAAGCGATACCATTCGATGCCGGGTGTGAATGGAACCAGATCACCAAACTTGCCCAGCGCGCGCAATACGAACCAGAGCACGAGTAAACTTGTACCCACAATCACCCAGAATCGCGCGCGGCGCATAATCGGCAAATGAATTTGCGTCCCAAACACATAACCTAGCCCCATTAACACGGGCCATCCCAGCAATGAATACTCCACTGCCGGATTCGTTTTTGTGCTGTAGCTAAAAAAGAGCGCGCCCCAAAAATCGTTCGTTTGTGTCAGCGCAACCGGCGCGAATGGAAGATACAGTTGATAACCGAGCAACAGGACAAACATTAGCCCAGCAAATAGAAACACCGGTAACAGTCGTGCGACGCTCAACACGATCAGTCCAAGCCCGATACTCAAGAGGATATGGGTGTACGGTCCATTACCGGTCCAGGCAAATTGGCAGATCGTCAAATCGAGCAAGATGATGACACTGGCGCGAATCAGCAAGAATTTGGTAATCGCCCATTCCGACTCGCCATTCTTGCGCCGCGACGCCACAAGTAACGCGATGCTGAATCCGCTCAATAACCAAAAGGTAGGCGCGGCGATATTCGTCATCAAACCGGAAATCCAATGCGCAGGTGTGTCCAGCATTGCCGGCTGACCACCGTACGTCTCCGCCTGCAAACTAACGCCGGCAAACCACGCCGCATGATCGAGTGCCATCACGATCAACGCGATCCCGCGTAACGCATCGATGGCGAGAATGCGCGATGCGCCGGTTTCAAGTACGCGTGCAGACGATTGGATGACGGAGGTTGCGGTCAAACTATCGGTGGTCATTTAGGCGTCTTGAAATCGCACACCGAAATATCGTTGCATAAACAAACGCAACGCGGTATGAATCACATCGGCGCGAAAAGATGTTTGCTGGGTGGTCAAATCAAAAATGGTCGCGCCAGCCGGCGGAATCCAGTTTGGTCGGTTGACGAGAAAAATCTGTTGCACATTTGAATTTGGACGAATAATCGCAAAATCATCCGAGCGAATCACGGCAAGTTCGTACATTCGTCCGCGCCATTGAAAGCGTAAACAAGCCTGATGCGTCTCGATGTTTTGAATGCCTAACTCGCGGCGCAAACCGATTTCGGCGAAATCATTGAGAATCTGGACAAGCGCCGCATCGACCCGCGCGGGGGTCATCTTACGTTTGACGCGTTCCATGGTGGTAACCACCCGCGCCGGATTTCCTTCCACCACCGAGCCAGCCGGAATCGATTGCGTCACCATCGACATTGAATTGACAAAAGTGTCATCGCCGATCTCGATGCCCGGTTGGATAAACACGCCGGCGGCGCACCACACTTGATTGCCCAGCGTCACGCCGGCACGACGCGCCCAATATCCTTGCGTGTAAGGCAAGAACGATCCGTGCGTAAACACCATACTGCGCGGACCCAGCGCCGAGCCGTTTCCCAGTTGCACCGGCTCTTCAACGTTGATCATCGCTTGCGGACCGATGTAACTATTTTCGCCAATGCAAAGCGACGATGAGCCGTAGATCAAACTGAAACTACTGATCTCACTGTTTGCGCCAAGTTTGAAATCACCCTTCAATTGAATAATCGTCAACGGACGCACCACACTAAATTCGCCCAATTCGATATTGCGCGCAACGACACTCGAGAGCCACCCGATTTCCGCGTGGCGACCAATCTTGGCGTGGCAAAATCCACGAAGCAAAATTTTTTTTAAAAAGGGGGGCGCGATAAAAATCAACCCGAGCAAAATAGTTTTCACGGCAGTCCTTGATCCAGCCCGTGACTGGAACGGACGAGATGTAAATAGCGATCACTCCAAGATTGGGCGACTTGCGCCGGTGTCGCAAACCAAAAGTCGCCACGATGCAAGAGATGTTCCCACAATTCGCGCAGAGTCCGCGCCCAACCCGGAAACAATCGATCATCAAAGACATAATCGTGCACATCGATCATTAAACAGCCGCCAAGCGCGGCAACCCGGTTTGCCAGAGTGTGCAATAATTCCATCCGCTCGCCCGGGTTCAGATGTTTTTGTCCAAACAACTGATCATCCATCCAGCCGGTCGGAATCTGAAGTGTTTTCAACTCGCGCCGCTGTTGCTGATGAAATGGAAAATACGGGTGCAGCAATCCACGCCGCCAACCTAAATAGTGATCGTGCGTCAGCGAGGCATCGTACCGCAAGCCGAGTTGCTCGTGAATCCACAAGGTTTCTTCAACATCGCGGGGATTAAGATGCCAGTAATGATGACGATTTCCCGCCACCTCGGTTCTGCTCACCTCTTCGATTTTCTGTTTCTCGGCTCGGAATTTTTCACAACTGGTGTACGCTAGATAACTTGCCTGCATCCCGATTTCAAAACCGTCGTCCAAAAGAATGGAAAAAAGTTCGCGAAACCGTTTTGATGTTACATCGTAAAATGGATCTGGCACGCCGGCGGCGTACTGCATCAACGAACCGTACCGCGCAACAAAGTAAAAGGCGGAGCGGGTCTGTAATTGCTTTTCCATTTCCGCCCACGCCAGAAATTGCCAATGATGGCGCTTGCCCGCCAAAACTTGCCACGCGAGATCGAGTCCTGCCAAGCCACGCCGTCGAAGGATGCGCACCGGTTCCAACCAGCGAATGACTTCCGGGTAATCGACATCGTGTCCGATGCAAGCGGCGGCAGATTTGCCGGCGTGCCAGCGGGGAAAAGTCGGGTGAAAGCCCAAGCGCTCCAACCAAGTTGCAATTGATTGAATAATCGATGAACCGAGCGCCTGTTGTAACAAGTTGTACTTGAAGACAAGTGTGGAAGTTAGATCGAAGAAACCGTGTTTGTCTTGGGTCAGGTAACGTTCTTCTTGCCCGGTGGCAAGCCAGAACAGATCGAACACGACATCGCGGTTGCAGATCCACTGGCCGGAAGATGTTTGATAGATCGCCGAATCAGCCGAGTCGTGTTGATAAATTGGAAAAGATAAATCGTCAGCGCCCGAAATTGATTGGAAGCGAAATTTCGTGGGATTCGCCCATCTATCCGGGCTTGCCTTGATACAAAATGATGCTTGAGGGACAATCGCCGGATTACTGACAAAGGCAATGTCGCACGGCTGGGTCAATGGGACTTGTTCCCAAGCAATTCCAATCGTGGAGAGAATGACTCGCCAAGTCCAATGAATTTCGGGACCATACAGATCGGCAAGCGCAGCGTCAAGCGCAATGCGAATTCTCAAGTGATCGCCAAAAGTAAAGATTCGGATTCAACTTAGCGGCGCAGCATCCGCAAGCCCAGGCCACCCATAAACATTGCGCCTGCCGCCAGCACGGCTAACCATTGCCAAGCCATCGGTTCTGGGCGCGTTTGGAAATTGTTGAGGCGGACTGCCGACGGACCCAAGACGCTTGTCATCGAGATCGACTGCATCTCCGGTGAGAACATTGGATTCGAAGAAGTCATTTGGACTTCGTACTGCAAATAGCGACCATCGGTGGTGATGCTGAAGGGATTAGTAGTGGTAACGGGAGACCACGCCCCCCAATTCACACCGTCAGATGATGCGCGTGTGCGAACGCCAAGATCGGTGTTGCCGGGGATGGTTGAATTCCAGAACATCGAATTCCAATTTCCACCCCACCCATCGATGGCGCAGGAGACGTAAGTACCGCTGGATGGATACTGACCGCCACGCACCCAATCGACAGTCATTGGAGTTGAATTATAAGACGGTACGCTACTTGGATTTTGATGATATAGGAATACCCATCCAGTAATCGGACTGGTGGTAATACTCATGGTATCGGTCAGAATGGTATTGAAATAGTAGCGTGCTTGAGTATTTTCCCATTCGATTCGCCAAAAGTGAAATTGATTTAGATCAGGATCAGTTTCAATGTCGTTTAAGATAAGCGTTGTACCACTCCGCGCCCCGGTAAGCAGATCAGACGCACCCTGACCAACTCCTCCAGTATCCCCCATGATAAACACACGTGAACTACCAGCGTTGATATCCGGATCATAGAGTGGGCCTAAAGTTGGATGACGCCAATAGCCCACATCTGGGCGTCCTGATGTACCGGCTTGTTGAATAAAGCGCGCCTGTGCTTCGAAGAAACGTGGTAATCCAGTAATCCCGGCAGTCGATAACAAGTACATCCCATCCACCGTGAGTAAGCCGCCGCCAACAGTTATTACCGGAGTGCCGCCAGCGGAGGAGTTAGAAATATTAGTATACCACCGCGTCGCATCAAGTGTTGTTCCATCAAAATAATCTTCTACCGTTGCCGCTAGCCGCAGTTCGCCATTCGCCGTATTTGCCACGACTGTATTGGTGATTCCAGCGCAAATTCGCGACCAGTCATTAACCAAAGTATGCGTAACGGTGTACAAATTGCCTTGTGCAACCGCCGGTCGCGGCGATTGCACACATATCTCTAAAACAAGACTCGCCAAAACAAGTAATGCGACTTGGAGCATCCACAATGAAATGATTCGACCAAGCGCTGATTGTTGAGGCGGGTAATAATTTTGTTCGTTCATTCTTCACATCCTTTCAATCGACGACACAGCATTTCTCAATCATATCGATCAGCGTTGACCATTCAGCCAATTTATTAAACCTTGCCATGCTTCGGGGTGAAAACGCAAGGTCCAATTTGGATCCGTCCAATCTATCGGTCCAGTCGAAATATCGAACAAGGTATGTTCTGTGTTTGGAATCACTTGAAAACTAGCACTGTACTTTGGTTGAGCAATCCGATGCGCATTTACCGCACCCTCACCGATGGCGTCAATTCTTGATTCACTATCCGAGAGGATGATGTGAATGGGTGCATCGATCGTAACGATTTCTTGGCGTTCGAGCAGATTCGATAATAACACCACTCCATCGGGATGGCGAATCTGTTCAAACTCTTTCCAGCGATTGGCAAGAATTTTTGTGCCGATGCTTTGCGCAATAATAAAGACCCGTTTAGCCGCGTCAGTCACCGCCGCGCGATATGCCGCCAACGCATCGTCATCTTCACAACAGCCGTACGCACCTTGACTTTTGCCGGTGCCGCGCTTATCGAAACGGAAAACAGCATACCCCGCCGGAACAAGCCGCGCCGCAAGATATTGATAGGAATCGCGATCAACCGCGCCGCTATGATGGATAATAAATACAAGTGGTGGTGATGTCAAGCCGGGGGGCAGGTCGAATTGCCCGGCAAGCCAAGTCCCGTCTCGACTCTGAAAAGTTACCAGTTGTTTCGAGGCATCAAAGGGAATGAGACGAATATCTGGCCGTTCAATCGAAGGAGAGACTGGAGGAACCGTCAAGGTTGGTTGAGCATCACACGCACTCGAGCCACCTACCAAGAATAAGACACCTAACCAAAGCAAAAAAATACGACTCATCCGAAAGTTGCGATAATCGAACGAGACCCCACCGGCACCGCGACACACACAAATTCTTCGGTGCCGATTTTGCGGACACGTGGCGTCGCAGTTTGCCCATCGACTTGAAGTTGCGTTACACGTGTGTGGTTGAACTGCGACGGTATCATCACATCCATCGTCGCATCTTGCGCGCCGTGACTGGACAATCGTATCGACAATTGGCGTGCCGTCGAATCCCAGTGAACATTTTCAAACGCGGCATCGTGACGCAGATCGCTAAAATTCGCCCAGCGTTCCGCACTCCAGATCGGAACATTTTTCGCGGCGGCGTAAGCAAGTGTACCATCGAGCCACGTCATCGCGTTTGTCGCAAATTCACCACCCGCCGCAAAAGGATCGATATGCGATTGCATCCCCACCGCGGCAGTCGCGCCGCGCAAACTCGCATCGATAATTTCTTTCGAGATTGCAATCGCAGACTCGCCGTTCAAATTTGCCCAGCCACCGCCCCACGTCATTTTGAAAAAATGTTCATCGACCAATTGCGTCGCCTGTTGATAAATGTTCAGAATCCGCCCTTGCTCATCAATGAATTTCATTGGCAAGCCAGTGCCGGAAAAATAGCCGTACGCCCAATCACCCGACGTTCGGCGAAAAGCCGTGCCATAATGATAAAAATCCAAATTCATCCGCAGACCCAGCTGTGCTTGCGCGCGCGCGGTTTCGACCCAGCCCGTCCACAAAATGCGATGTGTGCGCACGGTCGGCGAAACCGGTTGGTAACCGTGCGCTACAAACTCTTGCCAATAGCGACAATAACCGCTCTCCAATCCTTCTTCGACGTACGGATGAAAACCAAACTCGTGGCCACGCGCGCGCCATTGCGCGACCTGAGTTGGTGTCGGCTCGATCCATCGACCGCCGACCAGCGCCAGTGCGTCCGCGCCGCCGGCTTTGAACACCGCGCGCCGCCACCCGCTCCACAAAGCCGGCGTGTAATATACCGACATTCGACCGCCGTATCGTTCGACGCGCAATAACACTTGCTCGATGATTTCGCCAGGCGCTTGATGCGCGTCGCCGGTCACGATGAGCAAACAATCGGCACCGTTTGGCAAATACCACAAACGCGGTAGCGGCATCGTGTCCGCCAACATCACGCCGATCAGCCGGCTCAATAATCGCATCTGCTCGTCCGCTTGCGGAATCTGAATCCGATTCAAATCGATCCAATCGACGAACGCATCGACGGCGCGAATGCCTTCTCTGCCATCGCGTTCCTGATTTGCCCACGCCGGATTGCCTTGCCGCGCGTACGCAATGCTGCGCGCCAGGTCAAATGACCAAGCCGCCGCCTGCCCTTTTCCAAATCGATGCAATGTTACAGCGGGCGAATCGGTTTGCGTTCCGCTTTCATTGGTCAACCAGGCAACTATTTGTGCGCCCGCCGTTCGATAAATCTTCGCCGAAGCGTGAATTTGGAGAGGCGAATTTACCAAACCGGCAAAGCGCGATTCGATTTTGATATTGGAACTTGCCGCCGTCCCACTCATCGATTCAATGCCAAATAACGCACTGGCTTCGGGGCGCATCGCGATCAGCTTGCCGCCGCCGGCAACGTACGCACTGAACATTTCACTCTCGGCGCGAGTTAACACACCATCGCTCAAAAGCACGATTGCAAATGTACCAAGTGTCGCGGCATCGAGCGCGGAAAGTCGAATTGTTCGAAAACAGTTCAAACCTTCGGCGCGCAGAATTTCTGCGAGATATGCACCAAATGGATTATCGGAACGCTCATTGATTGCCAGCAGAATCGGCGCGGGTGTGGTCGTCGACCAACTTGGATCGGTTACGTACGGTGATTGCGTGGGCGGCAAATTCTCGGAATCGTCTGCGAACCAACGATACCCCAGCGCAACCGGAACTGTGATGACGCCGGCAATCCCAGCGAGTTTAAGAAACTGACGGCGTGAAATTCCGTGCATGGATGATGTGTCGAGAATTGGAGATTTCACCTAGCCACTCGGCGATAAAACATGTACAGCGTACCGAGCGCAAGCGCACCGATAAAGAACAGAATCAACCATCCTGATCTGAAAATGAAAGGAAGGTAGATGGGATTATTGGGGGGCGGCGGAGGGGGGCCCGGCGTTGCAGTAGGCGTTGGGGTCGGTGTGTTGGTTGGCGTGTTGGTCGATGTGCTGGTCGGGGTGTTGGTTAATGTGCCCGTAGGTGTATTCGTCAACGTACTCGTTGGGGTAAAAGTATTGGTCGGCGACGCGCCGGAAAACGGCGTGTCAGTGGTGTAAACAGGTCCCGCTGGCGCCGAGCCGCCGTACTTGCATTCGCCATTGCTCGGTCCGCCGCTGGCACTGGACGAATCTAGCACCGTACCGGTGCACGCGCCCGCCGGTCCTTCGTCAAAATGATACAACGCCACGGTGTTCGCATCCGTCGTGAACGGCACAGACGGTCGCGTAAAGTTTGAGGTATACCGCAAGATATTGGACACGCGAACTTCATCAATCAACCCATTGTAAGAGGGGTATTGCGACCCTGCATCATGCTTCTCCGCGCCAATGACCAGAAACGGATCGCTGTTTGGATAACTCGTCGTGCGCCCGTCACGATAACTCAAATTACCTAGCACGCTGGTAACCTGTCCATCTAAAGTACCATCCACAAAAATCTGCAACTGCCCATTCGCCGAATTGCGGGTCAACGCGATATGGTGCCAGACTCCATCCGCTACATTCGTCGCCCCACACAGCGTCGTCCCCGCCGAACCATTGTTGACCCCAAAGGCAATCCGCCCATTGCTCAATGCAATACCATAGTCTCCGTAATCGCCGTTCCCGAAGATATCGCGATCAAAGATAATGTTTGCAGTGATCCAGCCATCGTTCTGATTACACGAGGCAGCACCGGTATTTTCGCCAAGATTCGCTTTCATCCAAAATTCAAAAGTAAAATCTGCCCCCACATCAATTGGGCGTGCCGGTGCGTCAATCCGAATTTTCACCCGGTCAATATCATTGACGCCATGCCCGTAGAATCGCAGCGACAAATTACCGCCTTGCGCCAGAGTTGCGCGCGGAGACGCGGCGGAAGAAAACAATGAAATCATCAAGATTGTCAGCGGGAGAAATATAACCAATGTGCGTCGCGCACTCATAACACACATCCTTTATAACAATCATTCATTTCAGACGTCGGAAAAACCTAAAAACAACAATCACGCTTGCGCCCAAAATGCTGCAGCCAATTAACCACCAACGATTGAAAGTATTAACCACACGCAAGTCGGTCAATCTAACACTAGTGGGTGGAGGAAATGGATGGTCAGTGGAATACACCGGACCCGCCGGCTCGCTTCCGCCATAGTTACACGTGCCGTTACTGGGACCCCCACTCGCGCCGGATGAATCAATCACGGTGCCGGTACACGCGCCCGCCGGTCCTTCGTCAAAATGATACAACGCCACGGTGTTCGCATCCGTTGTGAACGGCGCAGACGGTCGCGTAAAGTTTGAGGTATACCGCAAGATATTGGACACGCGAACTTCATCAATCAACCCATTGTAAGAGGGGTATTGCGACCCCGCATCATGCTTCTCCGCGCCGATGACCAGAAATGGATCGCTGTTTGGATAACTCGTCGTGCGCCCGTCACGATAACTCAAGTCGCCGGCGGGTCCGTTCGCCTGCCCGTCCAGTTGTCCATCCACAAAGACTTGCATAGTTCCATTGTTGCGATCGCGTGTTACGGCGATGTGATGCCACGCGCCATTCGCCACGCTTGTCGCACCACACAACGTCGTGCCCGTTGAGCCGGCACTCACGCCGAATGCAATTCGACCATTGCTCAACGCGATCCCATAATCGCCATAATCGCCCGCACCATAGACATCTCGATCAAAAATGATATTTGCCGTGATCCAACCGCCGTTTTGGTTACACGACGCAACGCCGGTATTTTCACCGGCATTCGCCTTCAGCCAAAACTCAAACGTGAAATCAGTCGCGCCTACATCCACTGGGCGTGCCGGATTATCCAGCGGAATCTTGACCCTGTCAATATCATTGACGCCGTGCCCGTAGAACCGCAGAGAGAAACCTACGCTCTGTGCTTGACTGACAGATGCAAACATGGCTAACCAACCGAGTATGACGAGAACAGAAACAACCCGGAGCCAGAAGCGCACTCCTGAGAAGAACATCGCTCACCGATCCTTTCAGTATGGTAGAGGGGTGGTGCATATGGTCAAAGAAGGCACTCTACGAGATTGATAATTGTGCCAATGCAGGACTGGCATCGAGAATGATCTGGGATGCCGACCGCGCATGACGCGTCACCGACTCGCCATTGGTCAGCGCCGGATAAATCTGCGCCGTCGTCGCAAGAAATAGATTTTCTATCGGCGTTTGGATTGATGGAATCAAGTGCGCCGCGTTCAAGCCGTGCAACGGCTCGACGTATCGTTCACGATGTACGAGAAAATATCGAATCGCTTGCGGATCGAAATCGGGAAACATTTTACGCAAATTCTCCAGCCAAATCGCCCGGATTTCATCATCCGATTTTTTCTGCCACTCGCTGTCCGGCGCAGTGTATTTGGGCAAGTAGACCAAGTGATGCCCGCCGACGTACTGTGGATCGATATATGCCGTCGTCTCGATCACACCGGTGAACGGGATTCTATCATCAGTGATGTTCAATGTCCAGTAACCGGTCAGCGGACGATCCAACACCATCAAAGGACAGACGATTCCAAGATACTCGGTCTTGCCAAGAAATTCGTGATAGTCTTGTGTTGCGTTTGGAATCAAGCGGCGAAAGACTGGTGCTTGCATCGTACAAACGATTCCGTCAAACTCTTGCAACGTATCGCCCACGCGAATTCCGCGCGCGGCATTTCCATCGATGATGATTTGTTGTACCGGCGTCCGTAAATGAATCTTGCCACCGGCGGCAAGAATTTTTTCCGCCATCGCTTTCATCAGCGTAGCGTACCCGCCAATCAAATGACCGGACATTTCTTTTTGATTTGCGCCGCTGCGCGTCGAACGCGTGCGCACCATCCGCGCCCAAATGTACGTCGCCGGCGTATCGCTGAAACCACCATCGAACTTGGCTTTCAGCATCGGCTTCCAGATATTTTCGAACGTGTGGCGGCCACTCCAGCGCACCAGCCAATCTTCCACACCGATACTTTCCAGCGAATGCCAATCGCGAATCACTTGCGCGTACGCCACATTCAAACCAAGCCGGAAGCGATCGATCCAACCCAGCGGCGGGAAGAACAAAAACTCGACGATATTATTCATCGAGTAAATTTTGCCTTGATGGAAAAACCCGGTGCGCGTTTCGCGGAAACGCAACTGATCCGCGATGCCAAGTTCGTTGCACAGTTCGCGCAAATGACTGTCGCTCGAAAGAATCGCGTGATAAAAACGATCGACCGCAGTGCCATCTTCTAGCACGAGCGGGCCTGCCAAGCCGCCTAAAACCGGCGAGGCTTCGAATATTTCAACGGGCACACCACGCCGCGCCAGAAAATATCCCAGCGTGATCCCCATAATTCCGCCACCAATGATTCCGATGCTCAACTGACGCTCCTCGATTTCAATAATGCTACAATTGGACTGTTCGCGCGTCGTTGCGCATCGCCAATACCATACCGAAAATTCACGCGCTCTAGCACCGCCACAATTTTTTGCGACGCCGTACCATCGCCAAACAAGGGTGGATGTTCACGCGGCGGAAGCGAATTGCTCCACGCTTCCAGCACCCGCGCCGGTTCGACGCCAACCAAGTGATTCCATCCTGCCGCGACTGTTTCCGTCCATTCCGTTTCGTCGCGCAACGTGAGACACGGCACCTTAAAAAAGTACGCCTCGCGTTGAACCCCGCCCGAATCGGTGGCGATGAGGCGTGCGCTTTCTTCCAGCACCATCATTTCAAAATAACTCACCGGGTCACACACCTGCACGTGATTCGCAAACGATGCGCCAAGAGTCGCTAACGCTTGGCGTGTGCGCGGATGAACCGGAAACACAACTGGCTCGCTTACACGATTTAACGCCTCGACGATTTTGCCGAGTCGAACGGGATCATCCGTGTTCGCGGCGCGATGCACGGTCACGAGCGCGTACTGATGCGGCGTGATCTTCAGGCGCGCAAAAATATCTCTGGCTTTGCGGTGCGCTAGCGCACGATTTTGCATCATCGCATCCAGCATCACATCGCCAACCCAATGCGCGGTTTGCGTAACGCCTTCGACGGCAAGCTGACGCACGCCTTTTTCGCTGACACAAAAATGCAAATCGGCAAGCGCGTCCGCAACAATCCGGTTCACTTCTTCCGGCATTCGCCGATCAAAACTGCGCTCGCCCGCTTCGATGTGCGCGGCGGGAATGTGCAATTTGCTTGCCACGAGCGCGCCCGCCAACGTCGAATTCGTATCGCCACGCAATATCACAAGGTCGGGGGATTCTTTTTGGATTACCGCTTCAAGACGCGCAAGGATTTCGCCGGTCTGTTTGCCTTGCAACCCCGATCCCACTTCGAGATTGTAATCGGGCGCCGGAATTCCCAATTCATCGAAGAATGCCTGCGACATTTGGTAATCGTAATGTTGACCGGTGTGAACCAGGATTTCGTGATGGGATTGCCGAAGAGCGCGGCTGACCGGCGCGGCTTGAACAAATTCCGGGCGCGCGCCAACAATCGAGATAATTTTCATGGTGTCATCCCGGCGTCGTGCGCGGCGCAACCTGTGGCTTGAGTTTCAAGCGGCGCAACAAGACATCGAATTGGTAACGGAGATGAGCGAGAATCGTTCTAGTGATTTTGGCTTTCGATACTCCGTGCAGTCGGGAGTGTAATACAGCAGGATATTCGGCAACTCGATAGCCCATCAACATTGCATTCACCATCAACTCGGTGCCAGCCAAAAATCCATTCGATTGGAAGGGCACGCGCTCGATCACTTCGCGTCGATAAGCCCGGTACAAACAGGTATAGGTGTTGATGTTCCAATTTACGATGAGGCGATAGATGAGCGACGAACCGCGACTGAAAAAGAGCCGCCACGCCGGCACGCCTTCAACGCCACCCGCCGGGTGATACGGCGATGCCGTCACGATTGACACGCCGGGTTTTAGATAAGCTAATAGCTCGGGGATTGTCGAGAATCGATAAGTGCCGTCACTGTCTGTCGTAACGATCAACGCGCCGCGCGCCGCACCAAAGCCGGTGCGAATTGCCGCACCTAAACCTTGATTGACCGCATGCTTGACCAAACGCACTTGGACATTCAGCGCAGAATAATTTGCGAATTCATTGTTGAGCGCAAGCCACGTTTCATCTCGACTGCCATCGTCGACAAAAATTACTTCGACGGTGCGGGTTTGGGCAAGGTTGTTGACGACGGGGAATAATTGCTCGCGGAGCTTGGGGACGTTCTCGGCTTCGTTATAACAGGGTACGATGATTGATAAATCCACTCACCTCTCCTTCCCAAAATGATACAGGGTTATTTGATCCAAATAGGATTGATATCGTTGTACAGACTATTACTTAGATTCGTGGGGTTTTTGCCGTCCGCATCCATAACCCAAATCTGCGGTCTGCCGGTGCGATTCGACCAGAAGACAATCTTTTTGCCGTCCGGCGACCACGAGGGATGCTTGTTCCAGTAAAAACTGCTCGTCGTCAGACGCGTCGATTTCTGGGCTTGAAAGTCGTACACGAAAATATCGTCATTGCCGTTCTCATTCGAGACATAGGCAATATAACGACCATCGGGAGACCACGCCGGCGAATAAGCCGCCAGGATTACTGCCGCATTATAAATGCTACGTTGGAGGTCGGTGATGCGTGTGTGTCGATTATACACAAAATCGTAAATCCAAATTTGGGAAATCGTTCCCGACCCCGCCGAAACGTACGCAAACTGTTGCCGGCTCGGCGAGTATGTCTCGCGCCACACCGCCGCTTGATACAATTCTTCGCTCGTCAAGATACCCAACACGCTACCATCTGCCGGGTCGATAACAATTGGTGCGTTTGCGCCAAATCGGTAACGATCTTGAGCGGTTCCGCTGTCTCCCACCGCCGGAGTTGGAATCATTTGGGCTGCTACCACGTAACGATTTGATAAGGCAACAATCTTGCCTTTTATTTCGTCAGGCACTTGAATAGTTAAAAAACCAATCGGCGCAAGCGTTGGGGATGGCGTTGGTACCAAAACTAGTCGATCGGCTAAAATCATTACCGGCGTAATCGTCGGCGTGGCAATCCGATTCGTCAAGGGAGTCGGGGTAAAAGTGCCGGTGGTCAAGGCAACGGCTGTCGCGTAATTCGAAAGAAATTGGGCGGTAGCAGTATTGGCTGGTGTGGGAATGGGAGTTACGTAGGCAACCCCGGCATCTGGCGTTGCGGTCGCCACGCGTCCCATTCGTGTCGGTGTGCCAAAACGAGTTGCGGCATCCGTGGCAGTCCGTGCCACGGCCGCAGCGGTTAGCACACTGCCCGGCGTGGGCGTGTTGGTAACAACGGTAAATGGACTGGGTACGGCAACGATGTAAAGCGTGGGCGTCCCGGCACCGGAAGCCCAGGTAAATAGATTATCTCCGCGCGATGGTCCACGAATCCGAAAGGTGAGCGTGCCATATTCCAGCTGACTCTCAATCAAGCGTTGTTGGGCGGCATTAAACTCGAATCGATTCGAATAGCCCGAGCCAAGCTGGGTTGGTGTGAGAGTCGATCCAATTTGCACGAGTGCCGGCGCATCGTTAATTTGATTGAAGGAAGCGTTTTCCCATCCTTGCGCTAGCGCACTATCCACCAACTCAAATTTCCACTCGCCCTCGTTACCTAAACGCGTGGCATCTCTGCCGGCGATTTCCATAACCGCAAACAGAATTTGCGAGCCGGGAGCCAGACTACTCACATCGAACTGAACAATCGATAGATAGTTTTGCGTCTGCAATGAGCCGGCAAGTAAGCCACGTTCGTTCCAGCGCGGAGTTTGATCGCTGGATGCCATCCAACCGGTTCGTTCTGGCACCGCCGACAAGGTAAACAAAACTCCGTTCGATGGCGGAGTAGGAATCACTAACGGTTCGACGGTGGCAAATCCGTTTCTGCGGGCTGTGCTGGGGTTGGGTGTAGGAGTTAACGCTATGGTGTTGGTTACAGTCGCAGTGCGAGTCCGCGTGGCTAGGGATTCACCCGATAGCGCAACTGAACTTGGTTGTGATCGAAACGTTACCAAGATGCCTACGAGTGCGACAATGGGCAAAAGCGCCAATAACCCAAGCAGGATCAATTGATTCCGTCGATTTTGGGCGCGCTGGGTTTCAGCAGGGATGGGCGCAACATTCTGAGATTGTTCGGTAAAGCGAGCGCAGTTGCGAAATTCGGACGAAAAACAGACCGCTGCTTGATACGCTTCTTGAATTGCGCCCGGTTCTTTGGGTGAGTAACAATAATGCGCGATATCGGGTTCACGATAGTGGCTTGACGGATCACCCGTCAAGCCGAGGTGCGGACAAACTCGTCGAATGGTTTCGGGTTGCGGCATAAAATTCCTAACTCACAGGAGTGTTCCGGGTATCATTTGCCTTGTGCGGAACGCAACTCCAATTTGGATTTAGCGGTACGCTTGCGTTGCTTTTGGCCAGCCGGCGAATATTCATAGTAATAATAATAATCGTGTTGAAGCGCAACGCGATTGACGGCGACCCCCAGAATTTGCGCGCCGACCTTGCTGACAATACCTTTCGCGCGCTGGGCTTCTTTACGCGAGGTACGATTAACATCCACGACCAACAAGACGCCATTGACCAAACTCGCCAGAATTGCGGCATCGGCAACCGGCAGGCAAGGCGGTCCGTCAAAGATCAAAACCTCCGATTCGGATTCGAGTTGTTGCATCAACATCCGCATCCGTTGCGAACCCAGCAAGGTGGCAGGATTCGGCGGCAGAGCGCCCGATGTTAGAACGAAAAGATTTTCCACCGATGTAGACTGGTAGAATTCTGATGGTCTTGCTTGTGATATTAAGCAATCGGTCAAGCCCACGTCATTGGCTAAGTTGAATAGTCGATGTTGGCTGGGTCTGCGCAAATCCGCGTCGATTAGAATCGTCCGCAAGCCGGCGTGTGCCATCGTAACGGCAAGATTTGCCGCTGTAAAACTCTTGCCTTCTCCAGCCACAGAACTGGTGATGAGAAGCGACCGAATCGGTTTGTCAACGCCATTGTACTGAATGTTGGTGCGAAGCACGCGATACGCTTCCGCTTCGGGGGAGCGAGAGGCAGATAAAGCCACCAACTGCGGGAAGGAACGTTCAGCGCCATTTGAACCATTGACGCTTTCGGGAACCACGTCCATATCGTCGGTCTCATCGTCGGCTGGAGTTGCCGTCTTGGGCAACAAAAACTTGAGCCGGTCGCGCCATCCCAATCTGCCATTACCAACTTTGGCAAGCGTGCCCAAGATCGGTAAGGCAAGCACGTTGGAAACATCGTCCACATGTTTGAGCGTATCGTCAAAATATTCGAGCAACACCACAGTGCCAACCGAGAGTGCCAAGCCGATGGCGGCAGCCAGAACAACGTTCATCATAACGTTGGGCGCGTAGGGACGCGTAGGCAATTGCGCCGGTTCGACAATCGACAGATAATTGGGCGAGCGTGGCGCGAGCAATTGAAGCATCCCGGCATAACTTTGTTGCCACTGACTGATTTGAGATTCGAGCGATGTAATTTGCTGTTGCTTTGCCGCTACATCACGCGCGCCCACACTCACCTGCATCGAGCTTCGCAGTTCGGCAATGGTTTTCTGTGCTTCCTCGATTTTCTTCTGAAGGTCATCGGCTTGACGCTGAATAAACTCACGTTGGCCAACGTCTTGTTGCGCCGCGGGTCCCTGAAGCGTCAATTGATAAGCTAGTTCGTTTGCCAGCGTGCGCGCGCGTTCAGGATCTGTGTCGTCGACCAGCAGTTCGATCAACTGTGTATTGGGAATAAGTCTGGCACGAAATCTACCGCGCAAATCCTCCGGCGACATTTTCAACCCCAGCGCATCCAACGTGCCTCGGAGCACCGGCGTAGTTTTGGCAATTTGGATGTAGGTCAACGCTAGCGCGGTGCTGGTTTGGAAATCCTGCGGATCGGGATTGACGCTGCGATAACTCTGTCCCACAATCAACTGGGCTGACGCCTGATAAATGCCGGGCTGACGCGAAGTAGCGATATAGCTAAATCCCGCCGCCAGCACCACCGATAACGCGATCATCCATGACCACTTCCAAATGACCGCAAGGTATCTTTTTAGTTCCATAAGTCTCGCTTTCTAAAAACTTACGCGTTCGATTCTAGCACAGCCGCGCGCACAAGTCTAGTAGGGAGAAATAAACTCACCTGTGCAACTCGTTAGCGCGCGATGCTCATTGCCAAGGAATCGTCGCCGGATTCGGGGAGTAAAGTTCGATCTTCACTCAAGAATCGCATTAGCACCATTAGTTAGTAGGCGCCCTTCCCGCCCAAAACCACCGGAATGGTTCGCCAGATGATTCGCAAATCTGCCCACATTGTATAATTGCGAATATAGTACATATCGAGGCGGACACGTTCAGCATAAGAAACGTCGCTGCGACCGCTGATTTGCCAAAGCCCGGTGATACCCGGTTTGACCGTGAGAAGATTCCACCGCCATTTGCCATACTTTTCCATCTCCTCCGGCGAAATCATCCGCGGGCCAACAATACTCATTTGCCCGGCTAACACATTGATTAGCTGAGGGATTTCATCGATACTGTATTTGCGCAAAAAATTGCCCACCCGCGTAATGCGTGGGTCGTTCTTCAATTTCTGATTGCGCGCCAGTTCCGCTTTCAATTCCGGGTGCTTGGCTAAAATTTCCTCGCCGTTCACGTACATCGTCCGAAACTTGAGCGCATCAAATTCCTTGCCGCCTTGCCCCAACACACGCCGTCGATGGAAGATCGGACCTGGCGAATCGAGTTTGATGGCAATCGCCACCGCAATCAGAATCGGGATGTTCAAAATGAGCGCCACACTGGCGAGCAGATAATCGCTCAACATTTTGATGGTTCCCTCGATGGCATCCAAACGTACTTTGCGCATACTGACCAACGGAACTGAGCCGATTTCTTTGACGCTCACGCCGGAAGTAAAGATTTCAAACAGACCCGGCGAGAAACGCAGTTCAACTTTGTCCGATGTCCCAAAGGTCTGGAAAATCCACAAGATATCTTCGCGCGAAATAGCCGAAGGCGAAACGATCAATTCATCCACATCCAACTTTTCCACTAGCTCTGGCAACATGTTCAGTGGAGCCAGCACCGGCACATCCCCTTCGACTTTGGTGCCCGGCGGCATAATGTTATCCACAAATCCCAAAATCTCTGCGCCACACCCGCGCCACGTGAGCAATTGCTGGCCAATCGCGCGAGCTTCCGAGTCCGTGCCGACGATGAGCGTCCGCGCCGTAAGCCAACCTCGCTCACGCAAGAAATAGGAAAGTCGTCGGAACAAGAAACGTTCCAACCCCACAAAGACGATTGCCGCCACCACAGCCACAACAATCCAGCCGCGCGATATACGAACATAAGGCACCAGGAATGTCACAACGACGACAAGGGTGAATGCGACCGAACAAGCATTCGCCACTTTTTTGTATTCCTGCGTGCTACTAAAAAGATAATGGGGATTGTACAGATCCGAGAGAACAAAGATCAAAAGCCAAACAGGCAGAAGGACGGCGGCAATCCACAAATGCGCTTCTCGGCTCAGATCAGAATCTTCAACCAAAATCGACCAATTGGTGTAATAACGAACCACGAACGCAACCACAAACGCCGCCAACAACATCACCACATCGGCAACAAAAAGCGCGACCAAAAAAAGACGATATTGCTCCTCGCGCCTCAAGCCGTTCCGCGCCTGCAACCCCATTGCAGAAGTTGTTGTAATCATGAGTTACCTCCCCCCGTCACTCGGCTGTAATGACCTGCCGATACACTTGCTCCAGTTGTGCGCCAATTTGATTCCAATCATGATTTCGCTCGACGTAACAACGCCCCTCTTTACCAAGGCATTCCCTCAGTTCCTCGTCAGCCAACAATCGAATAATGTGTTGCGCCAAGGTTTCTGCGTCATCACCGACCAGCACATCATGATTCGGTTGTGTGGACAACGCCGCCACTGCCCGCGCCGAGGCAACTACCGGCGTTGCCATCGCCATCGCTTCGAGGACTTTGTTTTGGATCCCCGCGCCGTACAAAAGTGGGGCAACAGCAATCGTTGCCTTTGCCAGATACGGGCGAATATCGGCAACCGCACCGGTAACTTCTACCCGTTGCGGATTCGCATCCGCCAAATCACGCACCGCGCGGGTGGGATTCTGCCCAACGATTTGAACGCGCACCGCCGGGTCATTTTGCCACACCAGTGGCATTACTTTGTTGACCAGATACAATGCCGCAGTCACATTTGCGTGATAGCTCATCTTGCCGGTGAAGATAATCAATTTTGAATGCCGCGTCTGATTCATCGGTTGAAAATAATTCAGGTCTACTCCATTCGATAATACTTGAATAGGATTGCCTTCCCTCGGTGTTGTCGTCGACTGCGACAATTCTAAAAACGCATTTCGGTCTTGAGGCGATGTTACAAGTACACGCTCAAAACGCTGGAGCAATTTTCGTTCATAGCGACGCGTGGGTGCTAATTCGAATCGAGTAACAAATTGCCCGAACAGATTGCGGCTAGTGCGCGCGGCTTGCTCGAAAAGATAGCTAATACAATCCACACTATCCCAAACGATCGGGAGTTTTTGACGACGTTTGACTTTATTCAAGTGCAAACCGTACTCGGCACCGCGCAAATGCTCAACGTGCGCCACATCCCATTTCGATATACTGGTTTCCAACACCAACCGCCGGGCGAGCGCGGGTTGCCAAGAATATACTGATTGGAGCGGCTGTCCTCGCAGTAACGCACGGGGTAGATTCATCACAGAGCGCGCGCGTGTCAACTGTTCAGCAATCACGCGAACGCCGGATTTTGTCCATCCGTCAATCGCCGAACGTTCTGCATCGTTTTCCCACACGGTCGCCAACGTGACCGAATGTCCCCGGCGTACGAGTGTACGCACCAAATTGGACGAGCGCGTCCGAACCAGTGTGGGCATGTATGGACAGACGAAAAGTATGTTCATGGGCAATTGTTCACCGCGTGGTCGGCGGAAACCGCCGGATATATCTTATCCAATGCGGGATAAATCCTGCGCCAATGATAACGCTCTTCGACCCACCGTCGCCCGTTATCCGCCAGTTGACGACCGAACGTCGGGTTTTGGATTATTCGTGTTACTGCATCTGCAAAAGTATGCGGTTCATCCGCAATCAGAATATTTTCCCCATCGCGAACCGCGATACCTTCGCACCCAATCGTCGTCGAGACGATGGGGATGCCACGCGACCAAGCATCCAAAATCTTGACGCGCATTCCACCGCCCGCGCGCAAAGGCACGATAAAGACCGCACTCTCACGCAAGAGTGGAGTTGGATCATCAACGTAACCGGTCACGCGCACGCGCGGATCTTGCTCCGACAATCGAAGTAATGCCGGCGCGGGGCGCGCGCCAACCACGAGTAACTCGCTATCCGGGCAAATCGGTTTGACAAGCGGAAACACATTCTGAGCAAACCACACAATCCCATCGACATTGGGAGGATAAAACATTCCGCCGATACAAATAAGGTGCCGCGCTTCTGGGGCTTGCTCCACCCGCGGTAACACTGTGGGGTCGATGCAAATCGGCATCGTCGTGATGGGCAAATTTTCACCCAGCAGATTGAGGGCGCGACGGTCTTCTTCGGTTACCGTCAAGATATGATCGAATTGTTTGCAGACGCACGTCTCGTATTTTTTTAGAGCGCGCCACTCGCGTTGCATCAATAAGCGACGCGGCAAAAATGACTCGTTCCGCCACATCCGTTCGACAATCGTCCAGACGGCATTGTGCTCATCGAGGACTTTGACGGTGGGCAGTCCAACAGCATACTGCGCCATCCCTAACTGATCGGCGTGGACCGCATCAAACGATTGCGCCGCTACGAGTCGAGCGATTAACGCGTGCATTTCGGCAACGTGATCGCGTGCGATAAGGAAGGGCCGATCTTGCGCCAAACTTGCGGCGAAGAAAAAGACATCGCGCACCCGTGACCGCTTGATCGGTACGGTGTACACGGCGGACAAGAATGATCGCAGATGTTCGGCGTTCTGTTCGTCTTGTTCGTTCCGCACGAATGACACCAGCGTAACGCGATGCCGCTGGGCAAGATAGCGGAGGACGTAATAAATCCGCATCTTGGGTCCGGCGTCAAGCGGGTAAGGAAGAATTTGGGTCAAGAAAAGGATGCGCATGGCTTGGAAGCTATATGACTCTAGTACTACAAGAGTGATCGGCAATAGTCACTGATACTATTTTTATTTAATCTTAACCCGATATACAACCGCGTGAGGGGATGACCACACCGGTTCAAGAAATTCAGCGTGGCTTGGATTCCACACCCCCAGCGTACGTTCGGCATCACTCCAATAAATGTAAGTTACGCCAAATCGATTGAGCGTGCTGATTCGTTCCGTATCAAGCGTTGTGGGTTGGAAAAAGCGTTCGACCAGCTCGCGTTTTTCATAAAAACGCAACGTCATTGCCCAGTGAGCCAAGAATGCTCGGGCACCCGTCATCGAGGGAATCCAATTTCCGATCTCGTACGCACTCAACACCACCGAATCGCGGGGCGCATTTTCGTTTAACCAATCCAGCGCACCAACTTGATCACGGTGCAAAAAGTACGGGGCTGGACGTCGGCTCATATCAAGCGTACGCCAACCAATAAAGTAGAGACTGGTTGGCACGACGAGGATTAATAGTGCTCCCGCCAAAACAGTTTGAACGCGCTCCGCCGACCAGCGCCGGAAAAAATTCAACTTTGCCAGACGGGGAAACAGGTGCCGAAACACTCCGTCGGTCGCAAGAATTGCAATGGGAATCTGCCAGCCGTTGATGAAATGAATTTGATAATCGACGGGCAGGTAGATCAGAAACGCTTGCACCACGAACCATGTCTTGACAAACAAATCGCGCGGGTCACGTTCGTGCAAGGGTAAAAAACCGTCGAATGAGACAAGCGCGAGGATCAAAGGCAAACCCAGCAACAAAACTAAAAATAGTGGATTGGGCGAAAAGATGCCGGCATTTCCAAATTGCTCAAGCGCTTCACGCCACGTTGGATTCGTCCGAGTTAAAAATGCCATGTACAGCGGACCCCAAACCGACAAGCCGAATATTAGCGCAACCGATTTGAGCCAAAGCCAATTTATACCGTCGCGCAACAACACGATGAATGTGAATGCACCCAACACACTGTAAACCAGAATCAAATCGTAACCGTGCGACCACCCTAAAACGAACGCGACGATGCCAGCCCAAAATGCCGGACGCATTTTTTTCTGCTGATATGCTTGCAAAGCCAGAAGGAAGACCCCGCAGAACAGCGCCGCGCCGAGCATCAAAAGCGGAAAAGACATTAAACTGTAAAGCGTTGTTCCCTCAGCAACAAACTGGGTTGGAAAGTTGATCTCACCAATTACTTTTTCGAGCAACGTAACGTAGAAACTAAAACCGGCTCCAAATACGATCAGGAGAAAGGCAACCCGTCGTTGCACCAAATCGGAGAAAATCAGTTGGCTGAAATAAAAAGCCGCGATCAGAAACAATCCGCCACTGATGACGCGAAACAATTGGTAAATGATCGCAAGCGGCAAACCGGTCAAACGCGCCCATTGTCCCAACAACCAAAAATTGAGATTGAAAAAGGCAGGGGCGTTGGGTTCGGGCGTGAGCGTGTTGCTGATGAGAATGCTATGCATCGATTCGCGCATCCACGCCAAATACTCGCCTGCGTCGGAGCCATTTTGCACAATCCCCATAAACACAAGATCGCGTGGTGTTGTAAGCCACGCGTAAAGATAGGGCACGCTCGACAACCCTAATGCAACAAGCAAGATGACGCCAAGAAATTTGCCATCCGAGAAACGCGGTGTCGATTTAGTCTGCATTTAAATTTTGACCTCGAGCGGTAAACGCGAAGGATATTGGGCGAGGCAACCACCACAAGCCAATACACACCATCCCACAAGCCAACAACACTAACGGCAATAGACTCATCCACCCACGCAATCCCAAGATCATACCGACGTTCCGCGCAATATCCCCGGCAAGCAATCGGGGTAAAGAATAATCGAGGAGCGGTGTTGCCTGATTTTGAGGAAAACTTTGTCCGCCGATTGTTTCGATCCAGACAATTGCCCACGATACAACGGCAAGCAAACCAACAACGATTGCAAGCCATCGATTGCGAATTGCCTCAAACACAAAAATGATCGGCAAGGCAAGAAACGGCAACATCGGGACAAGATACCGGGGACCGACGCTAAACCCGCCTGTCCACATCACTGACGAACCGTTGAATAAAAAGAAGATAGTCACGCTCCACAACGCCACCCAAAATTCCGCGCGATACGATTTCGCGCGCCAAAAGAAAAAGAAACCTGGGATGGATAAAAGCAAAAACGGTGCCAAATAGAACAACCCTCGATATGGGCTGAAGGTAATTCCCCAGATTGCCTCAACGCTCGGCGCGGTAATGCTGAAAAAACCTTGTTGATGAACATCTTGCCACAATTCCGAATATTCATATCCAACCGGGAGCGGCGTGCCAAAAATAGTCCAATTGTACAGGGCCGCCAGCACGAGTGGCGGGATGCCGCCAAGCCCAAGCCAAATCCATTTGCGCCAATCGCGCACGCGGTACAGCGCATATAAACCTATCCCGGCAACAATCAACACAGAAGGATATTCCGTAATCAATGCCCAGCCGCAAAGAAATCCAATCGCAACGAGCGACAGAGCGCGCGAATTTGAACGATCGTGAAACAAGAGATAAAACGCCGCAAACAAACAGAACGCGACGATTTGATGACCGTAGAATAAATTCGAATAGGCAAAGGCAGGCGTAGCAAGTGCAAACGCGAATGTCAACGCAAGCGCATTAAATCGATTGCCCGAAAAATTTTCTGCCAGACGATAAAACAACACACCCAAGCCGGCGGATGGAATTGCTACCACGAAAAAAGTGACAAATGTGAGAGCCATAAAAAAGTAAATTTTGTTTTCCAACAAGCCCGTGCCCTCTGGATTCAAGGTTGCCGCAAACGCCGGATTGGTCGCCAAGCGTGGCACGATGGTATTCGTTAGCAGCGGAGCGAGAAATGTTCTAAATCCCCAGTACACCGGAATGCCAAGAAACGCCGTGCCTGGGGCTTTGTCGCTGTAATAATGACCTTTGTATACAGCGTAATCGCCGGTATTTTGACGATACGCATCAATGGCGAGAGTACCTTGATCCACAACTGCAAGCACAAGGTCAAAGCGTGAATTCTGATTCCATTCTGCCCAACGCGGGAAAAAATAGGCGTAGACGACCAGAAGTACGACAAATATAAATCCAGCATAATGTGTCGTTTTCATCCCACCACCTGTTCTCTAGTTGAATTGGTATAATACGACCACGCCTGCGTCCACAATTCACTTGCACGATTGCGTCCCAAAACACGATACACCAAACGCCGTCCCAGAATGCTTGCACCGAACATCATATGCATTACATTTGCCGTGGCGGTTCCGTGGTGCTTTTGAAAATATCGCACCTTGCTACGAAACAACTGCGCTTTCATTACGGCAGCAGTTTGTTTGGTACTTTCGCCCCCTACATGCACGATCCGCGCTGAGGGCAAAACAAAATTATCCCAGCCCGCGCGCTTCACGCGATAACACAAATCGATTTCTTCCGAGTACATAAAATATCCGGGGTCAAGCAAGTCAACTTGCAACAATGCTTCGCGTCGCGCAGTCAACGCCGCGCCCAGCACCCAGTCTGTTGCGATTGCCTGCCCATTCATCACGGGAGGCAAATCAAACGAGAAACGCGAATCCAGTCCCCAGGCGTAAACAGATTCGGACAGCAGTGTTGGAAATTTGCCAAAGCATCTCTGCGGCGAACCATCGGCGTTGATCACATTTGCGCCAACAATTCCAGCGCGCGAATTTTTCTGCATAAACGCAACGATCTCTTGCAGCGCATCGGGTTGGACAAGTGTGTCGCTGTTCAGCAAGAGAATGAACGGACTCGTCGTTTGTGGAATTGCTTGATTGTTCGCAGCGGCAAAACCAACGTTCATCCGATTCTCAATAATGTGAACTTGGGGGAAACGTGTACGCATCACCGCAACCGAACCATCGTGCGACGCATTGTCAACAACCCAAGCTTCAAGCGATAAATCTCCGGCTGTCGTAAAAATCGAAGTGAGGCAATCTGCGAGCAAATCGCAAGTGTTCCAATTGACGATGATGATGGACAAGTCTATTTTTGATTTACTCATCTAATCGCCTCATTCATCGAAAAATTCGCATCTTCCACTTGACCGAGTTCTTCTCGATCTAAAAGGGTGGGAATTGCCGCTAGTGCTCCAAGAAAGATCCAGCTATTGATCGTCCAAGAGAAACCAACCAAACCTTGATTGTATACAAATGGAGTGAACCAGTCGCCCAGAAACATCGCTAACAATATTACGATAGGCATCGCCACTGAACTGCGCGCAAATGCCGCCACAAACGGGTCCCCAATCGAAATTCTTTGTAGTTTGACTGATTCCCAGAACAGTGTCGCGAGCAACCAGAGCAAAGCCACAATCCCCAGAATTCCCAACTGCAAAAAGACATCGATATAATTCGAATGGGTTGACATCGCATTGCCGGGTATATACGTCATAAAGTACCGTGCATAGCCCGCTGGGCCTGTGCCTAACATCCAATTGTTCCAGACAAAAGGCAACTCAAAAACAGTTTGCCATCGATAAAGGCGCGTACTCCCCGACTCGTTGTACTCATCCCCGAAGCGTTCTTCGACCCACGTGCTTGCAACCGCGCCGACCAGAATTGTAATAATCAACAGTAAAACGAACAATCGTTTGGACCTGAAAAAGGTCAGAGCGATGATGGCAACCATCCCAGGCAACCATCCCGACACCCACGTAATACCGCGCAAGAAACTAACGAGGAACCAAATCACAATGAGTGCCATCATCCAGCCGCGTTGCCAGCCCGGCATCTTTGGGTTGTACATCAGTTGTCCAAACGCCAAACACACCATCCAGGTATATTGAACGCCACGCATATTCAGGCGAACAGGCAACCAGAACAATTCTGCAATACCCCCAATGAGCATCAGGATCAGAAAGATATAGACAAGATTTTTCAAGTGACGTGTCTCTGTGACTAGACTCGCGGTCACAAGCATCACAAGCGGTGATACAACGAAAATTGCCAACTGCCCCAATTGGGTAAAAGGAAAGGTAGCCCAAGTTACAAGAAAAGGGTCTGCCGCAATAAATGACCACCCGTACGAAAGCAACGCTATCACTATAAACCCGAATGTGGGAATGATCGTGGGCGACGATGTAAACTCAAGCCGGCGATGGATCAGTAATTGTTGTAGCAACCACAAAACACTCAAACTGGTCGCCAAGATCAATGCAAGGGTCAACCCTCTGGCAATATCCCAATTCGTAAGCGTGGCGGATAACAACACGATAGCTGGTATCCAATATAAACGGCGCAAAAGCCAATCTACCCCTAGCAGCATCAAGGGCACGCTTGCCGCCAACAGCAAAAGGTAGGGGTTGTATCGCACCGACAAAAATCCAAGCGCTCCACTGGCGGCAATCACCACCAGCGCGCTCAATGGACGAAACCAACGTGACCGGTAGACTTGGTCAAATGTCAAAATCATATGTGCCATGTCCGATTCTCAAATTGCACGCACAAGAATTCATTAAATAACTTGCCGCTATTTTCCCAATTGTACCGCGTCTCCACCAACTTTCGGGCATGCTGAGCTAAGCGCTCACGTAGACCTGCATCGCGCAACAGCGCAACTGTCTGCGCCGCAAATTCGTCGGGGGTGTCTGCAAGTAGAATATTTTCACCATGCGAAACATCTAAACCTTCTGCACCTTTGGTTGTTGAGACAACCGGCGTGCCAAGTGCCATCGCTTCCAAAATCTTGAGTCGCGTACCACTTCCCGAACGTAGGGGCACTACACATGCCCATGCCTGCCCTACCACGGGACGAATGTCGTCAAGATAACCAGTCAAACTAATTCCATCGCCAAACGCATCACCTTGCAATCCATTCATGTATCCCGTAATTTTGAGCGTCACGTCCGACGCATACGCCCGAATCCGTGACCAAATCTCCTTTGAAAAATAGCGGATTGCGTCGAGATTTGCGTCATAGGTGAGACTTCCATTGAAGATGAGCGTATTGGGTTCGGGTTGATAATTCGGTTGATAATAGTCGAGGTCCATCGCATTTGGAATCACCGCAAGTGGTTTGCAATAGCCCAGCAACTCGCGTGCGGCGCGCGCGTCCAGTTCAGAAACCATCGTGCAAGCGTCAAAGCGAGAGTACAGGCGAGATTCGTAATGTCGATATTTCCAGTAAGTTAACCAAGCTCGAAGTCGTGGCAACAATCGGTGCTGCCCCCGATAATTGTCTTGCATCCAACGCGTCATTGAATTATGCTCCTCCAGCATACGGAATCGGGCTGGGGCGCGGATTGCATATTCGGCAGTGTCAATGGTCGAGGCAATGACCAAATCGAATGGGTGATGCGGATCAAAATTCGCTACGAGTTGCGCCATCTCTGAACTGTACGTATCTACTTGAGAGCGCGGAATTGGCAAAAAGAATCCTAAGATAGACTTGGCACGTTTCGGGTTAAAGGAATGCCAGGGTACGGTTTGAATCGAATGACAAAAGTCCTTTAGCTTTTCAGGCTGAAAGCGATCGTCCTCACGCAAAAAAGACAATACGGTAACGGTGTGGCGTTTGCCAATCCCACGCAGAAGATTGAACAATCGGATCCGAATCCCATTGTCTGGCGGATAAGGAAACCAAGGTGTGAGGAAAAGAATTTTCATCTACTCGATTCTCAAGCGCGTCTCGTGAGACAAAATTGCCTGAACTATTCGCCGACTGGCATTGCCATCCCCATAAGGATTTTTTCCGGGAATCATCTGTTGATAAGCAGACGGGTCTTCCAACAAGCGCGTACACTCGGCAACAATTTTTTCGCGATCTGTGCCGACCAGGCGGGCGGCACCAATTGCCACAGCTTCGCTGCGCTCAGTAACCGCACGGAGCACCAACACCGGCTTGCGTAAACTCGGCGCTTCTTCCTGTAATCCGCCGGAATCGGTCAGGATGAAATGCGCGCGCATCATCAACGTAACAAGCGTCGCGTAATCCACGGGCTCAATCAACGAAATGTTGGGCACACCGCCCAACGCTTGATGAACCGTTTGCGAAACATTTGGATTCCGATGAACCGGATACACAATGTGCAGATCGTTGGCATAGTGTATCGCAAGTTCCTTGAGCGCGGCGCAGATATTTGCAAGCGGCGCGCCAAAATTTTCGCGGCGATGAGCGGTAACTAGGATCAAACGTTTACCCTCCAGATTCGGCAAACGCGTGTCCAATGTGTGCACGCTGACTCGGCGTGCAGTCATTAACAAGGCATCAATCACCGTGTTGCCGGTAACCACAATCGCCGTAGCCGGTACGCCTTCGCGTAAGAGTTGCTCACTGTTCGCTTCCGTTGGCGCAAAATAAAGATCGGTTAAAACATCAACAATCCGCCGGTTGATCTCCTCAGGAAATGGCTGAAACTTGTCGCCGGTGCGCAAGCCGGCTTCGATATGCCCCACTTTGATTTTGCGATAGTACGCGACGAGACTTGCAGTCATTGCTGTCGTCGTGTCGCCTTGCACCAAAATCCAGTCGGGAGATTCGCGCACGACGATTGGGTCGAGCGCGAGCAAAATGTCAGCGGTAAGTTGAGCCAATCCTTGATTTTGTTTCATCACGTTCAAATCATAATCGAGTGTCAAATCAAACACTTGCAACATTTGATCGAGCATTTCACGATGCTGTGCCGTCGCGCAGATAATCGTCTTGATCGCCGCCGGATATTTTTGCAGTTCCTTGATCACCGGCGCGATCTTGATCGCTTCGGGGCGTGTGCCAATGACCGCCATTATTTTCAGCATGATTAGGCCAATTGCTAAAACAATTCGTTTAACAAACGTGGATACCGTTCTGTCCGTTTGAGGCGGGTCAGCGCATAAAGCGCGTGCGTCGCAAACATCGTACTCCACGTGTATTGCATGGGGTGCGCTGGCGCAAAATAGAATCCGCCCTGCTTATTAGGATCGATGCCCACGATGCATTGTAATCGCAATAAAAAATTACCGGCGCGCTCCGCTGCTACAAGGAATTTTTGATCACCCGTCAGCGCTTCTAAAATCAGCCAAATGCGAATGGCTTGCGCTGTCGCGTCGCTAACCTTGAGCGGGGCGAACCATTCCGGCAAACGGCGCAACATTCGATGCCATTCGCGTTTGTATGCAATGCAAATTGCGCCGTCCGACGATTGCACCTTCAATAACCATTCGCCGGCACGTTGCGCGGCTTGTCCGTACCGATCATCCTTCAAAATGAAATGAGCGTACAGCAAACCTTCTGTTGCGTAACAATGCGGATGGCTAACTACTTGGCGATCACGCTCCGTCGCGCGAAACGCGCCATCCGCGTCTTGCAAGCCGAGCACCCAATCGCACACGCGCCGCGCTGCTGTGGCGTACACGCCATTGCCGATCACCTGCTCCATTTTCAACAGACCGATCGCGTGTTTGGCGTGCAAACATCCACCATCGCTAAAAAAATCAGCGGTGAGATGTTTAGATTCGCCGGTCTCGGCATCATACATCGACAAGAACGAACCATTGCTTTGTTGCGTCCGCACGATCAACCAATCGCTCATCGCTTGCGCGGCGTGCGCGAGTTCGGGTGTGCGATCCAATGTGTACAGATCGTGAATGCCTTGCAAACACATCGCCACATCAAAACTATGATACTGTCGGCGCACCGTCAGCTCGGGCAGAGTCAGCCCGTGCGGAATCGCACCTGCACACCCATCCTCTATCGCATGCGCTTGGAGACGAAGCAAAAAATCTGCGGACTGACGTGCATAGTCCAGATAGTTTTCGTCGTTCGTCCAACGATAAGCATTGATGAACATGCTGATCGCATAGCCGGTGATCTCACTGTAGATGAATGGATAACGCCGCTCTTTCCAATTGTAGCCTTGATTGACGCCGCCCAATGCCAGCGCATTACCGGTCGCGTGCCGCACATTGGAATGGGCAAGCCAGTTGAGCGCGAGTTCGATTGCCGGTGTAGTTGATACTTCCAAATTACTTGGTGGCTCCGAAACGTATAGCCGTTTTTTGCCTTCGACACTCACAGTCACGATCACCATCACGGGAGCAGGGCGCAAGAAGAATGGGACAGCGTTGGGGGTCTTGTTGCATTTTCCAGCGCAACCACTCCCATTTGATTTTTGAAAGATACCACGCCAGCGGGCGCGACCGGAACCGCTCAGCGAGTTTATTGTAGCCAACCGAGCGACCCTGTTCTCTTTTCTTAACCTCTACCTCGGTTAGACTGCCGTCATGAAGGCGATATTGATACAGACATTGTGGAACGCGCATTACTTTGAAATGTTTCGAGATACGATACCAGTACTCCCAATCTTCCGCGTAAATAAATGCTGGGTCGTACAATCCGAGCTGATCCTGACATTCACGACGATAGAGAAAACACGCATTGATATAGTTGATTCGCATCAGGAGATGCGCGTCGTAGTCGAGTGTGCGGACAATACCTAACGGCGCACCGTTATCGCTTATACATTCCCAATCTGCGTATACCATGCCAACGTCCGGATTCTGATCCAGCGTCATCGCAAGGACGTGAAGCATTTCTGGTAACATAATATTATCGGATGAAGTCCAGGTCAGATACTGACCACGCGCTTGCGAAAAACCGGCATTGAGTGCCCCCGGTAACTTTCGGTTTTCCTGATGAATGACAGTAAAACAATATCGCTGTTGATACTCGGCAAGAATTTGCGGCGTTGCGTCGGTTGAACCATCGTTGACCACGATTAGTTCAAAATCGGCAAGCGTCTGACGAAAAATTCCGTCCAGCGCCTCGGAAAGGAACCTTGCCTGATTATAGGTCGGCATCACAATGGTGATTTTGGGTGCCGCGTGGTTCATCGGTCTTCTCGCTTGTTATTCAATCACCAGCGAACCGAAACGCCGCGTCAACACATGCAACAATGCTTTGACTTGGGCATTCCGGTGCGCGCGTTTGTTTTTCCACCTGGGCCGTACTGTGTAACTGACAATCGTGCGAATGTACTTGAACCAGGATTTAATCTGGACAATCAAATTGGCACGATGTTTGGCAAGTAAATAGAGTTCATTGCGTGCCATATAGTACGCGACACGCGGCGACGGGGCGTATGAAATTTGCACGCCCTTGTGCCACAGTTTGGCTTGAGGCACAAGCAACACTTGATAACCTGCTTTTTGCGCACGCAGGCACCAATCCACATCTTCCCAATACATGAAAAAATCGGGGTCGAACAAGCCGATTGTTTTCAATGCTTGGCACGACGCCAGAATCGCGCACCCGCTCAACCACGCGACTGATTCGACCCGATTGAACTGTCCACGATCCGGCTCGTTGATACCGCGATGCGGAAAAGTCCAGCTTCCAAGCGCACCGCCCGCTGATTGAATCACCTCTGGCGCTGAGTGATGATAAACAATCGGACCCAGCAATGCCGCGTGCGGATTGGCTTGCGCGGCGCGGACAAGTTGGGTCAACAAATCGCGTGCGACGATGACGTCGTCATTCAGGACAAGCACGTAATCCGCATTCGCGCTCAACGCGTAACGCAAGCCAACATTATTGCCTTCGGCGTAACCCAAATTCGTTTCGTTCACGATCACGGTTGGCGCGAGAGTATCGGTTCGCGCCAGAGACACTGTGTCGTCCGTCGAAGCGTTATCCACCACAACAATTTCGAAATTGGAATAATCGAGCAAAGCAAGCGACGCGAGACATTCGCGAATGTGTGGCGCGCTATTGTAGGTCAGAATGACGATCACGACGGATGGATCGCTCATTGGCTCACCACGCGCGCGTAACATTCAAGCATTTGGCGCGCATTTCTTTGCCACGAGAATTGCGCGGCGCGCGCCAACCCACGCTCGCGTAAACTTTGCGCGCGGTTCGCATCTGTCAACACCGCTGCGAGATGCGTCGCCAACGCGCGTTCATCCTCCGCGTCAATAATGATCGCGGCATCGCCGGCGACTTCGGGGAGCGAGCCGCGATCCGATGTGATCACCGGCGCGCCGCACGTCATCGCTTCGAGAATCGGCAAGCCGAAACCTTCGATCCACGATGGAAAAACAAATACCTCCGCCATCGAGTACAATGCACAGAGATCGTGGCGCACAGGACGCACTAACAAACGCGCAAATCCCTCAGCGATAGCTTGATCCACAATCGGCAAAACATTTGACGAGCGCGAAAAGAAAATGATCTCGATTCGCTTTTGCAAATCGCCCGGTAGTAATTGCCACGCACGAATCAACACACCCGGGTTTTTGAACGCCTCGGCGAGAATGAACGGTTGGGTGAGATTCAAGCGCTGGCGCACCTCCGCAAGCTCGTTCTGATCCGTTATACGTCGAATATCGGTCGGACACGCGCTTGGCACAACAGCAATTTTCCGCGCATCCACACGTCCGTATTGCGCGATCTCTTTGCCGGAAAAAGCCGAGACCGTCGTGATCAAATCCGCACTGCGCAGTGCCGCCTGCGTCATAAAATGCAAATACGTCATCATCCCAATCGTGCGCGGATTTTTGGAATGTCCGCGAATAATTTCTGTCAGCGGCAACAGATTAATCGCGTCTTGAATCGTGACGATCGTGCGCGCCCCAACGGGACCGAACCCATAGTTCGCCGGGAAATGTGCCACCTCAACGCGGTCTCGCGCCATCACATTCCGCAAAAAGAGATCATGATAAATGGACGACAAGGGCGTACGATACGGCAACACGCGCAAGGTGACGCCGCGCGGCAGATTGGCAAGTTCGAACGGACGCTTGGTGTCGGCGTACAGAAAAATCTGATGCCCATTTGCCAAGTCGAGCAATGCCGCGACTGAATCGCGGATGTAGATTTTCAATCCACCAACCAAACCGTGCGAGAGATAACGAACGTCAATGCCAATACGAATGGGAGTCCTCCTCGTGCAACGAAAGTTTTCAGCCCGCAAATGGTTTGATGTTTGCCAGGACGCACTTTTGGAACAGATCCAGAGTCAGCAAATTCCACGTGAACCAATCTGGGTTGTCAATCTTGCTCTCAAAAGCCGCGCGCTCCATAAACGCTGGCCGCTCGATGCTGTGAACCATCGCCGCCAAAGATCCGGTTTTCATCCAAGCGCGCAAGTCCTTATCAAAGCCACTGTCCCCTTTTGATTTGTTCACCTGTTCATACGCGGTATACTGTTCCAAAATGCGTTTCAAAATCGGTTTGTTGCGTCCGTGGCTGTAATACCGAACACGCGGATCGAAAGCGGCAGTGGCTTGAATAAATTCATAATCCAAGTACAAACAGACCACCGATCGACCGTAAAGATTGTAAACGAGCGTAGCCATTAGTGGCATTTGATCTGGAATCAACGTAACAAGTTGCAAATAGTGAACCCATTCCACCATCGAGTGCGGATCCGTGTACTGCGCGGTCTTGTCGCGAAGCGACTGCATCGCTGCGGTAACGGCTTGCGTGCCAAAGCATTTTTGCGCCAGCTCAAAATCGGTAAAGAGTCCCTGCGCATTTGGCAAATATTCGGGCGAGTGAATATTACGCGTGCCACGCCACAGGCGTGCCAAGTTCCGCGCCCCAACAGCTTTGTGCGGAGCGATCGGGTTTAACACCCTCGCCAACAATTGCAAGCCCCAGTCTGCTCCTGGGATGCCTTTGACACGATCCAGTTGAAGTTGTTGTTTGGCACCACCTGTGCCGTGCAATGTATCCGCACCATCGCCATCAAATAAAACCGAGATTTGCGGAAAGGAATGGGTGATGAACTCAACGACGCCTAGTCCGCAGGGCTCGGACTCGTGAGCAATGGGCATCCCCACCCCTTCGATCATTCGTTGCAATAAATCTGGATAGTCCTCCGGCACAAGATCAACGTAATGATGGTGTGTTTTCAGAGCACGACTGGCAGAGCGAGCATACTCGATTTCTCGCTCAAATCCCGGCACGCGCATCGCGTAACTGATTGAGTGGGGCTGCTTGCCGGCTGGCAATCCTTGATTGATCAGATATTGCATCACTGATGAATCTACACCGCCGGAAAGTAAGGTGGCGTGATCCCAACCGCGTTGAGATAATCCTTTCACATATGCTGTGGCGATTTTTTTGACCTGCTCCAAGAATGCAGCAACCGTAGAATCATCCACGCGCGTCTGGATAACCGGAAATCGTAAATCTTGCACCAGTTTCGATTCGAGCGTGCCACGCGACCAAGTGAGCAAATGTCCATGCTCAACTCGTTGCAGATCGCGCAAATAGAATGCAGGGCTTGGCACGCCGCGAAACAAAAAATGAGAAACGAGTGCTTCTGGTAAAAGTTCCAACCGGCGCATCAAGGGATAGAGCAAACGTGGACGATCCGCCACGATGAAACCATCCGGGGACTGGTGATAGAACAAGATAGCGGTTGAAACAACCCCACGGAACACGCTGACCACCGGTTTGACTTTGCTTGCCACAAGAATAA
The DNA here is from genome assembly GCA_034435055.1 of Anaerolineae bacterium. Taxonomy (GTDB): domain Bacteria; phylum Chloroflexota; class Anaerolineae; order UBA4142; family UBA4142; genus DAOTXS01. The sequence goes on along the minus strand of DAOTXS010000087.1, from coordinate 109,193 downwards.
GATTGTTGCCGGTTAGACGTTCCACGGCGATCTTTTCCGGCGACACCCATGCGCGCGCAAGCAAATCGTGAGCAGATAACAACTGCCCGGTCGCCTTGTCGCGTGCCCAGCCAAGATTCATTACAAGGCATTCTTCGTTCTCAGCCACATCTCTATGTGTCGAGCAGAAAAACATCGTCGTTTCTGCATTAATCACGTGCGTCACGATCTGGTTATCGTGAAATGAAACAACTTGATGTGCGGCGCGCGCCAGGGCTGACGTGCCGTATCCCAGCACGACAAACGCCCCACCTCTGCGAAAACTCGATTGGTCATTCATCGGGTATGCCACCCTCTCCATCAAGCTTGTTCCGCTGATCAAACGCCTCCGTCTTCCCAGACGCCGAATGCGCGAACAAGCGTTTTTGACTCGATGATGCCAATTCCGCGTACAGTTCCACCAACTGACAAACTTCTTGATCGAAAGTCCGAAATGCCGTATTGGCATTTCGCAAACGCGAAAGCAAAGCCGGTTCATCGAGCAAGCGTTGCAATTGGCGCGCCAGATCGCGTGCATCATCTACTTGAAAAACCAAACCATTGCGTTCGTGTTGCACCAACTCGGCAACTCCACCAAGGTTGGAGCCAATCACTGGTACACCAACTGCCTGCGCTTCCAAAATCGTGTTCGGGCTGTTTTCCACCCAGCGCGATGGAACAACTAACACGTCCAGATCGGCTAGCACTTGCCACACTTGCGCGCCGTGAAACTCGCCTTTCCATTCGACGTTGGCAAGCCCGTGCATCTGCTCGCGTAATTGTTGCGCGTATCCATCTTCGCCCGCCGCCGAGCCATACAAGCGCAATTCACGCGGATGATCGCCATGCAGATATGCCCACGCTTCCAGAATCAAATCCACACCTTTATGCCGTTTGATTTGTCCTATGTAACCAACGCGCAACCGTGGCGACGATTTCCGCAATTCGCACCGATCCAGTTGGACGCCTTGCCGCCACACCCGCATTCGCTCACTGGGTGCGCCGCGCACAATGTACTGATTAGCCAAAAATTGCGATGGCGAAATGATCGCCTGCACCAATCCCAAACAGCGCATCAACGTCTCGGCGCGTGTGATCTGCGCAGGCACGCCGACCTGATTGGCGAGCATTGGCACACGCGCAACCGCGCGCCAGAATCGGTCTGCCACGCGCGGAAATTTTTGCGCGGGCAAGCGGAAACGCCGCGTTTCCTCCGCATGACACCGCGCGCATCCGACCGGCGTCGGCCCATCACAGCGTGCACCATCCGAACGAATCAAGTTGATACGCTGACAAATCCACCAATAATCGGTCAACGACACAACCACCGGCACACCCGCTTCTACCGCCACGCGCAACACGCTCGCCGTGAGAAGATAACCACTGAAGAGATGCACCACATCGGGACGCCATTCGGCAAGCAATCGTTTCATCGCATCGGCGGTTTGCGAATTGTCGTAGCTCTGGCGAAACTGGGTGGTGTTATCGAACGCGTGCAAGGCAAGCCGTCGCACGTGCACGTTATCTTGATCGCGTTCTTCCCAGGATGGTTGTGGCGGCACCTTCACAATCGCTTCGATACAGAATACGCGGACTTGATGACCGAGTGCCGCGAGCGCGCGCGCCGTGCGTTCGGCACGACGTTCTGCACCACCGTTGTGTGTGGGTGGGTAACCATGAACGGCAATCAATAACCGCATAGTAAAAACCGATTCAAGGGTTCCTTTCAACAAAAACTCGAAACATCATTTCAATCGTCATCAACGGTGCAAGCTTACCAATCGTCCACAACTCTTTGCCGCTTTGATGACGGTCCCACAACGCGCGCACAGCCGTCGGATCGAACAAACCCCGTGCTTGCGTGCGTTCATTGAACAAAAGATCTTCCGCCCACGCGCGCAAATCGGTGCGCAAGTACTGTTCGTAATCCGCGTAGAGCCGCGGGTGATCCGGAAAGACCGAATGCCAGTGGCGATGGAGCCATCGTTTTGTCCGTTGAGCCAGCGCGTGCGGCACACGAATCCAACCATTCGTATGCGGCAAACAATTATCTTTTTCATTGGGCACCAGAGCGAGCTGCGGCATCCGGCGCGTGATGATCTCGTGCTGAAATCGGGGCGAAGCACGCATTGGCGTGGGGAGTGCGTATAGAAACGTGATCAAATCGTAATCGAAAAAAGGGCATCGAACTTCGAGCGCGGCACGTGTAAACACAACCATATTTTGCGTAGAGCGGCGGTCGTGTTGCTCGATGAAAAAGAAGGCGCAGCGCCGTTCTGGCGGATAATGTTGCGTCCGCGCAAATTCCTCACGGAACGAATCGAACGCCAGCCCGCACAGATCCACGTTACCATGATGGTTGAACAGCGCATCGGCCTCTGACTCGGTCAAGCCCGGCCACGTTATCTCACTACAAAATGCGTCGAACATTTTTTGAGTTAGCGTAACTTCGTTCTGCGGCGATTTGAAAAACATGTCGCGCGCGTAATCGCCTACGACCGCCAATCCACCAAGTATAGTCCCGCCATCCCAACCGCTCAAATTCACATCCATCCATCGGCGTGCGTCTGCCAGCGTGTTGATGCCATGCATGTGCATCCAACTGTGCATCCCTTCGGTTAAGGCGAAATGCAAATCGAGATGTTCAAGCACCCATTGGTCGTTCTCCATCGGAAACCAATGATGCATACTCTTGGCGCGGCGCGCCAATTCACGCGCATAGATTACGTCGCGGGAGCGGGCTTGACCAAAATTAATGGTCGTCACCGGCACCTGACGGTCAATGAATCCCAGAATCGTGCGCCCATCCAAACCGCCGCTCAAATAAACACCGATGCGATACGGGCCCGCAATCATCGCATCAATCGCACGTTGAAAAAGTCGAATGCCCTCGTCTACCGCATCGTCGAACGAAATGTGCGATAGATCGCCGATCGCGTCCCAGTCCCAGTATCGCGTCAAGCGGAAGGCATCATCGGCGGGACGATAGCACAACAACGATGCAGGCGGCAACAGTTGAATATCTTCGAACCAGGTTTTATCACCGAGGAGTTGTTGAAACCGGGCGTACTCGGCAATGGCTGTGAGATTCACCTTGGGCGAGATTGTCGGGTTGCACAAAACACCTTTGATTTCTGGCGCAATTGTCAATGTTCCAGCGTAATGTGCGTAATAGTGCGGATACAGCCCAAAGCGATCATTAACCAAGATCAATTCACCGCGTTGCTCATCCCACACAGCAATGACAAACGCGCCATCGAGTTTAGTCAGCCCGGCTGCACCTTCGCGCAAATATACCTGTAATGCCAATTCAACATCGTCAGCATTGGCGTCCAGCGCACCTTGCCGGACAAGTTCAGCGCGCCGCGCGGTTTGATGATAAAATTCGCCGCAGAGCCACACTTGGACGTTTGCCGTTTTAGCCGGTTGCGTCGCACGATTGAACATGCCAATGTGCAATCGTCCCAGCGCGACCCCGGTCGCTGGCGCGAAAGTTTCCGTATGATGGTATGATTGATGGCGCATTCGTTGCGCCATGCACTCGACTACCCGAAGTGCATCCGGGGATGGTGAAAGATAAGCAAAGAGACCGCTCACGAGTAACCTATATGTCACTAACGGCGCACAAATCGGCGAGCCGTTGTAAAAAGGAGCGACCAATTGAACAGGTCAAATGCAAGCACGAGCGCACCATAAGTCAGCATGCCTGCCAGTATCACAAAAATCAATTCGAACGAACTGGTCAGAATCACCACGCCGCCCATCAAACCTGCCGAAAGTAGCGTCAACCCTAATTTGCGAGTTATTTGATCTAAAGCGATATGCGTTCGCAACAACAAAAAGAAACGCGTCGCGGTGAGCGAATCCATAAACACAGTCACGCCTGCCGCGGCGACCATTCCAAACGGCGGAATCAAAAGAATATACAACACGATGCCAATCAGCGTACTTGCCAAATAGATGCGTGATGCCGGGCGTTCCAAGCCCAGCGCCGTTGTCAGATTGCCGCAAAACGCATTGAAGGTGAGCAAAGGCACATCCCAAATAATAATCGCCAAGATCAAACTTGAAGGGGCAAACGCCGCGCCGTACAACAAATCCACAATCCGCCCGCTTAACAGCGAAACCCCCACCGTAACCGGCAAGGCAATGAGTAATAATCCTTGAATTCCAAGGCGAGCCATATGGTGCACGCGCTCTGGGTTGGTCATATTCTCGCGCGCAAACGACGGCGTGATCGCACGTTGAAAACCGCCGGTGATCGAAGTTAGGTTGAACACTAATTTGTATGCCGCATTGTACCACCCTACCACACCGCTAGAATAAAAAAATCCCAGGATCACCGTGTCCACGTTAAACGAATAGGTTAGTGCGATAGACGAAAGCGCAAACGGCAAACTGGCACGAATGAGGGAGGGCCACGTCTTGGGATCAATCCGAAAATGAAATCCGCCCAGCTGTAATCGCCGAATGAGCCAAACGCACAATAGAATTTGGATCGGCATCACCAAATAGCCGGTGTAAATCAAACCCAGGAACCCCGTGCCCTGCGAGAGAAAGAGCAGCCCCAAACCAATGGTCAAGAGTTGCGTGAACAGATAGAGTGCGGTTGCTAGATCAAAACGTTCGTTAGCGATCAACACATTCGTCAACGGCGCTAGCACCGATGCAAATACAAACGTGCCCGTCCACAACAACACGCCGATCACTAGGTCGCGGTTGTGCCCCACGAGCACCGACAGTCCCGTAATCGCCACAATCCCAACCGCCGCCAAGATCAACCGCAGGATGACAACGTTCCAGTACAAATCGCGCGCGCGGGTGCGATCCTGCGCAATGGTGCGTTCGACGTACTGCGACACGCCCAGTTCAAAAAAGACGCCAAACAAACCCACAAACGCAATCACAGTTGCATAATATCCCCAACCCGTTTCACCGAGCAAACGGATTGCGTAGACAGTGAAAATGAAATTCAGAACTTTGGCAATCCACTCGCCCACCGTGATGGCGACCGAGTTACGCAAAATCGTTACGCCTAAATCACGGCGAGGAGCGGCGGTTGGCTCAATTTCTGGTTGCACGCGAAGTTGTGGAGTATCCATATCGATGTTAGGTTTGCCTAAATCCTGGCACATTTAACACGGGCAACATTTTCCATTGCCCGTGCCCAAAGTTCAAAATTCAAAAGTAACCACAACGGTTTTGCATAATGCCCGGTTCCGTTCTTGTGTCGCACGAGCATTTCCTGAATCCAATTTTGGTCAAACAAGTCGCGTTGGCGCGCAGTTTGATCCGTGAGCAAGTCATAAGCCATTTGATACAAATCGTTTTTCAGCCACTCGTCAATCGGCATTCCAAAGCCCATCTTTTTGCGCGCGCGAATTTCCGGCGTCCAGAGATCGCCAAACGCTTGGCGCATGATACGTTTGGTGTCAGTGCCTCGTACTTTCATCGTTGCGGGAAGTCTTGCGCTCCACTCTACGATCCGATAATCCAAAATCGGGCAACGGATTTCAAGCGAGTTCGCCATGCTCGCAATATCCACTTTGACTAGAATATCGTCCACCATATAATTTGTCTGGTCGAGGTAAAACATCTTGTCCAGCACGTCCCAGTTTGTTGCATCTGCCGGGAGATGCCGTGTCAAGCCCAGCGCGCGATTGTCGTTGACCCGCGCATACAAATCTTCCGAATACAGGCGCTGGCGCGCGTTGCAATCCAACGCTGTCATGCGATTGGCAAACGCCTGCATCGGGTCATTCAGTTCACGAATGGAATTAGCAATCCCAAGCGCAGTTCCTTTGACCGCGCCAAACGCACGTCGCGGATTTACAACACGCAAGCCGTTTAGAAATGCGCGCGCACCGAAATTCAAATAACCGGGAATGACATTCAACGGATAGCGTGCGGTGGTATAGTGGGGATAACCACCAAAAGTTTCGTCGCCGCCGTCGCCGCTGAGCGCGACGGTGACAAATTGCCGCGCCAATTTGGAAACGTAATGGGTCGCTACCGCTGAATCATCGCCGAAGGGTTCGCCATAATGCAAACTCAATTGCGGCAAGACATCGATCAGGTTCGGCTTGACGATGAATTCGTGATGATCGGTGTGGTATTTTTGCGCAACCTGACGCGCATACCCCAATTCGTTGAACGCCTGATTTTCAAACCCAATCGAAAAAGTCTTGACCGGTTTGTCCGTCAATTGACTTGCCAGCGCAACCACCGTCGTCGAATCCAAGCCGCCACTCAAGAATACACCTAGCGGCACGTCACTGATCAAGCGACGTCGGATGGCATCGGTCAATAACGCACGTAATTCTTCGGCGGCTTGTTCTTCGGTCATGTCGCCTTTGACGCCATAGTCCAAATGCCAATACCGATTAATCGTAAGCCGATCCTTTTCCCACACCAAATAATGCGCTGACGGCAATTTGCGAATGGCTTTGAAAATAGTCGCCGGGCTAGGAATATATTCCAAGGTGAGATACATATCGAGTGCGTCATAATCCAAATCGCGAGGAATCGCTGGATCGCACAGGAGGGCAGCAATTTCAGATGCGAAAGTCAAGCCGGTGCGCGTGAGCGCGTAATGTAATGGTTTCTTGCCGAGTCGGTCGCGCGCAATGAACAATCGTTGCCGAGCGCGATCCCAAATTGCAAAAGCAAACATACCGTTGAGATGTTGCAGACAATCGATGCCATATTCTTCGTAAAGATGCAAGATCACTTCGGTGTCGGAGCGCGTCATCAAGCCGTGTCCGGCTTGAAGCAACTCGTCGCGTTTTTCGATAAAGTTGTAGATTTCACCGTTGAAGGTGATCCAAACCGATTCATCTTCGTTGCACATCGGCATATGCCCGTCATTCAGATCGATGATGCTCAATCGGCGGGTGCCCAACCCAACATAGTGATCGAAAAAGAGACCGCTATCGTCCGGTCCGCGATGCACGATGGCTTGACACATTTGTGCGACTAATTCGCGTTGAACGGAAGAGCGATCAAAATTTATTTTGCCAACAATGCCACACATTTTTCCATCTCTGCCATTTGGGGTGAAGGTTATTCACCCGGTCGAAACCCGCGATGCCCAATCGCGATTCGCGCCATACCACTCGACGGTGGTGCGGATTCCCTCTTCAAACGAAATGCGCGGAGACCATTCGAGCAAACGTCTGGCTTTGCCAATATCCGCCCACGTCGCGAACATATCCATAGGATTGCGTGGTTGTTGATCGAGCACCGCTTTTTTGCCGACGGCGTCTTCGATCTTGGCAATAACATCACGCAAAACAATTGGTTGGTCCGCACCCAGGTTGATGATTTCAAAACCGAGCGGTTTGAGTGCGGCAATCGTTCCGCGCGCAACGTCTTCTACAAAAGTAAAATCGCGTTCTTGCGTGCCATCGCCAAACAACGTGATAGGTTTGCCTTCGCTAATCCATTGTACGAAACGAAAGATACTCATGTCTGGTCGGCCCGCCGGTCCGTACACCGTAAAATAGCGCAACACCGAGACATCGATGCCAAACAATTCGTGGTAGGTGTGACACAAAATCTCAGCCGCTTTTTTCGATGCGGCGTACGGTGATGGCGGCGCATCGGTGTTGGCGTCTTCACGGAAGGGCCGCGGATTGCGATTGCCGTAGACGCTTGAGGACGATGCGATGACAAATTTGGTTACGCCATATTCGCGGCACAATTCCAGCAAGTTGAGTGTGCCGGTCACATTGGCATCGAAATAAACCCAGGGATTTTCCACAGATTGTCGGACGCCCGCGCGGGCAGCCAGATTAATGACACCGCTGATTTCACTCGTAAAAATTGGACGCAAGGCATCCCGCACGCTAATGTCCAAATGATGAAAGGAGAATTGCGCATGCGTTCGTAATTGCTCTAGCCGCCAATGCTTGAGTCGCACATCGTACGCATTGTTGAGATTGTCAACGCCGACGACCGTATGCCCGGCGGCGAGCAATTGCAAACTTGTTTGCGAACCAATAAAACCGGCACAACCGGTCACCAAATACAATGCCATTAGTTTTTTGCCTTCTGGGTTGCCTGCCGCAATTTTTGCAAACGGTCTTGATCGCCAATAAACTCGTACCACCACAAGCGCGTTTGCAGTGAATTAAACTTCATCTCGAGATTTTGCCACAACGCGATCGCTTGATTCGACTGATTATCGAGAGCGTATAATTCACCTAGCAATATTCGCGTTGCGACGTGCTGGGGTGTACTTGCGTACGCCGCATCCAAATATCGATGCGCCGCATCATAATGTCCCAACGATAATTCAATTTGCCCCAGCCGTCGATTTGCCGTCGCGTTGGTCGGATCGAGCGCGAGCGCATTTTGATAATGCGCAACGGCCGGCTTTAAATCGACGATGCCGTTGCGACGCAACTGGTCTTGAAATGAATAGCGGGGCCACTCGTACACCGATAACTCGGCGCGCGTTTGCGCTAACGCACCTAGATTCGCCTCGATCGTCGCGCGCATCGTCGGCACGAGGACAATAAGCGCGATGAGCAACGCAAGCGCACCGGCAAGAACTGGCGCAAGCCGACGCGGCGCAGGAATCATTCTCATCGATGATTCACGCACGAGAATACCCAATGGAATTAACATCAGCGCGAGCGTACCAGCGCCGTACCCATAAAACGCATCGTCGAGTAAACCGTGAATCAACATCACACCGAGCGAGGCGAGTCCGGCAAATCGCCAACGTGAATCCGATCGATTGAACACCGCGATGCCAATCAAACCCGCGAATGCGAGCAAACCTAACAATCCTTGTTCAAGCCAAATGTCCAGAAGGAGATTGTGTGCGTGAATCGTGTGCGGTACGTGTACGAGCAAAATGTAACTTGAATACGCCATCGTGAATGTGCCCAGCCCAATGCCGGTGAAGGGATAATCAGTTACGAGATCAAAACTGTTACGCGCGATGAGCCAATGCCCGCCGCCTTCGCTCAGCATCCACGCGCCAAGCGGTGTGAACGCAATTGCAATGCCAATCGTCAGAGCTAGGTACGCGACGAGTGCGACCCAGATCACGATTTGCATTTGACCACTCCGCCAGCCGGGCATTACACGCTCAAGCACCAACCACATTGCGGCGATCCAGGCGACTAGACCGAACGCGACCCACGCGCCGCGCGATGCGCTCAACACCAAACCAAACAAAGAGACAAACACCAAGAACCTAGCCATAATTCGCATCAACGCGCGCGCGCGCCACACCGCGACGACTTGCAATGGAATCAACATTGCCAGCGCGCCGCCTAACGAATTGGTATCGATCCACAGCCCGGGCAATTTGGGTTGCCACGTTGCAAACCAACTCATCAGCGGATCTAACCATGTTACTTTGCCAAGCCGGTTCGTCCAATCATTTGTCGCCACAAAGTAGACAAAGAGTGCAGTCGGCAAGAGCGCCAGCACTGCACTCATCAGCGGAAACGTATTTTGACTGCGCACGCGGAGGTGTTCCGGCGTTTCTGCAAAAAGAACGCACAATCCTACGCCAGCCGTGATGGCGGCAAAACGACTCCACGCCAACGCTGGATTGTACGAAATCAACGCACCGATCAATGCACTGAGCAGAAAAGTTGCCAGGAAAACAAAGAATACCAAACGCAAACTAAACTGCATTCGCTATCGCGCAATCGGTGAACCAGAGTCGCTCATCATCGGCGATTCGCCCAGCCAGCCAAAATGTTGCTTGATGATACTCAAACCAGACTTGATCCCGTCCCAGGTATTCATACTGCGCAAGAACCACAGAATCGGACCAGGACGAAACGCCCATTCGCGGAACGCGCGCTTTTGCCAATACTCCAAGCGCTCCGCGCGCAAGTTGGGATAATCGAGTACGGTCGAGCGATCCATATCGACTTCTTCCCAACGTGTGCCGGGGCGGAACCAACCATTCTTGACCACTTCGAAGAAGAACGGCGTGCCGGGATACGGCGCGGCAACATGAAACAGCGCAATGTCGAGCGGCAATTTTTTGGAGAAGGCAATCGTTTGTTTGATCGTCTCTTCTGTTTCGCCGGGCAAGCCGATGATGAAATAACCCCAGTTGCGAATCCCGGCTTGGCGCGCCCACGTCAATGCACGTTCCGCTTTTGCCGGGTCAGCACCTTTGTGCGCGCGTTTCAAAATTTCATAACTCCCGGATTCGATGCCCCACGAAATCATCCAGCACCCGGCTTTTGCCATCCACTGCAACATTTCTTCATCGACGTAATCGACGCGACTGTTGCTCATCCAGTGCATATCGAGTTTTTCGTCGATCATCGCTTTGCAAATACCGATGACTTGGTCGCGCGACATCGTGAACAAGTCAGCGTAGAATTGGAAATAGTTGATGCCCAACGATTTCAACAGTCGCAATTCTTTCATGATATTTTCCGGCGAACGCAAACGCAGCGACCATTGATAACTCACGTGCTTGATGCAATAAATGCACCCTGCCGTGCAACCGCGGCTTGGCACAACGAACGAGTACGCGCCCTTCATCATCGGACCGCGATATTTTTGGAGCGGCAATAAATTGTGGAGCGGCGTCGGCAAATCGTCGAGGTTGGGAATGAAGGGACGATCGGTGTTGACGATGACCTTGCCATCTTTGCGCCACACCAATCCTTTGATGTGCGACAGGTCACCATTCGTCTCGCCAATCGATTTCGTCGGGGTTTGTGCGCCGGTGTCGTTGAGCAATTTAACAATGCTGGGATCGTCCGATGCTTTGCCTTCAAACGTATCGATCAACTCGCGCAAGGTAACTTCCGGCTCGCCGCGCAAAATGAAATCGAGCGCGGGAAACGGATCCATCGTTTCGTACGGCATTGGTGTAACGTGCGTGCCGAACGCCATCGTTTTTGCGCCAATCGCTTTGGCGAGGAAGACGCCGTACATATCGTTTTGCAACGTTGGCGCAGTCATTTCGGTGAGATAATATTTGGGCATCAACTTGCGGAGGCGTGTTTCAAATTGCGCCCACGATAATCGTTCGCCAATCGCATCGATGATTTCCACCTTGTAATCTTTGGCGAGGAGCGCCGCCATTTGCGCTAATTCAACCTGGGGCCAGTACATATTCTCGCGCGATTTGCGCCCGACGCGGTGCTGACTGCGAATCCAAATACCGCCGTCGGGTGCAGGCGGGTTCACGAGCAAAATATCGATGGCGTCTTTAGGACGCTCGGGTAAATGAATGTGTTGACGCACCGCCGCACCAGCGTCGATAAAGCGTGCGGTTGGTACTATCGGGCGGGTGCGTGTGCCAAGATTTACACTCTTGTCTTCAGCCATATCATCCTTCTCTCTATGTTGTCAACGCCAATGCGTTGGAAAAGTTCTGTCTTTGCCGATTGAGGTGTTTCACTGCAGAGACCGCTGAGCACGCCGAGAAAAATTAAATTTCTGCGATCTCAGCGTTCTCGGCGGTAAATAGTCAGTTCATTTGAACCGTCGCTTCACGTTTGAGTTCAACGACGTTTGCCGGTTCGGATTCGACTAAATCTTGCTGTGCCGCATTTTCACGTTGCGCAAGTTCATCCAAGACACGCATCACAATCCATGAAATCAACAGTTGTAGTCCGATAATCGTTATGACCGTTGCGCCCAAAAGATAGAACCACAAGCGTTCCACCGGCGTGCCTTGTAAACTGAGAACGAATGCACCCAGCCCCAACGCGGCACCGATTGCCATGGCAACCAATCCCATCCAACCGAAATGTGTTTCCAGCGGGGGATTGAACAACGGTTTGCCGAATAAACCCTGGCGCACCGGTTTCTTGTGAAATAGCGCGACCAGATAGTTGAACATTGCGCCAAGTGAAAACAAACTGATACCGATGACGGCGATAACTCCCGCGCCAAACACCGCGTACGATTGCCCAGCCGTCAGTGATGTAACGCCGGTCAAACGCAGCCCCAGTACGTACAAACCGATCAAACCGCTGATTGCCAGCAAAGTCATCGACAGCAAACCCAGAATGCGCACCGGATTGTACGATAACGCTGTCCACACAATCGCGTTTGTAAAACGCACACCGTCACGCACAACCGAAAGCTTGGATCGTCCAACGCGCTCTGAATAGGGCACCGCAACTTCGATCACTTTGAGATTCTCGTGAATGGCGCGCGTGCTCATTGCCGGCGTGAATTGCAAACCATCGGGCAACGGATAAAGCCGCTCCAACGCTTGGCGCCGGATCACGCGCATCCCGCTTGATGTGTCGCGCACGCGCGTGTTGCTGATCAGACTGAGTAAGAACGCGTATGCCAAATTGCCAACTCGTCGCGTCAACGGCATTTGACTTTTTGCGCCGCTCATCCGCGAAGCGACAATCAGATCGCCGTTCTGTTCGATAGCCACGCGACACATTGCCGGCAAATACTCCGGCGGGTAGGTTGCATCCGCATCCAAAAATGCTAAATACTCGCCATTCGCGTGACGAAAGCCGGTTTTGATTGCCGCGCCGTAACCACGATTTTTCAAATGACGCACCAAGCGCACGTCCGGATATTCTGCAATCTTTGCCGCTGTGTTGTCGCGCGAGCCATCATCCACGACGATAAATTCCAACTGGACGCCGATTCGCGTAAGCGCGTCGCGAATTCCTAGGACACGTTGGATGACTTTATCGATACCGTCTTCTTCGTTGAACGCCGGGATAATAATGGAAAGCATTGTCATTGTCTAGCCCCCACCGCCTAAATAAATTGTTAAATTTTCCGGAACACTTTTCGCGCCATTGATCTCTTTGATGACTTTTGCGGGAATGCCGGCAACTACCGTGTGCGGCGGCACATCCTTGCTGACCACCGCGCCGGCGGCGACGACCGCGCCTTTACCCACACGCACGCCATCCAAAATAATTGCACTCGAACCAATCCACACATCATCTTCAATCACAATTCCTTGCGCTGTAATTCCCTGTTCAATAATCGGACGATGCGGATCGTCGTACACGTGATTTACCGCGACAATTTGAACAAACGGCGACGTGTACACATTATTGCCAATCGTGATGCCACCTTGCCCGCGCAAAACCGAAAACTCGCTGATCAAACAATTTTTCCCAATTTTAATCCCGGCATGGGGCAATCCCCGAAAATTGTACACGTGCAGTTCGGCGTGATTCATCACGTACGTGTTTTCGCCAATGTCGATTCCGTGCGGTAATGCGTGGAGATACACACCTTCATCGATGTACACGCCGCGCGCCAATCGCACATTGTTCGCAAAGCGAAGGCGCACACCATTCTCGATTGCCGCGATGCCCTCCATTCGTAGAATCAGGCGATACACAATTGCGCGTAACGCAATTCCAACGATAGTGGGAATCCAACCGCAAAGCGACAGGATGAATTGTTCCCAAACATATCGAGGGAAACTGGACGCTTGACGATGAATGTAAAGACCGAGTCGATTCACAAAGGTATCTTTCTGTGCTTCAGATGCCGGGCATGCTCCGCCCTTCTGACCAATCTTCCCGGTCAGATTCTTATCGCTTTGCTATCATCGCCAGTGTTCCCCAAAGTTCAGAGGTACGGACTGGCGTTAAGAGGATCAGACTGATAATAACCAAGGGCGCTAGTTTGCAGGTGGATGGTTGTGCGCTTCAAGTAGCACGTCGCAAAATCAAAGCACGAAATACCAAGTATCGCCCTAGCACCATTAGTTAATGCAAAAACCAGACAAACTTGTTATCACTAAAACATTCGAGTGTTATCAGCGTGTTAAGACAAGTTTAACTAACCTTAAAGTTGATTCAATGAGAATCAGCATAGCCCGTGGGATGTTTGAGCCGCCATTTCCACGCCGTTTCGATCATCGTTGCCAGATCGGGATAGCGTGGTGTCCATCCCAGTTCCTGCCGAATGCGTTCCGAGCTTGCCACCAAACGCGCGGGGTCACCGGGGCGGCGCGCCGCCGGGATCACCGGAATCTCGCGCCCGGTCACGCGCCGCGTGGTATCAATCACTTGGCGATTTGAATACCCCGACGAGTTGCCCATATTGAATACCCGCGCGCCCAACTCATCGACTTTATTCAGCGCCAATAAATGAGCGTTTGCAATATCGGAAACGTGAATATAATCGCGCACACACGACCCGTCGGGCGTGTCATAATCAGTTCCGTAGAGGTGAAATTCTTTGCGTTGTCCTAAAGCAACTTCGAAGAGAATCGGGATGATGTGTGTTTCCGGCTCGTGGTATTCGCCAAAACGTTCCGTGGCGCCGCAGGCATTGAAATAGCGCAACGTCACATAGTTCAATCCGTAAGCCACGCGATACCACGCCATCATTTGTTCAAAGGCAAGTTTGGATTCGCCGTACGGATTGACCGGCTTTTGAGGACTGGTTTCGAGAATGGGGATTTCTACTGGTTCGCCGTACGTTGCGGCAGTCGAGGAAAAAATCATCCGCTTGACGCCGGCGTGAATCATCGCGTCGAGCAAATACATTCCGCCCACCAAGTTGATGCGATAAAACAAACCCGGGTCGCGCATCGAAACATCGATTAACGCTTCGGCGGCAAGATGCACCACCGCGTCAATAGGACGATTCTTGAACAGCGCGTCAAGCCCGTCAGCATCGAGCAAATCCAATTTGACAAACTCAGCGGCAGGATGGATGGCGGCGCGATGCCCATTGACTAGACTATCAAGCGCGATGACTTGATTGCCTTGATCGATTAATTGTTCTGTGACCACACTTCCGATATAACCAGCAGCACCGGTAACAAGAACCTTCATTGAAAGTGACCTCGTGGATTGGGGATAAAAGATGGAACGCTAATTTTTATGGTGCATTCGATGGGGTGTTCTTGAAGTGATCGATGGCTTCACTCTTGAGCGTCCGGACAAATCGAATATGTCCGCGCTCGACGATTAAATGGACTTCACCAAACGGGCTAACCTTGCGCAAAGCCGCTTCGATGACAGCGATCGAATAAGCCGAAAGTAGGGTGTTGTCCGATGGCGGAGTTGGATCGGCCAATGTTTCTTGTGATTTGGATAGTTGCATTCCATTGCTCCCTTGGCAAGTCCCGGCAGTCCCGCAATCGTGAACAGACGCGATTTCTAGGTTACCGAAGTACAATGCCTCCCTTAGAAAATGAAAAATCTGCCTCCGGGTATTTTTCACCTCTGCCAAGGCGGACATTCTTTATATTTGATTAACGTACTGGCAAGCGTATAGTACCAGAATCCTAACGGCGTTCTACACACAAGAGACAAACAACCCGATTAAAAATACAAATGTTGCGACCAAATTGCCTTTGGCGCAACATTGCGGCCAACACTCGGATATCGTTCACCGTTGCCCAAACTATTGTCCGGCACACTTTTGATTATTTCTTGTTATCGTCTCCAGTCGATGCCTTGGTTGCTAATCCCGGCGGGGTTTTTGTCTTATCCTGTCCCGGTGGGGTTTTAGATTTTTCCACGGTCGGGGTAGCGGTTGGGACGATTATCGCTTTTGTCGGCGTTGGTGTTCTAACCAAGCCCGGCGGAGTTTTGGTCGGTGTCCGAACCAAGCCCGGCGGAGTTTTGGTCTTTTCCAAAGGTGGAACAGCGGTAGGCACAACTGCGGTTATTGGAACAGGCGATACCCCAACTCCCGGCTGGGGAGTCGCAAACGGTGCCGGTGCCGATGGTCGTGGTACAAACACGGTAGCAGTTCGCGGGGCAATGGGCGCAAGCACCCGGGTTGAGGTTGGTTCAAGCAAGCGAGTCACCGATGGGGTGGATGTTGGTCTTGGCGGCTGAGTAGCTAACGCCTGCACTGCCACTCGGCGAGCATTGCTTACGGCAATCGCTCGCTCCAACGCCGGCTTGATCGCTTCCACCGCCACATCACGTAGATTCGCTAACGTCGTGGTCTGACGCGCCATCGCCCCTTCAATTCCAGGACCAAGCATCTGAGCACGTTGGAAATTCTGTTTCGCCAACAACTCAAATGTGACTACAACTAGATCCACCTCTTTCTCGAATGCCGTTAACGTTGCAGGAATCTCCGCCAACCGTTGAAGCGCAACCAAGACCACCGTTTCATTCGTCCGCGAATCGGCAAACGCAAGATGCCGCCCTACCCGATCCCCGGTGTCCCACGTGACGGCAAGTTGGATCGATTCAAGGTTCAATTTCACCGGATAAAGTGCATCCCCCGGAATTGTTTCCTGTGCCGAAGCGACGATTGCCCCAATCCCGCCATACACCACCAAGTTCGCCAACACGAATACGGCTAACACCACAGCCCGCGCAAGCTGTTGCGTCGAAAGTGCGGGGAAGGATAAATTAGCAAGCGCTTGCCAAAACGATGCGCGCGCCGGACGATTCTGTGCAAAGATCGCTTGCGCCCGAGCGATTGTCGCAGGCGGCGGCTCGCGACTATCATCCGTCCGCATCACAAAACTAATCAGTCTAAAACGTCTGACAACATTCGCACAATCTATGCAACTTGCGATATGCGTGGCAATGGCTTGCCGTCCATCCGACTCTAGTTCGTCGGCGGCGTAAGCCAACAGCAACTCATAATCGATATGTTGATTCGGCATTACCGGTCTTCCTTTTAGAAGAGGAAAGATTCAAGACGAAAAAATACACAGCCCATCAATCCAACTCGATGCCCATCGCCACGAGAACCGCTTCGAGCTTCTTGAAACAACGCGCCCGCGTAGGACCAATACTGCCAACCGGAATCTGCAATCGTCTGGCGATTTCTTGATAACTGGGCTGGTGCGGATCTAGAAACAATGCCTTCATCAATTGGCGACAGAGTGCATCCATCTGCGCCAACGCTAGATGCACATGATGCTGAAATTCCCAGGTCGCCACCTTGTCGTCGGGGAGAGTCGCGGAATCCGCCAAGTCGTCGGAGATTTCTTCGGCGCCGCTTTCCTGTTTGCGGAACCGCAGACATTCGCGGTGGGTAATGCGGATGAGCCAAGCCGCTAGGAGTTTGTGATCGCGCAAACTGCGCAGATGTCGGAAGGCGATGATAAAGACATTCTGAAACACATCGTCCGCATCCGTCGCCGAAAGACCGTCACGAAGCGCGACGGAATACACTAACCGGCTGTAGCGCTGCACCAGTTCCTTCCACGCTATTTCGTTGCCAGACAGACACGCTTGAATCAGTACAGAATCACTGCGATACATACCGGCACACCAATTTGCGCGTGAATAGTACTCGGGTGTGAATGAAAAAACAAAACTTGATTGAGCAGATTTGTTTTTGAATCGCGAGGAGCACCTGAAACCCAATACAGTATATCACAGATACACTGGACGTTGATAATCAGCTTGGGGGAACGCTGGACATCGAAAAAGCGATGTGAATTACTGCATTCACATCGCCATAATCAAGGATGCATGGTGAGCCGCCAGGGACTCGAACCCTGAACCTAATGATTAAGAGTCATTTGCTCTGCCAGTTGAGCTAGCGGCCCCCCCCGATTCACCGCGCGCCAATATAGCACGATTGACAGAGATTGGCAAATTGCGATTGCTTGGCACTTGTGCTATACTTTTATCCGACGCCCCTGTAGCTCAATTGGATAGAGCGAAGCACTCCTAACGCTGAGGTTGTGGGTTCAAGTCCCGCCAGGGGCATTCGATCCAACAATTAGAACGACCCCAGCGCGGTTTCACGATCCGTAAATACCGGCAAGAACGTGAGGATGCCCGCCAGCTCCAGCACCCTGCTCACCCTCGGCTGCAGATTCAACAATTTGACGTGCGGTTCAAATTTTTCACTCGCTTCACGTTCGATGTCATGCAAGGCGCCCCACCCGCTTTCTTCTTCCGCCAGTTTTTCCCCGCGCGTTAGCTTGACGAGCGTGTGCAACGCCACAAGTCCCGCACTACTCAAGTACGGCGTCTCACTCAAATCGATTAAAAAATTGCGCGCGCCGGCGGTGTAATACGCTCGCGCTGTCTCGATAAACTTTTGATAACTCGCACCATCCAGATTGCCGATGACGCGCAGAACTGTCACTGGCACGCGCCGGGTAACTTGCTCAATCGATATTTCCACGCCCCCTCCTCCCGATAATCGATCAGATAATTTTATTCCGCATCCCACCAATTTTTTCGACGTGGCTTTCCAGCACATCCCCCGGTTTCAAAAATTCCGGCGGCTTACGCGCAAAGCCAACACCTGCCGGCGTCCCAGTCGTGATAATGTCGCCCGGCTCCAATGTCATCAATAGCGATAAATACTCGATGATGTACGCGACGGTGTACATCATCTCGCGCGTGTTGCCGGTTTGTTTAACGACGCCGTTCACCCGGCACAAAACATCCAGATTCTGCGGATCCGGAATTTCGTCGGCGGTCACAAGCCACGGTCCCATCGGGGCGTAACCATCAAGCGATTTGCCAACGAAAAATTGCGACGTCCGATTTTGCAAATCGCGCGCGGTTACATCGTTTAACACCGTGTAGCCAAACACATAATTCAGCGCATCGCTTTGCTTCACCTTCCGCGCGCGCCTGCCGATTATCACCGCGAGTTCGGCTTCCCAATCGATTTGCGTCGACACCTCGGGATCGATGATGATGTCGCCGAACGGCGCGTTGACCGTCGTCGGCGCTTTGGTGAAAATCACCGGCGGTCCCACTTTTTCGCCGCGCGCGTCCGCCGATTCTTTGGCGTGATCGGCATAGTTGCGTCCAACGGCAAAAATGTTCTTGCGCGGGCGCGGAATCGGCGCAAGCAATTTCACCTGCGGCAAGGAAATTATTGCGCGCGCGGAATCGGCAACTTGCCGGGCTTGCGCCAATTTCTGCGCGCCGCCATCGATCAGCGTAAGCATGTCCGGCGCAACTGACTCCAACAAAACAACCTCATCACCGCTCACCGCCCCAATACGAACTTGGTCTTGATACTCAAATGTTGCTAGTTTCATTTACCTCAGCCCTCCACCTTTCATCATTCGTCCTTCGTCGTCGCCTTGGTTTGCTTTTCAAACATCTTTAGAATTTCCTTGACCGTCGTCGCGTCTTCCGGTTGCTTGTCGGTACGAATAAATCCTTTCACGCGTGGAAACCGCAACGCATATCCCGGCTCATCGCCGACTTTGCCGGCGGTGTGGATCGGCGAACGCGTGATTTCATCTGCCTGCATCTCGATCACGTACTTGGGTTCGACCCAAACATCTGGCTCCATCACCGCTTCGACGCGCGCGTGCTTGTGCTCGATTTTGATCTTGTCGAGCAACGCGCGCATCTGGGGCCATTCCGCATCCGAAAAACCGGTACCGATTTTGGCAATCGTTACAAACTTGTCTTGCTTGTCGTCGTACACCGCGACGAGCAACGCGCCGATGCCAAACCGTGTGCGCATTCCGCGTCCGCGCAAATAACCGACGACGACGCCATCGACCGTGTCCGATAAATGTCCTTGATACGACCGTTTGAGTTTAATCCAATTAAAGTTGCGCGCGCCGGCTTGATATTTGGAATCGAGCCGCTTTGCCATAATGCCTTCCAGCCCGCTCGTGATCGCGTCCATAAAATACTTTTCGATCTCTTTCGAGTCTTGGGTAACCAAATGTTGCGAAATTTCAATCCGCTCGCCCGGCGTGATGATCGACGCAAGCGTGTCGTGGCGTTTAGTGTACGGTTGCCCGGTAAAATCCTTGCCATCGACGTACAACAAATCGAACGCAACGAGGCGAAGCGGATATTTGACGGTCATCTCTTCCAAATCGTATTTGCGTTTGCGTTGCATCGTCACTTGGAACGGATGAAACTCGCCGGTTTCCGGATCGTACGATAACGCCTCGCCTTCCAGAATCGCGGTTTTGGCTTTGAGTTGTTTGCGAATCCCGTCCGCAATGTCGGTGAACATCGTCGTCGTCTCTTCGAGGTTGCGCGAAAAGATTCGCACCTCGTCGCCTTTCTTATGCACCTGACAACGAAAGCCATCGTATTTTTTTTCAATCGAACATTTGCCAAGCCGGGTTACAATATCTTCTGCGCTTTTCGCGCGCTCCGCCAACGCCATCCGCACCGGATTCCCCACTTGCACTTGAATCTTGTCGAGCGCGTCGACGCCTTCCGCTTTGAATACGTGCGCCACTTGTCCCAGGTCGGAGCAGACGTTGTACGCCCGCTCGATCTGTGGACGCAACGTCTTGTCGCCGGTTTTCGACCACGAGAGTCCTTCCATCACCGTCGGGTCACCGATACCCAACCGCAACCGTCCGAGCGGAATTCGCAACAGATAGCGCGCCTCGCGTCCCGAAAGTTTTTGCAACAGATCGGAAAGTAAATCGGTTTTGCGTTCAACCGTCCCTTCGCCGCTCGTCATTGCGATTTCTTTCAAGCGATCATACACTTGCCGAACATTCAATTTCTTTGCATCGTCGCTGATTAATTTTTCCGCGACGATGCCGTAATCGCCGTGTTGCTTGTACAGTTTCTTGATCGCCTCTTTATCTTTGCCGCTCGCTTTCGCCAGTGCTTCCGCCGCCAACGCCTCGCCGATTCCAAAATCGATTGGCTCGAACGCAGGACCCAAGCGTTCCTGGGTGAGATAAATGATTGCCGCGATTTCATCCTCGCTCGATTCTTTGAACAAGTCGGCGAGAATCGACGTCATCTCCAAACGTTTCGTGGTCGCTTCAAGTTTGGCGAGATAATCAACCAGTTTTGAGAATCGCATAATCCCTCCGAACCCCGGTCAACAATTTCACCACCATTATATCACCGCTCGCATCGCGCTGACAAACGTCTTAATTGACAAATTGTTCCGCATCTTCTATTATGCCGGTGTTATGCAAATTACCCTCGCCTCCACCTCGCCGCGCCGCCGCGAGCTGGTAACGCTGTTCGGGTTGGCGTTTCAATTTATCTCCGCCGATTTAGACGAATCGCCGCGCCTAAACGAAACGCCGGCAGAACTGGTGCGTCGATTATCGCGCGCAAAAGCCGAAACGTGTTCTGAGCCGAGCCGAAGGATCGGCGCGCGTCAATTTCCCGATGCGATTGTCATCGGCGCGGACACGGTCGTGTCCATCGATCACACGATCCTCGGCAAGCCCGTCGATGCCGATGACGCGGTGCGAATGCTCACGACGCTTCGTCATCGTCCGCACGTGGTTTATTCCGGCGTAACCGTGATGCGCGGCGATCAAGCGATCACGCAGGTTGCGACGACGACCGTGCACATGCGAAATTATTCGGACGAGGAAGTCGCCACGTTCGTCGCCACCGGCGAACCGCTGGATAAAGCGGCGGCGTACGCGATTCAAAATACTTTATTCAAGCCGGTCGAATATGTTGCCGGTTGTTTTGCGAATGTGATGGGTTTGCCGCTGTGCCATTTGTATCGCGCGCTCAAGGCATTTGGCGTCCAAGTTGATGCGCCCGACCGCGCGTGTCAAACGTATTTGCAAATTGTCTGTCCGGTCGCGCGTGATATTTTGAACTCACCAATCGAAAATTGCTGATGGACATTCTGTCATCTCTCAATCCCGTCCAACAAGAAGCGGTAAAAATCATCGACGGTCCGGTGCTGGTTTTAGCAGGACCGGGAAGCGGCAAGACGCGCGTGCTCACTCATCGCGTCGCGTACCTCATCGGCGAATGTCGCATTGCGCCGTACAACATTCTCGCTGTCACATTCACGAACAAAGCGGCACGCGAAATGCGCGAACGATTGGTGAAAATCGTTGGTGAGGCGCGCACGCAAGATTTGACCATCGGCACGTTTCACGCGACGTGCGCGCGCTTTCTCCGGCGCGACGGCGAACGCATCGGTTTGAGTCGTGGTTTTGTCATTTACGACGACGATGATCAAAACGCGCTGATGAAACAAATCCTCCGCGAGATGAACCTCGACGATAAAAAGTACAGACCCGGCGCGGTGTTGGGCGCAATCGGCAAAGCGAAAAATGAGTTGATCGAGCCGGACGCGTACGTGCCGGCGTCGTACTGGCACGAAGTTGTGGGGCGTGTATACAAACGCTATCAACAATTGTTGTCCGCGAACAACGCCGCCGATTTTGACGATTTGCTGATGGCCACTGTCCGCCTCTTGCGCGATCATTCGGATGTGTTGAGCCGGTATCAAGAACGTTATCGCTATTTGCACGTCGATGAATTTCAAGACACGAACATTGCGCAGTACGAGTTGATGAAACTGCTCGCGGACAAGTATCAAAATTTGTTCTGCGTGGGCGATGAGGATCAAAGCATTTATGGTTGGCGCGGCGCGGACTATCGCAACGTATTGCGCTTTTCGCAAGATTTCCCCAACGCGCAAGTACGCTTGCTGGAGCAAAATTATCGCTCGACGCAAACGATTCTCGATGTTGCGCAAGCGGTCATCAAGAAAAATCCCACGCGCCATGAAAAGGAATTGTGGACCGAAAATCCCAAAGGCATTCCAATCACCATTCTCGAAGCGTACGATCAGGACGAAGAAGCCAGTTTCGTCGTCGATGAAATTGCGCGCCTCGCCAAGCAAGGGTATTCGCCGCGCGATTGTGCGGTGTTCTATCGTACCAACTTTCAATCGCGCGTGATCGAGTCAGCGTTCACGCGGCGCGGAATGCCGTATCAACTTGTCGGCTCGTTGCGGTTTTATCAGCGCCGCGAAGTCAAAGATATTTTGGCGTACTTGCGTCTCATCGCCAATCCGGACGACAGCGTGGCGTTCAATCGCGTCCTGAACGTGCCGCCGCGCGGCATCGGCAAGAATACGATGGACAATCTGGCGCGCTGGTCAGAAAAACTGAACGCGTCACCGTACCAAGTATTGCAAATGCTGAAAGCGACCGACGACCGAAGACCGAAGACCGAAGATAAAAAACCTCCGTCGTCCGTCCCCGGTCTTCGGTCTATCCCCGCCGATGCCTTTGACAATCGTGCACGCAAATCGCTCGTCGTGTTTGTAAACTTGATCGATGAACTGCGTGCGGCGAGAACTGACCAGCAGCTGACCAAACTGACGGAATTTGTTTTGCAAAAGACAGCGTACGCAGATTACCTCGTCGATGGCACGCGCGAAGGCGAAGAACGTTGGGACAATGTGCGCGAGTTGTTGAACGCGACCAAAAAATATTCGGGCGGCACGGCGGACACCACGCTCACACAATTTCTTGAAGAAGCCGCGTTGATCGCAGACATCGACACGATGCGCGACGACGTGAACGCGCCAACGTTGATGACGTTGCACACCGCCAAGGGTTTGGAATTTCGCGTGGTGTTCATCGTTGGGTTGGAAGAAGGTTTGTTCCCGCACTCGCGTTCGTTCGACGAGCCGGCGCAAATGGAAGAAGAACGCCGCTTGTGTTACGTGGGCATCACGCGCGCCAAGGAAAGATTGTATTTGCTTCGGACGTTTCGCCGCGCGTTTTATGGCAATGCCGAACCGAGCGAACCCTCGCGGTATTTAGCCGATATTCCGCGTCATCTTATAACCGGGAACACAAAACCGGCTTTGCGTCATTCATCTTATCGCCATAACGACATCGACGCAGACGCTGCTGAAACATCCGCTCATCGATCTGCCAAGCCAGCACTGGCAAGCCGGCGCTCGAAATCCGAGCATCGGAAATCGGAAATCGAACATCGTCAATTCAACGCCGGCGACAAAGTAAGCCACCCCAGTTTCGGCGACGGTGTCGTCGTAGCGAGCAAGATGGTGGGGACGGATGAAGAAGTGCAAATCGCGTTCGCCGGCATCGGGGTGAAACGATTAATTGCGCGTTACGCAAACTTGCGGAAAAAATAATGTCCCAGAAATTTCCATCGAGTAATTTGGTTTTGCTAGCCGGCGTGTTCTTTATGGTTCTCGCCGTGCTGTTGGCTTTTCCGGCGTTGAATCTGCCGCCGAGCCAGCGGACAGATTTTATTTGGTTGATCGTTGGCGGCACGGTCTATGCCGTTGTTTCAAATCGCGCCGCCGCACGGTGGGGTTGGGAAAAACTTGCGCCGATCATTCAACCGTTGAACATCCTGGTGGTAACGGTTGCCTTTGGCATTTTGTATGACCACGTCAATCTCATCTGGACTTTTTATTTTGTCATTCCCCTGAGCGCGGCGTTGATTGTTGGCGTCAGATGGGCATACTTGGACGGCATACTGACTGCACTGGCATATTTGTTGGTCCAAGGATGGAACGGCGGACTCGCGACCGATTTTGGCGAACATTTGCTTGTGGCAGTGGTTATGGTGGTATTTGCATTCTTCAGCGGAACGCTTGCCGCTGTGATGCGGCAACAACAATCACTCGCACGAACCACCGCCAACAAACTGACCGAAAGCGAAAATCGGTTTAGCCGGATGGCAGAGCAAGCGCAAGACATGGTCTTTAACTATCGCTTGACGCCGCCACGGGGCTTTGAGTACGTCAATTCCGCCGCGGAAAAAATTACCGGTTTTACGTCCGCCGAAATTTATGCTTCCCCTAATCTGGTAGTCAAGCGGATGCATCCTGAAGATCGCGAGGCGTTCCTAGCCATTTTCCGCAAGCAACAGATTCGCCAAACGCCGGTGGTTTGCCGATGGCGTCACAAAGACGGTCGACTGCTTTGGTTGGAATCGCATAACGTTCCGATTTACGACGCCGCCGGCAAATTAATTGCGGTCGAAGGGATCTTGCGTGACATCACCCACACTAAACAAATAGCCGACGCTTTGCAGGATAAAGTCACTGCGCTGCAACAAGTTACCGCTTCGCAAGAGCAATTGATTGCAGAAACGCGCGCACGCGCCATTCAATTATCCACGCTGAACGAAATTAGCCGGGCGGTATCCGGTCTACAATCGCTTGACACGGTTTTTCAGATCATCTACGAGCAAACGCGGCGGATTATCCCGCTCGATGCGTTTTTCGTCGGGCTATACGATCCGGCAACCGGGCGGGTCAACCTTCCGTTGTTATACGACGAGGGCAAGTTGTATCGCCCATCGACGATTCCGTTGAATCCAGCCGATCTGGTGGGACAAGCCATTTTGAACGGCAAACCCTCGTTGCTCAACCGCACTCCAGCCGAGATGACGACCAGCCCAGAACAATTGATTGGCAACACCGCCAAGCGTTCTGCCGCATTGCTGTATGCGCCGCTCATCGTCGGCGACAAAATTATTGGAGCGATATCGGCACAAAGCTATCAATTCAACGCCTATACCTCGGAACATCTTGAGCTTTTAACCGGCATCGCGCATCAAGCGGCAATTGCTATTGAAAACGCGCGTCTGCTTGAAGCCGAACGCGCGCAATTATTGCTTGCCCAGACTTTGCAGGAAATCGGCAAACTCCTGACCGCTGAAATGGGATTGAACGAGGTCCTGGAACGTATTCTCGATCTGCTGGGGCGCGTGGTACAGTACGATAGCATTTCGATCCAGCTTTTGGATGCTGACGAGAGACTTGACTTGATTGCCGGCCGCGGATTCGAGGATTTGGAAAAAGCGCGGCAGATCGCGCGCAATGTGAGCGCCGCTACCATCAGTAGAAAATATTCCCCTTTGCAAGCCGTCGTCATCCCGGATACGCAAACCGACCCTCGGTGGATTCCGGCGGCTGGGAGCGAACACATCCGCTCTTGGATCGGGGCACCTTTGATCGTCAAAGGGAAAATGATCGGCGTGCTAAATGTCGATAACCGCCGACCGAATGCGTACAACGAACAGATCGCGCAGACGGTTCTGGCATTTGCCGATCAAGCCGCCATCGCCATTGAAAATGCGCGCCTGTTCGAAGAGGTGCATAGCCGCGCCGAAGAATTTTCTTCGCTTTACGAGACGATGCACGATTTGGCTGGGGTGCAAGATTTGGAAACACTCTTGCACACGATTGTCGAACGGGCGATCAAATTATTACGCGGCGCTAGCGGTGGTATGTATTTGTACGACGAAGCACGCCAAGAGTTGGAAGTGGTTGTCGATACTCACCCTTCGACCCCCATCGGCACACGTTTGGCGTTGGGCGAAGGTATGGCCGGGCGCGTTGCGCAAACCCGCGAACCATTGATTATCGATGATTATCGAAATTGGAATGGACGCTCACCGAAATATGAGGGCACGCCGATAACTGCTGTCGTCGAAGTTCCGATGATTTATCGCGGTACCTTGATCGGCGTGCTAGTGGTACAGGAAATTAACAATCTGGCTCACAAGTTTACCGAAAATGACGCACGACTCTTGTCTATGCTTGCTTCGCAAGCCGCCGGGCTCGTTCATAGCGCACGGCTATTTGAATCGGCGCAACAACGCGCCGCCGAATTGGAAGCCGTTCGCCAAGCCAGTCTTAGTTTGACTTCGAGTCTTGATCCATCCATCGTCTTACAATCCGTCGCGGAGAATATTCTGCGGCTTAATCCCAATGCGCACCACACCCACATCTATCTGTACGAAAATGATCACCTGACATTGGGCGCATCCTTGTGGACAGATAGACAGCGCAATGAAGAGTGGGCGTCTCCACAGAACGCCGGCTTGACGTACATGGTTGCGCGAGAGGGCAAAACAATTGTCGTGCCCGATATGAGCACGCATCCTTTTTTCATGAATGCTCAAGACGTGGTGGACGGCGCAATCGTCGGACTGCCACTAAAAGTTGGCGACCGCGTGGTAGGGGTGATGAACGTCGCCTATGCCACCCCGCGTCCATTCACTTCCGAAGAGTTAAGCGTGCTCCAACTTTTAGGCGATCAAGCCGCCATCGCGATTGTAAATTCACACCTGCATCACGCCATCCAAGAATCGGAACAACGCTTTCGTTCGCTCGTTGAGAATCTGCCGATTGCAGTTTATCGAGTAACGCCGGGACCGCAGGGTGAATTTGTTCTGGTGAATCCGGCATACTTGAGAATGTTTGGTTATGAATCGCTAGAAGAACTGCAAGACCATCATGTTTCTGATTTATACATCGACCCCAGCCAACGCAAGGAATTTTCGGATCGCGTCGTGCGCGACGGCTATGTTGCCAACCTCGAACAAAACTTGCGCCGAAAAGACGGCACGCCCATTTGGGTACTGGTCAATGCTCACGTTGTTTATCAAGATGGCAAACCCACATACTTTGACTGCACCGCTATCGACATTACTGCGCAGAAGCTGGATGCCTTTGCGCGCAATCAAGCCGAACAGGCACTGCAACGCCGCACCAAAGAATTGGAAGCGCTCCTCCAAACCTCCAACAGTATTTCGGCATCGCTCGATTTGGAAACGGTGCTCACCGCCATCGCCGAACAAGCCCGCGACCTGCTCCGCGCCACCGAAGCCACACTCTTTTTGTTCGACGAAACAGCCAGTCTCCTCCGTCCCATCGTCGCGCTGGGAGAATACACCACCGAACGATTATCGCTGACACTCAAGCCCGGCGAAGGGGTGGTGGGCTGGGTGGCGCAACATCGCCAGCCCGCCATTATCAATCACACAACTCAAGACTCCCGCGTCAAGCATGTGCCCGGCACACCAGAGGAAGACGAGAGTATTTTGGCGGTTCCGCTGATTCACGCCGAACGATTACAGGGCGTCGTTTTGATCAACCGCATTCCCCCCACCGGCTTTGGGCAAACCGAGCTCGATCTATTGAACGGTTTAGCAGCGCAAGCGTCAACGGCGATTGTCAACGCGCATCTGTTTGAGGAGACCCGGCGTTCGGCGCAAGAGCAACGCATCGTCAGCGAAATCGCGCGCGCGCTCAACGCCACACTCGATATCCACCAGGCGTTTCCCACCGTCGTGCGTGGTCTGAAAATGTTGGTCGATTGCGATCGCATTAGCTTGGCAATGCTCGATGACCGCCAAGAATCGTTTACGATGGTGTTACTGGATCAGCCGCGCCCGGAACTTGCGCAAGGCACACAGCTACCCATTACTGCAACGGCCGCCGCCGTCGATATTTTGGCTGGGCGCGTACACCTGACCGACGACTTGTCCACCAAAATTCATTTCCCCGCCGAAAAAATTCTGTATGATGCCGGCTATCGTTCGCACGTCAACCTGCCGCTCCTCGTTGGCGAACATTCGATTGGCGCGCTCAATCTGGTCAGTCATCGCGCCGCCAATTTCAATGCGCAACAACTGCCGGTATTGCAGCAAATTGCCAACCTCGTAGCCATTGCAATGGAAAACGCGCGTCTCTTCCGTGGCGAGCAAACCCGCCGTAACGAACTCAGCGCGCTCTACGATTTATCGCGCGGATTGGCGAATGCCACGCAGATCGATACGATTGTCGATCTGATTGTGCAACACGCGGTTCATACGGTGCATGTCACTTTTGCTCGATTGTTGTTGAAAGAAAATGACGAATATGTGGTTCGCGCCGCGCACCCCATTCGCGTGCTGGGAACGGAACTGGCAGTGGGACAGCGCGCGACGAGTGCTCATTTTCAATTTTGCGAACAGGTGCTTGACGCAGGCAAGTCAATCGTCATCACCCACGCTGATCCACGACTCAGCCCGGTTGAGCGAAACGTCCTGTTCTTGAATCTCGCTGAGACCATGTATCTCATTCCTCTGCGCGCCGGCAATCAAGGCATCGGCTTGCTAACCTTGGGCGAACAACGCAACCCGGCGCGTGAACCCCTGTCGCAAGACAAAGTCCGGCTCGCACACAGCATCGGCGATCAAGCCGCGAGTGCGTTGCATCGCGCACAATTGTTCAACGAACTCGAGAACGCGTACTTGCAAACCGTGCTTGCGCTCGCCAACGCCGTCGATGCCAAAGATTCGGACACGAACGTGCATTCTCAACGGCTCGCCAAATATGCGATGGCAATGGGGCGTGAATTGGGATCGAGTCCGCGCGCGCTTGAAGATATTCATTACGGTGCGATTCTCCACGACATCGGCAAGATTGGCGTGCCAGACGCCGTTCTCAAAAAACCGGCGGCACTTGATCCAGCAGAATGGCAACGCATGCATCAACATCCAATCATTGGCTCGCAGATTCTTGCGCCGCTTCCCAGATTGGCCGGCGCAGCGGCAATTGTCCGGCATCATCACGAACGCTACGACGGCAAAGGTTATCCGGACAGACTCGCCGGCGAAGTGATTCCCTTGGGCGCGCGCATCCTCACCATCGTCGATTCGTACGGCGCGATGATTGACCGAAGAGTTTACAAACAAAAGCGATCCCATCAAGAAGCCATTGTAGAATTGAAACGACACGCCGGTTCGCAATTCGATCCGCACTTGGTCAACATATTTCTGCGCATCGTCGAACAAGAGCACGCGAAAGAACACGGCGAGTAAAAAACTTGGCGAAGGTTTGCACACAAACCTTCGCCAAGTTTTTAATTTGCCGCAAACCGGTCGATCAATTCGCGGACAAAAGACATCCCTTCGAAATAATCCGCAAGTCGAATGTTTTCGTTCGGCGCGTGACTGCGCGAATCGTGCCAGCCGCACCCCGCGCTCACCGCCGGAATTCCCAACTGCTGACACAACGGATACATCGGACCACTGCCCGCCATCGTTGGATACACAATCGGCTCGGTGGCGTACACACTGCGCGCCGCGTCGATGGCTGAACGCACAATCGCCGAATCGAGCGGCGAGCGCGCGACGTGTTCGCCGTTTTCCGTCAAGGCGATTTCGATGTCGTTGAAGCCGCGTCGATCCAGATGCTTGCGCAACAAATCGACGACGAGTTCCGGCGTGAGATTTGGTACGAGCCGAAAATCGATTTTGGCAAACGCGTGATTCGGCAGAACTGTTTTCGATCCTTCGCCGATGTAGCCGGCGTACATTCCACAAATTGTGACCGTCGGTTCGTATAAATGCTTTTTCAGTAAATCGATGCCGCTCAAATTCCGGATAAAAGCCGGGATGCCGTAATCGGCTTTGAGTTTTTCGTCGTCGCGCGGAATCGATTTGAGCGCATCCATTTCCGCCTCCGTGGGCGGACGCACGTGCGACGGATAATCGTCGATCAAGACGTTATCATTTTCATCTTTGAGTGTCGCGAGCGCCCAAACCAAGCGCCACGCCGGGTTAGGCACGATTGCCGCCGCCGCAGAATGCAAATCCCGGTTCGCGCCGCGCGCGTGCAGTTCGACGTAGACGATGCCTTTGACGCCGCACGACAACACGGGTCGATTATCGATGTCTTTGTAGCCGGCTTCCCAGAGACAACCGTGCGCGTCTTGCAATAACGGGCGATGCTCATCGACGAATTGCGGCAGGTGAATGCTCCCGATTTCCTCTTCGCCTTCGACGACGAATTTGATTTTTAACGGCAGTTTGCCCAACGCGGCAAGATAAGCTTCGACGGCGTGAATGCGGCAAACCAAATTGCCTTTGTTGTCTGCGACGCCGCGCGCGAATAATTTGCCATCGCGAATCGCGGCATCGAACGGCGGCGAGTTCCACAATTCCAGCGGTTCGGGCGGCTGAACGTCATAGTGATTGTACATCATCAACGTGCGCGCGCCGCTACCGATTTCGGCAAACACAACCGGCGCACCGTCGCCAACGGGAATCAACTGCACTGCCGCGCCAAGTTGTTTCAAGCGCGCAACCACTTTGTCCGCCATTTCGCGCATCCCCCAGTTCTGCGCGGCGACGCTGGGTTGCTGGCAAAAATCTTGTAACTCGGCGATAAACCGTTCACGATTTGCGTTGACGTACTCTTGAAATTTATCCACGACTCCTCCAATAATGTTGCGACATTCAAACGTTTGAACGTTTCATTCGACGCGTGTTCCTGCCAAGCGATCCTCGTCGATGCCAAAATAGTGCGCCAATTCGTGCAAGACGGTCTTGCGAATTTCTGCGCGCACTTGGTCGTCGTTCTCGCAAACGGCTTCGATGGGGCGTTGAAAAATGTAAATCACATCGGGGGGAACAAGTCCGTAATCGGCGGTACGTTCTGTCAGCGGAATGCCGGTGTAAAAGCCGAACAACTCCATCGGGTCGTCGATGCCGGCAAGTTCCAAGATTTCCTCGTCGGCGCGGTCTTGCACGACGACGGCAACATTGTGAATGTGCTGGCGAAAACGGGCGGGCAATTGAGCGAGGACTTGAGCAACGATTGCTTCAAATTGTTTTTTGTTCACGCGAATAATTATAACATCGATAAAGGGAAATATAAACCCCCGCTCAGCGCGGGGGTCAATGAAGCGAACAGTGTTTTAGACCGGCAATAAACCCACAAATTGCGCGGCGTCGAAACCGGCGAGACCCACATCGCGTGAAAAATGGGTGGTGTGTCGCCTCTTTTCGACAATCGCACGTGCCGAGTTGAAGACCAAGCGTGTACCGTGACGTTCCGCTACTCGCACAAACGCGTCAATCACACGCGGATCGAATTGAATGCCGGCGCAACGTTTGAGTTCGGCGATAATGTCTTCCAAGGACATTGCGCGGTGATACGCGCGATCCGACGCCATCGCTTCGACGGCATCACACACCGCCAGAATTCGAGCTTCCAGTGGAATTTGTTCACCTTTCAAACCGCTGGGGTACCCGTTGCCATTCCACCACTCGTGATGATGCCGGATAAAGGGTGCCAGATGACGCAAGCCCTGCGCGGTATCAAGAAATTGTGCGCCCAACTCGGCGTGCCGTTTGATGAAAATATATTCGTGCTCGGTTAATTTGGCGGGTTTGTTCAGGACGCGCTCCGGGATACCAATCTTGCCAATATCGTGCAACAACGCCGATTGTCGAACTTGCTCTGTCCGTTCCGGCGTCAAGCGCAATTCCTTGGCGATGGCATCCGCGTATTGCGCCACCTGCGCCGCATGACCAGAGACGAACGGATCGCGCGCATCGATGATCATGGCAAGCGTTAGAAATAGTTCGTCATTCATCTGGCGGATGGATTGATTCGCCAAATTCACCTGGCGATTCGCCAGCGAAAGTTCTTGGTTCATCCGTTCAAGTTCACTGACGCTATCTTTGGTGCGTTCCACGTATTGTTGTTGGGCGTAATACAAAATAAACATAGGCATGAGAAAGGCAAAAATTCCGACCATTCCAATTTCGTGATCGACGTAAATGATCGCCATAAACAATCCCATGATTCCCAATGCCAAATAATAAACCACCATCCAACCGAATTCTTGGCGCCAAGTCACCAGAACCGATTTGCTTTCAAATAAACTGATGGCTGTGACGACCAAGCCCGATTCCACAAAATAGTACACGATCGATAGCACAAACGCAAAGAGGATCAAAGGCAGAAAGTTATCGACGTTGACCGACAATCCCAGCGTGCGCACCGCAATCGCCGGAATTGAGGCGGCGATCACGTGAGTAGCCCAATTGAAAAATGTCTTGTACCAAGGAATCCGCAAGTTGCGCGCCCAATGCGTTAGGACGATCGCTACACTAACAAAGACAATACCTGGGATGCCGGCAATCAACGCCGCCGCAAAACTAATTGTTGCAGAAACAGAGAGCGTGCTGTCGCCGTACAACCGAACTTGAAAGAGTTCGCCAAACACGGCTACGATTGACAGAAGGATGATGGTTACCCAATCCGGTGTCGTTTGCCCAAACCCTAACCAGGCGATCATACAACCCGCGAAGATAACGATTGCCACAAATAGTTTCCCCATCCTCTGCGAAAGACTGGATGGGCTGACATTGTTTTTCGGCGGAGGGGGCGTGCCTTTTTCCGATTCGATGATCGATGCCGGTCGTTCCGCGACAGGATAAACGTTTTGAGCGAGTCGATCATCTGGCGTCACGCTTTCCAATTTGGCAGATTGCGGCACGTTCGCGGCAAGCTCAACTCGGTTGCGCCCTTTGAGTTTGGCTTGAAAAACTGCCACATCGGCTTGGTGAATCAAAGCATTTAACGTTGAGCCATCGCTGGGAAACGCAGAGACGCCAAAACTCATCGTCACCCGAATGGCTGATGGATTAGTAGGAATCTCAAATCGCGTGTTCTCGATAGTTTGGCGAATGCGTTCAGCGATGGCTTGGGCTTCAACGATTTCAGTTTCCGGCAAAGCAATCGCAAATTCTTCACCGCCAAAGCGTCCGGCAAAATCGTAATCACGGATCGTCGCGCGAATGACTTTGCCGATTCCAGCCAGTACCGCATCGCCGGCAAGATGGCCGTAGGTGTTGTTGACGTTACGGAGCAAGTCCAAATCGGACATGATGAGCGACAGGGGACGATTGAACCTTTTGGCGCGTTGTAACTCAGCCGTCAGAGTATTGGAAAAATGGCGGGCGTTGGCTAAACCGGTCTTTTCGTCAGTCTGCGCTTCACGTTGTAACAAGGGGACCTTGAGCGCGCGATACATCACCAACAGCGGCGCAAGAATCGGAATAATGAACCAGGCATTGATCGGCCATACAATGGCGATCCCGATTCCGATACATGCCAGAATAAAATCGGAAAGCAGGTTGGAAAGATCAAGAACGCCGGATTCGCGGAAGGACACATGCCGCGCCAGCATAATCGCAATGCCGGTCAACAGGTGGTTAATCATAACGTAGAGCGCCGCGGTTAGCAAGGACGTGACGACACTCAGTGGAGAATCCACCGGCTTTTCAAAGAGGGGAAATATCCAAAGGTAAAAATAGTGCGCTAGCGTGCCGGTGATGATGTGATTGGAAATATTAAAGGGTTGGAGATACCAGTTCTTCAAGTGCGGACTATTTAGGATGCGCTCTTTTGCCCATTGAATCAGATAGGGGATGATTACCAGCAAGACAAACAGAAAAGGAGGCAGGAGAATCAAGCCGGCAAATAAAAAGGCATAGGTGGCGTAGTAAAGTTGATGCGTGGGGGCTTCAACCCGCAATAATTGCGCAATTGTTGCCAAAGTTACCAGGATGACAAAGGGTAGCCAGGGTGCCTTGGCAGGTTCCCAAGCGAGGTACGCAGAACAAGTTGCCAAAATACCTAAAACAAGAATTAGCCAAATAAAAGCCCAAGCCCGCTTGGACAACTTCATCCTCTTCTCCCAGATAACAGAATTTGCGGCTAGTGGAAAATTGGACTGTTCACAATCTGAATCGACCAATCGATGGTGGCGAACAGGAACGGCGACGAAAACTAGAGTGTGAGTTCCTCAGTGGTGGAGGGGTTGAATGCGTCCGCCATGCGCTCGGTTGGGTAGACCGGCTACCACAACTTTTGCTACCAACCTTATAACACGATTTGTCGGGTAAAAGGATAAAGAAGTATATCGATTGCGTAACAGTTTGATAAACGCTTCACCTAATTTCTGCGTTTGGGAAACTCCTCTTGAGTGAATTCCGCTTCCACCGCCCGTTTGATCTCTGGCATCGAAAAGCCGTTCAAACGACGCATCCGGGTGGTGGGCATATGTCCAGCAAAATTGTACGGCGCACAGGCATGGCGATGCACCAACACGCTTTCAACCGGCAAAGAGTCATCATTTTTTTCGATATGCACCACAAGGTTCAGGTCGAATGAAACCTGATCCTGCTTCCACTCCAAAGTCCAGTGGAGAATATCATCCTCACTGATTGGGTGAAACAAGATTTTGCCTTGCCCCCTGAGATGTGCCCGGTTGACTTTGCCAAGCAAATCAACAATCTGGTCGCCGTATTCACGCAGGAACTGCTGCGCCTTTTCGTCGGTTTGGTTTTTTGCCGAAAGCGTGACTGGCATTTTCATTTTGATCATCGTAATCCTGTGTTTTTGATAGCGATGCAAGACAACTTGACTGGTAGCGCATCAACATAAAGTGCATAGTTCATATTCGAATGAAATACGTAGGGGGCTTGCCATTCCCAATAGGGTTGGTAGGCAACCCTTTCATGTCGCTGCACTAGATTAGCCCTAACCCAATCAAGAGAATCAGAATTCCCAAGCCGAGCAGAAACATCGGCAGGTACGCAAACGAGAGGAGTAGCGCAAACACTTGCGCCCGGGTCAACGCATCGATTCTGGTATCAATCACGATTATCCTCCCTTCGTCCTCGGATGGTGCATAAAGCACGACTTGAAAGGGCTGGTAAATGTCGTCATGTCATGCTGAGGTAGCGAAGCATCTCGCTAGAGACTTGGCAAAGTAGTTTGCAAGACGCGAAGCGTTCAGTTGCTTCACCTCCTCAGAATGACATCATCGTTATTTGAAAGGTTGAATAACAAGGTGGCTGGGTGGCACAGCCCCCCCAGCCATCCACTAACGTTTTCTACCTTCTTACGGTCGCCAACTGCCCCAATCCACACTACCCCAATCGACGGAACCCCAGTCGACGCTACCCCAATCGACCGAGCCCCAATCCACGCTGCCCCAATCGACGCTATTCCACACCGCTGGGTTTGTGCCCGTGAACAAGAGCTTACTTGCGGCGATGCCGGTGTTTGCCGATTCCTTTGTAGTTCCCTTCATTGCCGCTTTGATATCCAACAACCCGGCACCGGCTTTGGCAGTATTGTAACCTGACCATTTCGTGTTCGCTGTCGCCATTAGCCGATATTTAACCTGATCCGGGGTCAGATTCGGCTCATCCTGCAACAACAGTGCTACCGCTCCCGTCACCACCGCCGCAGACGCCGACGTTCCGGACATTCGAAAGTAATTCGGATCCACGCGATTGTTCGGATAATTGACGTAGGCATATGAATTTGTGCTGGCAAGCGTGCTGATGATCCCCAAGCCCGGTGAGACGATTTCGGGTTTGGCAAATCCGCTCTCGGTTTTTCCATACGCCGAGAATGCCGGAATCGTATTATCCGTTGGATTCATTGTCCCTTTATCATCCACCGACCCAACGGTGATGACGAACGGATCGTTCGCGGGCGGATAGAGCGTGACTGGACCATTGCCTGTCCCATTGTTGCCTGCTGACACCACGACCACAATTTTGCTGAACCACAATATCTCAACTGCCGCCGAAAGCGGGCTGGTATGATACGATTCAGGCACCGTGCTGTTGAGCGAAAGATTCACGACTTTGATGTTATAGGTGGCTTGATTGTCATAAATCCACTGTAACGCGTTGACGACGTCCGACGTATACGAGCGTCCTTGCGAATCACTCACCTTGACATTGAGCAAAT
This sequence comes from Anaerolineae bacterium, assembly GCA_034435055.1. Taxonomy (GTDB): domain Bacteria; phylum Chloroflexota; class Anaerolineae; order UBA4142; family UBA4142; genus DAOTXS01. The sequence continues at coordinate 73,187 of DAOTXS010000087.1, read as the reverse complement.
TAACTCTGGGCGCAACGCCCATACGTGACCCCGACGACATTGTGCCAATCCCGCCGATGATTCCCGCCACGTGTGTGCCGTGACCATTTTCATCAGCCGTGTTTGTTGAGTTGCTACTCCAGTTCACGGAACCGGTAACACGCGACGTGTTCCCATTGAGAAAATCACCATGTTGAGCGTTAATGCCCGAGTCCACAACGGCGACCGTGACGCCCTGCCCCGGCTCATTGGGAAGATCCTTCCAAACTTTATCCGCCAAGATCTCCTTGACATACGTGCTTGCAAGACGCATGTATTCGATTTGGACATTGTCGATGTGCAAGTAACCAATGGTGTAGCCAGAGCCGTAGAATCGAATAGCGGTATTGCTTGCAATATAAGCCGAGACGTCGAATGTTTCTTGAACCTGACTGCTGGTGGCAGAAAGCGGGTATGTCTTCAGAGTTGTCCAACTGGAACCACCGTTGGCAGAAAGTTGAAGACTGACACTTGCCAACGAACTGCCATAGATCTTGTAGCTAAATGATAAGGTAGCCGAGGTGGCACCGCTCAGATCGGCTTTGCGGTACGCTCCGTCACCAGATATTCTGCCACCGCCGATACGCAGACAATTGCCAGCGGCGCAACTATAACTCGCAACGACTCTAACATTTCCGGAACCCGTGCCATCCGATTCACCAACTTCAGTCCACTTGTTGCCCGCCCAGTTTTGCGTACCGTTAGAGCCAGCCAACGAGACGCTGGAAAATTCATCGCGGTAGGTATAGTAGCCCGTTGAACCGGATGAACGCACCGGTGCATCAATCGAAACCCAGCGCACGCCTCTTGTTCGAGATAACGCTTCAATCTGGCGTCCAGACAATTCGGCGACAAAGCCATTGACGATTCGTAAATCCTTGTCTTTCCTGCCGCCCAATCTGCCCATTTCTTGCTCAGCCGAATTATCCTGCGCGTTTTTCTGAACGATGACCCGAAACTTGGCATCTGGTCGTTCTTTGGATAGCTTGAGCAACGCCGGGTGCGCGCGCATCGGTTCCGCTGCCGAGACGGTTGCCAAGGACAGGATGAGCGCGAACGCCAGCAACAACAAAATGCTGACGCCTTTGCCCCAGTTAATCGATGACGATTTGGTTGATTCTGCCATGTTGTCCTCCGCGATTTCAAATCACAGTGATTTCACTTTACCTGTTTACCTCGCCCCGTCGGCGGATAAAACAGTGCAGTTTGATAGAAAGATTGCCGAGCACCTTTACTCGGCAATCTACCTGCTTGCCTAATTTACACGACTCAGCTTCCCCAGTCCACCGACTGGGATTCAAATTCCGGCTCGCATTTAGGATCACCCGGCTTGCACGGGGGCGCCGAATAAATACTGCCCCAATCTACCGCCACCGGACCCAAGCCACAATTCGAATCCGTTGGCAGACAAGGCGCCGTAAGACTACCCCAATCCACCGCTGTCTTACAATCTTTCGCGTTTGCGGGACACACCGGGACTGCTCGGTTGCCCCAATCGACGCCGATGCCATTCGGCGTCGTGTTGTTGTTCAGCGTCCCAAGCGAGATCACCATCACCGCAAAGACGATGACCAACAGGACAAACGCGAAACTCTTACCCCAATTGATTGAACAATGTGCTGACTTCATCTCATCTTCTCCTTTCCTGCATCACATTGTTCGGCAACCCGGCTGTCCTAGTCGATGGCTTGACTGGCGGATCCGCGGCTTTGCGTCCCCACCTCTCGATGGGTTTGCCTTTATCGACAAATGCTCAAGTACTCTCTGGCACAAACTATAACATGGTTTTTAAGCCAAGTGGATAAATTAGAATAACAGTTTGATAACAGTTTGATAACAAAGCAAAAGGAGGTGAATGTCAAACAAAAGAAAACTCGTATGGCTTGCACCATACGAGTCCATCGAAAAGGTAAAAAGAATTTAACCTACAAAGCGATACCCTTTGCTCCGCACATTCAGAATGTGCCGAGGATTTTCCGGGTCATCGCCCAATTTCTGCCGAATGCGTTGAATGTGAACCCGCAAAATCGTCCGTGCATCCAATTCTTCCAATTCGTATCCTTGCACCGCGCGCATCACTTCGCTTGCCGAAACCACCCGGTCAGCATGCTCAATCAGGTACGCCAAAATATCGAACTCGGTAACGCTCAACGTAACTTCGACGCCATCGTGTAAAACGGAACGTTGCTGACGATCGATGAGCAATCCCACCGGTTGACCGGGTGATGCAGTTACATTTTCTTGGCGTTTGGTAAGCGCATGCTCAACCCTTTCGACGAGTTGCGCCATCGTGAACGGCTTGAGCAAGTAATCGAACGCGCCTTGCCGCAAAGCGACAATCGCCGAATCGAGAGTGGCGTGCGCGGAGATCATCATCGTCAATGTTTCGGGCGAGTGCGCACGAATTTCCGTCAATAAACCCACTCCGTCCATTCCGCCGGGCAATTTCAAATCCAGAATAGCCATATCGAATTTGGTTTGGCTCAACGCGCGCAACGCTTGCCTGGCGTCTGCCGCCGTCGTCGTTTCAAAACCGCGTTTTTTCAAGGCGGCGGAAACGGTCAGCCGAATGGTTTCCTCATCATCGACCACCAAGATTTTCGCCGATGCCATTATTTTTCCTCCACTTGCTCATCGTCAAGCGTGGCTGCCGGTTTTGCCTGCGCGGAGGCAACCGGGAGCCACACCGTAAACACACTCCCCTTGCCAATTTGACTCTCGACGGTTAAGCGCCCGCCGTGTGTCGTGAGTATACCATGACTGATAGATAAACCTAAACCTATCCCTTGAGTCTTGGTGGAATAAAATGGCTCGAACAGGTGTGGCAGTTGATCGGCGGGGATGCCGTTGCCGGAATCGGCAATGCTTACCGTCAACCAGCCATTCTTGGGCGAATGTGCGCGAATATCCAAGTTTCCACCATTCGGCATCGATTCAATCGCATTTAGCACCAGATTCAGGAAGACTTGTTTCAATTGATCCGCCACCCCAACAATCGCCGGCATCGCTTCGTCCAACTGCGTTGCCACGCGGATGCTATTTTTCTGGATCGATGGATTGCTGAGTGCCAAAACTTCGGTGATCAAGTCGAAGATATTGACCCTCGTCGGTTTGCCCCGCGACGGTCGCGCAAGTTCAAGCATACTCTTGACTAGTGTGCCTAGCCGATTGACTTCTTTCCGTGCCATTTCTAAATACTGTTCTTGCTCCGCGTCGCTTTGAGCAATTTCCACCAACTCCAGACACCCTTGAATCCCTTGCAATGGATTGTTGATTTCGTGCGCTAGCGACGCCGCCAGTCTGCCGGTTGCCGCAAGTTTCTCCGACTGAATCAATTGCGCTTGCATACGTTTTTCTTCGCTCACATCTTTCAAGACACTGACGGCTCCGACAAACTTGCCTTCCGGATCATACAACGGAAATGCGGTCGTCCGAAAAACTCCGCCTAAATATTTATCTTCGATTTCACTTTCGCAAGGTTCTTTGGTGCCGGCAATCACGCGACTATGCGGGCAAAAGTCAGGCGGCTCTGGTTGATTGTGAACCACGCGCCAACAAAATTGGCCCACCATTTCGCGTGAAGTCGATTTTACCCAACGCGCCAGCGTATTGTTGGCGCGCAGAACCCGTCCCGCTTCATCCGTCAGCACGATGCCCGCATCGATGGCATCGACCGTCGTCTCCCATTCTTTTTTGGCGTGTTCCACTTGATGGAACATCCGCGTCAAATCATCTAACTGTGTAACGACGCGTTGATGCAATTGCGCGTTTTGAATGGCAATCGCCACCGGTGCGGCAATCGATTCCAAGAGTTGCACATCCGCTTGAGAAAATTCGCCATCGCGTTTGTTCAACAACTCGATCGCGCCGATCACCTCGTGTCCAACAATCAAAGGGACACACAAGATCGAACGCGTAACAAAACCGGTCCCTTTGTCGATTTCGTTGTACCAGCGCGGATCGCGGGAGACATCCGGCACGAGCGCCGGTTGACCAGTCGCCACAACCCAGCCCACGATGCCTTGCCCAAGCTTGAGTCGCACAGAAGCAAATTCTTCGATGTCGCCGCGCATAATCTTGGCGAATTTGATTGTATCGGTGTCGGGCTCGCGCAACAAAATCGAACCGGTCTCGACGTGCATTTTTTCATTGATGATCTGAATCACCGTCGTGAGAATCTGATCGAGGTCTTGGGTGGAGATCACGGTTTTACCCACGGTACTCCACACCGATTCGGCGTAAACTCGCCGCCCCAAATCGACGCGGCGCGTTTCGTAATTCAACGTAAAGATCGCCAGCAAAATGGCTTCGATCCAAAAACCCAGCACCACAATTCCCACAATCGGTAGCCACAATCCAAATGCTGGAGTGGCTCCAACGGGACTGGGAATCAAACGGGTTACTTGCATAACAACCAAAACGAGGTATGCCAACGTAACCATGCTCGCCGACGACCAAACCATCACGGGCAACGGAATAACAATCAATGCCAGTGGAATCAACCCAAAATAAGTAAGGACAAACGGATGAGTGAATCCGCCAGCAAAATACAAACCCAGGGTCATCGTCGCGCTCGTGATGCCAACGCTGATTTGGGTCCACCGAATCGCCGTGGTGAGATTGCGCGGGGCAAATAGGTACACGGGAATGAGGAAAAGCAAATCGATCAGCGAAAAAACGGGGAGGGAAAAAATCGCGTTGCCGTGCGGTTCTAATATCGGAAGGTAAATCACAAGCCCAAAGATCGCCAACAACAATTTGACGATGATAAAGCGCAGAGCATTTTGTCTGAGTCGCTCCGGGCTTGACTCGAACAACTCAAACGAATTTGCTTGCAAAGCACTGATAAGACTGGATAAAGAAGGTATGCCTTGTAGCATCACTTTTATTCTACAACCTATCGACTAGTTTTGTCCAATTCGATTCAAAACTCACCTTGCACAATTGCCCAGCTCAAGCCGGTGAGTGACAAGCCATCTAAAATTTCGTTGCCTTGGATCAGTGTACGCACCTGTGCCGGTTTGAACCACTGCACACCGATCACCTCGTTCGTGTCTTGGATGTCGCTCACCCGCGTCACGCCGCGCGCGACGAAAACGTGAAAAACCTGATTGCTCGAGCCGTTGGAGGGATGATAGCGTCCAAGATATTTCAATGCTTCGGCGCAATACCCGGTCTCTTCGAGCAATTCGCGCGCGGCGGCTTGCGCCGGGGTCTCGCCGGCGTCGATTTTGCCTGCCGGGATTTCCCAACCGCGCGTGTCTGTTTGAAATCGATAATGATCGATCAACAAAATTCTACCGTCGTCGCCGATGGGCACAACGGCAACGGCTTGGAAGGGATAGGTAACCAAATGTAAATCGTGAATCACGTTGCCGTCCGGCAATCGCACATCGACGTGTTGCAAGCCAACCCACGCGCTTTGATACAGCGTGCGACGCGCCAGCACCGTCCAAAGTTTTTCTTGATCCATTGTTTTCACTTACCGCCGCCAGTATTTGCGCAGAATCTGCGTAACCGGTTTTTCCGAATAATCCAAACGCAAAACGCCAAAATGATTTTCGGGATGATCGGTTTGAATCGGTGGATTGCCGGCAAGTCCCACCGGAAAATCGTTGAGGCACCAAAAGACCGAACCGCACATTTGATTTTCGTCGAGTGTTTTCAAAACGCTGTCGTAATGATTCGCTTGATCGGTCTCGGTGTTTTGCCCATCGGGACCAGGTCCGCCGGTGGGCAAACCAAATTCCTGCAACAGCACCGGCTTGGTTGTTTGCGTCTTGTAGAATTTTACCAGATCAGGCAAATTGGTGGCTTTATCATAGAAATGAAAGCACCAATAATCAAGATACTTGTCCAGGTCTGGAAAATACCGGCTTCGGTCGCGCCCAATCCAGCCGATGGTTTGCAGTTGTCGCGGATCGAGTTGGCGGATGGTTTTGGACACGCGTTGAAAGAATGGAATGACGATGTCCGCGCCGACGGTGCGAATCGCGCGGTCGGGTTCGTTTTGCAAGTCCCAGCACATAATGCGCGGATCGTTGACGAACGGCGAAATCAACACGTAGAGATACGTTTCGATCAACCAAAATTTTTCTGGCTGATAGAATGACCAGTCCATACCATCGAACAGGGTAAATTGCACTTTGAGATTCAAGCGTCCCGCCAGATCGATGAATTCACTGACGTGCGCGAGATATTGACGATTGGGAATCACGCCAATCGAATCCGGCAACGACGCCGTCAGCGTGCCGGTCAGCGACGCGTTGAAATCGATGAATATTCGGACGGTGTTTGCGCCGAGCGACACGCCGAGCTTTAATTCTTTTTCGGTAACGTCGGGTTCCCACTCGCCGAGGTTGAAAGTGCGCCACGGATGCGCGCGCGGGTAATAGTTGAAACCGTTGATGGGAAATCGCGCGCCGCGATAAAAGAATTGATCGCCGCGCACCGACACAAAATCGGCGGAACGCGGCGTGGCGGTAATCGTTGGCGTACGTGATGGTGTAACCGTTGGCGTTGAGGTTGGAGTTGGAAGTGTAGTCGATGTTGTCGTTGTGGTTGGCGTTGATGTGAGGGTCAAAGTTGGCGTGAGCGTGATGGTTGCGGAGGCAACGGTTTCAATTGCGCGCGTACACGCGGCGGCGAGAGCATTGCCAAAAATCAGCGCGCTGAGTTTGAGAAAGTTTCGGCGGGAAAGCATAGCAGATTGAAAAAAGACCCGGCGAAAAGGCGTTCGCCGGGTCTTTGCCTTTCGTTTGTGATCAACGTTTGCCAAGCAACGAACCAAGAATACCGCGCGTGATATCACGTCCGGCTTGGCTGGCAATCGCGCGTCCCGCGCTCTTCATAAAGGCGGTCATCAAATCATCGGTTTGGCGCGCCGGTTGGCGTGTGGCGCGCGTTGGCTCGGCGGCACGCGGGAGCGGCAGACGTGGCGCGCGGGCTTCTTGCTCTACGGCGGCTTGTTCCGCGCGCGCTTCTTGCTCGATCCGTCCTTTTAATATTTCGTACGCAGATTCACGGTCGACCATTTTTTCATAGTGTCCCGCCAATATGGATTGGCGCAGAATTTGATTACGTTGCTCCGGCGTAATCGCGCCGATCTGACTGCACGGCGGAACGACGAATGCGCGTTGCACAATTCCCGGCGATCCCTTTTCTTCGAGGAACGAAACCAGCGCTTCGCCCACGCCAAGTTCGGTGATGGCTTTTTCGGTATCCAATTCTGGATTGACGCGAAACGTCGTCGCGGCGGCGCGCACCGCTTTTTGATCGCGCGGCGTGAACGCGCGCAACGCGTGTTGCACTCGATTGCCCAATTGTCCCAGCACCGAATCTGGAATATCGAGCGGATTTTGTGTGATGAAGAAAACGCCGATGCCCTTGGAGCGAATCAATCGCACCACTTGCTCGATCTTATCGAGCAATGCTTTCGGCGCATCGTTGAACAAGAGGTGCGCTTCATCGAAGAAGAAAACGAGTTTGGGTTTGTCGAGATCGCCAACTTCGGGCATGCGTTCGTACAACTCGGCGAGGAGCCACAACAGGAATGTGGAATACACTTTGGGCGATTGAAACAAGCGATCTGCCGCCAAAATGTTGATCATCCCTTTGCCTTTGTCGGTCTGCAACCAATCATCCAAATCGAGCGCGGGTTCGCCAAAGAACTTGGTTGCGCCTTGTTCTTCCAACGCTAAAAGACCACGCTGAATCGTGCCAATGCTCGCCGTCGAAATATTGCCGTACTCGGTTCGGAAATCTTTGGCATGATCGCCGACGTACTGCACCATCGCGCGCAAGTCTTTCAAATCGATGAGTAGCAATCGATTGTCATCGGCGATCTTGAACACAATCGTCAACACGCCGGCTTGCGTTTCGTTGAGATCGAGCAAACGACTAAAGAGCAAGGGGCCCATTTCGGACACGGTCGCGCGAACCGGGTGTCCTTGCTCACCAAAGACATCCCAGAACGTTACGGGGTTACCGGCGAACGCAACATCCAATCCCAGCATCTTGAAACGCTCGGTGATTTTGGGATTCTGTCCGCCCGGTTGGCTCGCGCCGGAGAGATCGCCTTTCACATCCGCCATAAAGACCGGCACGCCGATATTGCTGAAACATTCGGCGATGCGCTGGAGCGTAACCGTCTTGCCGGTGCCGGTTGCCCCGGCAATCAAGCCATGTCGATTAGACATTTTGGGCAACAGGTTCAAATCTACTTTTGAATTTTTTGCGATCAACAAAGATTCGGCTGTCATAATAACCTCGCGTGGGTTTGGATGATTGCGGCTAGTCTATTCAGCTTTGGGCAAATTGTCAATTGAAACGAATGGAATCAAGAATCGTCATTTTTTGTACGCCGCTACAACTTTGCGTACGGCATCCACCACATCCTGCGCGTCGCGCTCGGTCATTTGCGGCGTCAACGGCAACGAAATCACCGATTCGCCCACGCGCCGCGCGACCGGCAAATCATCCGGCTGATAACCATATTTTTCACGATAGTACGGGTGCATATGCAGGGGCCAAAAATGCATCGAGACACCGATGTTTTCCGCGAGCATCGCGCTCAGAAATTGATTGCGCGACACTTTGAGCCGCGTGAGATCGAGCAACAGGACGTACAAATGTAACACGTGGCGATTCAAGCCGTCGCGCGGGCGCGGAACGATTTGCACCATCCCGTCGAATTCGCTGAACGCTTCGTCGAAAAATGCCGCCAACTGTTCGCGCCGCGCGATGAATTGTTCCTGTTTGCGTAATTGATGCAAACCCAGCGACGCTTGCACGTCGGTCATGTTGTATTTATAGCCCGGCACCACCACTTCACTCATCGAAAATTCTTTGGTGTGATAACGTTTCCACGCATCGCGGCTCAAGCCGTGCAAATGATACACGCGCAATTTTTCTTCCAACGCGGCGTCGTTCGTCGTGATCATCCCGCCTTCCGCCGTCGATAGATTTTTATTGGCGTAAAAACTAAAATTCGTCAGCGGTGAAATCGAACCGATTTTTCGTCCGTTGTATTTTGCGCCAATCGCGTGCGCCGCATCTTCAACGACCGCCACGCCGCGCGCGTTCGCAAGCGCGTGAATCTCATCGAGCGCGCACGGCATCCCGCCGTAATGCACCGGGATTACCGCTTTGGTGCGTGGCGTAATCGCTTTTTCGATTTGCGCGGGATCAACGCACAGCGTTTGCGGATCGATATCGACCAGCACCGGTCTTGCGCCGACATGCTCGACGACATTTGCCGTCGCGCCGAATGTCAGCGTCGGCACGATCACTTCGTCGCCGGGTCCGATGCCCAGCACAACCATCGACAAGTGCAGACCGGCGGTACACGAATTGAGCGCAATCGCGTACTTGGCGTTTACATACTCGCCAAATTCCGTTTCGAATTTTTTGGCTTTGGGTCCCGTACTAATCCAACCACTTTTGAGCGTGTCCACCACTTCGGCAATTTCTTCTTCGCCGAAATTCGGCGCGCCAAAGGGCAACATTTTTTCACGGATCGGTTTGCCGCCGTCAATCGCTAACATCGTCATTGTCGTTTTCATCTCCGGCAAGAATATACAAATGGATAATGATTGTGTCAAACGCCCATCGCGCGCACGACCTCTAGCAATTTCGCTTGCCATTTTCGAGTCTGATCGATTTCGCCGAGCCACGCGCGATCACGCCCCGCGCGGAGTTTGAATCGTTTCATCAGTCGTGCACTCAACGCATCGTCGTCGCGTCCGTATTTGATGACGATGCGTCCGTCTTCGATTGCAATCGATGCAAGATGCGCACACATCGCGGCGACCTTGACGCGCAACAAGTACAATAAATTGTCGATTTGTTCCGGCGGTTTGCCAAAACGATCCGTCAACTCTTGCGCGATTTCGTCCACCTGTGCGTCGGTCTGAATATCGGCGAGGCGGCGATACAATTTCAAACGCAAGCCGGCGTCCGGCACGTAATCTTCCGGAATCTGTGCTGGCAACGGCAAGTCGATGGTGGGCGCAAAACCCAACCGCGTATCCGATTTGTTGATGGTGGCGTTTTCTTTTTTTGCATCAATCGCGCTTGCCAACAATCGACAATACAAATCGAAACCGACGGCGGCGATATGCCCCGATTGCCGCGCGCCAAGAATTTCGCCCGCGCCACGAATTTCCAAATCGCGCATCGCAATTTGAAAACCGGCACCTAACTCGCTCGCCTCGGCGATGGCTTGCAAACGGTCGTGCGCCTCCGCGCTCAACGGATGCTTTTTCTCGTGCAAAAAGTACGCGTACGCGCGCGCGGCACTTCGACCGACGCGCCCGCGTAATTGATACAACTGCGCTAGACCAAACTTGTCCGCATTCGCCACGATGAGCGTGTTTGCGTTCGGAATGTCGATCCCAGATTCGATGATTGTCGTGCAAACGAGCACGTCGTATTTGCCGGTCGCAAATTCGTTCATCACCGCTTCGAGTTGCTCTTCGTCCATCTGGCCGTGACCGACAGCGATATTTGCTTCGGGCACCAGTTTGTGCAATTGATCGGCGATGATGTTGATGCCGCGCACGCGATTGTGCACGTAAAACACTTGCCCGCCGCGATCCAGTTCGCGCAGAATCGCGTCGCGCACCAGACGCTCGTCGTACTCGGCGACGTACGTGCGAATCGGCAAACGATCTTCCGGCGGCGTGTCAATGGTGGACATATCGCGCGCGCCGGCAAGCGAGAGATACAGCGTGCGCGGAATCGGCGTGGCGGTGAGCGTCAAGACATCGACCTGGGATTTGAGTTGCTTCAATCGCTCTTTATGCACTACTCCAAATCGTTGTTCTTCGTCGATGATGAGCAATCCCAGGTCTTTGAATTGCACATCGTCGGAAAGCAAACGATGCGTGCCGATCACAATATCGACGCCGCCGGTTTTGATTTTTTCGACGATTTCTTTTTGCTCTTTGTCGGAACGAAAACGCGAAAGCATTTCGATGTTGATCGGAAACGGCGCGAGGCGTTCGCTGAACGTGTTGTAATGTTGTTGCGCGAGCACCGTCGTCGGCACGAGAATTGCCACTTGCTTGCCATCGGTCGCCGCTTTGAACGCGGCGCGCAACGCAACTTCAGTCTTGCCGTACCCCACATCGCCGACGACGAGTCGATCCATCGGACGCGGCTTTTCCATATCCGCCTTGATATCGTCAAGCGCGCGCAACTGGTCGTCCGTCTCGACGTACGCAAACGACGCTTCGAGTTCGTGTTGCCATTGATTGTCCGGCGAAAATGCGTGCCCGGTCACCACCTCGCGCGCGGCGTACAGTTCGAGCAATTCATCAGCGATGTCCGCAACCGCTTTTTGCGTCCGCTCTTTCACTTGCGACCATTCCGCCGTACCCAAGCGACTGAGTGTGGGCGCGTGACCGCCCGGCGCAACATATCGACTCAAACGATCAATCTGATGAACTGGGACGTACAACACATCGCCGCGTTGATATTCGATTTGCAAAAATTCGCGTTCGGGTCCGTTGAGCGCGATGCGCGTCAGCCCGCGAAAAATGCCGATGCCGTGATCGACGTGCACGATGAAATCGCCGATGGCGAGGTCGGCAAAAAATGCTTCGGGCGAGGCGGCGCGCGTTTTGGCAACGCGGCGCGGTTTGGGACGCGACCAGCCGAATAACTCCGCATCAGTAAGCAGTACGCAGTCGGCAGGAGACAGTTCGCTGCTTTCTGCATTCTGCCTACCGGCTACTGGCAGTTTCCATCCCTCCGCCAGCGCGCCTTGAATCAACGCAATGTGTTTGGGCGCGGGCAGTTTGTCGACGCGATCCGTCGGCTTGACGTGAAATTCGCGTTCACGCAAAAGTTCGGACAAGCGTTCGGCTTGACGCGTGACGATGACGATGCGCGCATTTTGCTCGCGCAATTTGAACAACTCGTCGATGACTTTGCGAATCTGTCCGCCGTAGCGTTCGCCCGGCGCAAAGGGCAAACGCAACGCTTCGCCCGGCGTCGCGTAATCAAGGAGCAAGCGTTTGCGCGACAACAATCGATCACGCAACGAATGCCACGCCAAGTACGGCAGAGCAACATTCGGCGGCAGTTCGCGGCGCGCTTCCAAATCGCCGCGCACATCTTCGGCTTGAAATTCCAACGACTGCGCCGTCGCTTCGACCTCGCTCCAATCTTCGACGACGAGCAAACCGGTTTGCGCCAGATGATCGATTAGCGATGCCGGATTGGTGTACAAATATTGCAAATAAAATTCGATGCCGTGAAAACGGCGACCGTCCTCCAACATTTCGCGGTCGCGTTTGAAACCGGATTCGGCAATCGGATGACACGCGGACAAATCGAGCGCGGAAATTTTTTCGAGGATGTCGCGCCCGTGTCCCGGCAACGCTTCGCTTGCCGGCGTAATCAGCAATGCCTGGATTTCTTGCGCCGACCGTTGCGTCGCTGGATCGAACGCGCGCAACGAATCGATCTCATCACCGACCAACTCGATGCGAACCGGATGCGGATTCGAGGGACACCAAATGTCGATGATGCCGCCGCGCCGGCTGAACGCGCCCGGCATTTCGACGACAATTTGATATTCATAACCGAGTGTAACTAACGCGGATAAAAGTTCGGTAAGGTTGACGTTTTCGCCGCGCCGCAAAATGCGCATCCCCGCGACGAAATCGGCGGGGGGAATCGTTTTCTGCATCACCGCGCGAATCGAGGTGACGATGATCGGCGCAGGATTTTGTGAAAGCGCGGCAAGCGCGGACAAACGCGCGGCAATCGTCTCCGCGCTCCACGGCATTCGTTCATAGAACAGTGGATCGGGTTCGGGAAAATCGAAAATGTTTGCGGCGTTCGGCGACCAAATGTTGAGTTCGCTGACAATTTGTTTGGCGCGATCCGAACGCGCGGTCAAGATGATCAACGGCACAAAGAGTGTCCGCGACAACGCCGCAAGCATCGGCGCGCGCGCCGATTCGATGACTTCAGCAGTCGTCGTCGCGCGGTCATGCAGTTCGGCGGTAAGACGCTTGAACGCGTCAAGAGATTCGATTAGAGGCAGGAGACCAGATAAATTCATTTCCAAAATTGCGAATTAGGAATTGCGAATTAGGAAGATCGAAATTCGCAATTTGCAATTCCTAATTGAACTCATTCATCGCCTTTTCAATTCCCTCACGCACCCACACTTCAATCGCTTCTACCGCGCGCGCAAACGTTTCATCCATCAACGTTTTTTCGTCACCCTCGAAATTTCCTAGCACGTGATCAATGTCATCGTCCGGCTTTGGTCGCCCGATGCCCACGCGCAAGCGCGGGAAATCGGCTGTGCCGATGCGCGCGATAATCGATTCCATCCCGTGATGTCCGCCGGCGCTGCCCTTCGGTCGTAAACGCATCTTGCCCAGTGGCAGATCGAGATCATCATAGACGACGAGCAAATCGTGCGGCGCGATCTTGTAGAACGCCAACAACTTGCCGACTGCCTCGCCGCTCAGATTCATAAACGTCTGCGGCTTGACGACCATCACGCGCGTACCGTCGATCTCGCCTTCGGCGATTTCAGCGATAAAGCGTTTGCGCGCGAAACGCCAGTGCCGCGCGTGCGCAAATTGACCAACGATCATAAAGCCGACGTTGTGGCGATTGCGCGCGTAACGGGTGCCGGGATTGCCAAGCCCGACGACGAGCTTGATGTGTTGCGGTTCGGTGGGTGCGTTGTGGCGTTTGAGCCAACGAAGTGATGGCATAGTTAATTTTAGATTTCAGATTTATGATTTTCTGCGCTTGACTGCGTTTATCAGCGTCCCAAATTTGGTTTGCGGGCGGGTAAACGAGAGACCGCGCATCTTGCAAAGTTTAGCACCAATCGCCAAATCTGGCAAACACAAAACAAAAACGCGCCCGGCTTTCACCGGGCGCATTCCTTTTCCAACTTGAAACCTTAAACTCTGAACCTTGAACTCTAAATAAACAACGGTGCCAACACCAACGTGATCGTCGAAAGCAGTTTGATCAACACGTGCAACGATGGACCCGCCGTATCCTTGAACGGATCGCCCACCGTGTCGCCGACGACCGCCGCTTTGTGCGCGTCGCTTCCCTTTTTGTGCACCTTGCCATTCTCGTCCTTGAACTCGCCGGACTCGATGTACTTTTTCGCATTGTCCCACGCGCCGCCGCCGTTATTCATCACCGTTGCCAGAATGATACCGGCAATCGTGCCGACCATCAACAACGCGGCTTCGGCTTCTGCGCGCAAGAGAATGCCCACGATAATCGGCACACCGACGGCAAGCAAACCGGGCGCGACCATCGCACGCTGGGCACCGGTCGCGGTAATATCCACCGCGCGCGCGTAATCCGGTTTATTCTTGCGCTCCATAATCCCGGGGATTTCACGGAACTGGCGGCGCACTTCATCCACGATTTTTTCCGCGACCTGGCTCACCGCGCGCATCGCGAGCGACGAGAAGAGGAAAATCAATCCCGCGCCGAGCATCGCGCCAACAAACACTTCCACTTTGCCGATGTCAACCCGGTGCGACGCCTTGACGATTTCCGCCGGCAAACCCATCGCCGTGCGCACCGCCGCAACTTTATCGAGGTACGCGCTGAACAACAAGAACGCCGCGAGCGCCGCCGATCCAATCGCGTACCCTTTCGTCAACGCTTTCGTTGTGTTGCCCGCCGCATCCAGCGCATCGGTCCCTTTGCGAATTTCTGCCGGCGCGCCGGACATTTCGACGATGCCGCCCGCGTTATCAACGATGGGTCCAAACGTGTCCATCGCCAGAATGAAAGCGGCTGGCATCAACATCCCCATCGTCGCCACCGCCGTTCCAAAAACACCGGCGACGTACTGTTCGACGCCGAGCGCAACCGCCGCTTGCGTACCAAGCCAGTACGATGAAATCAACGCAATGCCGACCGCGACAACCGGCGCGGCAGTATTTTCGAGACCGACCGCGAGACCGGTGATGATATTCGGGCCCGTTCCGCGCAACGATGCTTTGGCGATGCTTTGTACCGGCCGCCACCGCGATTCGGTGTAGTACATCGTGATCAAAAAGAACACAACACTCGTCACCAAACCGACGATGCCCGCCCAGAAAAAGTTGATGTTGCCCAGCAATTGCATCACCACAAAATACATCGCACCGGCGGCAAGCACAACCGTCAATGCAAATCCGCGAAACATCGGATTCATCGGCTCTTCGCCGGCATTCAATTTGAAAAACGGAAGCGAGGTCGTCGCCCACACGCCAACAATCGATGCAATCAAACCGAATGCGCGGACGACAAGCGGGAAGAAAATCCAATCGACATTTTTCGTAACGGCAAAAATCGCCACGCCCAAAATCATCGCGCCGATATTTTCCGCGACTGTCGATTCGAACAAATCTGCGCCACGCCCGGCACAATCGCCCACGTTATCGCCGACGAGATCCGCAATGACGCCGGCGTTGCGCGGGTCATCTTCCGGAATCCCGGCTTCCACTTTACCAACCAGATCGGAACCCACGTCTGCGGCTTTGGTATAAATGCCACCGCCCAATTGCGCGAACAACGCGACGAAACTTGCGCCAAATCCCATTCCGACGATGAGGAACGGCGCGTTGCGCGCGGCTTCGCCGCCGGACAAACCGCCGTACGCGAGGAACATCAAATAGACGCCGATCAACGAAAGCCCCACGACGAGGAACCCGCTCACCGCGCCGCCGCGCAACGCGACCGCGAGCGCCGGTTCGACGCCTTTGCGCGCCGCACCCGCCACGCGCACATTCGATTGCACGGCAACGTACATTCCGATAATTCCAGAGAGCGCGCTCGCCGCCGCGCCGACGAGAAACGCAACCGCCGTGCGAATGCCCAGATCAACGCCTTTGACATTTGTCTCGGTAAAAGTTTCCAACGAAACCAAGACACCAATAATGACCGCGGCGACAATCGCCAAAACTGCAATCGTCAAATACTGCCGCTTGATGAACGCCACCGCGCCCTCAAAAATCGTCGCGGCGACCTCTTGCATTTCTTTCGTCCCTTTGTCGCGGCGCAAAACATCCCATGCCAGATAAGCCACAAAGAGCAACGCCAACAACCCGGAAACCGGCACCACCCAAACTAGATTCATACCTTCCTCCTAAAAATTGCAGATTAGAAATACAAAGACGGTCGAACGTCCTTGTCCGGCCGATTGATTTTTGCCAAAATCGCTACAATGAACTCCTCCATGAAGTTTGCCGGATTTTAGCACAGGTTTTATTGAATTGCAAGGCGAATTTCTACAATGATCCGACTGGACGAAAAAAATGTGCCAAACGTCTCACACCAATTTGCGCGCCAGCGCATACACCACCGAAACGCCCAGATGCAATCCATCGACTTGAAGTAACGGACGCAGTTTTGCTAAATAGTTCTCTTTGAATTTCGCACGCGTCGCTTCATCCATCCGCATCAATGTTGCACGATTGCCAAGCATGAATTGAAACGCCCACCACTCGTCCAAATCAGCGTAAACGACATCGTACGTTTCCAGATGAATTTGCGCCTCCGCAAATCCGGCATCCAGCAAGATCGATTGCGCGTCGTCGGGCGAATAGACAACGCGTTGCGGCGTGCGCACCGCAGCGTTGTACGCGCGCGCCTGCTCGGCGAAAATCCGCCAGCCCGGCTCAAACGGCGGCGCGCCGCCAAACAACGCCAAACCGATGCGTCCGCCCGGCGCGAGCACGCGATACATTTCGCGCAACGCGACATCAATCGATGAAAAGAAAAAGAGCGAGAACGCACACGTCACAACGTCGAAAATATTGTCGCGAAACTCAAGACGCTCCGCGTCCATTTTGTACAGTTCAAAATTATCCAAGTCGATGGCGCGCGCGGCGTCTTCCGCCTGCTCCAACATTTTTTGCGACAAATCAATTCCGATCACGCGCCCAAATCGTCCGACGCGTTCGGCGGCGGGAATTAGCACTGCACCTTTGCCAGTCGCAACATCGAGAATGCGCTCGCCGCCGGACAGATCGAGCAATTCGACCAAGCGTGCGCCAAATTGCGCGAACACGTTCGGTCCCTCGCGGTCGTACCGCGCCGCCGCGCCATCAAAGACTTCTTCGATCACTTGTTTAGTTGCGATGATTGGGTCAGGCATAGGTCATTTTATTTCCACCGTACCAATAATCACCGGCGCGCCCAACTTTTCGCCGTCGGTTGAGCGATACATCCCGGCAAGCAATTGATAATTTCCCGGTGCGAGATTAGTCGACAGCGAAATCACAAACTCGTCGCGCAAGATTTCGCCGGGTTCCCACGACGACGTTGGATAAAATTCCCCGCCGACTTGATGATCGTTTCCCTGCGCAACTTTGCCGCGCGAATCAAGAAGATGGACAAAGGTCGTGTAATTCGAGTCTAACTTTGCAATCGGTTGCCAGAAAATTGCCACCCACAAAACATTCGTCGCGCGCGCAACATCAAAGCCGGTCACGCGGACGCGATTCGCAATCGCCGCGTCGCTTGCAAACTGCGGTGATTTCTCCACGGCGCGACCTAACACGCGCACGAATGGTTCAGCCGGTTCAACGCGAAACTTGGACTCGATTCCCGGCATCAGCTTGATGAAATAGACCGGGCGTCCGGTGTCTAGCACACTATCCGTCAATCGTCCAACGTTCGCGTATTCCGATGCCGGCGTAATCAACGGGAACAAGCCCAACACATCGCGCCGCGTGTTTTCGACGAACTGAATGTACCACAGTGGCATCATTTCATCGCGGTCGTTGGAAATCAAGATGGCGTTTTGCGGCGCAGCTGCAACCAACCGTGTCCAATCTTCGCGCACACGCGTCTCGCCGCTGCGGTTGGCAAAGGGCAAGTTGGTAACAAATTGCGGAACAAGTAAGAAAGCAGAGAGCAGTAGGCAGAAAGCAGAAGGCAGAACGAAACGTGAAACGTGAGACGTGAGATATGAGACGTAATTCAACATCCACGCTATCGCCATTCCGATCCAGATTGCCCAAACGAGGTAGGCGGGAATGTAGTAATGCGCAATGTCACCGATATGATAAATCGATGTGAATAAAATCGTCGTTGCGAAACCAACGAACAACAAAACGAATCTTGACCACTCGCGCCGCCACACCATCGCCGCGAATCCAACGATGCCAAGCGCGACGCCGATCACGCCGAATTGATCGAGCAATAATTGCGGGAACGCAAACAATCGCGCGACGCTTACCGCATCCCAGCCAATTTGCGATTGAAACGTGCGTCCCAAAACGTAATCGATAAAGCCGGCGAGTGAGGTATCGTAGAGAATCAAATTGCGCCCAGGTGCAAGCGTCAATGAAAAGTAGGGAGAGGTCGGGGCGCGGAGCGGAAGGTAGAGGTAGAGAAGCAAAGGCAGCAGGCAATAGGCAGTAGGCAGTAAATCTTTAACCTTGAACCTTGAACTTGAAACTTGCAATATCGAATTTACAAAGAACACCGCCAACGCCGGCAACCACAACAACACCGTGCGATGATGTGCTAGCGCAAGTCCGAACACAAAACAACACGCGGCAAATTTATTCGCGGTTGGTTCAGATTGCCAGCGTAACGCGATGAACAGTAAGAGCGCGATAAAAAGCACGTTGAGCGCGTACGTTTCCGCCGCGCTCGCATCGTACCAAAACGTGCGCGTCAGCGCAAACGATAGCGCCGCGATTATCAATGCGCCGCGATGCCGGGTGAGTTCGTGCGCGACCAGATAAATAATGGCAACAGCAAGCGCGGCGGTAATCGCGGTAAACAAATTCAGTCGATACGCTGGGTTGCCAATCGGCACAAGATGTTGAAACAATCCACCAAGAATCAAGTAAAGCGGATAGCCGGTAGGATGGACGAATCCAAAATTCCACGCGGCAAACTGAAACTCGCCGCCATCCGCGTCCACCACGTCCGGCGCAAGCGTGCGGAGATAAAGCGCGAAACTGGCGAGCGCAAGTGCAAATGGAATCAATTTGTCCAAATATTGCGCGCGTCGTCTCACCAATTTTTCCTCCAACGCCCAAACAGCACGCCACTTACCAAGATCGTTCCGCCCAAAATCGAAACCAAAGAGCCAATCTGTTCAGCGATGCCATCTTCGTAGCGCAACGTAACTGTATAATTTTCGCCGGGTGGCAACGCGATTTGCATCATCGCCAAATCGTCGCGTTGAATCGACAGCGATTGTCCGGCATCGGTGCGCGCACGCCAGAGCGGATACGCGTACACTTTCACATTGACGCTGGCGTCTGCTTGCGCTGTGTGGACGCGCAAAACGATTTCTGTATCGTCGAACGAAAGCAACTCGACGTTTGCATGGCGCGCATCGAACCACGCATTTTCGTAATCGTTCACGCGATAAACGAAAAAATAGCCATTGTTGTAGTATGATTGAAAATGCGGCGACGCGTCTAAAAAGGTGCGCGTGTGAAAATCGTTGATGCTGGCGACAATCGTCGTGATATTGAAACGCCGGCAATAGTCGTACACATCCGCGTCGTCGAGTTTTTCCAGCGGCACGCCAAAGAGCGCGCGGTCGTCCTGGTCTTCTGGCAAACCCCACAGCACGGGCGGATCGCTTTTCCCTGTCCACACGAACGCGCCAATCGGCGACCAATGGCTGAACGTGCCGCCGATTATTTGACGGCCAGTAAAGAGCGGTGTGAGGGCAGTAATCGTCGTGGGGAATGTTTCAATTCCGCGCTTGTTCAAGCGCGTGTAGAAAGAGGTAAACCACACACGCCCCGGCGTCTCGCGCAGGGTTGCCCACAATTCATCTAGTCGATACTCGGCAATCGCTTGACGCAAAAAGCGCGGCTCGCCATCGGCGCGCGCAAAATGCGCGGATGATTGCGCGAACGGAATCAGCAAACCGATACTCACCGCCACCGCGATGGATGATGCAACCCAAGTGCGAATGCGCGGCGGCGCAAAACGCGCGAGCCAATCACTCAGATGAGCGAGTCCAAGCGCGGCGAGCAAGATCAGCATGAAATAGATTTCGCCAATCAGACGCACCGGATCGAGTTGGTAAAAATGCAATCGCGCAACGACGAACACCGACCACACCAGCATGATCGCCGTGAGCAAAATCGGCAGGACGATCAGAACGATTAAGATCGCGCGTCGTGCGGCGTCCAGCTCGCGGCGCGCGCGCATCACCACAATCCACGCGAGGAACACATACGGTAATAGCGTCGCATCGGTCAGCAATCGCCATATCTGATCGAACGTCGCGCGAATGTGCGGAATCATCGCGCCGGACGAATGAGCGAACAACGGCACAAGCCAAAACGCATCAAGCGCAAGCGCAGCCAAGACGACGATGCCGATCTGTGCAACGGCACGCGTCAACGACAATCGGCGTGCGAGCGCGTACAAACCGAACCCGAACGTCAATCCAAGCACGTGGTACGGATGAAGCGGAATCGCCAGCGCGAGGGTGGTCACGGCAAACCATGCGCATCGCCAGCGACGCGTTTCCAAAAATTCAATCGTCCAAACGAACACGAGCGCGTTCAGCCCGAACGATAACCGTGAGCCGACCATTCCGATGATCGCCGCGGGTGCGCCATCGAAGAACGCGGGAAAGCCCAGCACGATCACGCCGGCGGCGAATGCGGCATTGCGTTGAAATCCGAATCGGCGGAGTGCGTAATAAAAAGTGAACGCGGGTAACGCGTACGCAAGAAAAACGATGCTCTCGTAGATCAGCGCAGTGGAAAATTTTCCAAGTGTGAGTAGATTCAAAATCCAGCCAACGATCATCGAACCTGGCGGATAGAAAAGTCGTTCGGGATAACCGGCGTACCAGTACGGAATCCAATCGATCAGGCGCTGATGTTGCGGCGCGGCGATGTTGAGCGTGTACCACAGCGTCCAGTAATGTCCCGCATGATCGCCGTAGATGAAAACATCATCGCGGATCATCACCCCAGCAATCGCCCAAGCAACTCCTCCCAGAACACCCAGCGCCAGAACCTCTGCCAACCATCGCTGACGAAAGACAAGCCGCGCACTCATCCTCAAGTTCCCTAATCCGCGCGTGGCACGCTTAAATGTGTCAGTGCGCCTCGCCCTCTTTCCCGCCACCACAGTACGCCACCGGGCAGACTGGTCAAGACCACGATGGCGTGGAAGAGGAGAGACAGCATAAACGCCGCTTCGCTGGGCACGCCGACCAAGCCGAAAAAGAAAACGGCTGTCGCTTCTTTGGGCCCCAAGCCGTTCAACGAAATCGGCAACATCAGGACAAGTGCAATCAGAGGATTAAAAAGAAAAAAATAGATTAAGGGAATATCAAGTCTGAGTGCCCGCGCAACTGTGTACCAGACTAATGTTGCCACGACCAGTACCACCGCGGAAATTCCTACATTCGCGACAAGCGTCACATAACCAAAACGGTACACTTGGATCGCTTGAAAAAGTCGGCGCGCACGCGGCTTGAAGCGTGTCAGCACAGGCAAGTCGAAAACAAAAGCCAGCCGCCGAGCCACACGGCGGCTAAAGAACAATGCACAGCCAAGCGTGAACCCGACGGCAGAAACAACGGTGGCGACCTCAAGCGCTTCGAGTTGAGAAGCATTTGTCCCCAACACGAAAACCAGGGCGATGCTCACAAGTGCCGCACCGAAAAAAGCGACCAATCCCATCAAACGATCAACGACCACCGAGGTCACCGCCGCTTCGGTTGACTCGTTGGTCGCGCGGGCGAGCGAATACGCACGCACAATATCGCCGCCGAGATTTGACGGCAGAACGTTTCCGATGAACAGACCGGCGAAAGTAAACGATGCGAGATCGACATACGAAGCGTAAAGACGTTGAGCCCGCACCAACAATCGCCACTTGAGGACGCCCAAAAGAATGGCAACAAAATACAGCCCAAGCGCGAGCAATAGCCAGAACGGTTCTGCATTCGCAACTTGACTCGCCAATTCCGCGCGATTGAGCCGGCTCAGCAGAAAAGCCAACACGCCGAGACTCACCGCGAGCTTGATGAGCGTTCCAATCTGCTGGCGAGTTACAGCTGACATTCGCACCTAAAAAGATTAGCGATTTCGAAATGCATACGCGTTGCGATAGCCCACATCGGTACTGAAACTAGAAAACGCCTTTGCCCTCGCCAGACCTAGCGGATAACGACTCAATGCGCGCAGACCGCGCGTGGCAATCGCGCTCGGCGAGTACACGCGACGACAAAGCCAATCGTACCCCTCGCGCAATTGTTCCGCTGTCATCAACTTGGGATGGAAGGTAACGTGCGCGGTATCGTAATGACTCCACGGCACATTTGGAAACAAGCGCCCTTCCTGAATCAACAATTCACGTTGCGGGGTTGCCGGAAAAGGTGTCAACACGGTAACACTCACACCATCGAATTCCGTCTCGCGAATGAATTGCCACGTGCGCTCAAACACATCGACCGTATCGTGATCGAAACCAAAAACGAACAAGCCGACGACGCCCAGCCCGTGATCGTGAATCCGGCGCACGATGCGTTTGATGTCCGCCGCTTGCCCCTTGGTCTTGCCCCCTAAATCACGACGATTATCTGGATTGATCGACTCAAAGCCAACAAAGAACTTGTCCAAGTGGGCGCGCCGCGCCAGGTCCAACAAATCCGGAAACTCGGCGATGATCAACTCGGTCTGAGTGGTCCAACTGTGCAACGGCAACGGCTCCAGCGCGCGAAAGACTTGCTCCACATAGTCCGGCGCAATGCGGAAATTCAAACCAAAGTTGTCGTCGGTGAGAAAGAATCGTTTGATTTTGCGTCGTCCGATTTCTTCGACGATTTGCTCGACCGGGCGATACCGCATCACTTTGCCCGAGACGCGCACCGCCGTACAAAAGGTGCAGTTGCGCGGACACCCGCGCGTAATCTCGAGCGATGGCGTCCAGTAATTTCGATGCTCGTCCACTTGGCGAATGACACGATCACTGATCGGCGCCAGATCACCCAGCGGCGCCCATTCCACGTCCACGTAACGCGGCAATAAGCGTTCGTTGGCAAAATCTTCGATGATGCGGGGCCACGTGCGATACGCCTCACCAACGATAACTGTATCTGCCCACGCCGCCACCTCGTCTGGCATCAAGGTGGCATGCACCCCGCCCACCACCACTTTGCTCGCACGCGCCCGCGCTTGCTTGGCAATCGTTTGCGCCGCGTCAATCGTCAGCGTCATACTGCTAATCCCAACAAGTGTGCGCGCGTTCAATCGCTCATAGTTGAGTGCCCCCAGGTTTTGATCCCAGATTTCGACCGTTATATCCTGCGGCACCATCGAAGCGAGCCGCATTAACGTATAGGGTGTCCCCGCCGCCTTGCCCCAAATGCGTCCAGCGTGTGCGGGCTGAATCAACACAATCTTTTCAATGTCCATATCTTGTCCCTCCTCGCGGGGATAATGAGATTCCGCCGACGATAGAATTCTTTGCGCCTCAGCAGAATGTTTTCACTATATCTACGGTCAACGTGATTGTCAAATACATTTTGTAGCAAAAGATTAAATCTTGTGCTACTTTTCCAGTGTGATGGCACTCACCGCCGCGGCGAGTGTCCGTGTGTCCAAAATGCGCCCCACCGCGACGATTGCCGCGGCATCATCCGCTTGTTCGGGCGCGCTCCCCGCCGGCGCGCCTTTAACACCGATGAGGACGTGCGCGCGTTGCGCGGTCTGGCGCACATCAACTTGCGCGCCCAGCGTCCGCAACTGCTCAACCGTGCGATCTCCCAAGCCAGCCGCCACATCACCCTGCGACGCGACCACAACGATTTGTCCCGCCGGCACCTGCATCAAAAATTCAGTCATCGCGCGCGATTCGGCGCGATCTTCCACCATATCGAATCGCCGCGCGCTCTGCACCGCGCCCGATTGCGGATCAAGCACGACGACGTTGTAACCGCGCTTGCCCGGCGCGACCGCGCGCCCATTCACTTGAATCGAAACAACCTCTGCGCTGCGCGCCATGATTTCGACCGGGCTGTTGATGCCGGTTGTGCCAATCGCAAAGTTCGGCGGCAATACGTCGCGTGGACGCACCGCGTAAGCGAATCGCAACACGAGATCGTTGATGCCGATGCGCAGCACGCGCGCGGGAATCGTTGCGGAATAATTTTCCCAACCTGCGCGCAAATCGAATCGCTGAATCGGCTGACCGTTGACGACGAGTTCGAGCGTTTGCGCGGGGACGTTCGGATACACGAACGGCAGCGCGCGGATGGTGAGGCGATAATCGCTCAACTCGCGAATCGGAAAGACGATGCTCGCGCTCGTGCGATTCGCCCAGTTCGCGCTCTCGCCGCCAATCACTTCATCGCGATCCCAGCCCTCGGCTTGGTACGGACGCGCCGCTTCGGTGCCAAAGATGATGTGTTGCGTTGCCGGCAATCGCGCTTGATTGACGCGATACGCCAGCACCCCATCGCGATCGTAAACTTTTTCGCCGAGCGGCATCACTTGTTCGATGTACGCGAGCGTTGCCGCGCGCGTATCGGCGTACGGCAAACGATTCGGTGCGGCGGCGTTGACGACGACGTAACGAATATCGTAGAACGCGGCGAGGAACGGTGCCTCGGCGCGATCACGCGCCAGCGTTTCGGGTGGAATGTCGTTGTACTGTTGCACCTGCGCGAGCGAACGGAACAACGACACGCGCGTAAAGTACTCGAACAGCGCGGGCGGGTTGCGCGAGGTGTTACCCGAAAACAAAAATTTGCCGTGAACGCTCTGATAGTACTGCGTGCGCGTATCTTCCGCACCCTGCATCGTAAAACTGTTGCGCCAGCCAAGCGGCACACTCAGAATCGCAAATTCGCCCGGCTCGCGCGCGATCTGCGCGTACACTTTTGGCACGCGCGCGTCGGTGAGTGGGAGGGGCAATGCGAGATGTTCGAACAACACAACAGTAGGCAGTAAGCAGTAAGCAATAAGCGGTAGAAATTTCCTGCCTACTGCCACCCGCCAACTGCCTACGCGTTCAAACAGCCACGCCAGCGCAAACGCGACCAGCACCGCAAGCGAGAGCATCACCAGAATCGAATAACGATTCGGCACGCGATTTTCTTTGAGAAACGGGATGTAATGCAAGAGCAAGAACGGCATCGGGAACGTTACGTCCAAGCCGTCGAAATCGAAAACGGATTGACCGTTGATGTGCAAGAGCGGACCCAACGAAAGAATCGCAAACGCCATCGCCGCGACGATCCAGAATGCCAATTTTTTGCGATAGACGAGCGCGCCGAGAATCGCAAGCGCGAGCGTCGCGTAGCCGAGAAAGACCGTGTTGACATCCACGAATTGCGAATTGCCCTGCCGCACCGCATCGAGTTCCTGAACCCAATGCCGATTGAGCGGATGCAAACTCGTGGGCGTGAACAAGCCGACGAGATCAACGAGGAGTTTTTCCGCGTGCCCCCAGCCAGGAAGTGTATAACCTGCCGTTGCAATTTCGATGACCGACGGAACTACAAGTGGCGCTGACAGAACACCGCCAACCATTGCGAGTATCCCAAGCCGTTTGACGAATCCGCGCACAATGCCGCGCTCCCACCACGCGAACACAAGATAGAGCGCTGTGAACAGTCCGATGAAAACCGCGTAGGTCGTATCAGTCAGAATGGCGAGCGCGCCAAAAACGCCGGTGAGTACCGCGTTGCGCAGACGCGCCTCGCGCAGAGTCTTGATGAGAAACAGTACGTAGAACGGCAGATACTGACTGCACACAAAGTTGTAATGCCCAAGTGACATATACACGAACCGACTGGCAGTGAACGCATAGACGACCCCGGCGGTGAACGCGGCAAGATTGAGAAACAAGTTCTCGAATGCCTCTTGGAAACGTTCGGATTCCCTCAGTAGATAGTTCGCCAGAAGAAATGCGCCATACGCGGCGCTGACAAACGCAAAAACCAAGAGTGCGTTTGATGCGACTATATAACCAAAGACAAATTCGATAGGTATTGCCAGCACCGCATTCAACAGCATGTAGGTGTACAAAATGAGGTTAACACCAATAGGATAGAACGTGATATCTGAATGGAGCGGGTTCACACCCAGGTCGAAGACGGCGTGCTTGAACCACCAATAGTTCCACACAAAAGTGTATTCGTCGAATGCCCACGTCTCGCTCCCCGGCACGTGCGTATCGAAGTGCGCGATGAGCGGATAAGTGAGAACAAGCGCGAGCGCGAGGTAGACGACGAGAACGAGCAGGTGTGTGAAACGTGAAACCTGAAACCTGAAACCTGATGCGTGATTCATTTTACCTCAAAGGCACAAGCGGCGACCGCCACATAGACACGCCGCGCGTCATCTCGATTGAAAATTGCGTCGCGTGCGCTGGGATTTCGCGTGCGTACCATTCCACGATCACATCACCGATTGTCCATTCGAGCGGCGGCACGCCAAAGCGTTGCTTGTCTTGGGTAACCAACTTTCCGCCCGCATCGATTAGCACAAGTGTCGTATCGATCTCTTGACGATCATTGGGCAATGCAGCCACTTGCCAATACAAAACGATGCCGTCATCGAAACGCGCGACGCCAACAATTTTCAAGAGCGGATTGAATTCGATATTCAACATTTGTTTCGGCGGCGCAAGTTGATTCAATCGATACGCGATAAAATATTCGCCCTGCTCTACTCGCGTGGCTTGCGGCGCGACGCGCGCGAGCCAATCGTCCGGCGGGACACGGTCGCGGATGAAAAGGTGAAGCGCATTTGGATTCGCAATCAACATCGTCCGCGCATCGAACTCTTTGAACCGCGTTGCGCGCTCGATGTAACGCGATGTGGGCACGCGTTCACCCAAAAGCATCAGCGTCGGCGCGCGATACACCTCGTACGAAATGTGAATCGACTGTATTGGCGATTGGCGCTGAATGAACTCAGCAACTTCCGTTTGATCGGCGTCGAAAGCAAGGGGGAGTTCCGGCAAATTTGCCCATGCGATAAAATAATCGTGCGTCGTCCAAAGCGCGCTTGCAACAAGCGACAACACAATCAATCCGAAAACCATCGCCATCGCAAACGGATTCGGCAACGCCAATTCCATTCGATTCAAGCGTGCACGATTTGTCGTAGTGATCGCTTCATGCAGCGCGCCGCCGGTTGCGCGCTCGATCAGCCCATCCATCGCAAGCGCCGGAAAAATGAAAACTCCGGGTACGATACCAAACACGCGCACGCCTTTCGGAATCATATCGGCGGTGAGAAAAGCCGGCACACACATCACGATAAACCACAACAATAAAAACCGATATTGCGCTTGCCGCAATCGTGCCAACGCAATCACAACGCCGGCGATGAACCACGGCGCGATGAAGAGATCGAACACTGGCTTGCCGGGCAAATTGTAATGCTTGCTTTGATAGCCGGCATTGGGCACAACGAATTGCGCCAAGTTGCCGGTCAAACTTTCGATGAGCGCAAGCGTGGGCGATGCCTGTTCAAAAATCGATGTGCTGTCAAACCGCCGGCTGAACTGCGCCGGGTTTTGCGCGAAATAGAGGATGAGCGGTAACATCACCGCAAGCGCGCAGAGCGTGGCGAGAGCAAGACCGACCAAGGACGAAGGACCAAGGACGAAGGATGTTCGTCCTTGGTCTTTCGTCCTTCGTCCTTCGTCTTTCGTCTTCCACCGCCAAAAGGCAAACTCCACCACCACAAACAACGCGACGAACACGCCAACAAATCTTCCCGGCGAATACGTATAAATTGCGAGACCCAGCACCGCGCCGGCGGCGGCGTACATTTCCCAATCGTGCGTGCGAAACGCACGCCACCACATCGCATAACCGATTGCTTCGACCAACGGCAACAGCGTGTCGCGGTGCGCGTTGCGCGTCATTTGAATGTGCCAAAACGAAATTGTGACGAGAATCGCTGTGAGTAATGCAAGTCGATTCGCGCGCTCGCGCGAAAAAATTTGGGCCGACCATTCGCGCACGAGCCAGTACGTCGCCGGAATCGTTACGAGTCCAGCGAGAATCGCGGGCAAGCGCGTGGCGAGCGGCGTGACGCCGAACATCGCGTACGACAACGCAACGAGGTACACGTAAATCGGTTCGCGTCCCAGATGCGCGTGAAACCAAATTTGAAAATTACCGGCAAGCACATCGAGCGCGTCGAGTCCTTCCACCGCTTCATCGCCGAACAAGCCGGGCGGCAGTCGGTCAATCGCATAAACGCGCAGAACGATTGCGACAACCGCGATGAGCAAAAAGATCACCCAATCTTGTTTGAGCCGCCGTGTCATTTCACTTTCACTTGGGTCAAAATGATCTTGTCCGATGCACCAATCGGCAAACGCGCGTTCGTCGCCGGCAGATACATTCCGATTTCAATCGTGTAATTGCCGGGCGCAAGGTCTGCCGGAATTTTCAAAATGTGCCGATCACGCACACCTTCGCCGGGCGTCCAGTGATTGGTTGGAAACAAGCCGCTTGCCGGCGCGCTATCGGCATTCGCCACAACTTGGCCGTCCGCATCGACCAAATGCACAAACACACTGTACGATTCCTTTACCGCATGATCCGCGCGCCAAAACAAATCGAGATTCAACACTTGTCCGCGCGCGATAATTTGTGGATCACTGCGCCATCCCAGGAACATAATCGATTCACCAACCTGGCTGGATTGGGAATGCACGATATTTTCCGCCGCGAGATTGCCCAAGCGCACCGTGCCTAACGTTGCGTGAAACTCTTTATCGAAATTCGATTTCTGCGTTGTCAAGTCGTACTCGTACCAATACAAATCGAGTTGGTACAAACCGGCGGGTGCGTCCGCCGGCAAGCTGAACGAGTACGCATCGCGATAATAATTGCCGATTTCGTACCACCGATACGTGGGAAAATAACGCGAGCCGGGAAAACTTTTGAACTCGCCGATCAGATTGCCCGCCAAATCGGTTACGCTCAACAGCGACGAGTACATCGGATACATTCGTTCGAGCGCGTGATAATAAATCCACACGCGCACGGGCGCACCGGGTTGCGGTGGATTGGGTTCAAGCTCAAACCCCATCACTTGAACTTCGGGTACGATGCGCGCATTGGGCAACGTGTAACGCGGGCGCGGTTCATTCAACAGCGGCAGCGGGACTGCTTGCACCCAACGATGCCCCGGCGTATTTTTCAATTCCGGTTCAAACTGCACGTAATAAAACGGTCGCTTGAGGTCCCGCGCGCGCGCAATCATCCGATCGAATTGAACCCAAATTGGACTGACATTGACAATGAGCAAATCGTCGCGTTGATGTTCGACGAATTGATAATAGCGCATCGGCTCGGAAACTTCCCAGGGTGCAATGACAACGGCGTTCGGCGCGAGGTTGTCGCGTAAAACCGTTTGCGCGAAATCGCGGAACGTGAAAAGATCGCTCTTGTCCATGCGCGGAAAATTGACAACGAGCAAACTTAATGGCAGTAAACACAAAACTCCACCGACGACGCGCGGCGACGTTAGCCCAAATTTCGACGCGCGCGCCCAGCGCATCACAACTTCGATGCCGAACGCGAGCCAAAGCGCAAGCGCAAAATACGCGAGTGAAAAATAATAGACTGTCGATTCGCCGCGCAAGTAAATCGCGATGAATCCGACGCTGGCGGCAAGCGCGAAAATCATCGCAAAAGTTTTTCGGTTACGCTGGAAAGATGCGATGCTGCCGATGACGATCAGCACAATGCCCAGAACGTTGAATTGTTGCACCAACAATGTCGATGCAAGTTCGAGTCGGTTCGCCTCATCGAGCGGCGACTTGAAACCGAGTTTGTTGCGATTATCGAAACCGGTAACCAGATTGAAGAAACCGTCTGGCGTGTGGCGATAGTACGCCGAAATTTGCCCTTTGACGATGGCGTCTTCACGCTGATAAAATTCCCAATTTGCCGGGTCTTGTTGCGCGATCAACTGTCCGGCGCGAATTGGAATGTAGGCGTACAACAACAGCGGAAGCAAAACCAACAACACGCCGCGCCACAGCATCGCGAAATTCACACGCGCCCGGTTGAGCCAGACGACCAGCGCGAGCGCGGGGGTAACAAAGACGATGACGCGGTGGTTGGTCAAACCCAAGCCCAATACCAATGCCAGCGCAAAAAAATCGACGCGGTTGCCATCTTGATGCCAGCGCAACGCGAACAATATCGAAAGCACACCGAGCAAGAGGTGCAACGCGTACACTTCAGCATCGATTGCCGCACCCCACAGCGATGGTGCAAGCGCAAAGACGATTGCGGCAAGCATCGATGCGAAGGGTGCGCGGGTCAAACGTACAGCGGCGGCATAAACGAGCGGCACGGTCAACGCGGCGCAGATAACGGAAAACAACGTTACCCGAAACGCCACATCGCCAAAAGGTAAAAACGTAAACAACTTGGCAAGCAGAATATAGAGCGGATACCCAGTCGAGTGTGGCACGCCGAGATAGTACGCCATATGTTGATATTCGCCGCTGTCGCCGCCCAGAACAGTCGGCGGCATTGTGCGAACGTACAAAACGAACGCGGCGATGAATAAAATCAAATGCGTTTTGCCAATCGTCTGGGCCACTAGTACTTGTAACCGCTTGACTTTTCCCCGCATAACCCGTATTATAAACTTGAGCAAGCGAAACGCCAAATTACTGGCGATTAGTCGAATCGATTTTTGCCGCGCGGAACAGAACTTTATTTTTCCTCTGTTTTCGTCGGCGCGACTAACACATCACCGCCGTACACCATCGTCCCGCCGGATTATTTTCCATTTATCCACAAGGAGATGATTCGATGTTCAAACCACACGAAGATCGCGGGCAGGGGTTGGCCGAGTACGCGTTGGTTCTAATTCTGGTGGCGATGGTCGTCATCGTGATACTCGCGGTTTTTGGCGGGCAGATTGGGAATATGTTTAGCCGCGTCACCAATCAAATCCCTTAAACGGCTTGCGTCCTAGCCCCGCACCGGAAAAACATCTCCATCCGAACATCGAAGGGGATGTTTTTCTTTTGCCACACCGCCGCGAGTATACGGGCGTTCGCGGCACGTGTCAATCGTTTGAACCACGCTCGATTCTATGATAGAATGACGGCGTGATACCAGATTGGATTCTGCTGCCACCAATTTTCTTCCCCTTTTTCGGCGCGCTGATTTTCGCGTTCGTTGTGCCACGCCTGCCCGCGCGCGCGCGAACGGGCTTGCCGATTCTTTTTCTCATTATCGAACTCGTGCTGATTTTGGTGAACATCGCGCCCGGCACACATCGCTTCGCTTTTGCCGGGTGGACGCCTGCCGCCTTCAACCTCGCGCTGCAACTTGACGGTGTAACGCAATTGCTGGTGCTGACGATGACCGTTCCACTCGTCGCGCTCTGGCTCATTGCGCTGCCGCGTAAACCGTTCGACCTTTTGCCGATGGCAGTTTTCTCATCGGCAATGTTGCTTGCCGCCGCCAACAATTTGCTCACGGTCTATCTTGCCGCATCTTTGCTCGATCTTTCGATTTTTGTGTGGCGGCTTGTGCGCGACATTGAACGTGAATCGGCGGTCCGCAGTTTGATTGTGGGGCAACTCAGCGGATTGATGTTTCTCGCCGGCATCCTTTTGCTTGCCGCCGGTCAAACAGCGCCCGGCGCAACGCTGATTACGCTGGGATTGTGGGCGCGGACAAGTTTGTACCCGTTTCATTATCTTCTGCCCACGCGCGGCGCGGACGCTTTTGATTTGTGGTTCGCGCGCGGAATTCCGCTCATCGCCGCCGCGAATGTGTGGTTGCATTGGTCAGCGTGGCGCGTGGAAACACCCTTTACGTTGATCGGCATTTTGGCAATCGGCGTTTTGATCATCGCGGCATTCACACTTTGGCGCGAAGAATCGCCGATGCGCATTGCCAATACCGGCATCACGCAAGTCGTCGCGTTTGTGCCACTAGCGATTGCCTTTGGTGGCAACGCGGCGGTGGCACTCGCGTTGTGGCTGACCGTGAGTTTGGCGATGGCGTCCGCGCTTTTTGAAATCGCCCTGCGTTGGCGCGCCGAAAATTTGAACCGCTGGTCGCGCTTGATGTGGTTCCTCGGTTTGTTCACACTTGCCGGTTTGCCGCTGACGCCGGCATTTCTTGGGCGCGTGGGCGCGTACGTTGCGTTGTGGCAATCGAACAACGGCGTGATCATCCTGCTAGCCGGCGCGGTGATGCTTGCGATTTTGATGCCGGTGTGGAATATCGGTTTTGCGTTGAAAGGAAGTGAGCCACGTAATCCTTCGCGCATCGAGTACGCCGGTCTCTCAATCGTCTTGATCTATTTCGCGGTGCTGGCATTTGCGCCGATGCCGCTCGCTCAGATTCTTGGCACCGCCGTCGGACAATCGGCGGAACGCGCGCTGGATCTCGTCATCCGCACCGACAATGTGATTGGCGTAGTGTTGAGCGTCATCGCGTTGTTCGTGCCGGTTTTCATCGCGTACGGGATGAATCCGCTCGTTTTGCGTTTACGTCCGCGGACAGATTCGGCGTACACGATTATCGCGCGCTGGATCGGGTTGGATTGGCTGGCACATTTGGCGAATGCGATTATGGAACGTACGGGACGATTGGCACGCGGCTTGGTGTCCATCACCGAAGAAAATCCAACCGTGTGGCTATTGTTTGCCGCTTTATGGGTCGCGATTTTCGCAATGCTGATTCGATAAGGGCGTGGAACTTTTTCGACCCTTCAATCGTCTTGATTGTGGTAGCGAATGATGCTAGTAGTGCATCAACATGAAAGTGCCTAGTGGGCATTTGCTCAAGCATCGCACTAGCACTATTCGTTAGTACGAAAACTTGAGGAGGACAAAAATGGTTAATCGAATGGTTATCGCGATTGCGATATTGATTGTTATGGTCTCGGCGGGATTATTTGCGTTTACCGCAATGTCACCGCGCGCGACGCCAAGTGTCGCAGCGAGCGTGGGGGCGTTGCAAACCACGCAAACTGTCGATGGTGGAATCAGCGTGTCCGGCACCGGGCGCGTGCGCGTGAAACCGAACATCGCCACAACGAGCATCGGCGTGGAAACGAATGCCGCGACGCTCGCGGAAGCGGTAAGTCAATCGAACAGTAAAATGAGCGCGGTGATCGACAAGATCAAGAGTTTGGGTGTTGCCGAAAAGGACATTCAAACGACGGCGTTCAATGTTTTCCCGGTTACCAGTTCAACCCGGCAAGGCGAGCCGCCGCGCATCACTGGCTATCGCGTCAACAATCAAGTGAGCGTTACGATTCGCAAGATCGATGATGTGGGCAAGATTTTGGATGCCGTCGTCGCTGCAGGCGCAAACAATGTGTATGGCATCTCGTTCGGCGTCGACGACCCAGCGACGTACCAACAGCAAGCGCGCGCCGCGGCGATTAAAGACGCGCAAAGCAAAGCCGGACAATTGGCACAAGCCGCCGGGATTGCGCTGGGCAAAGTGATTTCGATCAGCGAGGGAGTTGTCACACCGCAACCGATTTTGCGCACGGGCGGCGTGATGGCGGCGGAAGCCGCGTCGGTGCCGGTGGAAACCGGCGAACTTGAAATAGTCGTCTCAGTTCAAATGCGTTTCGGGGTGCAATAGAAAGAACAACACGGGCGGGGATTACACCTCGCCCGTGATTTTTGAGACGCTATCAGAAATCGGTTATCCGCAGATTTCTCAGAAAAAATAATCTGTGTAATCGGCGAAATCTGCAGATTATTTTTGGGATCAATTGGTTATTTCGAGTAATGTCTATTTTGTCTCCGCAATCACACTTCCATCTTCAGCCACAAAGCGTAAGGTGTATTTGCCGCCGCGCGGCACGTCCAATTGCTCGCGGAATGTGTTTGCGGGATCGAGCGCAAGACTCCAACGTTTGACCTCGCCTCCGTCGCGCGACAAGATCAAAGTGCCGCGCGTGTTTGCTTGTGTAACCGCAACTCCCACCGTCGCGCGATAACTTTCGTTGATGGTCAGCCCCAGCACCGCGCGCGTTGTCGCCGCGCTCAAACCGCCCGTGCGCACAAACGGCATCCAGTATTCATCCCACTCGCGCGCTTCGCCCGCCGCGAGCGTCACATCATCGTTGCGGAAAAACGTGCGCGGCAGTCCGCCCCACAACTCAAAGTAATCACTTGCATCATCCGTCCACAACGTTCGTGCGCCAAACCGCGAACTCCAGCCAAACAACTTGACGCCCGGCGCTTGCGTGGGCGGAAAGATACGCGCGATGCCCAAATCGTTGGCGTGATTGTATGCGCCGGTGAAATTTTGCGTGGGCGCAGTTACAAACACACCAAGATAATCGCGCCAATTGCCGTAACGCGACAAATCGTGTCCATCGACGACGGACCACGGCATCGGCGCGGCGGGCGATGGTGCACCGTCGGGGGGAACGTACTGACGTGGAATCGACGCGTCGCCGGTGCTGTGCACAAAAACTTGCGCCGCCGGCAAAATAAATTCCGTTTCCGCCCGCACGTTTCTCGAATCGAGCGCGAGCATTGCGTTGAGCCAGAATTGCACCCCGACCGATGAACGGGTTTGATTTTCGATGCGCGGTTGCACGACGAAATACGCCGCGCCCGCCGGCAACGTAACCGCAATTCGTGCGCGCACGCGATCAGCCGCTTGCGAATCGGTAAACGTAATCGTCGCGCGATCTGCAAATTGCTCGAGCGTGTAATTCCACGGGACGCCCCACGCGTACCCGTGTTCATCGACCGGCAATGCCCATTCCATTCCACCGACGGCGAGCCAGCCGCTTTGTTGCGGCGGTCCCCACGGCGACGGTTTCAGCACGGCGTTGTTGTAAAACACTTTTTGCCCGGTCGGTTTGAACACCACTTGGTACAATCGTCCACCCAATTCCGGCAAAAACGATAACCGCAAATAGTCGTTTTCCAACACGATGAGTTTGAATGATCGGGAAGTAATTGTCTTGGGTAATGAATCGTACACTCGCCGATCGAACTGGAGAAACGGATAATTGAATCGCGTATCGATAACGTCGCGCCACGCGGCTTGATACGGATAAGCGTTTAACGCAATCGTTTCTTCGCTCACGCGTACCGCACCCGCCGCCGGCGTAGTCGTCTGCGTCGGCGTTGAGGTTGGCGTGTGCGTTGGAGTCAATGTTGGCGTGGTTGGCGATGCAGTTGACGTGCGCGTCGCCGTCGCCGTGAAAGTAGGTGTAGCCGATGATGGCGTGTGGGTACGTGTGGTGGTTGGCGTGTGCGTGGGCGTCGGCGCGACAATGCACGAATCGGAAATCACGCTCACGCTGGAGGCTTGATTATTCGCTACGTAAATTTGATTATCGACCAGCGCAATCCCGTCGCCGCCTTCATCACCTTGCGCGCCAACCGGCAAATCGGCGATGAAGGCGAGTGTGGCGGCGTTGCGCACGCGCACCAAATTATCGTACGCCAACACCTCGAACAAATGATTTGTCGCCGGATTTACCGCGAGGGCAAACGGCGCAGAAACTTCACGCATCGATTGAACAACCGTGTTCGTATTCGCATCGATCACACTCACACTTTGCGCAACGCGATTCGTTGCGTAAACACGATTCGTCTGTGCATTCGCGGCGACGCCGTACGTGCCCAGCCCCAACGGAATCGTGCCGCGCAAGCCGCCGGCGGCATCGACGATGGCAACGCCGGCGTCCCAGAACGAAACGTACGCGCGATCATTCAACGGCGCGATGAGTTCGGCATAGCCGCCCACGCGCGGCGCGGCGATGAATCGATGCGCCGGCAGTTCAAAGGTCGCAACGGTGCCGTCGCTAAAATTCGCCACCCACAAGCGATTGTTCTGCGCGGCGATGCCGTACGGCAATTGCCCTACATTCAAATTACCGCTGAACTGGCCGGTCGTTGCGTCGATCATCGACACTTGCGCGGTG
Organism: Anaerolineae bacterium; assembly: GCA_034435055.1. GTDB lineage: Bacteria > Chloroflexota > Anaerolineae > UBA4142 > UBA4142 > DAOTXS01. Next base: position 37,248 of record DAOTXS010000087.1, on the reverse strand, counting down.
TTGCGTTTAGTTACGTACACGCGACCGTTGGCAAACGCGATGCCGTTGGAATTACCTCTGCCGTCCGTTTGCCATGTTGCGAGCAATCGATTGGTCTGCGTATCGATCACCGCGACCGACGAGGAATCGAACAGCGCAACGAACGCGCGGTGCGTTGCTGGGTCAACGGCAATCGCTTTGGGCCTGCCGCCGACGTTAATCGTCGCAAGGTTATCAAGCACACAACTCGGCGGCGTCGGCGACGGCGTAACGACAGTGGGAGTTGGTGTAACCGGCGTCGGCGAAAGCGGCGGTGGTGTGATCGAAAGCGGCAACGTTGGAGACGGCGAGACCGGGGGCGGCAAAACGCCGGTAGGTTTCAGATAATAAAACGCCAAGACCCACGCAAACTCGTCCACATCGTTTTCGCCGCCGTGCTCGATGCCAATCTTGATCCGCTTGGTAAAGGGAATTGCGTCCTGCAAAAATAATCGATACGCTGACGTTCGGTCGCGCGCACTGTCCGGATCATTAAACGTATTTCCGTGCTGGGGCAATGTAAATGACCCGTTCAAAAAATACCAGCCGGCGTTGAAAAAATCTTCCGTGCCGGTGCCGTGAATCGCTGGCGTCGGATTATCGTCGATGTAAATCCGCTCGTCGCCTTCCAAATAATATCGATAACGCGATCCTTCCATCGAATCGACGACACCGACGAAATGTCCGGCGCCTTGCACGTCGAGTACCAAAATATCGGTACGGTCGTTGCCATCGTGTTTTTGAACGTTGTACTGCGTGCGCAAATAACCAACCTTTTGAAATGAATCGGCGAACGGTTGATGTTTGATTTCGTATGTCAGATCGGTTTTGCTCAGACGTTGATTGACGATTTGAACCACCGCGCGTTTGGCAAACGGCATCGGCAAATAAAAGTACAGCGTGTTGGAATCGTCGATGCCCAATGCCAACGCACGCGTGGAGTAAAAACCAAATTGTCCCATTCCAAAAAATGAACCAAGCGGCGCAAGCACGCCGGGCGATGCTTCATCGTCCCAGTTGATGCGAAGCCAAACGTTTCGCAAAATGTCGTCTGCGTCCAAACTTCCCGGCGACACGCCGGACACGCGCAGTTTGATCGACGAAAGGGAACGCGGGCCGGCGAGATCCAAAATCGTTTGCGCGCCGCCTGCCGGCACATTGGCGACGCCAGCCGTCGTCGTGTTGCCGGCATCACTCTTGGGGTCTGTCCCGGCGCGCTTCCACAAATCGCGCACGGCGGTGGTATCTTGCGACGTTGTCCAAGTTGTAACCGGCGTAGCCGAGCTGTACGTGTGATAACCAACGTTGTAGTAAAAATTTTTGCCAACGCCGTTCACCGAAATTTTCACGCTGTGCTGAAACGGCATCGGCACATACGAGTAATAACCGCCGCTCGACACGCGCGAATCGCCGACGAGCGGCGTCAAGAACGGAGGATATTTGCCGGAAAACAAATCGATCAAAAGCATATTCACGCGCGGGGTGGTTTCGCCATCGAAATAAAATTTGATGCGACCGTCGACCGGAAAGCCGGTCGACCACAGGCGATAAATGGTGCCGGGACCTTTGAGATCGAGGAGGACAAAATCGCCCAACGAATCGGTGTAAAGATAATTGCTATAATCGCGATTGCCACCCGCGCGGTCGTAACTCGATTGACCGCCCGCGATTACATCCGTTTTGAGGTACGGCATTCGGTCGAACTGGAGCATCGCGGCGATGCCGTACGGTTCAGTCGCGGCGGCGTTCGTCGGCAAAACGTTCATCGCGACAAATACCACAACGAGAAAACAAAAGATTTTGATTTTCATCGCGCGTTTTCCCCAAAATTCTTTTTCACGAAGAAACACTAAATTTTTCTTCGTGAACAGAAATTTTTAACTGACGTTACGCAATTTCACCGCTGAGAACGCAAAGTTCGCAGAGAAAAATCCTGAAAAATCTCAGCGGTCTCCGCGTGCTTGGCGGTAAAACAATTCGGTTTGCGTAAGGTGAGTTTTTAATAAACGTTATCCGGAATAGCCAAAATGCAGAAAGTTAATCCACAGGTTACACGGATTTCCCAGAAAAATTTCATCTGTGTGATCGGCGAAATCTACGGATTCATTATTTCAGAAAACGTCTATTCACTCACGTTTGACAAAAGGCAGAAACACAATTCCCGGCGTCGGTGGTTGCGGATTCAGCAATTCCATACACACGGCATCGAACCACACTTTGCTTCGCCCGATGTTATTTTGATTCACGACGCGCAGAAAAATCGTCGCAGAATTATTTTGCGGCGCAAACGTCAACGACAGCGCGGGAATGTTGAGCGCGGCGATCCCGTCCCAATAAACCTCGCCCCATTCCACGTTCGGCGAAGTTGGAATACTCCCGCCCGTCCGATCGACGCCGGCTTGTCTGCCAATCGTATTCGTGCGTTGATTGCCACTTCCATCAAGATCGTACGCCGCTTGCGCAAAGCCGATCCAAAATCGATAATATTTGCCGGCGGTCAAGCCGGTGATCGTTTGATAAATCCCCGCGTCGAACGGTCCCGCGCCGTACGGTTGATAATCGGACCAAATGTATTGCGAGCCGGTATTCGCCACATCGCCGTTGGAATTATAATTCACCCACTCAAAAACTGGCAAATCGGCGCTGAGCAAAAACGGCGTCCAACTACTTGCCACGATGCCGTACGGCGGCGCGGAATAACCCGGTCCCGCCATCGAGCCATTCGTCGTGAGATTGTTGGGGTCGGCGGCGCACGGATTGCCCAATGCGATTGCGCGCGGCGCGGGTGGAACGAAAAAGGTCAAGATCAAAAGAACGATCAATAAGCTGGCAGCGATCCCGCTAAACAAAAGTTTCATCTGACATTGCTCCAACGATGAGGATGGAATCATGGTAACGAATGGTGCTAGGGCGATGCTTGAGCAAATTTCGTGCTTTGATTTTGCAACGCGCTACTTGAATCTCACAGCCATCCACCTGCAAACTAGACCATTAGTTAGTACCATTCGTTAGTAACGCCGCGCGTGTCGCAACGCAATGTGACGGCAGTACCGAAAAAGAGACCCCTCGTTCATCGAGGGGTTAGACTTGCAGAGTTACGCCTTCGCGCGCCAGCACCGTCGCCGGGAAAACACTTTGCACATGCTTTTCGATTTGCTCTAGTGTGGCATCATCGTGTTCGGGTTCGTGGTGGAACAAGACTAGTTGTTGCACGCCGGATGCTTTAGCCACATCGACCGCCATTTGCCACGTGCTGTGTCCCCAACCTTGGCGCGGTGAAATCGCACTGGCGTACTCGGTCTCAGTGTACTGCGCGTCGTGAATCAGCATTGTCGCGCCGCGCACGAAATTGATTAACCGTTGATCGCCGTTGGCGTATCCTTCTGTGTCCGTCGCATAGACAACCGATTTACCACGGTGTTCGATGCAGTAGACGAAAACACCTTGCGGATGCGCGTGTGAGCGCATCACGCGAATCAACACGTTTTCTTCCGATGCCGGGAGCGCGTCGCGGTACTCGGCGAGGACGCGCGGCACGTTATCTTGATGATTCAAGACGATCACTTCACCTTCGTTGAGATTGCGCATCACGCGCGTGCACGGCAGTCGATCAAAATCGACTGGAAAAACCGGCGGCAACATTGCGCGGGAGAGGACTTGTTCCAAATCTTCGTGCAAAGTTTTGGGCCCAAAAACATACAACGTCGTCGTGGGAGAATAAATGGGATTGAAGAAGGGGAAACCCTGCGTGTGGTCGTGATGCGTGTGGGAAAATAATAACGTCGCCGTAATCGATTGGTTGTTGGTGCGATGTTGTGCCATCAGCGCGCGTCCCAAACCGATAATGCCGGTGCCGGCATCGAGAATGATATTGTGTTTGCCCGCGCGCACTTGGATACACGATGTGTTGCCGCCAATCCGCGCGGTGCGGGGACCGGGTGTGGGATAACTCCCGCGCACGCCCCAAAAAGTAACTTGGATTGATCCGTTCATCCGTCTCCCTCGTCCCCCGCGAGCGGCAAAGTAAATCGAAAAGTACTGCCTTTGCCCGGTTCACTCTCGACCCAAATCTTGCCTTGATGCGCTTCGATGATGCCGCGCGAGATTGCCAGCCCCAGTCCACTGCCGCCTACGCGCCGCGTGGAGGCGCCATCGATTTGGAAAAAGTGATCGAAAATTTTATTGTGATATTCTGCCGGAATCCCTTCGCCTTGATCGGCGACGCTGATGGTCATATGCGCGTCGTCCACTTCACAAGCGACGGTGATTTGTCCGCGCTTGGAATACTTGATTGCATTCCCGATCAGATTCATCAACACCTGACGGATGCGGCGCGGGTCGGCTTGCACGCGCGGCATTTCCGCCGGCAGATCGACGACGAAATAGTGCGCTTCGGTGCGCATCCGCATTTCGTCCACCACATCGCGAATCAGTTTGCGGAGCTGGATCGGTTGAATGGCGATCCGCAACGCGCCGGCTTCGATCTGCGACATATCGAGCAGATTGTCGATAATCTCGGTCAGCCGGTCGCTCTCTTCCTCGATGATGCGGAGGAAATCGCGCTGGGTTGCTTCGTCCCATTTGACATCCTGCCGCAAGAGTGTCGTCGCAAATCCTTTGATCGATGCGAGCGGCGTTCGCAGTTCGTGCGAAACGGTGGCAAGCAATTGTGTTTTGAGCGCGTCGGCGGTGCGTTCGCGCGTTACGTCGCGCACGATGATGCCGGTGCCAAGCCCCTCATCGAGCTGGAAAAATCGCACGACAACGACGCAGGATGGCTTGGGGTCATCGCCGGGCAGATGCAATTCCATTTCTGTGGTGTGATCGGGATCGCAGGAATTCCAGCCGGCTTGCAAATGGACGCGCACGGTATCGGGGGTGGTGGAACGCTCCGCCAGACAATCGATCAATTCATCGATGGTGTGCCCCAGCACTTCCTCCGCCGACCACCCCAGCAGTGTTTGGGCGCGAGAATTCCAAAATGCGACGCGCTGGTGTGCGTCCAGCAAAATCAACCCATCGGCAAGATTGCGCGCCGCGCTGTCCGTCAACCGCGCATCGGTTTTTGCCGCCACATCCCCCCACACTTGTGACTTGCTCCTCAAGTTGCTGGCAATTATACCACAAGCCGGAATTTCTACAAATGGGATTTTAGGATGGGTGCCTGAGCAAAAAAATGAGAGCAGGTCTTCGCCTGCTCCCATAACTCGCCTACTTTCAATTGGTTGCTTCTTCCGTCGCAAACGTATCCGCCTGAAGATAACTCATCCAGTGGGGCGCGCGCGACATTGTCCGTAGTTTTAACAGCGCGTTCTGCTCGATTTGACGAATGCGTTCGCGCGTCAAACCGAATCGTTCGCCAACCTCTTCCAGCGTTTGATCCAAACCATCGCGCAAGCCAAAGCGCAACATCAACACTCGCGCCTCGCGTGCCGTCAACTTGTTCAGCGCGTCGCGCATTTCCTGGCACATTTCCGTTTCCACCGCATTTTGCCACGGCGTCGGCGTGTGGGTGTCTTCCAAAAAATCACCCAGCACCACTTCTGGTTCTTCGCCGACCGGCATTTCAAGCGACAACGTGCCGGCACTTGCCGCCAGCAATTGCCGCACCCGCGGCACGGACACACGCATCCGCGCGGCGATTTCTTCTTCGCGCGGGTCGCGCCCCAGTTCCTGCGTCAGCGCGCGCGTGGCGCGATCCAACCGGCGCAACCATTGCCCCGTGTGCGCGGGCAAGCGCGGTGAATTGCCCAAATTGCCGATGGCGCGCGTAATGGCTTGCCGCACCCACCACGTCGCGTGCGTGGAAAACTTGTGCCCGCGTCGATAATCGAATTTGTCAACCGCGCGCATCAAACCGAGATTGCCTTCTTGAATCAGATCGAGCAACGCCAAACCACGCCCCACGTAATGTTTGGCAATGCTGACCACAAGCCGCAAATTCGATTGCAACAAAATGCGCCGCGCCGCCGCGCCGGTTTGAAACTCTTGCTCCAAGCGTGATTTGAGTGCGTCGTTGTGCCCGTTCGCGCGCAAGCGTCGTTCCGCCAAGCGACCTTGATACATCGCTTTACCCAAATTTATTTCTTGCTGAAAGGTAAGCAGTGGAGTTCGGCTGATTTCGCGGAGGTAGAGATATACAAGGTCATCGACGCCGGAAGAGTGGTCAGAGATCGCAACGCGCGCCGTCTTTGCTTTTCGGGCGAGCGGAACTTGGCGTCCCGTTCGCTTCGCCGCCCCTTTGCCGCGAACGCTTGGTTGACCCATAATCGACAACACCTCAATAGTTTCGCTGAATTGTTCGTAGGATAGCATCGCCAAGTTCAAAACCGGTCAAAAAGGCGTGTCGAACGTGTCAAAATCGATTTTGCGTTTCTGCTCTGTTTGAATAAAATAAGCGCTATCTGGAATAATCGACTAACTAAAAACTAATCCACAGATTACACAGATTTCACAAAAAGATAATCTGTATAATCTGCGAAATCTGCGGATTCTTTATTTCAGATACGTTTAATGCGCTCAACGAACGCAATCGACGGTGAGGTGTCAAATGGCAAAGCAAGAACTAGTGCGAGACTTGATGTCGCCACACGTGGCAACGTGTCTGCGCGACACGCCGATTCCCCAAGTCGCTCGGCAGATGCGCGATCTGGATGTGAGCGCACTGGTCGTCGTCGATGAAAATGGATTGCTCGAAGGCATCATCTCGCGCACCGATCTGGTAACGTTGCGCGCGCACGAAGAATACTGGCAAGGGTTACGCGCCGAACACGTGATGATTGCCAATGTTGTGTGTGTTACGCCGGACACACCCCTTGCCGATGCGATGGCATTACTGCTGGCGAAAAAAATTCACCGGCTCGTCGTGGTGGAGGACAACACCAAGCGCTCCAAACCGCTGGGCGTTATCTCCATCACCGATGTTGTGCGGGATATGGCGGAATAAAAACGCGCGTCTCGCAGATAGCGAATGGCGTATGGTCAAAGAAACCATGCGCCATTTATTTTTCCTTTTTGTCATTTTGACGAGCCAAGCAAGGAGAAATCTAAATGGTTCAAGAGATTTCGCGCTTGGCTCGAAATGACATTTGAGTTAACTGGCGGGCAAGTACTGGTGCGGACACTTGACCGTCAGCGTTAAAGCCACGAAGGTGCCATCCGCGCCGCGCGCGCCGTCGATGATCGCGGTAACGCCATCGCGGAAGGAATCCGGAATTGCGCCGCGGTACACCACATCGACTTTGGCATTATCTCCCGCAACCGTAAATCGCATCGTGCGCGTTGCGTTATCCCAGTTGATCGACCCGGGAATCACTGGCCCGCCGACGCGCACTGGCGTGTTCGCGGAACGCGCGGCGTACTGATCGACGGTGATATAGTAATTCGTCATCGGCGAGGCGTACGCGGCGTAAGCCACATGCAACAGCACCGGGATCAACACCAGCGCGCCGACGATGTATCGCATTTTCATTTTTGAATCAACCTCATTGCTGAAAATTAATCCACAGATTTCGCAGAAAATCTGCGGATTCATTATTGCGGATAATGTCTACGGTACCACGGTCGAGTCCAAAAGGCGTGTCGTTTGAGTCTGAATCGCGTCCAGAAAAAATCTGCCACAGAATCACGCAGAATTTGCCCCAAAATATTCTGTGTGTTTCTGTGGCTAGTAACTAACTGACGTTACGCAATTTCACCGCTGAGAACGCAAAGTTCGCAGAGAAAAATCCTGAAAAATCTGAGCGGTCTCCGTGGGCTTGGCGGTAAAACAATTCGGTTTGCGTAAGGTGAGGTACTAAATTCGTTAGTAAAAATCTGGCGAGATAAATTAATCGCCCTGGAACAAATAGCCAAAGCCACGTTCGGTTAAGATGTGTTCCGGCTTGCGCGGGTCGTCTTCCACTTTGCGGCGCAGGTACCAAATGTATCGTTTAACATAGCCGGTGTCTTCGCCAAATTCATAGCCCCACACTTTGTTCAACAACTGCTCGTGCGACAAGACGCGCCCGGCATTTTCTGCGAGCGTTGCCAACAAACGATATTCCGTCGGCGTCAGTTCGATGATCTTGCCGGCTTTGGTCACGCGCCGCGAATCGGTGTCGATCACGAGTGTGCCGCTGGAATAGCGTTTGGGTTTGTGATCGGGCGGGACTTGGCGCGCCCGGTGCAACACGGCATTCACCCGCGCGACGATTTCCGCAAAACTGAACGGCTTGGTCACGTAATCATCGACGCCGGCAGTAAACCCTTTCAACTTGTCGCTCTCTTCATCCTTGGCAGTCAGCATAATCACCGGCACCGCGCTGACCTGACGAATTCGTTGCGCCGTTTCCCAGCCATCCATCCGCGGCATCATCACGTCGAGTAAAACCAAATCGGGTTGTTTGGCGTACAACTCTTGCAACGCATCGATTCCGTTAGACGCGGTGATCACATCGTACTCTGCTTTAGATAAAGCATCGCGCAATAAACGAACGAGTGTCTTGTCATCGTCCACAACTAGTATCCGACCCTTTGTCATCGTCGTCCTCCGGCTTGGCGCTTGACAACGGGCTGATCAATTTCACCGCGTCCCGCCAACGGGAGCGAGAAGCGGAAAGTTGAGCCCTCGCCTAAAATACTTTCGACGCTGATTTGACCACCTTGCGCTTCGATCAAGCGGCGACAAATGTACAAGCCCAAGCCATGTCCGTATGTTTCCGTCGAGTCACCCCGATCGACTCGATGGAACTTGTCAAAAATTTTATCGACTTCTTCCGGCGGAATGCCGACGCCGTGATCGGAGACGGCAACAATCGCGTACTCGCCGTTTGTCTCCGCATCGATGCGAATCTCCGCGCCTTCCGGCGAGTACTTGATCGCATTGTCGATTAAATTGAACAGCACTTCTTCCGTGCGATCGCGATCCGCCCACACCGATGGCAAGTTCGGCGTCGATGGATGGATAAAGCGATTTGCCACCCCGCGCGATTCCCACACGCCGATCACTTTTTCGATCAAGCCGACCATGTTGAATGCTTGCGGCTGAAGAATCAACTGTCCGGCTTCGATGCGGCTGACGTTCAAGATACCTTGCACCAAACGCGTGAGCCGCGCGCTTTGCTCGCCGACGATTTGGAGTAAATCGCGGTGCTGGCGGTCGTAGCACGGCGCATCGCCTTCGAGCAACAATTCAATCGAACCGTTGATGTTGGTCAATGGTGCGCGCAATTCGTGCGACACCATCGACACAAACTCCGATTTCAACTCGTCGAGTTTCTTCAAATCTTGATTCGCTTTTTCGAGTTCGGCATTGCGGCGGCGCAATTCTTCGGTCGCGGACGCGACCTGCGCGGTGCGTTCGGCAATTTGCGTTTCCAATCGGAGATTCAATTGCTGGATGGCTTGTTCGGCGCGCACGCGCTCGGTAATGTCGCGCAAAATCGCGGAACTGCCGATCATTTCGCCGCGGTCATTCATCAACGCGGTGCGCGTCAAATCGACGATGACGCGACTGCCATCTTTTGCCACGCGCTCGGTTTCGTAATTGCGGACAAATCCGTTGCGCCGCACTTGATCCGACAGCCAATCCAGTTCGCCGCGCGCGTCGATCTCCGGCGGCACGATGATCCGAAAATGCTTGCCGACCACTTCGGCGGCTTTGTAGCCAAACATCATTTCCGCGCCGCGATTCCACGTCTGAATGATTCCCGCATTGTCGATGGTGATAATGGCGTCGGCGGAGTTGGAGCAAACGGTTGCCAACAAACGTTCCTGTTCGCGCGCGGCTTCTATCGCGCGGCGCTGGTCTTCTTCGGCGCGGGCTTTGGCGGCAAGTGCCTGCTCGCTTTCTTCCACGCGCCGGGCAATCCAATCGATGGTAAACCAAATGACGGTGGGTCCGATCGTGCCGTAGATGAGCAAGTCTGCGATCAGATGATAGAATTCAGGGGAATCGGCGAAGAAAAAATAGTTGAGCGCTTCGTACACGATGACCGCGAGTAAAACCGCAACCGGCAACGTGCGGCGCAACCATCCCAGACGGGCGCGTAAATCTTTCGAGGCAAAAAAAGACCACGTCATTGTGTATCCCCAGCATCAGGGCGCACAGCCCCTTGCGCCAAATGCACCTGGACTGAATTAGAACCGTTCATTCTCACAAGCGGCGTTAGTATAGCACAATTTATTTTGGGCGCAAGTCGTTTTCAACCAAAACCAAAAGAGCAGGAGACTCACCACTCTCCTGCTCTTTCTTTCCTCACTTGATCTACGCCGTCTTCCGCGACCCAGCTAATCCAAACGCCAGCACCACTGCCCCCACCAGCACAAGTAATCCAAAGCAGATGAGTAGGAGCGTGCCAGTCACCACGCCGCCTTGCGGCACATCCGCCGGCACCGCGGTGGGAGCCGGTGCGCCGGTTTGTTTGATTGTATTTACGTATGCGCCCACATCTGCAATTTGCTGATTCGTCAATGGTCCACCGTACGCTTGCGACCATGCCGGCATCTTCGAGCCAGCGACGCCGCGCGCAATCGTCGTGTTGAGAAAAGTTGTCACGTTGATTCCCGCCCAATCGCGGCTGAGCGTTGCGCCGATACGCCCTTCGCCGTTGGCGCCGTGACACAACACGCAATTTTCGGTGTAGACCTGCGCGCCGCGTTTTGCATCGCCGGCGGGAAAAGTTGCAATCGGCGATGGCATCGGCGCGACTTGAGTTGTTGGTCGTGGTGCGACAACGGTTGGCGCAATGTTGCCCAACGAGCGGATGTACGCCACAATATCGTCGATTTCCGCATCGCTCAAGGGTCCGCCTTTGGATTTTGCCCACGCGGGCATCACGCTTCCTTGCACGCCGTTCGAAATGATTTCTTTGAGCAAGGCATCGACACGAATGCCGGGAAAATCTTTGGCGAGTGTCGCGCCCACACGTCCTTGCGCGCGGTCGCCGTGACAGACTGCGCAATCTTGATCGTACAATTTTTTGCCGCGCGTTACATCGCCGCCTTGCGCGGACGCCGTGGCAAACAGAGTCAATGTTGTGATGAATACCAGCAGTGCAAAGGCAACACCCTTGAATAATTTCATTGCACTCTCCCTCGCTGCAGAAATAAGATGGCCCCAATATAGCACAATTGGAGATTCGTTTCAACCATAATTTTTTGTAAGGACAAGGCATTCGTTCAACCTTAACCGTCGACCAACCCGGTTAAATGAACTGGAACCAAGTTTGGTTGCCCATCCGATTTGACGAATGCCTCGCCCTTACACTTGCAATATCACCTGCCCACAAACTCGCTGAAGGCGTAATCGCTTCCCAGATTTTCGAACAACAATCCCTTGAACTTGTTCACCAAATCTGCCGGCGCGCGCTTGCCGATCCGCGCGACGAGCGCGTTTTCGGGATACCACGCGATATTCGGCTCGTCCGTGTCAAAAAATTGAAAACCGAATTTTTGCATCATCCGATGCAACACGTCGCGGTACTCGCGGATTGTCATCCCGCTCGATTCGTAATCCCAGCACCACCGATAGCCGGTCGCCAACACAATCGCTTGGTCGTACTCGCCGTCCGAAAACAATTCCGCCATCAACGCACGCGCGATGCCAAAACCGCGCCACGACCGTCCAACCTCGATCCCCCCAAGTTCGAACAAACCCGGGATGCGATCTCTGCCCCACCGTTCGTCCGGGTCGGGGTACGTCACCGTTACGTAACCAACAATCACGCGGTCGGCGGTGTGCGCGATTGCCACACGCCCACGCGGTTGCCGCGCGATTTTCACCAACGCCGCGTGTTGCAGTTCGGGACGATTGTGCCAGAAAAATCCCAGACCCTCGTCCATCTTGAGTTGTTCGATCTCTTTTGCCGAGGCGATTTTGATCGTGATGACGCCGCGCGCCGTGTTGAGATGTTGCATATTCCAAATGACAGAGGACGGAAGACCGCTGACTGAAAAAATCTTCCGTCCTCCGTCTTCCGTCGTCTGACTTAGATATAGTGATTCTCTTTTGCGTACCGTTCCAGCTCTTCGCGGAATTGCGGCGCGGCAATCTCAATCAGCGCGCGTGCGCGTTCCCGCAACGATTTGCCGTGTAAGTCCGCCACGCCAAATTCCGTGACGACGAAATGCACATCGCCGCGCGAAGTGACGACGCCTGCGCCGGGTTTCAATTGCGTAACGATGCGCGTGAGTTTGCCGTCCTTTGCTGTCGCCGGCAGCGCGATAATCGGCTTGCCGCCTTTTGCCCGCGCCGCGCCGCGCACAAAATCGAGTTGACCACCGATGCCAGAGTAAATCGCCGGACCGATGGAATCCGCGCACACTTGCCCGGTGATGTCCACTTCGATAGCGGAATTGATCGCAATCATATGATCGTTTTGCGCGATGATGAATGGATCGTTCACGTAATCGCTCGGATGCAATTCGATGATCGCGTTGTCGTTGGCAAAATCGTACAGTCGTTTCGAGCCGAACAAAAAGCCGGCGACGATTTTTCCCTGATGCAATGTTTTGCGCTCGTTCGTAATCACGCCGCGATTCACCAGATCGATCACGCCATCGGAAAATAATTCGGTGTGAATTCCCAAATCCTCACGGTCGCCCACTTGCTCCAGCACCGCGTCCGGAATCGAACCGATACCCAACTGCAACGTCGCACCATCTGGAATCAAATTCGCAATATGCTTGCCGATTTGCCGGTGTACTTCGGTGCCGCCGGCTTGCGGCGCTTCCGGCAATGGATAATCGACTTCGACAATGTAATCGAGTTTGCTGACGTGAATGAACGAATCGCCCAGCACGCGCGGCATTTGTCGATTCACTTCGGCGATGACGGTTTTGGCGGCTTGCGCGGCAGGTTTGGTACATCCCACTTCGCACCCAAATGAACAAAAGCCGTGCTCGTCCGGCGGCGAGACTTGAATCATCGCCACGTCAAGCGGCAAGGATTTATCGCGGAACATCCCGGGAACTTCGGAGAGAAAGACTGGCACAAAATCGGCGCGCCCGGCTTGCACCGCCGCCCGCGCATTATCGCCAACAAACAGCGCGCGCATCCGGAAATTTTCGGCAAATTCCGGCGCGAGGTGCGGCGCGTTGCCAAAGATCAGCACGTGCACAAGTTCGACGTTGCGTAATTCTTGCGCGCGGTCGACAAGCGCGCACAGGATGTGATGCGGCACGCCCGCGCCGCCGCCCAAATAAACGCGTTGATTCGATTGAATGATTTTTGCCGCGTCGGTCGCGGACACAATTTTGTTACGATACATCTTGAACACTATTTCATATCTTCGGTGGGCAAGCCCAGCGCGTCCGCGATTTGCGCGTTGACCAATTTGCCGTGCCACGTGTTGACGCCGCGCTTGAATGCTGGATTGCGGCGAATCGTCTCATCGACACCGTACTGACTGATCTCGTACAAAAAGGGCAACGAGGCGTTCAACAACGCGTGACTCGCCGTGCGCGCCACACGCGAAAGAATCGTTGGCACGCAATAGTGAATCACGCCTTCTTCGATAAAAGTCGGATTGCGATGCGTCGTCGGTCGGCTCGTTTCTACACAGCCGCCTTGATCAATCGATAGATCAAGGATGACCGCGCGCGGTCGCATGCGTTTGACCATTTCGCGCGTGACCAAAATCGGCGCGCGTTGTCCCGGCACCAACACTGCCCCAATCAACACATCCGCAAATTCGATGACACGATTGATATTGTAACTAGTCGAAAACAACGTTGTAACCCGCCCGCGCAACAGGTCTTCGATGCGTTGCAATTTTTCTTGGCTCTTGTCCAGTACAGTTACTTGCGCGCCCAACCCGGCAAACGTGCTCGCCGCATTTTCGCCCAACGTCCCCGCGCCGAGGATGACGACGGCGGCGGGCGGCACGCCGGTTACGCCGCATAACAAGATGCCGCGCCCGCCGCGCGTGCTTGCCAACAATTCGCCGGCGATGATTGGCGCAAGGCGGCCGGCAACCTGGCTCGATGTGAGCAACACCGGACGCGAACCGTCGCGCGCCTCAATCATTTCGTACGCAATCTGGGTAATCGACTTGGCGCGCAAGGTTTCTAACAAATCCGGCGACGCGACCGCCAAATGCGTGAACGAGAGCACGGTTTGATCCTGCCGCAGTAAAGCGTGTTCTTGCGATGTCAATCGCGTAACTTTGGCAACCACGTCGGCGCGGCCGTACACCTCCTCCGCCGAGTACACCACATCTGCGCCTTGCGCGCGAAAATGCTCGTCGGTAAAGCCGGCACCCACGCCGGCATTGCGTTCGACGTAGACTTTGTGCCCGGCAGCGACGAGCGCGTGAACGCCCGCCGGCGTGATGCCGACGCGATATTCCATCTCTCGAACTTCTTTGGGCACTCCAAAGTTCATCGGTAACCTCGTGTGAAAAAACCTCTTGAATGAATCATTGATCCACAGATTACCCAGATTTCACGGAAAATGATATTGGTGTGCAGTGAGAAATCTGCGGATTCTAAATCCCGAGCAGTGGTTACAGTATAACGCAATTCTGCCAATCGAACAAAAATGCACGAGAGCCACGCGCCTCCCTCGTGCATTCAAAAGCAATCGACTGCCACAACGACGCGGCAAAAATTATTGGGGCAATTCGCGCAAGTACTTGTCCATCGCCACCGCGGCTTTGCGCCCGGCGACCATCGCCGTAACGACAAGATCAGCGCCGGTCACGGCATCGCCGCCGGCGTACACGCCGGGTTTGCTCGTTGCGCCGGTTTCTTTATCAACGAGGAAACAACCCCATTTGTCGACCTTGAGTCCCGGCGTCGATTTTTCGATCAGGCGGTCTTGATTGTAGCCCAGCGCGCAAACGACGGTATCGGCTTCGACGACAAAGTTCGATCCCTTGACTTCGACCGGGCGGCGGCGCCCGGAGGCATCTGGCTCGCCCAATTCCATCCGAATCAATTCCATCTTGCGCACGTGTCCATTCTCATCGCCAAAGAATTGCACCGGCGCGACGAGAAATTCAAACTGGACACCTTCTTCAATTGCGTTGATGCGTTCTTCCACTTTACCCGGCATTTCCTTTTCGGTGCGGCGATAATAATCGATGACGGTGCCGTCGGTGATGCCCGATTGAATTTGCAATCGACGCGCGGTGCGCACACAGTCCATTGCCGTGTCACCTCCGCCGATGATGGCAATGTGTTTGCCGGCTTCCGGTTTTTCTTTCATCCCGTCGGGCAAATATTCGGGCGGGAGATTGCCGCGCACCAAATATTCGGTCGCCATATAAATGCCTTTGAGGTCTTCGCCGGGCAAATTGAGTTTGGTAGGAACCCACGCGCCGGTGCCGAGAAAGACCGCGTGGTAACCCTCTTTGGTCAGCAAATCGTCCACCGTCAGGTCTTTGCCGATCATCGTATTGCACTTGAACTCGATGCCCAATTCTTCCAGGAATTTAACTTTGTCGGCGATGACTTGTTTGGCAAGTTTGAAACTGGGAATGCCGTACACCATCACGCCGCCGGGAATCGGCAAGAGTTCAAAAATCGTAACCGCGTGTCCGCGCTTGATCAACTCTTCCGCAACGGCAAGCCCGGCGGGACCAGAACCCACCACGGCGACGCGTTTGCCGGTCGATGGTGCGAGTGGCGGTTTGGGAATACCGCGCGTGCGGCGTTCGTAATCGGCGACAAAGTATTCCAGTTTGCCTAAAAAGACCGGCAAGTCGCGTTTACCGACGACGCACGAGCCCTGACACAATTTTTCCTGCGGACAAACGCGCCCGCAAATTTCAGGCAGATTACTCGTTTCGCGGTACACTTCTGCCGCTTCTAGAAACTCGCCGCGCGCGATGTGATACAACGCGCGTGGAATATCATTGTGCAGAGGACATCCGCCGGCACAACCGGAAAGTTCGGGACATTGCAAACAACGTGATGCTTCCAACTTGGCGGTCTCGGCATCAAAGCCGAGGTACACTTCCTCAAAGTTGTACACGCGTTTGGCAGGGTCTTGTTTGGGAACTTTTTGACGGGGTATTTTGAGTCGTTCTTTGCGGTTGATATCCAAATCGCCTTGACGATCAACTCGTTTCGCCATTGAACTCCTCTCCTCCTCAGAGAGCGCTATGCAAAGGAACGTTTGAATTCGCCTTCGGTTACCAGCAATCGAAAAATGTCGGACTCGGTGATGATGCCGACGACTTTGCCTTCATCGACCACCGGCAAGCCGCCGATTTTGTGTTCGAGCATCAGCCGCGCCGCGGCTTCGATGGACGTTTCTGGCGTAATCACAATCGGATCGCGCGTCATAATTTTTTCTACCGTGAGGCGCGCGAGCAAATAGTTGAGTTCGTAGATGCTGAGCGACGTTGCGGCTGAGGGCGATGCTTCGCGCACGTCGCCTAACGTAACAATGCCCACCAAGCGGCCCTTGTCCACGACCGGCAATCGGCGAATGCCGCATTCTTTCATCAGCCGATTCGCTTCGGGCAAAGTAGTATTCGGCGCAATTGTAATTGGGTCGGGCGTCATCCAGTCTTTAACGAAATGTCTGCGAACTCCCATCAGCCATTCCCCTATCATTCGCGGCTCATCCGCGAAACTTGCGCCAAGATCACGACGCAGGACTCACTAAACTGGTTTGATTATAGAAATTTCAAGTCAAAACATCGTGCAGGCGGGGTCAAAATAGGGTCAAAAGAAACGCGCTTTCGAAGAAAGTGGGTTCCAACTGCGAATTTGATTTTTTATGAATTTGTTGGATAATGTAAATAGACGGGTCAAACACAAATCCGTTTGGCACAAACCTGGCAATGCTAAATCCATCGCTTCACATTCTCCTTGTCGAAGACGATTTCGCGTACGGCGAACTCGTCCAACGCGCTTTCGCGCGACAATCCCCCGGCGTGCGCTTGTCGATTGCCAGCACGTTAACCGAAGCACGCGCACGCATCGCCACCGATCCTCCCGCGCTGATCATCGCCGACGGGCAATTGCCGGACGGCGACGGCACGGAATTGCTTTTCCAACACAAAGATGCGTCGGAAATTCCGGTCGTGATCATGACCCATTCCGGCAACGAACGCGATATTGTCGAAGCGATTCAAGCCGGCGCGCTGGATTATATCGTCAAGACCAAAGAATCGCCGGACGAAATGCCGCACGTGGCGGAACGCGCATTGCGTTACTGGACGATGCTGGCAGATAAAGCGCGCGTCGAAAATGAATTGCGGTTGCGCGCGGAAGCCGAAGCCATTTGGCGCACGGTCGGCAATGCCATTGTGTCCAACCACACCCTCGACCAAGTTCTGGCGACGGTGATTCAAATCATCAATGCCAAACTCAAAGTGCAAGCCGGCGCGATTTTGCTTGTGGAAAAAGAGCAGCAACGCATCCGGTTTGCACAGGTGCTACATCAAGGTTCTGAAAAACTCGCGTCGATGTTTTTGCCGCTTGGCAAAGGAATTGCCGGGTGGGTTGTCAGCACCGGCAAATCCGCGCTCGTCCCCGATGTGACGCGCGACCCGCGCTGGGAATCGCGTTTCGACACCGAGACCGGTTTCACCACCCGCTCGATTTTGTGCGTGCCGTTGATCGCGTACGACGAGACCATCGGCGCGGTGGAGTTGATCAACAAACAAGTTGGCGAGTTTACAACGGCGGATTTAGAATTGCTCGAATCGATTGCGCCGCCGCTGGCAATTGCCATCCATAACGCCAACCTCCAACATCAGGTACGGCTCCACCTTGCCAATCTCACAACCCTATTCGAAAAAGTTGAGCACGCCAAGCAAGAATGGGAACTCACTGTCGATGCGATGGATTCCGGGATTTGGTTCGTCGACGCCGAGTGTCGCATCGTTCGCGCCAACCGCACACTTGCGAATTGGCTCGGCACAACCCCCAAAGAACTGGCAGGACAATTTTGTTACCACGCGATTCATCGTTTGAACGCGCCGCCGCCTTTCTGCCCAAATCAAAACAAAAATGGTAATGCCCAAACTGCCATCGGCGAGGAGATTCAACTTAGCGCGCGCCCGGGCAGAATATTGCGCTTTAACACTTTTCCGTTGCATTACCCGGGCAGTCCAACTGTCGGCTACGTCAATTTGTTGAACGATGTTACCAACGAACGCGCCCTGCAATCGCAACTCATTCAATCGGAAAAACTCGCCGCCATCGGTCGATTGGCGGGGTCGATGGCGCACGAGATCAACAATCCGCTTCAAGCGTTGCAAGGATGTCTTGATCTTGCGTTGGCAAATCCAACCAACCTTGAAAAGCAACAGCGCTATCTCAATGTTGCCAAAAGTGAAGTGGAGCGGCTTGCCGGTCTAGTGCAACGGTTGCTCGATTTTTATCGTCCATCGAAAGGGGTGCACGCGCCGGTCGATGTACGCGCGCTTGTGGAAGAAGTGTTGACGTTGAGTAGTAAACGTCTGCAATATTCACAGGTAACTTGGGAAACCGAATGGGAGGCGGACCTGCCAAAAATCTTCGGCATCGCCAATCAGTTGAAACAAGTTTTTCTGAATTTGGTTTTGAACGCTATCGATGCGATGCCGAACGGCGGAAAACTTGCCATTCGCGGACGCATCATCGAAAACGATCATCGATGGCTCGCGGTCGAAATGATGGATTCCGGCGTTGGAATTCCACCGGAAGAAATCGGTAAAATATTCGAACCTTTTTACACGACCAAACCTAGTGGCAGTGGTTTGGGATTGGGCATCAGTCATACCATCGTCAGCAGTCACGGCGGGCAGATAACGGTCAACAGCCAAGCCGGCAAAGGGACAACTTTTGTTGTGTGGTTGCCAATTCAGAAATAGGATGCGAAATGAAAGTGGAACACATTCTCGTGGTGGACGATGAAAAATCGATTCGGATGGTGATTAGCGAAGCGCTTGAAACAGCCGGCTATCGCGTTCAGTCCGCCGCTGAACCGGCGCAAGCGCTCGCGCTTTTCAAAGACCACGCTTTCGATTTGGCGATGATCGATTTGAGAATGCAGAGCGCGTTGGATGGCATCAGTTTGCTGAAAGAAATTCGCCGCCGTTCGCCTTCGACCGTCGTCATCGTCTTGACTGGTTTTGGCACGCTCGATTCTGCAATTATGGCGCTGCGCGAAGGTGCATTCGATTATTTGACCAAGCCCGCCAGCATCGCGCAAATCATCGAAAGCGTGGAACGCGGTTTGTCTAAACGCCGCGACCACGCGCGCCATCAACAATTGATTACTCAACTGGAGCAAACCTTGCGCGATTTGAAATCAGAAAGCGAACGGGAATCCGCGCCGACCCGGGTTGAAGAGCGCTTTGCTAAAACTTCCAATCTAGTGATCGACCGGCACAAGCGGTTGGTGGTACACGCTGGCGAACCCGTCGAATTGACCGCCGCCGAATTCGACATTCTCGATTATTTGGCACACCACGCGGACCGGGTGATCACCGCCAGCGAATTGCTTCGCGCGACGCAGGGATATGAGCTAATCGAGGCAGACGCCCGCCCGTTGGTGCGGGTGCATATTCAACGGCTGCGGCAAAAATTGGAAGATGACCCGCTGAATCCACAATTTATTGTCAACGTGCGGGGCAAGGGCTATCGCTTCGTTGGTTAGCCGCTTCGATCCCTCGAACGGCACGCGCCGGACAAGTTGTCTGGCGCGTGCCGTTTTTTATCGGGTTGTTACGCAATTGTTATGCAATCGTTATACATCTTTACTCACCTTTTGCCAGAAATACTTTATACTGACAAGGGAAGAAATAGAATGAGAAAACGAGTTTTGGTCGTCGAGGATGATGCCAGTGTTGCTCTTTTGATTAAAGACGGTATGGTGGATTTGGGCGCAACCTTTTCTGTGGAAATAGCGCCGTCTGGCGAAGCCGCGCTGGCAAAAATCCAACAAGGCAAATGGGATGTCATCGTCACCGATCTGCGACTGACCGGTATCTCCGGCTTGGAACTAATCGAAAAAATTCACCGCCACCTGCCAAACGCATTGACGATTTTGATGACCGGCTTTGGCTCGGAAGAGATCGAACGCGCGGCGCAACAACTTGACGTTTATCGATACTTGACCAAACCCTTTCCGTTAACGCATTTTAAACGTATCATCGAAGAAGCATTGGCACCAAGCCCCAACGACAAACTGCCGACGCGCGTCCGCGAACTGCCCACGCCAATTCTCAAGATCACTCTCAGCGGCGATGGCAACGTGGGCAAGACGACGCTCATCAAACGATTGTGTACCGGCAGGTTCGAAGCATCGCGGGTTATGACGATTGGGGTGGATTTCCATTTGTACGATATTCAGAACGATAATCAGCCCGCGCGATTGATTGTATGGGATGTGAGTGGACAGGATCAATTTACTTTCACCCGGCGCGCATTTTATCGCGGAAGCAAAGCGGTGGGATTGGTGTACGCTGTCAATGACCGGGCATCATTTGAACGCTTGCCGATGTGGCGCGACGAAATCCACTCCATTCTGCCCAATATCCCGGTCGTGCTCGCCGGTAACAAAAGCGATTTGGAACGTTGCGTGAGCGTCGAAGAAGGACAAGCCGTCGCTCGCGCATGGGACATCCCGTTCATCGAAACCAGTTGTGTCAGCGGCGACGGAGTCGAAAGTTTTTTCAATCGCCTTGCCTGGGTCGCGCTTCACAACGTTCAACGATGACACGGACGGAAAGGTGATTCAATGCCATTGACCGGAACACTCAAAGACCTAAGTCTCGCCAGTCTTGTTCAAGTGCAATGCAGTGAACAAGCACACGCGCAACTCACCTTGACCCGCAACGGACATACCGGAACACTCGTCTTTGCCAATGGCGAACTCGTCGCCGCGTCGGCAGATGACAAACTCGGCGAGCAAGCCGTGTACGAACTCTTGACTTGGGACGATGGCAACTTTCGCGTGGACCACGACAGCACGAGCGTCACGCGCAACGTGCAGCTACCGTGGAGCGCAATCCTGTTGGAAGGATTGCGCCTCGCTGACGAGGCGCGTGCCGCACGCGATCAACAGCTCGAACAAGACCTGCGCCAATTGCGCGGCAAGCCGGGGTTGCGCAGCGCGCTCATCGTCGATCCCGCCGGCAATCTGCGCGCCGATGCCAAAGAACAAAACGCCCCCCAAGATGCCGCACTCGTCGCCTTTATCGCAAACCACGCTGAAACAATCGGTGAAATGTTGGAGCTCGGCGTGTGGCTGGGACTCGCCGCCTCACATCCCAGCGAAAAAATTGTCGTCGAAAAAATGCCGGGAAATTATCTGGGGCTTTGGCTCGAGCCGCGTGCAACGCCGGAACAAATCAAAATCCTTTTGACGACGTTGAATAAATAACTCACCTTACGCAAACCGAATTGTTTTACCGCAAAGCACACGGAGACCGCTGAGATTTTTCAGGATTTTTCTCTGCGAACTTTGCGATCTCAGCGGTGAAATTGCGTAACGTCAGTAAATAATTTTGCACGGAGATCATTATGCTTTTTCCAAAAGGACAAGCCGTTTACGAAAATCTCAACACTTCCTTCACCCAACTCGACGCGATGATGTCCGAGTTAAAAAGCATCCAGTTCACCGGCTATGTGCAGTTGACCGGCTGGGAGTACGAAGGCATTTTGCTGATGGATACTGGCAATCTGTTAAACGCCATCGAAGAGAGCAAGGGACAATGCCGGTTTGGACCTTCCGCCGCCGAAAGCGTTGCCGCCAAAGGACGTGAGAAGGATGGCGCGATTAGTGTTTATCGCCTCGCGCCAGAAATGACCCAGTTACTCGCGAACCTTTTCAACTGCGAACCGCTGTACAAGGATTTAAGCAACGATTTGACGACGTTGGACAAGTTAGTTGCCAAAATGCAGGGCGAAAAATTAACCGGCTATATCCAAGTCAAGATGCTCAAGAGCCAGAACGCCGGCACGATTTATATGCGCGAGGGAATTGTGCTAGACAGCGCGTTTAACAATCGCGGCAATCTTCTCTCCGGCAAAGTGATGGAACAAATCATCCAAGCCGCGGCCACCGAACCATCGACGTTTACAGTTTATCGCGCCGACCTTGCCGCCGTCTATGGCAACCAGCTGAACTTGGTCGACAGTTTTGCGCGCCAAGGTATGTTGACGTTCTGGCAAGATGTTCTGCAAACGATGGAAAAAACTGTCGATGGCGCATCCAAAGCCGGCCTCTTTCTCACCACGTTCAAACGCACCTGCATCGATTGCGCCACGGCGTACGATTTTCTCGATCCTTTCGCCGCCGAATTTGAATACAAAGACGGACACATTAAATTCGACGGGCAGGCAACCGTCGCCGCATTCAACGAGGGGCTCAGTCGCGTGCTTGAACTTACAGTCGATAACTTGAAAAGTCAGGTAGGCATCACTGACATTGTTCAGCGACTAGAACCCGCCGCCGCCGCGCTCATCGAAAAGCACAACGGCAAAATCGAACAAGTGGGGCTTGCCGAAACTTTGCCGGAATTATTTCACGCCTAGGAACATTGCGTATGACAACACTCATCAAGCAAGAACTATCAGCTGCGTGGAGCGGAGTGCGCCTCATTCACCTGAACGAGGAATGCGCCGCGCTCTTGACCGAATTGGAAAAAATCCCCGGCGTCCAAACCGCTTTCATTTGCGACAATCACGGCAAAGTGTTAGGCGCGCTTTCGACAGCCACTTTTGATCGCGGGATTTATAACACAGTCGGAGCAAACCTTTCGCGCATCATCGCGGCATTCCAGGCACGGGGCGGCGGCAAAGATTTTGAATTGCGTTTTGAGCAAAAAATTGTATGCGCGCGCGAAATGGGAAATGCATTTGTCGTCGTCGTGATGACTCCCGGCACGTCGCTTTCGCTGTTGCGAATGACGCTGAACGTGTCGGCAAGCCGATTTGAAGCCGACCCTGAATTGCAAACGAATCTAAAAAATGCCGCGCCTTTGCGCGCTGGTGCACTGACGCAAAATTCAATGTCCGCACCAATGTGGCTCTTGGCGCAAAAAGCCGGCATCGTCAACGCCGGTTAAGCAAAGCCGGAAATTGTCGATAGAGGTGGCTCACAATGGGATCCCTTGCTAATCTTGCCCAAGTTGTTTTTCGAATGTCCACCGGCGATCTTGCCGGCGAAGTCAATCTGAAACCCGAAGCGTGGCGCGTGTTGGCGCAGATCAACGGTGTCCGTTCGGTCGCCGAGATCGCCAAAAATCTCAACATGGATGAAACTACGGCAATGACCATCGCCGACGCGTTGTTCAAGTCAAAGATTCTCGAAGTCGCGCCCGGCAGTGTGTTGCCTGCCAGCGATTCTGTGGACGCCGATTTTTTCGTCGAGGTAACCCGCGAACTCGCCAAGGCGATGGGACCTCTGGCAAGTATTGTCATCGAAGATGAGATTGTTGCGCTTGGCGAAAAAGCCGATAATTTTCCACGCGACAAACTTGCCGATCTGGTGGAGCGCGTGAGCGAAGCCATCAAAGACAATACCAAACGAGTGAATTTTCAGCGTTCGATGTTAGAAGCCATTCGAAAACTATAATCTGTTTCCAAACCCCAAGGAGGTTTCTATGACAACCCAACCACTTGCCCACGCTGGATCCAAAAGCGGAGTTGGCTTGAGTCTTAACGTGCGCGACTGGCGCATCCGCACCAAACTGCTTTGGCTCTTGCTCATTTTCAGTATCTTTCCGTTCGGAATGGTCGGTGGGCTAACTTTTCAGTTATTTCGTAGAACGGTAACTAGCCAGGCGACCACTGGTTTGCTTAACCACGCCATCAATACCAGTTATGCCATCGACCAATATTTGGTCGACAAACGCGAAGACATTCTCGCCTCCAGCTGGTTACCCGAGGTTGTTAGATTTGCAAAAAACCCCGACGACAGTCTAGCCCAAGCTAACGCGAGGCAAGCACTCATGGCAATGGCTTCGCAGACGAATTACGAATCGGTAGCGATTGTGAATCCAGACGGTAAGATCATCATGTCTTCTTCGGTTGCGGACCTGAACACCGATGTGGCATTTCGCCCCTACTTTATCGAAGCGCTGAAAGGAAAGGTGTACATTTCCGATCCATCCGTCTCTGTTATCACCAATCGACCGGCAATCTTTTTCAGCGCGCCGATTTTGGATAGCGGAGGCAACGTCATCGGAGTCGTTCGGAGCCGTGTGAATCTTGATGGCATCTGGTCGCTGGTGGAACGCGATAAAGACGCGGAAGGCGCCGGCTCATACGGTATGTTGCTGGACGAAAATGGCATCCGTCTTGCCAACAGCCAAAGCCAAGGACGCCGCGCCGAAATGGAAGGAAGTATGTTGCTCTACACCGCCATCGCGCCGGTCGCGCCCGAAACGGAAAAACAATTGGTCACAGAAAAACGTTTTGGCAACGCGACGAGTACAAAAGTGCAAATTGTGCCGATTCCCGAAGTTGCCAACGCATTGGTGACTCCCGACGCCAAGACGTTTGAAACTTCCTCGGATGTCAATTCGGAACGCAACTTTGCCGCTGTCAGCAGTCTAAACCAAAAACCGTGGCGCTATGTGATTATGTCGCCATTCTCAACCTTCTTCGGCGAGATCGACCGGTGGGGACGCGTATTTACCATCGGTATGGCGCTTTTAATCCTCATCATTGGCGTCACCGCTATTTTCGTCGCGCGCGAGTTCACCAGCCCGCTCAATCAACTCGCCCAAGTTGCAGACCGAATTAGTTTGGGAGAGCTAGATGCCCAAATCGATGTCAGTCGTAAAGACGAGATTGGCGAATTGGCGGAAGCCGTGAGCCGGATGCAAGTTAGTTTGCAAGCCGCGATTGAGCGATTGCGCGCGCGGCGTACCGCCGGGTAGTCCAAATCACCAAAAGCAATAATGCGGTACGTCGTCCGCCAATCTTGACACTCTCCAGCGCTAATCAGCGGAGGACGTACCGCAACGAGGTAAATCCTTATGCCCAAACCGATTGTTCTGCCGGAGAGCCAAGTCGAACGCATCGAAAAAATTATGGACGAACTGCGTGCCAAAACCCGCGCGACCTTCGATTTTCTTACAGACATCAGCGGGCAATTGATTACCGCGCGCGGTTCGCTGGGCGGCACCGATATTGTCGCACTCGCCGCCCTGACCGCCAGCAATATGGCGGCAACCGCAGAAATGGCGCGGCAAATGGGTGAACCGGCTCAATTCCGTTTGATGTTCCACGAAGGCGAGCGACGTAATATCTATTTATCGCAAGTGGGTAAAAGTTTTCTGCTCGCCGTGGTTTTTGAAACCGAAGTGCAGATTGGTCTGGTGCGTTTGTTCAGCAAACGCGCGGTCGAAGAATTGGAAAAACTGATCATCGAATACGAACACGTGATCCGCCAAACCGAATCGATGATGGAAGCCGGCTTTAGCACGGCGTTGGACAGCGCTATCGATGACATCCTGTCGGAAAAACCCGTCGGCAAATTTACCATCGATCGCTAGCGTCCTTTCAGGATAGAAAATGTTCATCAATTGGAAAATGCGCGAGATCAAATTGAAAATCGTGTACTATGGCGCGTCGTTGTGCGGCAAGACGACAAACCTGGAATACATTCACGCCACGATCAATCCCAGCGCGCGCAGCGAACTCGTCTCGCTCAAAACGCGTGAAGACCGCACGATCTTTTTCGATTTTCTCGAAATTCAGTTGGGCGAGATCAAAGGACTCAAACCGAAATTCAGTTTATACACTGTGCCCGGTCAAGTGTATTACTTGTCCAGCCGCAAATTGGTTTTGCAAGGCGCGGATGGCGTCGTCTTCGTCGTCGATTCACAACCGAATCGGCTGGACGCCAACTTGGAAGCGTGGCGCAATTTACAAGACAATTTGCGCGAGTTTGGACAAGAACCCAACCAGTTTCCGATCATCATTCAATACAACAAACGCGACTTGACCAACGCACTGCCGATCGATAATTTGCGTCACACGCTGACACTTAATGGGCATACCCAAATCGAAGCCGTGGCAACTCAAGGCATCGGCGTTTTTGAAACCTTGCGACCGGCAATCAAAGAAGTGATGCGTGAGGCGCAGAAACACCTTTAACTTTTCACGTGGGCAGGACACAGAATGCAACGCGACAGGGAGAAATAAGTATGACGGAAAAAGATTTAACCAGCACCTTACAAGACCTCTTGCGCAATCTGCAAGCATCGACCCCCGGCGTATTAGGCGCCGGTGTCATCAGCGTGGATGGTTTTGCGATCGCTTCCGAACTACCACACAGCGTGGAAGAACGCCGCGTCGCCGCAATGGCGGCAGCAATGCTCGCGCTCGGGGAACAAACGACTATCGAATTTGAACAGAGCAAACTCAAACGCGTCTTTGTCGAAGGTGAAAACGGGACGACGATCATTATGGGTGCCGGTCCCGACGCCGTGCTCAGCGTCGTCGCGCGGAAAGACGCCAAACTGGGATTGGTATTTTTGCAAATGGAACGCGCCGCCGAATCGGTTCGCCAAGCGATGGCGTAACAGCAAAGGACGATATGAAGGCACAAACTTCGCCCATCGATTTTGAACAAATTCTCGCCCAGATGAATCGGGACGGCAATTTCACCGCCGCCGTGCTTGCCAGCAACGATGGCTTGCCGGTTGCCGCCGCCCCCTCGCCTTCGCCGTACGATTCGGATACCATTGCGGCGATGGTCACGCTGGTCAAGGATTTCATCAGCCAAACACAAACGCGCTTGGGGCTCGCGCAAGTGGACGAGGTCGCCATCTACGTCAACGATAAATCGCGCTTGATCTGCCGGTACTTTGACGCCGCCGACCATCCGTTTGTGCTGACCGTGCTGGCGCCGCCGCAACAAAGTTATCGCCGGTTGATGTCGCGCGCCGTACACGAGATTCAAAAATCGTGGGGCAGTTAATTTGCAGTAGCCAAAAAAATCCCGCTTGGCATCAAGCGGGATTTTTTATCGACAATGAATTTATGCGCGCACCAGCATTTGTTCCGCCAGCTCCGCGCCGCGCCGCAATGCTAACTTGTTCGCCGGAATTTTATCGCGATGACGCGCGCTGATATGTTCTTCCAACACCTTGTCCAGTGTCTCGAATTTGAGAACGCTGGTTGCCTGCAACAACGCGCCGACCAACACGACGTTCGCCAACTGCGGCGCGCCTAATTCCAACGCGATCTCATTTGCCGGAATCGAAATCACGCGAATGTCGATTCGTTTCGATTCGCTTTGTACGAGCGATGTGTTGACGATCAACACGCCGTTCTTTTTCATCAACGGCTCGAAACGCTCAAACGACGGCGGATTCATCACAATCGCCGCCGACGGGTAGCGCACGAGCGGCGAACCAATTTCGTCATCGGAAATAATCACCGTGCAATTCGCCGTGCCGCCGCGCATTTCGGGCCCGTACGATGGAATCCACGTAACGTGGCGACCCTCTTCCAGCGCGCCGTACGCCAGCAACTGCCCGGCGAACAACGCGCCTTGTCCACCAAACCCAGAAATGATGATTTCTTCAAGCATCGTTGCCTCTATGCCGTGATGAAATTCTTGACCGCATCCGCCACCTTGTAATCGCCCAACGGATAGTACGGAATCATCTGCTCTTTCACAAACTTGAGCGCGTCCGCCGGCGTTACGTTCCAATTCGTCGGACACGATGACAGAATCTCGACCATCGCAAAACCGGCTTGATTCAACTGGACGTTGAACGCGTTCTTGATCGCTTTCTTGGTTTTGTTGATGTTGCCCGGGTCGTGCACTGAACGCCGCACCACGTACGTCGCGCCGGTCATTTGCGCCAGAATCTCCGACATCTTGATGGGAAATCCTTGCAATTCCACATCGCGTCCCATCGGCGATGAGGTGGTTTTCATTCCCGGCAACGTCGTCGGCGCCATTTGACCACCGGTCATTCCGTAGATGGCATTGTTCACAAAGATCACGGTGATATTTTCGCCGCGCGCCGCCGCGTGCATAATCTCCGCCGTACCAATCGCCGCAAGATCGCCGTCGCCTTGATACGTGAACACTACGCGGTCAGGCAACGAACGCTTGATGCCGGTCGCCATTGCCGGCGCGCGTCCGTGCGCCGCTTCCGCAAAATCGGTGTCAAAATAATTGTAGATAAAAACCGAGCAACCGACCGGCGCAACGCCAATCGTTTTTTCGCGGACGCCCAACTCGTCGATCACTTCGGCAATCAAGCGATGGATGACACCGTGCGTGCAACCCGGACAATAATGTGTCGAAACATCGGTTAAAGAATCCGGATATTCAAAAACGGTTTGCATATGTTCGTTGATCATAGTTTCCTCTTGTAGGGGCAACCCTAATGTGGTCGCCGGGGGTAACCACACCGGGTTACCTCTACGAAATCAATTTCTCGATCTCCGGCAGAACATCGTCCGGGAACGGGACGAGTCCGCCCATCACGCCGTAAAATTTTATCGGCACTTGTCCCAGCACACCCAACCGCACATCTTCGATCATTTGCCCGGAACTCATCTCGACGACGAGCATCGCTTTGACGCGTTCCGCAATTTGCGCGATCCGTGCGTACGGAAATGGATACAAACTGATCGGGCGGAACAAACCCACACGGATCCCTTTGGCACGCGCCCACTTGACCGCCGTTTGCGAGGCGCGCGCCGACGAACCAAACGCAACCACCGCGTACTCCGCATCGTCGAGCATGTATTCCGCAAAACGCACTTCGTGCTTTTCGATTTCGCGTTGTTTCTCTTGCAGATGCACGTTGAACTTGTGCAATTTTTCCGGCTGCAAATAAATCGACGAGATATAGCGGCGGGCGCGCCCGGCGGCGCCGGTCAATTCCCAGCCGCGATCCCGTTTTTCGATTTTGCGCGGCGGCGGCAATTCAATCGGCTCCATCATTTGACCAATGTTCCCGTCCGCGGCGATGATGACAATGTGCCGATATTTTTCCGCGAGGTCGAACGCGCCGTACGTGAGATCGGCGGCTTCTTGCACCGATGCCGGCGCCAGCACGATGGGTCGATAATCGCCGTGACCGCCGCCTTTGGTCAGTTGAAAATAATCGCCTTGCGACGGCGCGATGTTGCCCAAGCCGGGACCGCCGCGCATAATATCGACGAGCACCATCGGCACTTCGGAACCGGCGATGTACGACAAACCTTCTTGCATCAACGAAATGCCGGGACTGGAGGACGAAGTCATCGCGCGCGCGCCGGCGCTCGCCGCGCCGTACACCATATTGATCGCGGCAACTTCGCTTTCCGCCTGGACGAACGCGCGTCCCATTTCCGGCAACTTGCGCGAGAGGTATTCCAAGAGTTCGGTTTGCGGGGTGATGGGGTAGCCAAAGTACGATTCAACGCCAGCCCGAATCGCGGCTTCGGCGATGGCTTCATTGCCTTTCCAAAGTTCTTTGGTCATCATTACTCCATGCGTCATTGCAGGTGGTTTCAGGTTCAAGGTTAAATTGGTGAAACCTGTAGCTTGGAACTTGAAGCGGGTTTAGTTTCGCGATAAACTGTGATGGCAACATCCGGACAAATCGTCGCGCAGAGTAAACAACCGGTACATTGCCCGTCCGGATCGACAAGCATCGCCGGGTGATAACCGCGCGCGCTAAAACTGGTCGACATATGAATCAAATCTTTGGGGCAAACGGTTGTACACAGTTCGCACCCCTTGCAACGATTTTCGTCTATTGAGATTGTACCGCGTGCCATAGTTCCTCCAAGCGCAAAATATGAATTGCAGATTGCGAATTAGGAATTACAAATTCGCTATTCGCAATTCGCCACTCGCAATTTGTTAATACATAAATTCCCGAATATCGTAATAACTAATCTTCGGCGCGTGTTGCGGATTGTGAAACTCAAACCCCGCGCGCATCATCGTCATCTGATGATCGATCTCGCCAATCGTCAGCGGACGAATATTGGCTTGACGCATCAACGCCGTGTACTCCGATTTTGGATGATCGATCATTTCCGAAAAATAAATCAGGTCGTTCTGATCGAGCGGCAAACGATTGACCAGCTCGCTGGTGTGGCGCACGTGTTGTTCCGCGTACTTGTCGCCGCCCGCACCGGCTAGAATGATGATGCCGACTGCGACGCCGCCGGCTTTGACATGATCGACGAGTTGAATCACTTCTGCCGGCACATTCGGCTTGCCCAGAAAGCGAAGGAGTTCCGGGTCGCCGGTTTCCAAACCAACGTAGACGCGCCGCAGTCCGCGCGCGGCTAGTTCCGCATAATCCGTGCTCGATTTACGTTTCGTGGTGAACGCATCGATGAAAGAATAAACCCCTTCAAAATGAATCGGATGCTGTTGTTCCCATTCGCGCAAGGCGTCGTCTTTCAAAGCGCGTGGGTGAATCGCAAACTCGGCGTTGATCGCATCGAAAATCGGAACGAGTTGCGCTTGCGGAATGATGAGCGCATTCGCGTCCGCGAGAAAAATTGTTTTGCGCAAACCAATCGAGCCGCCAAAGAACGCGCGCACGTCGCGGATGTGATTGCGAAATTCATCGACGCTCTTGATGTAAAACTTGCGTCCGCGATAAAAGCCGCAGAACGCGCATTGATTGTACGAGCACCCTTCGGTTGCTTGCAAAACCAACGCGAGATATTGATCGGGCGGCAAAATGCTGATTGGTTTGTAAATGACGTTGAACGTTTCGCGGTCGCGTTCTAATCGAGCGAGGTCGCATTCCAAAATGCGATCCAGCGATTCGCGCACGCGCGTCACATCCTCGGATGAGGAATTCGTCATCAGGCGAATTGTCGGGTCGTCCAATGTTTTACGATAATCGACGACGCGCGCGTACACGTTTTGTAAAAACGCGCGCGCCTCGCCATCGTCTAACACGCGCCGCACACGATACGACAACCCGGGGCGCGCGCCGGCTTGCTTTTCGAGTATTCGATTATCGAGCGACCGCCGATAGTTACGCCCCTCGATCCAGGCACCAAGCAAGCGACCTTCGCGATCATAATTGAGAGCGAGCGCTTGATCGACCATGATCGACGTGGACTCGCGGCGCGCATTGACCAAGAGGCGTTGACCCGTCGGGGTCACAAATTCTACAATCGACATAGCCCTTGCCTCGCTATCACCACGAGCCATTTTTGATTCTAGTGCGGCGAGGTACGTATCAAGTCATTGCTAGGTCAAAAACTAGTCTTAGTGCGATAGTTCGTTCGTGCGTTAGTTTGCTTGATTGGTGTTTTTGACTATCGCACTCTAGCACTCACTATTGCATTTCGAAATGCAACCAACTGAGTGAGACAAGCAACAATGGACAGCGCCGGCGCAACCGGGAAAATATTCAAATCCGACCAGATCAGCGAATCGGTGTGAATCTCCGCGCCCGCGCGAAAATCGATTTTCGGCGTGAGCGACGACGGTGAAGCAAGCACGATTGCCAAACCGTACAGCACGATGGCATTGACGATGACGAGTACAACGATTTCCAACGCGACGCGCGATTTTGCCACGCCGTTTTTCACTTGCCACCACGCGCCGATGATGAGCAACACGATCAGCACAATGCTGTGCCACGCGCCCAACACACTTCCCAGCGTAAACAAATTCCGTAATGTGTTCGGCATTTCAGCGGTCGCGTACTCAATTGGAATTTTGAAATTCGTTGCGACGACACTTGCCAATTGAAACGCAGAATCGCCGCGCCAAAACGTGTGCCATTCGACGATGCGCCACGCGGCGTATGTTCCGCGCAGTTCGTACCACGGCGCGGCAACCGTTGCAATGATGCCGATGGCGGTGGAGAGGATGAGGAGTTCAACGAAGAAGAACTTGCAGTTCATACCCCAATTATAACAGACGCTTGTAGTTTTCCCAAACTACAAGCGTCTGAATGCGCTTCGTCATGAAGTCATGTCATATACGACTATTTTGTGATAACGGGTAGATAGGTACTAATCGCATCGACGGATACTTGTGTTGTCGCACCTGCAAATCCACGTAGGTCTGTGGTTAGCAAATACGGAACGAGGTTTTGTGGAAATGTTTGGAAAACCACACGACCGGTTTGGTCAGATTGTCCTCTGAGCAATTGGTTTGTCCCTGACAACACCACAGTAGCACCTAAAACAGGCTTTCCGGTTTCGCTCTGAACTGTGATTGTAATTGGACGTATTTCTCTTACCTTTGGTTGACCTTCAATCGTTGGCACAAGGAGTGTCGGAGAATCTGCCACGATAAAGGATTGATCGCCCACATTGCGATAGTTTGACTGAGCAACCACAAGATCAATCAAATAGGTACCTTGGGCATTTGGTGTGAAATCCGCTCGATAAGTTCCAGTAGCTAGCCAGGTCATTGCTATTGGTGCGGATGTTCCAGACGGCGAGCGGACATTCACCACAATTGTTGCGTCTGTCAATGTACTACTTGCACTTTGAACAGTGGCAGTAATTGGCACACTTTGCCCAACTGATGGGAATTGGCTCCCCACATCAAGTAGACCAAACAATGTATCAGTTGCAGATACCGCAAAGTCGCGTGAGTCGTATGGTACACCATTCATACTCAGACGCGCCGAGTAAAGTCCAGGTTGAGCATTTGTCAATGCAGTTGCTTGCAAAACGACTGTATTCCCTGCAGAAACATTTGCCGACTGAGTCGAAGTATAAACGATGTTTGAGCGCAGGCGATCAAACGCTTGGATCGTGATATTGGCTGTACCTGAGGCATTACCACTATTGGTCAATGTCAGCGGCAAGGTTACATCAAGCCCAGGTGGATAAACCACCGAGACATTGGTATTGAGGGCAATTGCAGAACCATTGCCAACAACATAGGCAACATCTCGTTGTGCTAAGGTGTTGAGACCAATACCTACCGAAGCGCGAAGTACATACGAACCGGATACAGTGGGCGTAAAGGAGTAATCAATTTGTTGGATTGCACCTGCCGCAAGCGAAATGGGCCATGCATTGAAATGTGTTTTGTCATTCGATTCCACCACAAGAGTGAGATTGTTCGTGTCACTGATGACGCTAGTGTTTCTCAAGGTAACGTGTGCTTGCAAAGATTGGCTTGGGTTGATAACCGTCTGATCCAAACCTAGAGATATTTGCACTTCAGGTCCATTCACATCGATAGGGGCTGCCCGTAAGGAAGTCAGTCCTTTTTGAGTATACAGAGTAGTAACAGCGCGGTACTTACCCGGAGCAAGTTGCACATCCTTACTCAAACTTGCTATCTGCCCTGCTTGAATTTTCAGCGGCGAATAGAGTATCTTATTGATGCGACCATCGATGCTATACACTACTGTTTCAACCAAAACTTGGGATTGCCCGGTCTGAGGTCCAGCCACTTGAACAGCTATCCGGGCTTGACCGGACTTGATGGTTGTATCAAATGAACTCAACTGTGCAGTTCCATTGCTACTTATAAGTGATTCTGCCGCAGTAAGAGTATCGTTATCGTATTGAGTGACGTGTGGTGCAATTATGCGCACAGTCATCATCATTCCAACAAAAACCATAGCAATAGCCATAGTTTTGAGAGAGCCTCCTAGTGCGTGCAACAGTTGCACGATTTTCCATATGATAGGTGCAACGACAACAGCTAATGATCCGCCGCTACTAATCGCTCCAATTATTAAGAAAATTATTATGATAGAGCCACTGATGACAAAACCAACAAGAAGTACGTCAATAAAGTCTTTGGCAATTCGGATTTGTTGTCTTTTAACATCTTCTTCTTGCAGTGTCAGATCATATCGTAATGTTTGGTTGCCTATGGTGTATGGTCCAAAACTTGCTATAGCATCACCCTCTACTACATTTAGAATCTGCGTTATTCCATCTTGTATTAGTCTATGCAAACCAGAAGGTTCACTTACGG
Organism: Anaerolineae bacterium; assembly: GCA_034435055.1. Classification (GTDB taxonomy): domain Bacteria; phylum Chloroflexota; class Anaerolineae; order UBA4142; family UBA4142; genus DAOTXS01. The sequence goes on along the minus strand of DAOTXS010000087.1, from coordinate 3,404 downwards.
CTCTTGTTAGGACAAAATCAGTAAATCTCACGTGCCGATCTGCTATTTTGCTTCTTTCAGTATTCACCCACAACAGTCCAAAGAAATTATCCCTTAGCCAATTAGCCAAATATGTTTTGACCGCATCCTTTATTCGGTCTTTGAGAACCGGGTCTACAATAGTATTCAATTCGCTAGGGTTAAGCGGGTCAAATCCATCTGACAATGTAACGCCATAATCACTGCGTACATACAAACGAATTGCCGTTGAGAGATTTTGTCTATTTTGACGGAGGCTTCCGAAGTTATTTTGGATTTCTATAATAGCATTACCGCTTGTTGAAACAGGTATACCTCCAGCTTCTTGAATTGGTGCTGCAAAATCAGCAAATTTCCCAACGGCGAGTTCTTGAATTTTATCAAGCCCAATAGATAATATTTCTTCAGCCATCGCATTTGCAGTGATGGAAGATATATCATTTAATTCACCGTTTGCAGCATTTTCCAGCCTTTTTGAATAATCAAGAATGATTCGCGCGGCATTGGGGTCTGTCACAATCACATTAGCATTTTGCGAAGAGAGTGTCTTGCTGCCAGCTGTGAGCGTCGCTTCAACACGATAGCGCCCTGCCGACCGAATTCCAAAATCAACAAACTGATTTGTGGTAGCACCGGCAGCGATGGTATGATTGAATGTCTGTGTGTTCAGGAGACCAAAACTTTGCCACAAGCGAACAGTGAGATCAAACTGTTGTGAAAACGTACCTGTGTTACGCACTCGAGCTATTGCAACTAAAGAGCGGGAAGTAGGGACAACTGGCGATGTTATCAATGTCATGCTGCCTGAAGCTGTTCCCCCAACCGTAAACGACCGAATAGGTGAAAGAGAGCCCCAAGCCCGAGCATCCTTTGCCAAAATGCGCCAGTAATACGTTCCTGTGGTTCCAAAATATTGTGTCCAAGAATTATACCAAGTATTAGTCCAAACAAGTACGAAGTAAAGATCGGCTTGCGCATCGCTTAACGTCCGATAAAAACGAATTTGCCAACCAGTTGCACCTGTGACATTACCCCAAGAAAAAGTCACCGGTGAGGATGAGACTACAGCACCGTCGGCTGGCGCAATCATAGAAGGCGGAGAAATAAATGGACCAGCAATATTTCCCGTTCGAAATGACGCAGTTGGCGAATACGCGCCGACGGAGCCAACAGCGCACGCGCTAGCAACACGCCAATAGTAAGTCGTATTAGGTGACAGATTTGTCCTTAATCCGTAAGAATAAGGATTACTGGGATAACCGGCTGAAAAAGTGATTGTCGAGGCAAAAATAATTGTCGAGAAATCGCTTACTGTTGAAATTGCAATAGCATAAATATCGGTTGAGGTCTTAAACCATTCAAAAAGCGGTACAAGCGTATTGACCGTTACTCCATTGATTGGCGCATTGAGATTAGGTGCTGGTAGGGAACAGTTAGTAGCTCGTGGCAGAGAAGTAACTTTTTCCTGTACAAATGTCCCATTTGGATTAACACGAACAATCGCTGGTTCATTGAAATTCGTCTGAAAGGAACCAGAAAACGTGGGGGGTGCTGCTTTTGCAAACTGCCCTGGTATTAACAGACAGAATACGGTCATCGACAAAGTAAGCAGTCGAATTTGCCACTTTTTCATGATAGACCTCCGGGTTAGAAAAGTCTATTTGCAAAAAATAACACCCACCGCCAACGCGCGCAAACGCGCCAAACGATAGGTGTTTGTTCTTTCAGAATCTCTTTATTGGTCGCGCGTCCCCAAGGCAATGGCACATAATTCCCCCTCCAGATGTGCCTAATCAAGTAATGCTATACCAGGGACAAAGATAAGTTTACAACTGCAATTATAATGCGAATTTTTGGCTACGTCAAAATTCCATTTCCATCTTTGCATCCAACTCTTGCACAAACGCCTCCACAAACGCCAAACGCTTTTTCGCCATCGCGCGTTCGGTGCGTGTCAACATCAACTCAATCACGCGCTTGATACCGCACACGCTGTGTATATTCCTAAAAAAGTGTGGTTGTCGAAAACATCGGGGCGCAAGCGGGTAGAGGTGCAGACAAGACACCCAAAATAATTCTCCCCTGCCCTCCGCACCTCTGCTCCTCCGCAAATTCACTTGCGCCGTTTAGTAGCTTTGGGAGTCGGCTTTTTCACCGCGCGCTTCGTCGCTTTCTTCACCGGCTTTTTCGCAACCAAACTCTTGACCGCCGGCTTGGTCACTTTGACAATCGGCACAAAAACTTCCGCACGCAATTCCTCGCCCGGCTTGCTCAAGTACACTTCGTAGGCAGGACCGTTATCGCGATAACCTTGCGCGCGCAACCAATCGTACACCTCGTTGTACGCACGCGTGATGTTCGCTTCGCCTTGATACACAATCGACGCCGCGTCAAAACCGGGAATCTCTTTCACCTGCACGTCGCCCGACGCTTGCACGTCGGCTGAAACCGGGACGCACAATTCACTACGAAGTTTTTCCGCCGGCACTTTGGCAGGGTCGTCGTAAAAAACCCCAAACGAATTCCCCAGCGGCTGGAGATTGCGTGCACCAAGCCACGCGAACAATTTTTGAAATCCGCGCGGAATCGCTTGGCTAAACAGTCCCACTTCCGTTACCGACGCTACACGCACCGCCGAAAATTTTTTAAACTCTGGCATTTTGTCCTCCTTTGATTTTTGATCGAGATAGCGCAAACCCAAAGCCACATTCGTTTGCCACGCCAACACTTTGAACTCGCCGCGATCTAACGCGGATTCGATTTCACCACGCGTCAGCGTCAACATTTCTTGTTCTTCCAAATCGTCGGCATTGCGATTTTGCACGCGGTACGCGCCGCGCGCAAGAAAAAGATTGCCGATGCCCGCGCCGCGATTCGCATCGACGCGAAACGAGCCGAGTGAAATCCACTCGCGCGCGCGATAGCCGGTTTCTTCCAACACCTCGCGTTGCGCGGTCGTCAGCGGGTCTTCGCCCGGTTCCAGATAACCGCCGATGGGCGCAAGCGATGTGCCTTCAATCGCGTACTTGGTCTGGCGAAAAACGAGAAACTTGCCCTCTTCCGTTTCGACCAACACGTTGATGTAATCCGGCGTGATGACAAAGGGCCAATGTTCGATGACGCGCCCATCGTGCAACTCGACGGTGTGATCTTCAACCGTCAGCCATTTGCCAAAATCGACAACGTGTTTGCGCGCGCGCGTTTTCCACGATTGCATGTTTATTTTACCACAGAGGGCACAAAGAACACAGAGTTTAGGGCAATCGCATTTGGAGGAATTAAGCGATTTTGTGCGATAATTAGTGCATCTCTCCAGGAGGGACACTATGACGCCCAAGACTCATCAAACGATCACCAAGTATTTCGCATCTCTCAAAGACCCACGT
>DAOTXS010000086.1:0-7942 GCA_034435055.1 Anaerolineae bacterium | reverse complement strand
TGGCAGAAGTCATCGACATGACAGAACAAATCGAGTAAACTCATGGGGCGGGATTCCTTTCTGGTGTTTCTTTTTGGTGTTGCAACCTCAAGAATACCACAGATTGGAGTCCCGCTTATCCCGAACTCACGTTAAAAAAGAAAAAAAGCAATCTCTCATCGAGATTGCTTTGCGGAAACCGGCAAGGCGGCGCGTCTTATTTCCCGCTCGCGAGATAATACTTGATCCAACGCCCCAGATCGTCCGCCGTGTACGTGCCGCGCACGCGAATCCGGCGCAACTCAAAGATGGCGTCCGAGGATTGGCGCGTACCTTGCGGCTCGGTGGTAACGGCAGCGTGATAACCCACCGAACGCAAAACGTCGAGGGTGCGGGAATCGTACTTGCCGGCGGGATAGCAGAACGATTTGACCGGCGTGCCAATGCGTGCTTCGATGGTTGCTTTGGAGCCGGCAATTTCGGATGCCTGAATCGTGCGCGACTTGCCCTCCAAATCCGGATGCGTCATCGTGTGCGAGCCGATCTCCATTCCTTCGATTGCCATTTCCTCAAGTTGATTCCACGTCATATAGCCCGGCTTGGCGTTATCCACAAAATCGGTAATGACGAAAAAGGTCGCCGGAATTTGATACTCTTTGAGGATTGGAAAAGCGTTTTCGTAATTATCGGCGTAACCATCGTCGAAGGTCAAGATGATTGGATTGGGTGGAAGCGTTTTCCCGCGCCGCAAATAATCGGTGAGGTCGGCAACGGTAATTGGATGATAACCTTCCGCCAAGAGGTACTCGACGTGCGCTTGGAAATTTGCCGGCGTAACGGAAAGATCGAGCCGGTATTTATCGGCGTCGGGTGGCGGCACGCTAATGTAATGGTACATCAAAATCGGAACGCGGATTGAACGGCGAGTTGGCATTGGTGTTACAACGCGCGTCGGCGTTGGTGTTGGCGCGAGGGTGGGAGTAGGCGGAGGTGGGGTTTCTTCCGGTATCCCGGAGTCAAAATCAATCGCGGCGTAATCAACCGCGGCAAACGCCATTAAGGGAGCGTCCCCCACAAGGTGAGCGCTCGATTGTGGACCCGGCTCCATCGTCAAGCCAAAAGTCAAAAAAAATGCAATGGGCGTGGAAATCAGGAATCGCTTCAAGTCCATTGTGACAGTAGTATAACACAAAGTCGCAAGAAAATCAAAAACCGCAATTTACGGGCTAGCCAAATCGACAATCAGTTCCGCCGGGGTGATACGGATGTTCGACAGGCGTAAATTGGTGCCTTGCAGCGAGCGCTGAACCAGCGTGTTGATTTGATTTTCCGCTTGCGCACGCAAACTCTCGAGATTGCTGGTGATGAGTGATTGTGGCACTGGTAATGTACCGGCATCGATCTTTTCGATAACCAGCGCGATTCGATTATTCTTGACCGAAACGCGCATCGTCGCAGTCGCGTTCGCGTTGACCCGCTGACCTAACACTGTTACATCGACAGTTGCCGCAACCTTGACGATGTTCGGCGATTCGAGCGTGACGGTGGCGTTTCTCAGCATCCCGCTTTGCCGCGCGGCTTGCTGAACCACCGAGTCGAGGTACGTCGCGCTCGCGGTGACGGAAACTGCCGACGCGTTTGGAATCGGCGTGGGAATTTGCGCGGCGGCGCGATTGCTGAAACTGAACACGCCGGCAGCCAACGCAACGCCGATAACAAGACCGACAATCGCGCAGACACAACCAATCGCAAATGATCTCATCACATTGTCTCCGGCGCGTTGACGCCCATCAAGTTCAACGTGCGCGCGAGCGTATTTTTCACCGCCCTAATTAACTTGAGGCGCGCACGCGAAACGTTCAAATCGGCGGGGTCGGACGAGAGGACGCGGCATTGTTTATAAAACGAATGGAATAACCCGGCAAGTCCGATGCCGTAATGCGGCAGGTGATGGGGTTCCAATTTGTTCGCCGCCAGTTCGACGATTTCCGGAAATCGCATCATCTCGCGGATCAACTCTTGCTCGGCGGGATGCGTGAGCAAAGCGACGTCGCCGTCCGCGCGGACGCCGGTTTGCGCCGCGTTCCTCAAAATACTCGCGATGCGCGCGTGCGCGTACTGCACATAGTACACCGGATTCTCGTCCGAATGTTTCACCGCCACGTCGAGATCGAAATCGATGGTCGCGTTCACCGATTGCGTAATGAGCATAAACCGCACCGCGTCCGCGCCAACTTCATCGATCAATTCGTCGAGCGTAACAAATTCGCCGGTACGTTTGCTCATCCGCACAATCTCACCGCCACGCCGGAGCGTAACAAATTGATAAAGCAAAATCGACACTTTGCTTTCGTCGAGACCAAGCGCGCGGGCGGCGGCAAGCACGCGCGGCACATCGCCGTGATGATCCGAACCCCACACGTAAATTGCCCGGTCGAATTTGCGAAGCGCGAGTTTGTTCCACACGTACGCGACATCCGACGCGAGGTACGTCGGGCGCTCGTCTGGATTCGCGATCACTTTGGGCGAGCGAATCAGCACCGCATCTTTTTCCTCGCCGAGCGCTTGCGCCGCAAACCACGTCGCATCATCTTTCTCGAAAACCAATCCCTTGTCTTTGAGAATTTGCAAAACCTGCGCAAAGGTTCCATCCTCGTGCAACGAGCGCTCCGAAAACCAGTTGTCGAATCGAACATTCATCCGTTCGAGCGTCGCGCGCAATTGCTCTTTCACCACATCGATGCCGAGCAAACCGAGTTCGCGGATCGCCTGCTCCTTCGACAGTTTGAGAAACTTGTCGCCGTGTTCTGCCGCAAATTTCTGCGCGAGGTCGATGACGTACTTGCCTTGATAACCATCGTCCGGAAATTTCTCATCGCGTCCAAGTACTTGCGCATACCGCGCGTAAATGCTCGCGCCAAAATGCCGAATCTGCGAACCATTATCGTTGATGTAAAACTCGCGATGGACGTGATGCCCCGCCGCTTCCAACACGTTCGCCAACGTATCGCCGATTGCGCCGTTGCGCCCGGACCCCACGTGCATCGGTCCGGTTGGATTGACACTGACGTGTTCGACTTGCACATTCAATCGTTTAGCTGGTTGCAAATTGCCAAAGCGCATACCTGCGTCCAGAATGGCATCGACTTGTTTTGCCACCCACGCATCGCTCAATTTGAAATTCACAAAGCCGGGGGCGGTCGCATCGACGTGGACAATTGTTTCATCCTTGACCACGTGCGTTGCAATCGTCTGCGCAATTTGCAACGGCGCGCGTTTGGCTACCTTCGCCAATTTGAGCGGCAACGAGGTGGAGAAATCGCCAAACTCTTTCCGTTGCGGCCGTTCGACGAACACCTCCGGCATCGGAAATGCCGGGAGCGCGCCGGCATTTTGCGCGGCGAGAATCGCTTGCTTAACGAGTTCGGCGAGATGATTTTTGATTAGCATTTTTTTCGGTCCTGAAATTATTCTTGGGCGACCAACTCATAAACGCGTACACCGGATAAAGTTGCGCTATACGATTGAGAATTTCTTGCGTCAAATAATCTTCCGCCAAACGTTTGTCGTCCGGCTTGTAATAAATTCCCAAACGCAAATCGTGCCCACCCGGTTTATACTTGTCCATCGTCGCGTTCAACATTCCCACATTGACCAAGCGGCTCGCCTTCGCGCGCAGAACTTCTTCAAACCGCGTGAACCCATCTTCGTTGCGTGTGAATTGCGACAAGCGCAAAGTGTGTTCGCCGCCCAGGTCGGCCAGCAACGTCCGAAAATAACCCCGTTCGTCCGCGCTCGACTGAATCCGGTTCTTCAAGTTCTGTCCATCGACCCAGGCTTTGTCGCTGACGTAGAGTTCAATGGCAAACCCCTCTTTATCGACGCGCATCGCAATCATCGCGTTAGCATAGAAATGCCCAAAGTCCTCGAACAATTCTTTCTTCATCAACTTGATCGTCGTTTCCGGTTTGCTGTACCGCAACGTCATAAAATCGATGCGCGGCGTGGCAGGCGAAATGCGCGCCGCGCTGATTAGCCATTGCGACATCCAATGCGGATGCAAGTCCCATTTGTTTTTGCGAATCGCCGGATAAATCTGTTGGTGCAACGCAATCAATTTCTCTTTGACGCGCTCGCGTTCGCCGTCGTACTCGGCGTTCGTTGCCACGCTGTTCTCAAACAACGCAAAATCGGCGGGCGAAAAATAGAGGTTGGGTTTGCTCATCGCGTTTTCACTGTCCCTAAATAAATTGCAATGCTCACGAGAATTACAAGACTCGTCAAACTAATGACCGCGCCGGCGATAAACGAAAGCGGTCGATACTCAAACACAATCGAATGGGTACCCGGGGCAAGCGGCACTGCGCGGAACAAAATGTTGGCGCGATGCAAGGTCGCCGCTTTGCCATCGACGCTGACACTCCAACCCGGGAACCACGAATCGCCGAAGAACAAATAACCGGGCTGATCCGTCGTCGCCCAAAATTCTACGCGCTCGGGTTGATAATCGATCAACTCCACCGCGTCGCGCGTCGCATCGCGCCCATCGATTGGCGCACCCTCGGCGAGCAGCACGACGCGCGCCGGATCGAATGCCGGGTTGTGCAGTCGCTCGAACGCAACATCGTCGTTCACGATCTCCGCCGAATGCACGATGAAAGCACGCGGCAGAACATCGAGATTTTCCCACGCGGCAACCGTGTCGCTGAAATACGCCACACGAAAATCGTTTTTACCAACCAACGAGGCAAGCGACACTGCACGACCGCTCGCATTGTACAGAGTAATGCCCTCAATCGTCAAGCGGGCGTCCGGCGTAATTACACGCACATTCACGCCGACGATTTCACCGGGCGCAAATGAAACGCGCGCAACGTACGTGTGTCCGTCAAACGGGCGTCCAAACGACCGCCAAAATCCCGGGAACGAATTTGCAATCGAGGCACGCGGATGTTGCGGGGATTTGCGTTCGTAATCCCAGTCCGCCGTTTCGATGCCGACACGCAACGGAAATGATTCGACGCGACCGTCGCGCCGGCGAATCTCGATTTGTCCGACCGGCGCGCCGTCGGCAAGTTGCTCCGCGTTTTCGGTGAACGATGTAATTTCGATGGCTGTCGCCGGCGTCGGCGCGAAAAATTCTTCGTTATTCAACACGTCGATGGCAACGATGTGCGCGGGAAACGCAATTTTGGTGCGCGGGCGCGGTTCGAGCGGAATCGTCCAGTACTTGACATTCATCGCATTCAACATCGCCGGCGATAAATTGCCAAGGTATTTGGAATGGCGCAATGAACCCAGCGATGAGTACGCGTCCGCGCTTTCCGCATCATAAACGAGTGCAGTGTTCGGATACAAACTGCCGCGAATCGCCGGCGTCGAAGGAAAAATAGATTGATCGGCAAACACACGCGCGCGTCCCGGCGATTCGCGCAGAATCGCCAGCGAACGCGGCACGACCGATGCATAGCCCGGCGTCACGATTTGTCCCAGCGTCAACACAAACATCGGCGCGACACACGCAAGATCGATCATCGTCAAGCCGATAATCGATGTTTGGAAAATCGACAAATCGATTCGGCGCGTTCGCATGAATATCAAAATGACGACGGTCGCCGTGAGAAAAACAAACGATAACACTTGCCACGCCGATAACCAAAATTCGAGGGGCTGCGTTGAACCCAGTAACAAAATCAACATCAACGTCGCGCCGAATCCGAGGATGAACAACGCGTCACGTTTCCAATTTCGATCATTTGCCGCAAGACGATTTGAGATTTCGTCGATTCCAATTCCGGCAAGCAATGCCGCGCCGAAAACAAACAGCAATAAATAACGCGCCGGCACGCGAAAGAAATTGAAACCCGGCAATTGATAAATCAATCGATACAGCGGATTTACTTCGCCAAGCGCGAGCGATAACGCGATCAGCGAAAAGAGCGCGACAAAAATCGTGCGGCGGTCGCGGCGCAAGAACGGCGCAAGGAGCGTCAGGAGAAAAGGCGCGATACCGAGATACGCCCAGTACTCGTTATTCGCGCCTTCCGACGGTTCACCGCGCAGAAACGGAAAAATAAATTGCGGAAGGAAATCGACCGGCAAAGAATAACTGGTAGCGAATTCAAAACTCGCGCCGCCGCCGCGCGTCGAAAAGCCGACGAGTTCCGCCGTTGGAACAAGCTGCGCCGCCGCAACGCCTGCCGCCAAAATGCCGGCCAAAATGATCGGCGCGAGTACTTTGACGACCCCGCGATCCGCGGTTGGCGAATGCCACAACCACGCGCCGAAAAACGCGAATGTGCCAAACGTCAACGCAATCATAAACGCAACCTGGGGAAAGCCGGTGAGAAACGGCGCAGCGAGCGCGACGGCGGTTGACGCAAACCAAATGCCGGCGCGATTCGATTTTTGCGCGCGCGCGCATTGAAATTGTTCGTAGAAAAAAAGAGACCACGGCAGCCACGCGCTGGTGATGAGAACCGACGCGTGTTCAAGCCGCGAGAACATGAATCCGTTGAAGGCGAAAATAAAACCGGCGAGAAATGCGCCGGCTGTCCGCAACCCGAACGCGCGCGCCAAAAGAAACATTCCTGCCGCCGCCCACGCGAGATGCAAAAGCATACTGCACGCCAACGCAACCGGCGCGGGCATAAATCGAAACAAAAGCCAGTTGACCGGGTACAAAGCGGCGATTTGTGCATCAGCAAGAATTGGAAAGCCGCCGTACATTCCGGGCGTCCAAAGCGGGAGGCGACCTTCGTTCAACGCGCGGGCAAGTGCTGCGCCAAGCGGATGATAGGTGCGAACGATGTCGTTGCCAAACCACACGCCTTGACCCAAAGTGATTTGCCAGAAAAAGACAAATGGCAACGCGATGAGAAGGACGAACGCGAGGAAGTTGCGGCGGGAGTCAGTCATCGAAAATCAATGAGGCAGTAAAACACTCAGACAATCAGACGGCAGACATATCGTCCCAGTTTTGTCCAACGGCGACATCCACTTTTAATTTCGATTCGAGCGGGTAGGCGTTTTCCATCACCTCGCGCACCAGCGGCGCGACGATCTGCACTTCGTCGTCCGGACACTCGAACACCAACTCATCATGCACTTGCAACGTCATCCGCGTTTTCAGATGCCGCGCGTGCAACTCGTGGTGCAATCGAATCATCGCCAACTTGAGAATATCCGCCGCGCTTCCTTGAATCGGATGATTGATCGCTTCGCGTTCGGCGGCATTGCGCGCGCCGACATTCTTGGTACCGTGCTGCAGTTCCGGAAAATAGCGGCGGCGACCGAGAAGCGTTTGCACATAACCACGTTCGCGCGCTTCGCGTTTTGTATTTTCGATGTACTCTTTCACCTGCGCGAACTGGGTGAAATAACTGTCGATCAATTGCCGCGCTTCTGCCTGCGACATTTCGGAACGCGTGGCGATGCCGTAATCGGTGATGCCGTACGCGATGCCAAAGTTCATCGTCTTGCCGTGTTGACGCATCGCCGGCGTAACTTGCTCAAGCGGCACTTTGTACAATTTCGCGGCGGTCGCAGCGTGAATGTCCTGCCCGCGCGCGAACGCATCGAGCAAGCCGTGATCGTGCGCAACGTGTGCGAGAATCCGCAATTCGACTTGCGAATAATCCGCGCTCATCAATTTACTTCCGCGCGGCGCAATGAAGGCGCGGCGCACCCGGCGTCCCAGTTCAGTCCGAATCGGAATGTTTTGCAAATTCGGATTCGATGAGGAGACGCGACCGCTGACTGTACCGGTTTGATTGTAATCGGTATGCACGCGCCCGGTGCGCGGGTGCACGAGCGCCGGCAACGCATCGACGTACGTGCCTTGCAGTTTCGACAACTCGCGATGTTCCAAAATCAACGCGATGACCGGGTGCGCAGAACGAAGCGATTCCAAAACGTCGGCGGCGGTAGAAATCTGCCCGGTTTTTGTCTTGGGTAACCCAGT
>DAOTXS010000085.1:0-3828 GCA_034435055.1 Anaerolineae bacterium | reverse complement strand
GCGTTGGACCATTCGGCGCGCTCGATCTTGCCGGGAACGTGTGGGAGTGGACTGCCGATTCCTTTGCGAATCTCAAAGTGTTGCGCGGCGGCGCGTGGAGCATCGAACAAATCTACGCGCGCACGACCAATCGTTTTTTTGAGCCACCAACTTTTCGTGAACGCAGTGTCGGCGTGCGTTGCGCGCAGTAAAATCCAGCGAACGAAAAAACCTCGCAAGCAGTTGCGAGGTTTTTGATTGTGCTTTGTCATTGCGAACCACCTCCCTCACCCTCCCCCTTGCAGGGGGAGGGAAGGGGTGGGGGTGAAACAGTTTTACAATGCTTCCACCACTGCCGCGATGCCCTGACCACCGCCGATGCACATCGACGCGACGCCGTAGCGTTGGTTGCGCCGCCGCAATTCGTACAACAGCGTCAACGTAAGCCGCGCGCCGGTTGCGCCCAGCGGATGACCAATCGCAATCGCGCCGCCGTTGACGTTGAATTTCTCCAGATCGATTTGCAATTCCTTGACGCACGCCAACACTTGCGCCGCAAACGCTTCGTTGATTTCGATCAAATCCATCTGCTCGAGCATCATCCCGGCTTGCTTGAGCGCGATGCGAATTGCCGGCACAGGACCGAATCCCATAATGCTCGGCTCGACGCCGGCGACGCCCCACGACACTAAGCGACCGAGCGGTTTCAGCCCGCGCTCCTTGGCTTTCGCCATCGATGTAACGACAACCGCCGCCGCGCCATCGACGATGCCGGACGCGTTGCCGGCGGTAACCGTACCGTCTTTCTTGAATCGCGCCGGCAATTTCGCCAATCCTTCCATCGTTGCATCGGCGCGGATGATTTCATCTTTCGCAAACTGGGTTACGTTGCCTTTGCGATCTTTGAGCGGCACCGGCGCAATTTCTTCTTGCATCCGACCTTCGCTCCATGCTTTTGCTGCGCGCTGTTGACCCAGCAACGCCAATTGATCTTGCTCCTGTCGCGTGACGTGATACTGTTCGGCAAGATTCTCCGCGGTGATCGCCATCGGTTGACCGGTGTATGAATCGACGAGCGCAGTCCAAAGCATATCTTCGAATTTGGTTTCCGCGCCGAAAGTAAAACCCGAGCGCGCACCGCGCACGACGTGCGGCGCTTGGCTCATCGATTCGGTACCGCCGGCAAGAACGAAATCCGCCTCGCCGTTGAGAATCAACCGCGCACCTTGCACAATCGCTTCCTGCCCTGACCCGCACAATCGATTGACGGTGAGCGCCGGTTTTTCCTTCGGCACGCCGGCTTTCAACCCGATGTGCCGCGCGAGATAGATCGCGTCCGCGCTCGTTTGGACGACATTGCCGAAAATCGTATGATCGATCCACGCCGGATCGACGCGCGATTTTTCCAGCGCGCATTTTGCGGCGACGACACCCAGATCGGTCGCGCTCAAATCTTTGAGCATCCCGCCAAACGCGCCAAACCCGGTGCGCACGCCTTCAAGCAAAACGATGTCGGTCATAGCCCTCCTTATCCACAGACGCTTATGTCATTGCGAGGAGCATCCTGAGCGAAGTCGAAGGTTGCGACGAAGCAATCTTCCAAGTGGCATTTGAGAGATTGCTTCGCTCCGCTCGCAATGACACCGCAAAAATTATTCTCCGATAATTTTCACCAGCACTCGCTTACGGCGTTGCCCGTCAAACTCGCCGTAGAAAATTTGCTCCCAGGGTCCAAAATCCAATTTGCCGTTCGTGATTGCGACGACGACCTCGCGTCCCATGATTTGGCGTTTCAAATGCGCGTCAGCGTTATCCTCGCCATTGTTGTGCGCGTACTGCGCGGTCGGTTCGTGCGGCGCGAGTTTCTCCAGCCACTTGTCGAAATCGCGGTGCAGTCCCGACTCGTCATCGTTGATAAAAACACTCGCCGTGATGTGCATCGCGTTGACTAAAACGATTCCTTCGCGCACGCCGCTCTTGCGAACCAGCTCTTCAACTTGCGGCGTGATGTTCACAAACGCGCGTTTGGTTGGCGTGTTCAGCCACAGATATTCGGTGAGCGATTTCATGGCGACCTCATTACGCTTTGACGCCGACCGCCGAAAGCGCGGTGGCTAATCTTGCGACATTGTAGCATAGCATCGATGGAGCGACAAAGTGCGCGTTTTGTTTTTCTCTGGTTTTCGCAGTATAATATGTCTGTAGGTCTTTCTCTATGTCTCTGGATGCCCAGTGTTGTTCGTGTTCATTGGAGAAACGAACGATGAGCAATGTTTGCTTGCCACTCGCCCAGTTGAATTGTGATTTCTCAATGATCAAAGTACCTGTCCTCTAACGTGCACATGTGTGTCAGCGGCAGGTGCTTTTTGTTTGGCAAAAGGCGGATTCCCGCATTGATGCGGAAATTCACGCGGAAAAAGGAAAAATGAAACATTTCACCTTATTTACCCTGATAGTACTTGGAGTCTCACTGATTTCATGCGGTACTTCGCACTCATCCGATAATGCAAAAAGCCGGAGCGCAAGCGCCCCATCAGATGCTTATGTGTATAATTCCTATAAAGAGTCACAGTGGAGCGAGATGGCGAAAGCGGAGGCGACAAGGATAACACAAGAAAAAATAGCAGATTGTGGAGGCGATGAGAATATAACTCGAGAAGAATATTTGTCTTGCATCCAACGGACCACGGGTCAAATGGCACCTCCCCTACCGTCATCCTCGTCGCGTTGCATATCTTGGACTGATGCTAACAAGCACATCAGCAAAAACACATGCATCTATGGTGTTGTGTACACCACATATAAAGACCCCAATTCTGGCGCGTTCTTCATTGATTTTGACAACACACGCACATCGTTCTATGGTGTTTCCTTCAAATGGGTGTGGAATGGCTTGAAAGATCAGTGTGTAGAAATCTACGGAACAATCGAATCGTATCGCGGGCGACCGCAAATTGTTATCGAGAGCACAGACCAACTCAAGGGATGTAAACGATAAGCCGATCCCCGGCAACAATATGTTACAACTTGCGATCACATGCCGCGTATTCTGAAAAGCAAATTCTATTTTCAAGGGGGGCGCAATGAAATCCTTCGGACAGATTCTGTGGTGGGGTAGCGGAATTTTGATGTTCTTGCTAGCACTTTACTTTTTCTATCAACTTTGGGGTGGCATTGGATTACTCGTTCCAATTGTCGTAGTTCCTGTGGTAGTACTTCTCCCAGCCATCTCACTTGTCGTCACAGGTTTGAGCGGGTTTACAATACTTACCGCGTTCCTTTGGCTTATTGGACTTGTTGGAATCTTGATGTCTCGTGAGCCAGAAACACCAACAACCAATTGACAGGACGTTAGCGCGCGGGTAAGTCATTTGTCGTCAAATCAGGCATCTTTGAGTTGGATATGGAGCGATGAAAGTCGTGCGTTTCTCCTGCCCCCGGCTTCGTTTTTAATAGTAGAACGGAAAGCGGCGCGATGCTGAAACATCGTGCCGCAAATACCAAGCTTAAGCGACCGGTTTGATGAACCAAGCATAGAACTCTTGCAAGCCGTTCGCAATCATCAAGCAAGCGGCTTTTTGTTTTGGGGAGTGTGAGACTATGCCTATGATTCTTGATGAGCGGGTCAAGATATTTCCACAGGAACTTGTAAGAATTGTTTACGACGCGGCGACGAATTTGGATTTTCCAAATGCCAGCGCGTACGATAGCGGTATCTATACTGAACACGGGCACTAATTGCGGTTTTCGTTTGACACTTGCGTGCAATCCATTATGATCGGTTTATGACCACACAAATCGAATTCACTCCGGAAATCATTGACGTCTTGAACTACGAACGCTACCAGC